>NZ_JAMSHT010000001.1:663333-1326666 GCF_023805295.1 Sphingomicrobium sediminis
CGGGCGGCGGCGCTGCGCACTTCATCGGGAATGGCGTCGCGTTCGGAGCGGATGACGGCGATTGCGGCGATCAGCGGCGCGCTGTCGGTGACGCCCGCTTCGCTCATCTTCGCCGCCAGTTCGACAAGCTGGCGCCAACGCACGGCACGATCCCTCGGCCCCGCCACAGGCAGGGTGAGCAATGTTGCCAGGCGTTCGTCGAAACGCACCGTCCGTCATTCCTTTCACGTCATAGAATCCGACGAGAATGGAGGTGGGGTATGGAAGGCGTCAGCTTCTAGTAAGAATCCGTTAACCTTCCCATTTTGGAACAGGTTGCGATGTGCCACGAAAAAGGGCGCCGAACCGAAGTCCGGCGCCCCGATTTCGGACGTAATGTCGTGCGAGCCTTAGCTCTGGGTCGCGACGTAGGCGAGCCACAGATCGGCGAGCGTGTCATACTTGCCACCGACCTGGTCGAGGGCAGCCTTGGCACCGGCCCAGTCACCCATGCCGACCAGCGCCATGCCGAGACGCAGGTTGATGAGGTTGGTGTCCGGGTTCGCCTTGGTCAGCGCGGCGCGATAGAGATCGGCAGCACGCTGATACTCGCCAGCGCCATAAAGGCTGTCGGCAGCAGTGCGTGCGGCCAGTGCATCGGCAGCGGTCATCGCAGCTGCGGCATCATCCTCGATGACCGCACGGTCGGCCGCGGCGTCCTTGCGGGCCTGGTCGAAGCGCTGCGAGAAGGCGACCTTGGTCGGGTCGATCGCATTCACTTCGGCACCTTCTTCGAGCACCGAAAGAGCCTCGATACCGTAGGCACTGCGGATAAGCGCATCGGCGTAGGTCGCATAGTCATATTCACCGGCCAGCGCGCCAGCGACGCGCGACAGACGATAGACGTCGACGGCTTCGTTATCGCTCAGCGCGCCGCTTTCGAGCGCACCTTCGAGATAATAGCGCGTCACCGAGCGCCACACTTCGGCGCTGGGATAAGCCTGGGCCCACTTGATGGCGACCGGCACACCGCCGGCGAGGCCTTCATTATAGGCGATCGAGATGGCGTTGCTGTACCACGTTTCCGGGACTTCCGCGCCGGCAGCTTCGTTGACCGCGATACCGCGCGACATGTTTTCGAACGCCAGTTCGCTATTGTCTTCCTCGTAATGGCTGAGGCCGATGCGCAGATAGGCTTCGCCATAATTGGGGTCGCTCTGGAGCGCACGATTGAAGAGCGTGCGGGCCATTTCGTAATTTTCGTCATTATACTGGCGGATGCCTTCGTTGACGAACTCGTTGGCCCAGTTGACCGAGGGATCCCAGCCCGACTGTTCCATGTCGCTCAGCGCGCTCATGAGGGTGTTGGTGTCGCCAGTGGCTTCCGCCATCTGCAGCTTGAGATAACCGAGATAATAGCGATCGTCGGGCTTCTCGATATTCGGTTCGACGGCAGCAAACAGCGCCGGGGCTTCGGCCCAGTTCTGCGCCTGGACGGCTTCCTGCGCCTTGAAAATGCTGTCACGAGCCTTGTCGGAAACTTCGATCTGCTTGCCTTCCTCCTGCGCGATCGCAGCGCTCGGCGCGGCGACCATGGTCGTGCTGGCGAGGGCAAGCGCGATGGCCGTAAGGGTCGATTTCATAAAGCTCTCCAAATTAGGGAAATGTTCGATCGTGGGCGCATTTAGCCGACGACACTGCGTTTCGCCAGTCTTCCTAGGCAATTCCGGCTGAACAATGATTGAATTGATCGTTTTCCTTGGCGAAAGCACCGCCTTTCGGACGGCTTTGACGCGGGGCCGGCTTTTCGCTAGCCGACGGTCATGATTATCCTTCTATCGCCTGCAAAATCGCTCGACGAGACGAGCGGCTATCCCGAAGAACTCAGCGTCCCGCGTTTCGAGCGCAAGGCCGCGCAGATCGCGCGCGCTGCCGCAAAACTGAGCTCTGACGATCTCCAGCGGATCATGGGTATTTCCGAGAAACTGGGTGACTTGAACGAGGAGCGCTACAATCGCTTCTTCAATGCCGAAACGCGCCCGGCCATTCGGACTTTCTCCGGCGATGTCTATCGCGGCTTTGATGTGGCGAGCGCCGATGACGATACGATTGCCTATGCGCAGGACCATGTGCGTATCCTGTCGGGCCTCTACGGCATGCTGCGTCCACTAGACCGGATGCGTCCCTATCGCCTCGAAATGGGGACGAGCTGGTCGCCTACCGAGGGCGAAGATGGCAAGCTGACCGATCACTGGGGTGATGCGGTTGCCAAGGAATTGCGCAAGCAGCTGCGCGAGGAAGGGTCGAACGTGCTGCTCAATTTGGCGAGCAACGAATATTATGACGTCGTGCGCGGCCAGTTGCCCAAGAAGCTGACGATCGTCGAGCCCGACTTCCGGGTGCGCACCGCCAAGGGGCTGCAGTTCCAGAGTTTTGCTGCCAAGGTCGCCCGCGGCGCGATGGCGCGCTGGGTCTGCGAAGAGCGGATCGAAAGCGTCGAGGCATTGCAGGGCTTCGACCGCGATGGCTGGGTCTATTCGGAAACGGAATCGTCCGAAAACGCCCCCATGTTCATCCGCGAGGGCTAATCCGCTTTACGCTCACGTAAGGCAAGGACTTTATTCTTGGCCTTCTGAGGCGCTTGTTGCTAGTTTGTTGGCATAGGGAATCGCCACGGTCCTCATGGCGATCTGTATGCTTACATAATTAGGACATTTTGCCTTGGCCGACACGCCCGAAGAAACCCTCCCCGTCCCCAGCGACGACATCCAGCCCATCTCCATCGTCGATGAGATGAAGTCGAGCTATCTCGACTATGCGATGAGCGTCATCGTCAGCCGCGCGCTGCCCGATGTGCGCGACGGATTGAAGCCGGTGCACCGCCGCATCCTCTATGCCTGCCAGGAAGCGGGCTATGTCGCCGGGCGACCCTATCGCAAGTCGAGCCGCATCGTCGGTGACGTGATGGGTAAATATCACCCCCATGGTGACAGCGCGATCTATGATGCCCTGGCCCGCATGACCCAGGACTGGTCGATGCGCGTCCCGCTGATCGATGGCCAGGGTAACTTCGGCTCGATGGACCCCGATCCGCCGGCCGCCATGCGTTATACCGAAGCGCGCCTCGCCAAGGTCGCCAACTTCCTGCTGGGCGACATCGACAAGGAAACCGTCGCTTTCCAGCCCAACTATGACGCCAGCGAGAGCGAGCCGCAGGTCCTGCCCGCGCGCTTCCCCAACCTGCTGGTCAACGGCGCCGGCGGCATCGCGGTCGGCATGGCCACCAACATCCCGCCGCATAACCTCGGCGAAGTCCTTGCCGCCTGTAAGGCCTATATCGACGATCCGGCGATCAGCGTCGAAGGGCTTATGGAGCATGTGAAGGGCCCCGATTTCCCGACCGGCGCGTCAATCCTTGGCACTAGCGGCATTCGCGCGGCGTATACGACCGGTCGCGGCTCGATGATGCTGCGCTCCAAATATCACATCGAGGAGGGAAAGGGCGACAAGTCAGCGATCGTGCTGACCGAAATCCCCTTCCAGGTCGGCAAGTCGGGCCTGGTCGAGAAGATCGCCGATGCGGCCAAGGAAAAGCGCATTGAAGGCGTTTCCGACATTCGCGACGAATCCAACCGCGAAGGCGTGCGCATCGTCATCGACCTGAAGCGCGATGCGACGCCCGAAGTCGTCCTGAACCAGCTGTGGCGACATACGCCGGCGCAAAGCTCGTTCGCGGCCAACATGCTCGCCATTCGCAATGGCAAGCCCGAGACGCTCGACCTGCGCGACATGATCGAAGCGTTTGTGAAATTCCGTGAGGAAGTCATCACAAACCGCTCTAAATACGAGCTTTTCAAGGCACGCGAACGCGCGCACGTCTTGCTCGGCCTCGTCGTCGCCGTCACCAATTTGGATGAAGTCGTGGCGATGATCCGTGGCTCGTCCAGCCCGGCCGAAGCACGCGAAAAGCTGCTATCGCGCGAATGGGGCATGGAAGAAATCCGGGGCTATATCGAATTGGTCGAAGGCGTCGTCGCCGATGCCGACCAGGCGTCCTATCGCCTCAGCGAAGCGCAGGTGAAGGCCATCCTCGAATTGCGCCTGCATCGACTGACCCAGATCGGCCGTGACGATATCGCCGATGAGCTGAAAGAATTGTCGGTTACGATCGGCGAGTTGCTCGAAATCCTTTCCAACCGCGTGCGCCTCTACGAAGTGCTTCGCGAGGAACTGGACGAGGTCGAGGCCGAATATGCAACGCCGCGCAAGTCCGAGCTGGCGCCGGCCGCGGACGGCATCGAAGACGAGGATCTCATCGAGGTCGAGGACATGGTCGTGACGGTGACCCATACGGGCTACATCAAGCGCACCCCCCTCGCCCTGTTTCGCGAGCAGAAGCGCGGCGGCAAGGGCCGCAGCGGCATGAGCACCAAGGAAGAAGATGTCGTCACCAACCTGTTCGTGACGACGACGCACAATCCGGTGCTGTTCTTTTCGAACCTTGGCCGCGTCTATCGCATGAAGGTGTGGAAGCTCCCCGAGGGTGGGCCGACCGCCAAGGGTCGCCCGATGGTGAACCTGTTGCCGCTCGCAGAAGACGAGAAGATCACGACCGTCCTCCCGCTCCCGCAGGACGAGGAAGAATGGTCGGGCCTGCACATCATGTTCGCCACCGAAGGCGGCACGGTGCGACGTAACTCGATGGACGCGTTCACCAACGTGCCCTCAAACGGCAAGATCGCGATGAAGTTCGACGAAGGCCCCGACGGCAAGCCCGACGATCGCCTCGTCGGTGTCGAATTGCTGACCGAGGATGATGACGTGCTGCTGGCCACGGCCAACGGCAAGGCCATCCGCTTCGAAGCCACGGCAGTGCGCGAATTTACCGGTCGCGCCTCCAAGGGCGTGCGCGGGATCAAGCTGCTGGGCGACGACAAGGTCATCTCCATGTCGATCCTCGGTTCGACCGGGTCGACCCGCGAGGAACGCGAGCTTTATCTCAAGTCGCCCATCTGGCGCGACAATGAAGGTGCCGAAGGGCTGACTGCGGAGCGCTATGCCGAGCTTGTGGACAAGGAGCAGTTCCTGCTGACCATCTCCGAGAACGGCTATGGCAAGCGGACCTCGACCTTCGAATATCGTGTGACGGGTCGTGGCGGCCAAGGTGTCACCAATATCGTGACCTCGGATCGAAATGGTGCCGTCGTGTCGAGCTTCCCGGTGACCCAGGGCGAACAGCTCATGCTGGTCACCAACCAGGGCAAGATGATCCGCACCACGGTCGCCGACATTCGTATCGCCGGGCGTAATACGCAGGGCGTCACCATCTTCAACGTCGCCAAGAACGAGCATGTCGTCTCGGTCGCGCGCATCGATGAGGATGAAGATGCCGAGAACGAGGCAGAAGAAGCGGTCGAAGGCGACCTGCAGGGCGATGACAAGACGGTCTCCCCCACTGCCGACGGCGATACCGCTTCGGACGCCAAGGCGGGGCCCGAAGACGGCGAATAATCGGAACGCGAGGCGAAGCTCCTTCGTTGGTCGGACAAGTAGATCAATGAAGGAGCTTTTCCATGGGCATCGCCAACGACACACTGGTTCTCGTCACTGACGGCCGCAAATTGCTGTTCCTCCGCAACGAGGGCGACAGCGAGCATATGAACCTCAATGTCGAGGGCAAGGAGCGCCGCGACGACGCACCCGACCGAGAGCTCAAGACCGACGAACCGGGCAGCGTCTTTTCCTCGGGCTCGCCTGGGCGGTCCTCCTATGAAGAGACCGACTTTCACCAACTCGAGGAAGATCGCTGGGTCCACGACGCGGCAGACAAGGTGAACAGCCGCGCGCTCAAGAACGATTTCGAGCAACTGGTCATCATCGCGCCGCCCAAGGCGCTCGGCGAACTGCGCCCCAAGTTGCACAAGGAGACCGAGAAGCGCGTCATTCTCGAGCTGGACAAGGAAATGACCAACCAGCCGCTCGCGGAGATCGAAAAGCTGATCAATGGCGAGACCCAGAAGGAAGCGCCGCCCGAAGTGCTCACCTGATCAGGGCGAATTGATCAAGAGAGATCGGCCGGTTTCATCGCCGGCCTTTCTTTTGTCTGTTGACTTCACCAATTTCTGTCCATACAGAAATTGGTGACATGAGAGTGATGGATCATCCTTCGGCGAAAGCCTTCGTGCTCCACTGGGGCGAAATGGGCACACAGTGGGGCGTCAATCGCTCGCAGTCGCAGATCCATGCCCTGCTCTACCTTTCCGACCGCCCCCTCCATGCCGAAGAGATTGTCGATCAGCTCGGCCTGGCACGGTCCAACGTGTCGACCGGGGTGAAGGAATTGCAGAGTTTCGGGATCGTGCGCCGCGTCCATGTTGAGGGCGATCGCCGGGACCATTTCATTGCCGAAGGCGATCTGTGGGAAATCCTCATGAAGGTGACCGCCGAGCGCAAGAAGCGCGAAGTCGATCCCACCCTGCGCCTCCTCGAAGAGCTTGCCGCCGACCTCAAGAAGGACAAGGCGGCGCCCGAGCATATCCGCGAGCGGATCATCCGCATGCACGATTTCATGGGCACGCTCGGCAATTGGTACGAGCAGGTGCGCAAGCTGCCCAAATCCACGCTGGTCACGCTGATGAAGCTCGGCGCCGGCGTCGCAAAGTTCATCCCCGGATCCAAGAAGGAGTAGTCGTCGGCCCCTCGCCGCCCCGGCCCGGCCTTTCCACACCCACCCATTTCAGTTTTGACAGAAATAACGGAAGGAAAGAAACATGTATGTCGAAGTCGCCTATCTCCTCTACCTCCTCATCTCCATCTCGATCACCATCTGGGTCGCCCGCACCCTGTCCAAGAACGGGGTGGTCTTCCTCCAGCGATGCTTCGGTCACAATGACGAGCTGGCCCACTCGACCAATCACCTGCTCGTGGTCGGCTTCTACCTCGTCAATATCGGCTTCATCACCCTCACCCTGTCGATCGGAAACGAGCCGCAAAACATGGCCGAGGCCATCCGCTTCCTGAGCTCGAAAGTCGGACTTGCCGTTATCGTGCTTGGCGGGATGCACTTCTTCAATATGAGCGCGATCGCCCATTTCGGCCGGAAGGTGAACCGCTGGCTTGGCCAGGATGAGGCCGAGCCTGTGGCTGCAGCCTAGCCCATCGAGGCGGGGCCCCTCGGGGCTCCGCTTCCGACTATGGAAAAGGGGTTCAATCCATGAACATCGCCCGTCCTCGCCGTTCCGACGTTACCGCGGCAGCGATCGAAGCTTCCGCTATTGCCGGCCCGGTCTTCGCAGCCTGGATGGTCGCAACCAATGTGACCGGAACCTACGCCGTCGACATCAACATCGGCCAGCTGATCGGCTTTGTCGCTTTCCTGGTCCTGACCGTGCCCTTCGGCTTCCTTCTCGCCATCGGTCCCTGCTGGGTCCTCGCCCACGCCTGCATCAGCGTGGATCGCATGGATGACGGCTTGCCGGACCCAGGCCTGTGGCTGGTCGCGGGCACCGCCTCGGCCGCCGGGCTGGGATGGTTGCTCGACTTCGGGGAGCATACCGTTTCGCTCGCGCTTACCGGGGCGTGCTGTGCGATGTTTGCGCGCAAGCGGGCACTCGACCGCGCCAACGCTTGAGGCTAAAGCCCGCCGCCATGGCACATGACGTTCATATCATCGGTGGCGGGCTCGCCGGGTCGGAGGCTGCGTGGCAGCTGGCGGAGGCAGGGCTCAAGGTTCGACTTTCCGAGATGCGCGGCGGCGGCGACACCACGCCGGCGCACGAAACCGACAATCTGGCCGAGATGGTCTGTTCGAACAGCTTCCGCTCGGACGATGCGGAATCGAATGCGGTGGGCTTGCTGCACCAGGAGATGCGGCGCCTCGGTTCGCTTATCATGGCCAAGGCGGACGAGCATCGCGTCCCGGCCGGTAGCGCGCTGGCCGTCGACCGCGACCTGTTTGCGAAAAGCGTCAGCGATGCGGTCGCGGGCCATCCCAATATCGAGGTGGTACGGGAACGGGTCGACGCATTGCCGGAAAGCGGCCTGACGATCGTCGCGACGGGTCCCCTCACCGGCTCCGCGCTCGCCTACAGCATCGCCGAGGCCACGGGAAAGGATGCGCTCGCCTTCTTCGATGCCATCGCGCCGATCATCCACAAGG
This sequence comes from Sphingomicrobium sediminis, assembly GCF_023805295.1. Lineage (NCBI taxonomy): Bacteria > Pseudomonadati > Pseudomonadota > Alphaproteobacteria > Sphingomonadales > Sphingomicrobiaceae > Sphingomicrobium > Sphingomicrobium sediminis. The sequence continues at coordinate 671,471 of NZ_JAMSHT010000001.1, forward strand.
ACAGTGTCGACATGGACGTAGCCTGGTTCCAGTCACGCTGGGACAAGGGAGACGGCAAGGACTATCTCAATTGCCCGATGGACAAGGAGCAGTATGAGGCGTTCGTCCAGGCGCTCATCGATGGCGACAAGACCGAGTTCAAGGAGTGGGAAAAGGACACGCCTTATTTCGAAGGCTGCATGCCTATCGAAGTCATGGCGGAGCGCGGCGTCGACACACTGCGCCATGGTCCGATGAAGCCCGTCGGTCTCGACGATCCGCGCACCGGGCGCTGGCCCTATGCCGTCGTGCAACTGCGCCAGGACAATGCGCTCGGGACTCTGTGGAATATGGTCGGCTTCCAGACGAAGCTCAAATATGGCGCGCAGAGCGAGATTTTCAGGATGATACCCGGGCTGAAGAAGGCCGAGTTCGCGCGTCTTGGCGGGATCCATCGCAACAGCTTCATCCGCTCGCCCGAATTGCTCGATGAGCAACTACGCCTGAAGTCGATGCCGCACATCCGTTTTGCCGGGCAAATCACCGGATGCGAGGGCTATCTCGAGAGCGCGGCGGTCGGCCTGATGGCGGCCCGTTTCGCAGCGGCCGAAGTGAAGGGCGAGACATTCGAAGCGCCGCCCATCGAGACGGCATTCGGTGCCTTGCTCGGTCACATTACCGGTGGCGCGGATGCCGACAGCTACCAGCCTATGAATATCAATTTCGGGCTGATGCCGCCGATCGAGGGCAAGATGAAGAAGGCCAATCGCCGCAAGGCCTATACGGCGCGCGCCCGGCCCATCTTTGCCGACTGGATGGCGGACCAGGGTATCGAGGATGCCCTTCCCGTCGCGGCAGAATAAAGCCTAGCAGCTGCAGGCAGGTTTGGGCTTGCGCGGCTTGGGCGCGGTTGTGGCATATTCGGTGCGCGACAGGATGCCGTTGCTATCTGAATCGGCGCCCTCGAATTTTTCGATGGTAGTGATTGCCCATTCCTCGAAGCTCAGCTGTCCGTCCTGATCGAGATCGAGATTGGCGAAGCGGTTGCGGCGCGGATGGACCAGTTCGCTCAGGCTGATCTGCTCGTCCTTGTTCTTGTCGACCCGGTTGAAGCGCTTCTGCTCCTTGGTCAGCGGGTCGGCGGCGGGCGGTTCCTCGATTTCGGGAATGACGGGCAAGGTCCGAATGGCATCCGCTGCCGCCTCGGCAGGAAGCGGATCGGGGATTGCCGCGGCCATGGCGGTGTCGCCACTACGTCCCAGCACGCCGAAAACCATCAGGCTTCCGGCGATGAACATCACGAATGCGAAAATGCCGACGATCCAGCGAAGCATGAAGCTTCCCCCTGTTACGCGATCCGGCAAGTGAAGTGGTACCGCTCAGGAAGGGTGCGGTCAATTCGCGCCCGTAACCTTGCCCGACAAGCGATGGCTGAGCATGGCGAAAGCGCGGCCGGGCGTGGCCTCGGGCTCAGGCTCGTTGCGCAGGAAGTCGCGCGCGGCAAGGCGCGCGAGATTGGTCAGCGGGCGCAAGGCGCGCGCGAAGCGATGCCCTTTCAACTCGCGCATCTTGGCAAGCGCCGTCGGCTTCACCTCTTCCGGTGTCAGGCCGCGAACCCGCGCCAGCATGGCAAGCGCACCTGCCGGGGCGAGATATGGGTCGTCGGCACGGAGCAATGTCGCGATCGCGTTGAAAAGGGCGCTGCCTCCCTGCCCCACACGATCCGGGTCGAGCTGCTGATCGAGCAAGGCGGCATAGCCGTCTTCGATCTCGCTGAGCATCGCGCCAGTGACGCCGCGTGGCAGGACATGGTCGGCAATCGCAGCGAGGCGCGGTTCCGCAGGCGCGGGTGCCGTATCTAGGCGCTCCAATGCCTCCCGCCACCAGGCAAGCCGGATCGCGCCCACGGCCGGCTCGGTCGTATCGGCAACCACTTCGGCCAGCGTCGCATCAAGGCGCAGCACCGCCTCGACGGCGGGCCGCACGGCTTGCGGGAAATGGGTGAGCGCCAGCGCCCGGTCGGGCGTCAGCGCACCCTCAGCGATAGGTGACCTTCTTGACGGCCTCGACGACCTTTTCGGCGTCGATCAGCGCCATCTTCTCAAGATTGGCGGCATAAGGCAGCGGCACATCCTCGTTGGTCACGCGCAAAACCGGCGCATCCAGATCGTCGAAGCCCTGCTCCATTGCGACTGCGGCCAGTTCGGCCGAGATCGAGCAACCGGGCCACCCTTCCTCGACGCAGACCATGCGATTGGTCTTGGCGAGGCTGGCGAGCACCGTGCCGGTGTCGAGCGGACGCAGCGTACGCAGGTCGATGACCTCGGCGCTGATGCCGTCTTCTTCCAGCTTGGCTGCGGCCTGGAGCGCGACGCCGACACCGATCGAATAGCTGACCAAGGTGACATCGCTGCCTTCGCGCATGATGCGGGCCTTGCCGATCGGCAGGACATAATCGTCGACATCCGGCACATCAAAATTCTGGCCGTAGAGCAACTCGTTCTCGAGGAAGACGACGGGGTCTTCGCTGCGGATGGCGGCCTTGAGCAGGCCCTTGGCATCGGCACTGTCATAGGGGCTGATGACGATCAGACCCGGGACGCTCGCATACCACGGCCCGTAATTCTGGCTGTGCTGCGCGGCGACGCGGCTTGCTGCACCGTTGGGACCGCGGAACACGATCGGGCAGCGCATCTGGCCGCCTGACATGTAATTGGTCTTGGCCGCCGAGTTGATGATGTGGTCGATCGCCTGCATGGCGAAGTTGAAGGTCATGAATTCGATGACCGGGCGCAGGCCGCCCATCGCCGCGCCCGAACCGAGGCCGGCAAAGCCATATTCGGTGATCGGCGTGTCGATGACGCGCTTGTCGCCAAATTCCTCGAGCAGGCCCTGCGTAACCTTGTAGGCGCCCTGATATTCGGCGACTTCCTCGCCCATCACGAAGACGCGATCGTCGCGGCGCATTTCCTCGGCCATCGCATCGCGCAGCGCTTCGCGTACGCTCGTGGCAACGGTCTCGGTGCCTTCGGGAAGATCCGGGTCGGCATGGCTGACCTTGGGCGCGTCGGCAGCAGCCGGGATCGGTGCGGGCTCGCGGCCCACATCCTTGCCCTCGCCATCGTCGCTCGTCGGTTCGGCAGCGGCATTGGTCGGCGCGGGCGCGTCCGAGACCTCTTCGCCCTCTTCGCCGATCATCGCGATGGCGGTACCGACCGCGACATTGTCCGTGCCTTCTTCGACCAGGATCTTGAGCAGCACGCCCTCATCGACGGCTTCGAATTCCATCGTCGCCTTATCGGTCTCGATCTCGGCGAGGATGTCGCCGGCATTGACCGTGTCGCCCTCGGCAACCAGCCATTTGGCGAGCGTGCCTTCTTCCATGGTCGGCGACAGTGCGGGCATTTTGAGTTCGGTGGCCATCAGTAGTTCTCCACCAGGACGTCAGTGTAGAGTTCGTGCGCCTCGGGCTCGGGCGCATTTTCGGCAAACTCCGCCGACTCCTTAATGCGTTCCTTGATCTCGTTGTCGATCGCTTTGAGTTCGTCCTCGGACGCGCCCATCTTGAGCAATTCCTGCTTGCACTGTTCCAGTGGATCGCGTTCGCCGCGGAAGCTGTCGACCTCGTCGCGGGTGCGATATTTGGCCGGATCCGACATGGAGTGACCGCGATAACGATAGGTCATCAGCTCGAGGATGATCGGGCCATTGCCGCCGCGCGTCCATTCGAGCGCGACTTCCGCCGCGCCGCGGACCGCAAGCACGTCCATCCCGTCGACCTGAATGCCGGGGATCTGGAAGCTGTGACCACGGCGCCAGAGTTCGGGCTCGGACGACGAGCGCTTGATGCTGGTGCCCATGGCATATTGGTTGTTCTCGATGGCGTAGATGATGGGCAAGTCCCACAGCTCGGCCATGTTGAAGCTTTCATAGACCTGGCCCTGGTTGACCGCGCCGTCGCCGAAATAGGCAAGGTTCACGCCGCCATCGCCGCTATATTTATGTTTGAAGGCAAGCCCGGTGCCGAGCGCGACCTGCGCGCCGACAATGCCGTGGCCACCGTAAAAGCCATGCTCGACGCTGAACATGTGCATCGATCCGCCCTTGCCGCGCGAAATACCGGCTTCGCGGCCGGTCAGTTCGGCCATGATGACGTTGGGGTCGATATCGTAGGCGAGCATGTGACCATGATCGCGATAGCCGGTGATGACGCTATCCTTGCCGACGGTCATGGCTGACTGAAGACCCACGGCCACCGCTTCCTGCCCGATATAGAGGTGGCAGAAGCCGCCGATGAGGCCGAGCCCGTAAAGCTGACCTGCACGCTCTTCGAAGCGACGGATGAGGAGCATCTGCTTGTAGAGGCCGAGCAATTCCTCCTGGCTCGCCTCGTAGCGCTTGGGCTCGGGCGGCTTGGGGACATTGCTCTGTTGGTCGAGGTTGGGGTTGGCCGCCTTCTTGGTTGCGGCCTTCTTCGCAGGCTTGCGCGCCATAATGTCTCCTGTTCTTGGAGCGCTCTATAGGGGTGACGCTACGGCAAAGGCAATCACCGCATTGGTACAAATGGCGAAGATGAATTTTTCGCGCGACTAGTCGAGCGGGATGATGATCTCGTCGTCGCGGATCAGGCCGAGGTCGCGACGCACCAATTCTTCGGCCATGTCGGGGTCAGCGCTGCGCGGATCGAGCAGTGCCGAGCGGTGCGACAAAGCGTCGCGTTCGGCCTCAAGTGCTGACAGTTCGGCGCGGCGATCGTCGAGTGCGCGCTCATAACCGCCCCACGCCAGCAGGCCATTGTCGCCTGCTACCGCATAGGTCGCGAAATTGCCGATGATGACGAGTGCGAGCGCGGGCAACAGCAGTCGCCGCAACAGCCCCTTAGTTTTCGCTACAACCGTCATGCAAATACTTTAATCAGAATTAACCGCGAAACCCAAGCGAAATTGTCACCAGATCGCTGTGTGGATTGTCTTTTCAGCCGGGCAGCTTGACGTTGAACGCGTCGCGGCCGGGATATTCGGCATTGTCGCCCAGTTCCTCTTCGATGCGGAGCAACTGGTTGTACTTCGCGGTGCGATCCGAGCGCGCAAGGCTGCCGGTCTTGATCTGGCCGGTGTTGAGCGCGACCGCGAGGTCGGCGATCGTCGCATCCTCGGTCTCGCCCGAGCGGTGCGACATGACGGCGGTGAAGCCGGCGGTCTGGGCCATGCGAACGGCCTCGATCGTTTCGGTGAGCGTACCGATCTGGTTGACCTTGACGAGCAGCGAGTTGGCAAGCTTGTCGTCGATCCCCGTGCGCAGGCGCGCTGTATTGGTGACGAACAGATCGTCGCCGACCAGCTGGCACTTGTCGCCAATCTTCTCGGTCAGCATCTTCCAGCCTGCAAAGTCGTCCTCGGCCATGCCATCCTCGATCGAGATGATCGGATAGTCGGCAACAAGCTTGGCCAGTTCTTCGACCATGTCCGCGGGTTGCAGCGTGCGCCCCTCGCCTTCGAGGACGTAATTGCCATTCTGGTAGAATTCGGTGGCGGCGCAATCGAGCGCGACGAGGATGTCGTCGCCGAGCGTGAAACCGGCCAGGTCGCAGGCCTCGCCGATGAGGTCGAGCGCTTCGCGGCTCGATCCGATGGCCGGGGCAAAGCCGCCTTCATCGCCGACCGCTGTCGACAGGCCACGTTCGTTGAGCGCGCCCTTCAAGGCGTGGAAAATTTCTGTGCCATGACGCAGCGCCTCGGAGAAGCTTTCGGCGCCCACCGGCATGACCATGAATTCCTGAAAGTCGATCGGATTGTCTGCATGCGCGCCGCCATTGAGAATGTTCATCATCGGCACCGGCAAGGTCGTCGCACCGACACCGCCGACATAGCGATAGAGCGGGAGGGCACGGGATTCGGCAGCGGCCTTGGCGACGGCGAGGCTGACCCCGAGAATGGCATTGGCGCCGAGCTTCTTCTTGTTTTCGGTCCCGTCGAGATCGACCATGACGGCGTCGATTTCCGACTGCTCCTCGGCTTCTAGGCCAACCAGCGCTTCGCAGATCGGGCCGTTGACCGCGGCGACTGCCTTCGAGACGCCCTTGCCGCCCCACCGCGCCTTATCCCCGTCGCGAAGCTCGACCGCTTCATAGGCACCGGTCGAGGCGCCTGACGGCACGCCGGCGCGGCCCATCGAGCCGTCTTCCAGGGTCACGTCGACCTCGACCGTGGGGTTGCCGCGGCTGTCGAGGATCTGGCGGGCATAGATATCGAGGATCGCAGTCATATTCATTTCCCTTGCGAAATCATTTCGACCGGTGGACGGTACGTTTCGTCGACGGCCCTAGACGAGGCGCCTAGTGCAGCGCAACATTGATGGGTGAATTCCGGAACGCGAAGGCGGGTCGATCCGTTGGTGAGAAAAGCGTTCAAAGGAGTAGAAAATGGCCACTGATAAAACCCAGCTGCCCGAAGGCACGGACCGGATCGTCCCGGGTGCCGCACGAACTGGCAGCGATGTCGAAGCGGAGCTGATTGTGAGCGAAGAAGACACCACGAACACCGAACCGACCAAACGCGACAAGGTCGTCGCCAAGGTCAACGAAACCCGCGAGAAACTCGCCAGCGAAGCCGCGACCAAATCGCGCGGCGTCATCGGCGAAGGTCTCAGCAAGTCGTCCGACGCGGTCGGCAGCGCCTCGCGCCTGGTCGCTGATACGGCGGGCAATCTCGATGAAGCGCTGGGCGCCGAATATGGCGATTATGCGCGCAAGACGGCGAAGTACCTCGACGATACGGCGCAGAAAATCGCTGCCAAGGATCCCGATGAACTGGTCGACGATGTGCGCGACTTCGTGCGCAAGAGCCCGGGCATCGCGCTCGGTGCCGCTGCAATCGTCGGTTTCGCCCTCGCCCGCGTCATTTCCGCCGGCTTCGATGCCGAGCGCGAAGACCGCGACGCGTAACGGGGATATCGGACCGGATGCTGGATCGCCCCCCTTCCGACAATTATGACCCAGACGCCGAAGTCGGCGATCTTCTGGGCAAAGTCGTCGGCGACGCCCGTGCGTTGGCCGAGGCAGAAATAGCGTTGGCGCGCACGCGCGTCATGGTCGAAATCGGTCGCTATAAAGTGCCGGTCATCCTGTTCGGGATCGCCATGGCATTTCTGACAGCGGCCCTGGTCGCCTTCGCCGTCGGCATTACGCTGGCGCTGTCGACCCTGATCGGGCCTCTCGGTGCGGGTCTTGCGGCGACGGCGATGTTCGTCCTCGTCGGAGGGCTCCTGGCCTATGTCGGCAAATCGAAATTGGAGCGTGGGTCATGAGTGTGGATCCGCGGATCGTCGACGCGCAGAATGAAGTCGAAGCCAAGCGTGCGCAGCTGATGCATTCGGTCAAGCATGCAATGGGCGAAACCAAGCGCCGACTTGCGCCTGATCTGTTGGCCGGGCGCGCATGGGCGGAAACGAAGAAGGCCACGGCGCGCCTTGCTGAAGATACGGCGGCCGAGGTGAGAGCCAAACCGCTGTTGTTCGGCGGAATTGCCGCAGCCGTCGGGCTGTTCCTGGCACGCAAGCCGATCGGGAAGGCCGCCGTCGAGCTTTATGACAGCGTGACCGGCCATGAGGAGGAGAAGTCGCAAGCCCTCCCTGAGGCGCCGGCGACCAAGCCCCCTCCTCGCCGACGTCCGCGCAAGGACGACCCGGCACCAAGCGTCAGCGAATTCGACGAAGCGACCCGACCGGTGGCGCTCAAGAAAGACACAAAGCGGGACGCCCCCAAAAAGCCCGCGAAAAAGAAGAAAACGGAGAAGAGCAAATGAGTATCAAGGACAAGGCCGCAGAAGCCGGCGACAAGGCAAAAGCAACCGCCGAAAAGGCCAAGCAGAGCGCAGAGCGCGCCTATGAAGGTGCCCGCACGCGCGCGATCAAGGCATATGACGGTGCACGTGATGGCGCCGCGACGGCACGCCGCAAGACCGGCGAAGGTCTCGAAAGCAACCCGCTGGTCGCGCTTGGTGCCGGCCTCGGTCTCGGCCTTATCATCGGTGCGCTGATCCCGCGCAGCCAGCGCGAGAAGGAAGCATTGCGTTCGGTCGGCCGCGACATCAACAACCGCGCCCATGGCGCTTTCGATGCCGCCAAGTCAGCCGGCGAGGCCCAGCTCAAGGAACGTGGCATCACGCCTGAAGCGGCTGAGAATGTCGCGCGCGACGTCGCCCGCGGGATTGGCGAAGCCGCCAAGAGCTCGGCCGGCGCTGCGACCGAAGCTGCCAAGCGCAAGTCCTGATCGAAACAGGACTTTTCCAGTAGGACAAATACTGCTAGCGGGCCGCGCATGAGCAAGCTTCACCTCGTTTTCGGCGGTCGCGTCAAAGATCCGCGCGGCCTGGAATTCACCGATCTTGAATCGCTCGACATTGTCGGGCTGTTCGACAGCTATGCCAGCGCGGAAGATGCCTGGCGCGGCGCCGCGCAGCGCACGGTCGACGATGCCGAGATGAAATATGTGGTGGTGCACCTGCACCGCCTGCTCGAGCCCGACGACAAGGTCCTCGAAAACGAAGCCTAGAACATGAAGAGGCCGTCCCTAGCGGGGCGGCCTTTCTTCTGCGATCGTGATCGTCGCATTGCGGTGGCGCGTCATCACATTGTGATGAAGAATACCGAACATTAGCAACCCGACGACGAAGCCGCCGACATGGGCCGGCGTCGCGATCAGCGTCCCCTCCATCGCCGCCATCAGATCGATGAGCCACTGGATCGCGATCCATGCGGCAAGCAGCCAGAGCGTATTGAGGAAGCGGTTGAGCGCAGGCGATTGGACCAATGGCCGCGGCTTTCCGAAGCCGATCGCATAGGCGCCAAAGATTGCGCTGACCGCGCCGCTTGCCCCGATCATCGGGAGGGCAGCGGCAGGATCCATGACCCACTGCGCGGCTGCAGCGCCATAGGCGCCCGCAATGTAGAGGATGATGAAACGCTCCCACCCCAATGCGGCTTCGACGAAGCGGCCGCAAAAGAGCAGGATCAGCATATTGAATAGGATGTGCATGAAGCCGCTATGCAAGAAAGCGGCGGTCAGCGGGGTCAGGAAGCCGGGGAGCGAGATGGCGTCCAGCTCGGCCATCAGGCCGCTGAGGCGCGCCGGGACGAAACCGGCTTTCCAGGCCGCCTCGTCAATCCCGACGATATAGGTCGAGACGACGAACGCGATGACGGTCAGCGCGGCAATGATGCCGGTCGCCGACCGCCATACGATCATTATTTGAACTCGACTTTTTCGATCTCGTAATATTTCTCGCCCGACGGGGTCGAGAATTCGACCTCGTCACCGACGCTGCGGCCGATGAGGGCGCGCGCGAGCGGCGAGTTGAAGTTGATCCGACCCGAACCAGCATCGGCTTCGCTTTCGCCGACCAGCTGATAGGTCTTCTTGTTGTCGTCCTCGTCGATCAGGTGGACGGTTGCACCGAACACGACCTTGTCACCCGACAGAGTCGTCGGATCGATCACCATGGCGCGCGAGAGCTGGTCTTCGATGTGACTGATGGTCGCCTCGATCTGACCCTGACGCTCTTTAGCAGCGTGATATTCGGCATTCTCGCTGAGGTCGCCATGGGCGCGCGCTTCCTCGATCGCGTCGATCACCGCGGGGCGTTCGACCATCTTGAGGTGCTTCACTTCGGCGCTCAGCTTCGCGTGGCCCTCGGCCAGCATCGGCACCTTTTCGCTTGCCATCGCTCAAAAATCCTTCGTCAAAACCACACCTTGCGCCGCTTCAAGCAGCACCCACGATGCGGATTGTGGTGAAATGTTCAGGTGCCGGAATAATAGGATTGAAGCGAGCGAACTTCAAGACTTTCCGGATCGGCCTTGCCGATGATGCGCGCGACGATGCTGCTCGCCCCCACCGTGGTGAAGTAGGGCACGTGGTTCTTGAGCGAAGCTTCGCGTATTTCCTGGCTGTCCTTCATCGACTGCCAGCCCTCGGTCGTGTTGAGCACTAGGTCGACCGCGCCATCCTTGATCTTGTCGACGATGTGCGGGCGGCCCTGTGCAACCTTGTTCACCTGGGTGACGCGCACGCCATTTTCCTCGAGGAAACTGGCAGTGCCATCGGTGGCGATGATGTCGAAACCGTGCAGGTCGAGCTGGCGGGCGGGTTCGAGAATGGCCGTCTTGTCGCTCTGTTTCACCGAAATGAAGACGCAGCCACTGTCCGGAATGCGGGTGCCTTCCGCAAGCTGCGCCTTGGCGAAGGCGGCGTCGAAATTCGACGCAATTCCCATGACTTCGCCGGTGCTCTTCATTTCCGGTCCCAAGACCGGATCGGTGCCGGGGAAGCGGGCGAAGGGGAAGACGGCTTCCTTGACCGCGATATGCTTGATGTTGCGGTCGATCGGTTCGAAGTCCGAAAGCGACGCGCCGGCCATGACCTTGGCGGCGATCTTGGCGATCGGGCGGCCGATGGCCTTGGCGACGAACGGCACGGTGCGCGAGGCGCGCGGATTGACCTCGATGAGGTAGAGCGTGCCGTCCTTCACCGCATATTGTACGTTCATCAGCCCGCGCACCTTTAATGCGAGGGCCAGCGCCTCGGTCTGGCGCTCGATCTCTGCGATGATCTTGGGCGGGAGCGAGTATGGCGGGATCGAGCAGGCGCTGTCGCCCGAATGAACGCCGGCTTCCTCGATATGCTGGAGAATGCCGGTGACCGCGACCGCCTCGCCGTCGCAAATGGCGTCGACATCGACCTCGATCGCATCGCGCAGATATTTGTCGATGAGGACGGGAGAGTTGCCTGACACCTGCACTGCCGTGGCGATGTAATGGTCGAGCTGTTCGGGGCCGTCGACGACCTCCATGGCGCGCCCGCCGAGCACGTAACTGGGGCGCAGCAGTACGGGGTAACCGATGCTTTCGGCCACCGCGATGGCTTCGTCCCGGCTGCGGGCGATGCCGTTTTCGGGCTGCGTGAGGTCGAGCTTGTTGACGAGCGCCGCAAAACGCTCGCGATCTTCGGCAAGGTCGATGCTGTCGGGGCTGGTGCCGAGGATGGGCACGCCGGACTTGGCGAGGTCGGCCGCAATCTTGAGCGGGGTCTGGCCACCCAGCTGGACAATCACGCCGCGGATCGAACCCTTCTCGCGCTCGGTCTGGATGATCTCGAGCACGTCTTCGGTGGTCAGCGGCTCGAAATAAAGGCGGTCGGACGTGTCCGGGTCGGTCGAGACCGTTTCCGGGTTGCAGTTGACCATGATGACCTCGAGGCCCTCATTGCTCTCGTCGGCACCCTCGCCACCGCGGTCGCGGCCCAAAGCGAAGGCGGCATGGACGCAGCAATAGTCGAACTCGATCCCCTGTCCGATCCGGTTGGGACCGCCGCCGAGGATGATCACCTTTTCGCGGTCCGACACTTCGGCTTCGTCGACCGGATCGCCGAACATCGGGCCTTCATAGGTCGAGTAGAGATAGGGCGTCACCGCATCGAATTCGGCGGCGCAGCTGTCGATCCGCTTGTAGACCGGGCGCACGCCGAGCTTGAGGCGATGCGCGCGCACTTCGCCGGGTGTGGTGCCGCCACTCATCGCGGTGATGACGTCGTGGACGAGGCCCCTGCCCTGCATCGCTTCGGGCACGGCATGGACGCTCTGCGCCGACAATTGCGCGAGCCGTTCGTCGGAGAAGCCCAGCGCTTTGAGGCGGCGCATTTCGGGCGCCTTGCCCGGCAGGCCGTTCTCGATGACCGAATTCTCCGCATCGATCATCATTTGCAGCTGTTCGAGGAACCAGGGGTCGAACTTGCTCGCCTTGAAGACACGCTCTGCCGAGAACCCTTCGCGAAGCGCCTGTGCGGCGGCGAGGATGCGGAAGGGCGTCGCCTGCCCCAAGGCATTTTCGATGTCGCTTTCGGCTGCACCGACCAGTTCTTCGACCGGGTCGAGGCCGTTGAGACCTGTCTCGGTGCCGCGAAGCGCCTTCTGGAAACTCTCGGCAAAGTTGCGGCCAATCGCCATCACCTCGCCCACCGACTTCATCGCGGTCGAGAGCAAGGGCTTGGAGCCGGCAAACTTCTCGAAGGCGAAGCGCGGGATCTTGGTGACGACATAGTCGATGGTCGGCTCGAAGCTCGCAGGCGTCGCGCCCCCAGTAATGTCGTTGCGAAGCTCGTCGAGCGTGTAGCCAACGGCAAGCTTGGCCGCGATCTTCGCGATGGGAAAGCCCGTCGCCTTGGACGCCAGCGCGGACGAACGCGACACGCGCGGATTCATCTCGATCACGATCATGCGCCCGTCCTTGGGGTTGATCGCGAACTGGACGTTGGAGCCGCCCGTCTCGACGCCGATCTCGCGCAGCACCTGGATGCTGGCGGTGCGCATGCGCTGATATTCCTTGTCGGTCAGCGTCAGCGCCGGCGCCACGGTGATGCTGTCGCCCGTATGCACGCCCATCGGATCGACATTCTCGATCGAGCAGATGATGATGGCATTGTCGGCGCGGTCGCGCACGACTTCCATCTCATATTCCTTCCAGCCGAGCAGCGATTCCTCGATCAGGACTTCGTTCGTCGGGCTGGCATCGAGCCCGCCGCGCACGATCGCTTCGAACTCTTCTCTATTGTAGGCAACGCCGCCGCCCGTGCCGCCCAGCGTGAAGCTGGGGCGGATGATCGAGGGTAGCCCGGTGCGTTCGAGGACTTCCAGCGCTTCTTCATACGTGTGCGCAATCCCGCTGCGCGCGCTTTCGAGCCCGATCTTGTCCATCGCGGCGCGGAATTTCTCGCGATCCTCGGCCTTGTCGATCGCTTCGGCCTGCGCTCCGATCAGCTTTACGTTGTGTTTCTCGAGGATGCCGAGCTTGTTCAGCGTCAGCGCGCAGTTGAGCGCCGTCTGCCCGCCCATGGTCGGCAGGATGGCATCGGGCTTTTCGGCCTCGATGATCTTCTCGACGACGCGCGCGGTGATTGGCTCGATATAGGTCGCGTCGGCCATGCCGGGATCGGTCATGATCGTCGCGGGGTTCGAGTTCACGACGATGACCCGATAGCCCTCTTCCTTGAGCGCCTTGATCGCCTGGCTACCCGAATAATCGAACTCGGCCGCCTGCCCGATAACGATCGGCCCGGCGCCGATGACGAGGATGGATTTAATGTCGGTGCGTGCGGGCATTACTTCATCATCCCAACGAATTTTTCAAAGAGGTAGAAGCTGTCCATCGGCCCCGGTGACGCTTCGGGGTGATATTGAACGCTGAAGGCGGGGCGGTCGGTGAGTTCGATGCCGCAATTGGTGTCGTCGAACAGCGAGACGTGCGTTTCCTTCACATTGTCCGGTAGCCCGCCGCGCTCGACCGCGAAGCCGTGATTCATGCTGGTAATCTCGACGACGCCGTCCTCGCAGCGCTGGACCGGATGGTTGGCGCCGCGATGGCCCTGGAACATCTTGGCGGTCTTGCCGCCGACTGCGAGGGCAAGCAGCTGGTGGCCGAGGCAGATGCCGAAAAGCGGCTTCCTGGTCTCCAGCAGCTTTTGGATCAGCGGCACGGCATATTCGCCTGTGGCGGCGGGGTCGCCCGGACCGTTGGACAGGAAAAAGCCGTCGGGATCGTGCGCCATGATGTCGTCATAACTCGCTTCCGCCGGCACCACCGTCACCCGCGCCCCGGCTTCGACCAGGTTGCGGAAGATATTGTGCTTGGCGCCATAGTCGATGGCGACGACATGCGGCGCGTTCTGGTCGGCATGGTCGAGCTTATAGCCCTCGCCCAATTCCCATCCGCCGTCCGACCAATTGAAAAGCTGTTCGTTCGACACTTCCTTGGCGAGGTCCATCCCCTCCAGCCCCGGCCAGTCGGCGGCCATTTGCTGGAGATGATCGAGATCGAACTTGCCTTCCGGATCATGCGCGATCGCGATGGTCGGCGGGCCCTCCTCGCGCACCAGCTTGGTCAGCGCGCGCGTGTCCACGCCGGCGATCCCGATGCGGCCATGCTCCGCCATCCAGGCGGGAAAGTCGGCGGTCGAACGGAAGTTGCTGGGCGAGGTGATCGCCTCGCGGGTGATGCAGCCCAGTGCATGCGCGGTGGGTGCCTCGACATCTTCGGGATTGGTGCCGACATTGCCGATATGCGGGAAGGTGAAGGCGATGACCTGTTTCGCGTAGGAAGGATCGGTCATCACCTCCTGGTAGCCGGTCATGGCGGTGTTGAAGCAAAGCTCTCCGACCGCTTCGCCGCTGGCCCCGAATCCCTGCCCCCAAATGACCCTGCCGTCGGCGAAAGCGATGACGCCGCTGGCCCCGTCCGGTTGGGGTGCGCGCGCGGGTGTCGGGTCGGCCATAGGGTCGAGTCTCCGTAAAGGTATGCTGGCGATGTTGCTAAGCCACAGCCGCTACACGTGGTTCCATGGCCTCGTCAACGGCTGTTAAGCACTGTCCGCACGCGCTAGGCTATTTTCTTTTGCAAATGATTGGGTGAAGCGATGATTCGCGATGATTTGAAGGCGGCAATGATTGCCTCGATGAAGGCTGGCGAGAAGGACAAGGTGGCGACGATCCGCCTCATCCAGTCCGAAGTGAAGAACAAGGATATCGAGGCGCGCACGCAGGGCGAAATCAAGGATGACGACGCGCACGTGACCGCCGTCCTCCAGAAAATGGTCAAGCAGCGCCGCGAAAGCGCGGAGATGTTCCGCAAAGGCGGCGCCGAAGATCGCGCCGCTACCGAGGAAGCCGAAATTGCGGTGATCGAAACCTTCCTGCCCGCCCAGATGAGCGACGAGGAAATCGATGCGGCAGTCTCGGCCATCATCGCCGATACGGGTGCGGCGGGCATGAAGGATATGGGCCGCGTCATGGGCGAAGTTCGCGCCCGCCACGGCGCCGCCATCGAGCCCGCCAAGGCGAGTGCGGCGGCCAAGAAGCAGTTGATGGGGGGCTAAACCCCTGTCCCTCCCGCCGTCCTTTCTCGATGAACTTCGCGCCCGGACCCGTGTGTCCGCGGTGGTGGGCACTGATGTGAAGCTCATCCGGGCGGGGAAGGAATTCAAGGCCTGCTGCCCCTTCCATGACGAGAAGACGCCGAGCTTCTACGTCAACGACCAGAAGGGCTTTTATCACTGCTTCGGCTGCGGCGCGCATGGCGATGCGATCAGCTATCTGGTCGACGGGCGCGGCATGGGCTTCATGGACGCGGTCAAGGAATTGGCGGGCAAGGCCGGGATGGATGTCCCTGCGCCCGATCCCCGCGCGAAGGAACGCGCCGAGAAGCGCGCCGGGCTGGTCGATGTCACCGAAGCGGCGGCCGACTGGTTCGAGGAGCAGCTGTCCGGCATTGAGGGGGGCGCAGCGCGAAGCTATCTCGAGAAGCGCGGGCTCGATGCGAGAACGATCAAGAAGTTCAGACTTGGCCTTGCGCCCGACGATCGGGGCAAGCTGAAGCGCGCGCTCGACCGCTTTGGCGTGCCCAAGCTGGTCGAGAGCGGGATGCTGATCGATCCCGAGGATCCGACCCGCGAGCCTTATGATCGCTTCCGTGGACGCCTGATGATCCCGATCCGCGATCCGCGCGGGCGCGTCATAGCATTCGGCGGGCGCATTCTTGGCGATGGCGAGCCCAAATATCTCAACAGTCCCGAGACCCCGCTGTTCGACAAGGGGCGCCAGCTCTACAATCTCGACCTCGCCCAGGCCGCCGCGCGCAAGGCCGACCGCATCATCGTGGTCGAAGGCTATATGGACGTGATCGGGCTCGACCGCGCAGGCATCGGCGAGGCCGTTGCCCCGCTCGGCACCGCGCTGACCGAAGACCAGCTGCGCCTGCTCTGGCGCCTGTCGCCCTCGCCCATCCTCTGCTTCGACGGCGATGCGGCGGGGCAGCGCGCTGCGATCCGTGCAGCCGAACGCGCGCTGCCGCAACTCGGCCCCGAACAAAGCCTTAGCTTCGTCGAACTGCCGCAGGGCCAGGATCCGGACGATATCGTCCGCGACGGTGGGCCCGACGCTTTCAATCGCCTACTCGAAGAGCCCGAGCCGCTCGCCGCGCGGTTGTGGCGACATGAGGCTGGCGCAGGACCGCTCGACACGCCCGAACAGCGTGCGGGCCTCAAGCAGCGCCTGCTCGACCATAGCCGTTCGATCCAGAACCCGTCGCTGTCGCAACTCTACCGCGAGGATTGGCTCGCCCGATTCGATGCGCTTACGGGCCGCCAACGCTCGAGCGGCGGCGGATGGACGCAGCGCAAGGGTCGCTGGGTGCCCCCTTCCCCGCCCGTCGGCGATGCAGCGCGATCGCTGTCGCAGATCGGGGTCGATGCTCCGACGATCGAGGCGTTGCTGTACGGATATGCGCGCTTTCCTGCGCGTCTTGCCCATGATGGCGAGCTCTTGGCGCGGCTTCCGATGCCCGATCGCCGCCTCGCGGGCCTACGTGAAAAGTTGCTCGATGCCGCCTTTTCTGCCGAGTCGCTTGATAAAGGGGATGGTCTTCCCATATTGGCGAACGAAGGCGCGGACAGCCCGTCCCGGCCGGTCATGGGGTTTAGCTTTACGCGTCCCGGCAGCGATCCAGAGACTGCCGAGCGTGATCTTGCTGCAACTCTCGACGCAATCCTCGCTTCGGCGGAGATTGAAACGGCACTGGAAGCGGCCACGAAGCGTTTGGAACAAGAGCTCAGCGACGAAGCCTATGCCGAGCAGCAGAGATTGCATCGGCTTCGTGACGAAAACCGGGAGCGGCTCGCCGCTCTTGCAAGTGTGGAATAGATAAGACGCGATGGCGAAAAGCGACAACGACACCCAGGCCGATGGCGATCAGCCGCTGATCGATCTCAACGATGCCAAGATCAAGAAACTGATCGCGCGCGGCAAGAAGCGCGGCATCCTTACCTATGACGAGGTCAACGAAGCGCTGCCCAGCGACCAGATGAGCCCGGACCAGATCGAGGACATCATGTCCGCGATCAGCGAGATGGGCGTGAATATCGTCGAATCCGATGAAGAGGATGATGACGAGGTCGAGGCGGTCGACGCCAAGGAAGCCAAGGCTGACCCCAAGACCGTCAAGGCGACCACCAACACCAAGGAACGCGCGGACCGCACCGACGACCCGGTGCGCATGTACCTGCGCGAAATGGGTGCCGTCGAACTGCTGAGCCGAGAAGGCGAGATCGCCATCGCCAAGCGCATCGAGGCCGGCCGCGACTTCATGATCTGGGGCCTGTGCGACAGCCCGATGACGTTCAATGCGATCATCGAATGGTCGAACATGCTCAATGAAGAGACCATGCAGCTGCGCGAGATCCTCGATCTCGACGCCATGATCTCCAAGGGCCCGACCGCCGAGCAGATGGCCAAGTCGGAAGAAGATGACGATGATGGCGAGATCAGCGAAGACACGGCCGGTCCGACCATCAGCGAAGATGATGATGAGGACGAAGAGGCCGAAGAGGATGCAGACGGCAACAAGACCGATGCATCGGGTCGTCCTCGCCGCGACGAGGAAGAGGAAGACAACACCCTCAGCCTCGCGCAGATGGAAGAGGCGCTGAAGCCGTCCGCGCTCGAAAAGTTTGCCGAGATCACCTCACTCTACAAGAAGTTCTCGAAGCTCCAGCAGGATCGCCTTGCCGCGCTCGAGGCTGGCGAGGATTTCCCGAAGGCCAAGGAAACGCGCTACCAGAACCTGTCGGGCGAACTGACGGCGCTGGTGGAATCGATGCAGTTCCACAATGCCAAGATCGAGATGCTCGTTGACGCGCTCTATGGTCACAACCGGCGTCTCATGTCGCTGGGCGGCCAGATGCTGCGCCTTGCCGAGCGTCACCGCGTCCCGCGCCGGTCCTTCATCGAGGAATATGACGGCAACGAGCTCGACGATGCATGGCTCGACCGCGTCGCCAAGATCGACAAGAAGTGGGCGGCCTTCGCTACCAACGAAAAGGAAGCCGTGGAGCGCATCCGCGGCGAGATTGCCGAGATCTCGCAGATCACCGGCATGAGCCTTCCCGAATTCCGCCGCATCGTGAATCAGGTCCAGAAAGGCGAACGCGAAGCGCGCATCGCCAAGAAGGAAATGGTCGAGGCCAACCTGCGCCTCGTCATCTCGATCGCCAAGAAATATACCAATCGCGGCCTGCAGTTCCTCGACCTCATCCAGGAGGGCAATATCGGCTTGATGAAAGCGGTCGATAAGTTTGAATATCGCCGCGGCTACAAATTCTCGACCTATGCGACTTGGTGGATCCGCCAGGCCATCACGCGTTCGATTGCCGACCAGGCGCGCACGATCCGTATTCCGGTCCACATGATCGAGACGATCAACAAGCTCGTGCGCACGAGCCGTCAGTTCCTCCACGAAACCGGCCGCGAGCCGACGCCGGAAGAATTGGCCGAGCGTCTCTCCATGCCGCTCGAAAAGGTCCGCAAGGTGATGAAGATCGCCAAGGAACCGATCAGCCTCGAGACGCCGATCGGCGACGAGGAAGATTCGCACTTGGGCGATTTCATCGAGGACAAGAATGCGGTCATCCCCGTCGATGCGGCGATCCAGTCCAACCTCAAGGAAACGGTCACCCGCGTGCTCGCCAGCCTCACCCCGCGTGAGGAGCGCGTGCTGCGCATGCGCTTCGGCATCGGCATGAATACCGATCATACGCTCGAGGAAGTCGGGCAGCAGTTCAGCGTGACCCGCGAACGTATCCGTCAGATTGAGGCCAAGGCCCTTCGGAAGCTCAAGCATCCGAGCCGCAGCCGGAAGATGCGCAGCTTCCTCGATCAATAGACTTAAGTCCGTATCAATCGGCAACTTATCGTAAGGGGCTGCCCGTTCGTCGAAACGGGTGGCCCTTTTTCACTCCCCATTCATTGACTTGTTGCAATGCACAACTAGGTGAGCCGTGCCGATTGGCGGTGGGAAATCCCACCACTTCAGCCAGCCTCGGCGAACAGCAATGCCGGATTTCCGGTAAAAAGACGGATTGGCACGTTGGGTGCAAAGTGTGGGGTGAAGGCGGAATGGTCCGCCCAAACCGACGAAGGAACGAGATGATGGCGACCAAGAACATGATGATGCGCAACGACACCATTTTGGGCGTGTGCGAAGCGCTGGGCGAGGATTTCGGCTTCAATGCCAATATCCTGCGCGTGGCCCTCATCCTGCCGATCTTCTGGTTCCCGATGGAGATGCTCGCGCTGTATCTCGCGCTCGGCGTTGCGGTGTTCGCATCGCGCACCCTCTTCCCCGCCAAGCAGCCGCAGCAGGCCGCCCCGGTGGTCGAGGCCCGCAAGCCCGCGATCGAAGCGCCGGCCAACCAGGACGTCTCGCTGGAAGACGCCGCCTAACCGGCAAGAGCCTCAACGCTTTTCGAGGGGTCGGAATGTTCGCCTGCATTCCGGCCCCTTCCTGCGTCCCGAAAGGGCACGGAAATTAACACCCATGACCAAAAGCTTTCGGCCTTGGTAACCGGGTCTTTACGGCCTTGCTGTACGGCTTGACCTCCCACCACCGCAAAATGACGTGAACTGGATCTGAGGGAGTGGCGAACATGGTGGCAGGAGCCCGTAAATGGCAGGAAACCGGCAATGCCGGCCTGGCTCCTTATGATCGCGTTGCCACCGAAGGCATCGCGTCGCATCCGCACGCCATGGCAATTGCTGCAGCGTCGAGCCCCGAGCCGGTGCGCGACCTTGCCGACCTCATACATCTCATCTGCGACATCCACGGCCGCCACCCCACTCTGGTCGAAGCCGCCTTGGCGCGTAGTGCCTCGGGCGTGCAGCGTGACTGGATGATGCAGGCGGCGAACGCATTCGAGCGCGAGCGTCTTTACGTGGTCGATCTTACAGCCCGCGTCGGCCCCCTGCCCTCGACCCCCGGCGCTGCTGCAAGCACCAGCACCATGCAGGCGACCCGCCACGCGGTGGAAACGCTGGCCAAGTCCGAACGCCGCGGCTGCGCGCTGGGCGCCGCGACCGCTTTGGTCGTCGACTGGCAGGGCATTCGTGCGTTGCTCGATATTGCTGCAGAGCGTGTTGGGATCGACCTGCCCGAATGCACCCTGCCTGATCGCTGTTCGACCGAGGCCGTGATGGCCAGCGTCGATGGTGATGTCGCGGCAGAACGCGCCCTCGGCTTTGGCGCCGAGCAGCTGCTGCTCCAGCATCGCGGTCTGTTCGACTTGCTCGAGGCGAGGGCCAAGGCACGCTACGACGCCGACTGCTAGGCCGTCTTGCGCTACGCCTCGCGGGGCACTAGCGCAGTGGCCATGAAATTCGACAGCACGGACAAGTACGTCGCCACCGACGACCTCAAGGTCGCGGTCAATGCCGCCGTGGCGCTACGCCGCCCGCTCCTCGTCAAGGGCGAGCCCGGTACCGGCAAGACCGTTCTTGCCCATGAAATCGCCAAGGCGATCGACGCGCCGTTGATCGAATGGCACGTCAAATCGACGACGCGCGCGGTCCAGGGCTTGTACGAATATGACGCGGTCGCGCGCCTGCGCGATGGCCAGCTCGGCGAAGAGCGCGTCCATGACATTTCGAACTACATCAAGCGCGGCAAGCTGTGGGAAGCCTTCACCAGCGAGAAGCTGCCCGTCCTGCTGATCGACGAGATCGACAAGGCCGATATCGAATTCCCCAACGACCTCTTGCAGGAGCTCGATCGGATGGAATTCCACGTCTACGAGACCGGCGAAACGGTCAAAGCGGTCGAGCGCCCGGTCGTGGTCATCACATCGAATAACGAGAAGGATCTGCCCGACGCCTTCCTGCGCCGCTGCTTCTTCCACTATATCGCCTTCCCCGATCGCGAGACGATGGAAGCGATTATCGACGTCCACTTCCCTGACATCCAGAAGATGCTGGTCCGCAAGGCACTCGATATCTTCTACCAGGTCCGCGACACGCAGGGGCTCAAGAAGAAGCCGTCGACCAGCGAATTGCTCGACTGGCTGAAGCTCATCCTCCACGAGGACATGCCATTGGAAGTGTTGTCGGACGCGGATCCGACCAAGGCGATCCCGCCGCTCCACGGGGCGCTACTCAAGAATGAGCAGGATGTGATGCTGTTCGAGAAGCTGGCGTTCCTCGCCCGCCGCGAGAATCGCTAGCCCCCGTCGCCTTCGGGTTCGAAGTCGATCAGGTCGCCAGGCTTGCAGCCCAACACCTCGCACATTGCCGCCAAGGTGGCGAAGCGAATGCCTTTCACCTTGCCCGAACGGAACAGGCTCATCTGCGTCTCGGACAGGTCGATGGCCTGCGCGAGCTCTTTGCCCGTCATGCCAGCGCGCTGCAGTTCGGCGTCGAGGGTGACCTTGATCGGCATCAGATGAAGCTATCCAGTTCGGTTTTCGCTTCACGTGCTTCGTCGATCAGGCCGGCGATCGAATAGAGACCGACACCGACCACGCCGATAGCAATTGCGGTGGCGTCGACCTCGAACAGGCTCCGGCCGGCGACGAGGATGGTGAACAGGTTTTGCCCGAAGACCTCAACCAGACCGCCGGCGAACAGCGCCATGCCGACCCGGCGGAGCCCTGCGGAGACGGATGGCGCGAACCCGTTTCCGAGCGAGATGCGCCGCAGCATCCACCACACCGATCCCATCGCGTAGAGATAGAAGGGCATGGGGAGGAGGATGGCGTAGAATGCGGGTTGGTTGGCCCCCATCTGGTTGGCACCATGGAATTGCAACGCGGTCAGCACCGTCATCACGGCGAACACGAACAATGCCGCCAAGGCCATCCATTTGGTGCGTTTTTCCAAGTTGGTCACGCCAAAGCCCCCCGTTTGTCGAATGACGAGTGACTTTTCGGTCCATCGCCAATTTAAGTCCGACTTAAAGTTCTATTGTCCGCTGTCCTGGCAAAGGGGTCAAGTCTTGGATTATGCCATCGAAACAACCGCGCTGACCAAGAGGTTCGGCAAGCAAATTGCGGTTAATGACGTCGATCTGAAGGTGCCGAATGGCGCAATTTTCGGCTTTTTGGGCTCAAACGGTGCGGGCAAGTCGACCAGCGTGCGCATGATCCTGGGGCTCAGCCGTCCCACATCGGGTCAGATCCGCTTGTTCGGCGAAAAGCTGCAGCACAAGAAACGCCCCCTGATCGGCGCCATGGCCGACAGTCCGGGCGGCGCCTTCTATGATCATCTGAGCGCGCGCGACAATTTGCGTGTCGTCGCGACTTCGCTCGGCATTACCGAGAATGTCGATGCCTTGCTCGAGACGGTCGGACTCAGCCACGCAGCCTCGAAAAAGGTACGCGCCTTCTCGACCGGCATGCGACAGCGTCTTGGTATCGCCCGCGCACTCATCGGCAGTCCGCCGCTTGTCATTCTCGATGAACCGCTGAACGGCCTCGACCCCGAAGGTATTCGCGAGATGCGCCAGCTGATCCGGACGCTGGCCGAGGGGCGTACACTCATCATCTGCTCGCACCTACTCGGCGAAATCGAACTCGTTGCCAGCCATATCGCACTCTTGTCCGAGGGCCGGCTCGTGCACCAGGGCCCCCTCGCCGATCTGGCCACCGGTCCGCCCAAGCTCGACATCGAAGCGCGCGGCGACCAGGTCGCTGCATTGCTGAAGGCCATGTCCACGGAGATCGAACAGATCGAAGGCGATCGTTATCGACTGACGCTTGGCAATCACGACCCGGCCGCGATCAACAGAAAGCTGGTCGAAAGCGGCGCGGAGGTGAGCGCCCTCACCCCGTATCGCTTCAGTCTCGAAGAATTCTACCACCACCAGATCGGGAGCGCGCACCATGGTTGATCATGTCGCGACCACCACCCTCGGCCTCATCAAGGCGGAGATCATGAAATTGCGCGGTTCGCTCGTCGTCTGGCTGAGCGTCGCGGTGCCTGGGCTCGTCCTGCTGCTCGGCCTGCTTGCCTTGCTTAACGACGCCACGCAGGCCGAGATGTTCATGATCGGCACGGCCTCGCTGTGGGCCTATGCCATGCTGCCATTGGGAACGATGGCGCTCACCGTCGTTCTTGCCCAGATCGAGCATGGGGCCAGGGCGTGGGATCCACTGCTTTCTTTGCCGGGTACACGCCGTCGTATCTTTATCATCAAGCTGACCGCCGCCGCCTTGGTGCTCGGTCTCTGGACACTGACGCTCGGTATCGGCGTCACGATCCTCGCGACCATTTTCGATGTGCGCGTACCGCCGGAACTCCTCAGCATGCTGCCGGGCGGCTCCTATGAGGCGATCCTGGCGCGGATGTGGGGCGCGAGCCTCTTCATGCTGGTGGTCCAGTACGGCCTCGCGCTCTATTTCCGCAGTTTTGTCCCGCCCCTCCTGTTCGGGGTCGGCGGGATCATCTTCGCGGTCGGCGCGACCAGCACCAAATGGGGAATCTATTTTCCGTGGCTGCTACCTACCAACCAGCTGGCGAGCGAGCATGCGCGGGCGGACTTTGCCCTGTGGCTCGGTCTCGGTGGCGCAGTCGTCTGCGCCGCCATCCTGCAATGGCTGATGGCGCGGCGTGAATGGTAGCGGGTTAGACCGCTACTGTATCGTCGCGATAGGCGAGTTCGTAATTGCCCCAGCGCTTCCCCTTGAAGGACAGGGGAATGTAGACATTCTTCACCGCCACGCTCTCGTCGCCGCGTTCCATGCGGTAGGTGAGCAAGGTGGCGCTCTCGCGATTGTGCGCGAAGCGGGTCTGGTCGTCGATAAGGATGCGACCGTCGCGGCAATTGGCGTCGTTCCAAACGGGATCGTCGCCGGGCTTTTGCGAGCGGCTCGACATGTGCGTCGGCAGGTGACCGTTGGGATCGCCGATGGTCGTGCCGATGATGCGGTTATCCTGTGCGCAGACCTCGTCGAGGATGGGCTGGATAACGCGGTTGGCCGTGTCGCAAAAATCGCTGTCATATTGCGGTGGGTTTGAGCCCGGGCGCTCGCGATAATTGCGGTCGAAGACCTGGTCGACCGTGACGTTGCCAGCATCGATCTCGGCTTCGACGAGGCGGGTGATGCGCGCAGCGATTTCGTTGGCCTTGATGAGCATCGGCGTATCGTCGATCTCGGCACCCGAATTGGCGAGCGTGTTGAGCATCGAGCCGGTCATCAGTTCGAGATGCGACAGACGCTTCTGCGCCTGCACCAGTTCGCCATTATTGTCGCGGGCACCGGCGGCAAAGTCGCCAAGGCCGGCGCGGACACGGTCGACGCTGGTCTGGATAAGGTTGGTCGACTGGGCGATGCCTTCGGACTGGGCATCCACCATGCCGACGATTTCGGAAACTTCGCGCACGGTCTCGCTGATGCGGCCGATCCCGGCCTGCGCATCGCGGCTGCGTTCGACGCCGCTGGTGATCTCGCTGGTGACCGCATTGGCCTCGCGGGTCAGTTCGCCCAGCGTCGTGGCAATCTCGCCCGTCGCATTGCGTGTATCGTGGGCAAGCTTCTTCACTTCGGCGGCAACGACCGCGAAGCTGCGACCGGCATCACCGGCCCGGGCGGCTTCGATCGTCGCGTTGAGGGCCAGCATGTTGGTCTTGCGGGCAATACCTTCGATGGTTGCCGAGACATTCTGGACCTGGTTCATCGCGCTGGCGAACCCCGCCATGCGCTCGCCAAGCTTCACGACCAGTTCGGTCAGTTCCTTGAAGCCGGTAATCGTGCCGTCGATTGCGGCGCGGCCATTGTCGAGCTTGGTCTTGGCCTGTTCGGCCAGCAAGCGCGCTTCATCGGTCGAGTCGGAAACGCGGGCCTGGTCGGCCAGCAGGCGCTCGGTAACGTCTTCCAGATCGTCGAGCGTCTTTAGGCTTTCGCTAATGCGGCCCGCGACGGCCTCCACGTAACCGGCGACATCGCTGCATTCGAGACTGAGCGACCCGCAGTCGCGCGCCACTGCACGGATTGCGTTTTCCGTGACTTCTTCGATACCCTGGGTTGCCATCTAGGCCCCTTTCCCCAATTCACCTCTTGTGGGCATTTACGGGGAATGGTCCTACTTTTTCGTTAACCAAGTCATTTACCCGACACAGACCGTCATTTCAGGATCACTTTTCGATGTTCATCTCCTTCCTCGACCGCTTGCGCGCCGCCGGCATCCCGGCGAGCCTCAAGGAGCATCTGATGCTTCTGGAAGCGCTCGATCGGGAAGTGATCGAGGCCGATCCGACGCAATTCTACTATCTCGCCCGCGCGACCTACGTGCCCGACGAGAAGATGCTCGATCGTTTTGACCGGGTTTTCGCGGAGACATTCAAGGGTCTGACGCGCGCCGAGGGCGAGGATCTGGCCGTCGATCTGCCCGAAGAATGGTTGAAAGCCGTTGCCGAGCGCTTCTTCACCGAAGAGGAAATGGCCGAGATCAAGGCGCTGGGCGATTGGGACGAGATCATGGAAACGCTCAAGAAGCGGCTCCAAGAGCAGCAAGAGCGACATGAGGGCGGTTCCAAGTGGATTGGCACTGGCGGCACCTCCCCCTTCGGGCATGGCGGCTATAATCCGGCGGGCGTCCGGATCGGCGGCAAGGGCCAGCACGGGCGTGCCGTGAAGATCTGGGACAAGCGCCTGTTCAAGGATCTGGACGGCGATGTCGCTCTCGGCACGCGCAATATCCAGGTCGCGCTCAAGCGCCTGCGCCGCTTCGCCCGAGAAGGCGCCGCCGAAGAGCTGGACATGAACCGCACGATCGACGGCACGGCGCGGCAGGGCTGGCTCGACGTCCAGATGCGGCCCGAACGACACAATGCAGTGAAACTGTTGCTCTTCCTCGATATTGGCGGATCGATGGACGCGCATGTCCGCCAGGTCGAAGAGCTATTCTCCGCTGCGCGCAGCGAGTTCAAGCATCTCGAGCATTATTACTTCCACAACTGCATCTACGAGGGCGTGTGGAAGGAGAACCGCCGTCGCTGGGACGGACAGACGCCGACTTTCGATGTGCTCCACAAATTCGGGCCCGATCACAAGGTCGTCATCGTCGGGGATGCCTCGATGAGCCCCTACGAGATCACCCATCCGGGCGGCGCGATCGAGCATTATAACGAGGAATCCGGCGCGACCTGGATCCAGCGGCTCACCGATCAGTATAAGAGCGCGGTGTGGCTCAATCCGACGCCCGAGGGCTATTGGAACCACAGCTATTCGACGCGGCTGCTCAAGGAGCTGATGGATGATCGCATGTTCCCGTTGACTCTCGACGG
This sequence comes from Sphingomicrobium sediminis, assembly GCF_023805295.1. Lineage (NCBI taxonomy): Bacteria > Pseudomonadati > Pseudomonadota > Alphaproteobacteria > Sphingomonadales > Sphingomicrobiaceae > Sphingomicrobium > Sphingomicrobium sediminis. The sequence continues at coordinate 697,598 of NZ_JAMSHT010000001.1, forward strand.
GCTCGACGATGCGATGCGCGAATTGAGCCGCAAGCATTGAGGCACAGCCGCTTCCACGCCGTTCGAGAGCGGGTCGAGACGCTGGCCCGCGTCCCAGGCCCGTATGGCTGGGCGGTCGAATTTGCGGTATTCGTATTCAAGCAAGGATGGGCCTGCCTATTCGGGGCGCTGATGCTGTTCGGATTGCTGGCGAGCTTTCTCTTCTACCCCGACGACGCGCCGATCCATCGCTATGACGCGATCACCATCTACGCCGTCCTGATCCAGGTCGGGATGCTGGCCTTCAGGCTGGAAACGCCGCGCGAAGCGGTGGTCATCTTCATCTTCCACGTCGTCGGCACGGTCATGGAGCTGTTCAAGACGGCCGCCGGAAGCTGGGTTTATCCGGAGCCTGCCATCCTCAAGATTGGCGACGTGCCCCTCTTCTCCGGCTTCATGTATGCGGCGGTCGGCAGCTACATTGCCCGCTGCTGGCGCAGTTTCGATTTTCGGTTCACCGGTTATCCGCCGCGCTGGACCAGCTTTGTGCTCGCCGCGCTCATTTACGTGAATTTCTTCGCGCATCACTGGACGGTCGACATTCGCTACGCCCTTTTTGCGCTCACTGTCATTCTCTTCTGGCGGACCCGCATCCATTTCCGCGTGCTTCAGCAGCATCGCTGGATGCCGCTTTTGGTTGGTTGGCTCCTCGTGGCGCTCTTCATCTGGTTTGCCGAAAATCTCGGCACCTTCGCGCGCGCCTGGACCTATCCCAATCAGGATGAAGGTTGGCAGATGGTCAGCCTCGCCAAGCTTGGCAGCTGGTACCTGCTCATGATCATCAGCTTCGTGCTGGTGACGCTGGTCAGTCCGATCTGCGGGATCAGTAAATCAGGTGAGGACGACGCGCCTCGACCCATGCCGCCTCGTCCGGACGCGTGAGCGCATCGAGGTCGCCTGGCTCGGCACCTGCATCGTCGACCCATTCGCGCAAAGCCGGTCCGCCGTTGATGATGTCGATGGCAAGATGGCCGCTCGTATACTCGTAGCCGAAGTCCATGCCGCGCCAGATTTCATAGTCGGAATAGAGCGAACGGACCGCCTTGAAGGCCAGCGCCTGCAGCCGCCACGGCTTGAATGCCTCATGATCGTAGAAGCCGCCCTCGGCATGGATATGCACGCCGTGGCAAAGCTTGCCGACATGTTTGTGGAAGGTCGGTTCGAACCAGATCTCACGCAGTTTACAGCCTTCCAGCCATTGTGGCGCCAATCGCTCCATCTCGGCCATGACCTTGCGCGCATCCAAATCAGGCGCACCGAACAGCTCCAGCGGGCGGGTCGTCCCCCTGCCCTCGCTCAACGTCGCGCCTTCCAGCATGACCGTGCCGGCATAGGCCCGCGCCATGTTGAGATTGGCCGCATTGGGCGACGGATTGATCCAGAGACGATCCTCGGGCCATCCAAAGCCCGGGCCGGCATCAGGCGCGTAGCCGGTCATCTCGATGACGCGATAATCGACGTCGAGACTGAAGTGGTCGATGAACCAATGACCAAGCTCGCCCAAGGTCAGGCCGTGGCGCATGGGGATCGGGCCGGCCCCGACGAAGCTCTCATAGCCCGGCCGCAGCGTCAGCCCCTCGACCGGTCGTCCTGCCGGATTGGGGCGGTCGAGAACCCAGACTTCCTTGCCATGCTCCGCCGCCGCTTCGAGCAAATAGAGCAAGGTGGTGATGAAGGTGTAGATGCGACAGCCCAAGTCCTGCAGGTCGATCAGCACCACGTCGAACGTGTGCATCGACTGATCCGTCGGACGGCGCACCTCGCCATACAGGCTGAAGACGGGGATGCCGAGAACCGCATCGGTCTCGTCCTGCGTCTCCACCATATTGTCCTGCTTGTCACCCTTGATGCCGTGCTGCGGCCCGAAGGCGGCGGTCAGCTGGATGTCGTCGAGCGCGGCCAGCGCATCCATGCTGTGCGTCAGGTCTGCGGTCAGCGAGGCAGGATGCGCGCACAATGCCACGCGCCTGCCATGCAGGGCCTCACGCAGTTCGGGCTCGGCGAGCAGCCGGTCGATGCCCATCATCAATAGTCGTCTCCCGAAAGGGCGAAACATGCCTCGTTATGGAAATCCGCTTTGCCGGGCGGATGTTTCACCGCCCAGAAGCTCTTGGTGCCGTCCTGCTCCTCGACGATCACCGACAGGCCGATGTCGTGGCCGGCCAGTCCCTGCCCCATCACCCGCGCGCTCAGCGTGTAGCCGTCTTCGACGCGCGCCGTCACGATCGAGCAGCGATTGGGCAGGTTGGAGCGGGCATGGCGATAGCTGCCGAACCGATAGGCCGACCAGCGGCCGTCCGGAGCGAAATTATACTCGCGATAGCCGACATTGCCGTGCCGCAGGAACATCTCGAAACAGGTCGAGCGCCACAGGCGATCCTCGCGCCGAAGCGTGCCCATTTCGGGAAGCTTGATGCGATCCAGGTCGCCATCGAGATGGTAGGCCAGCGCCACACCCTCCTCATCGCCACGAAGGTCCACCGAGATGCCGCGCACGGCGTCGGTCGGGTGATCGGGATGGGCAGTGAGGGCAATCGGCATCGTGGCGCAGTGAATGGCCCGCGCGGCTTATGGTGGCAAGGGGCGAAACGTGCTGCTATCGGCTCTTTCCCATGACGACCTACAAAAGCGACCTGCTGCAGATTCTCTCGACCCGGGATTACATCCACCAGACCACCGATGCGGAAGGTCTGGACGAGCTCGCATCGAAGGAAGTGGTGACCGGCTATGTCGGGTTCGACGCGACCGCGCCGAGCCTGCATGTCGGCAGCCTCGTGCAGATCATGCTGTTGAAGCGGCTCCAGCAGGCCGGGCATCGCCCCATCGTCGTGATGGGCGGCGGGACGACCAAGGTCGGCGACCCTTCGGGCAAGGATGAAAGTCGCAAGCTCCTCACCCCCGACCTCATCCAGCAGAATATCGCTGGCATCCGTAAGGTCTTCGAGCGCTTCCTCGACTTCGATGATCCGAAGACCGGCGCCATCATGGTCGATAATGACGAGTGGCTGGGCGACCTCAACTATCTCGACCTGCTGCGAGATGTCGGGCCGCATTTCACGATCAACCGGATGATGACTTTCGACAGCGTGAAGCTGCGACTCGACCGCGAGCAGCCGCTCACCTTCCTCGAATTCAACTATATGATCTTGCAGGCGTACGACTTCCGTGAACTGAATGCGCGCTATGGCTGCCGCTTGCAGATGGGCGGGTCGGACCAGTGGGGCAATATCGTCAACGGGATAGAGCTGACGCGGCGCATGGGCGGCGAGGACGAATTGTTCGGCGTCACCACCCCGCTCATCACAACGGCCGATGGCAAGAAGATGGGCAAAACCGCCGCCGGCGCGGTCTGGCTCAATGCCGACCAGTTGAGCCCCTATGATTACTGGCAGTTCTGGCGGAATACCGCCGATGCCGACGTCATCAAGTTCATGAAGCTCTTCACCGATATCGAGCTTGGCGAGATTGACCGCTACGCGCAGCTCGAAGGCCAGGAGATCAACGAGGCGAAGATCGCGCTCGCCAATGCGACGACCGCGGTGCTGCATGGCGAGGAGGCGGCCAAGGAGGCGGCAGAGACCGCGCGTAAGACGTTCGAAGAAGGTGCAAGCGACGACAATCTGCCGAGCCTATCTACTGGCGGCGAAATCGGCGTGCTGGCCGCGCTGACCGGCCTCGGCTTCTGCGCATCGAATGGCGAGGCCAAGCGCAAGATCAAGGAAGGCGCGGTAAAGCTGGACGACCAGCCCGTAAGCGATCCGCAGCTATTGGTGACGGTGGCCGGCGATCCGGTGAAGATCAGCCTCGGCAAGAAGAAGCATGGCCTGCTGACGGCCTAGCCGCCCTTCAGCAATCCCACCGCCGCATCGCGTTCGAAGAGGTACAGGCACACACGTGCCGCCTGACCGCGCTCGCTGTCCAATCCACCATCGCGGCCGAGGAGCAATCGCGCATCGGCCTGCGCTGCAGGTGCAAGGCGGGTGATGTCCTCGGGTTCGGCGAGGCGGAAGACATGGTCACCCGATTGACGCGTGCCGAGGATTTCGCCGGGGCCGCGCAGGCGGAGATCTTCCTCGGCGATGCGGAAGCCGTCATTGGTCTCGCGCATCAGCGCCAGCCTTGCCCGCGCCGTTTCCGACAAATTCGATCCGCGCAGCAACAGGCAGCGGGACTTGGCCTCGCCGCGGCCCACGCGCCCACGCAGCTGGTGCAATTGCGCAAGGCCGAAATTCTCCGCGCTCTCGATAATCATCAGCGAGGCATTGGGCACATCCACGCCAACTTCGATCACGGTCGTCGCGACGAGGACAGCTAGGTCCCCGCGCGCAAAGCGCTCCATGACTGCATCCTTCTCCTCACCCTTCATGCGGCCGTGGACGAGGCCGACTTTGTCCCCCAATCGCGCCTTCAGCGCCGCCGCGCGATCTTCGGCCGCGGTCGCGTCGATCTTGTCGGATTCCTCGACAAGCGGGCACACCCAATAGGCCTGTCCGCCGGCTTCGACATGGCGCTCCAGACCTGCAACGACGTCGCCGAGACGCTCTTCGGCGACGACAAGCGTATCGATCGGCTTGCGCCCCGGGGGAAGCTCGTCGATCTGGCTGACCTCCATCTCGCCATATTGGGTCAGGGTCAGCGTGCGGGGGATCGGGGTCGCGGTCATCGCGAGCAAATGAGGCGGACGCTTCCCCTTCTCGCTCAGCATCAAGCGCTGCGACACGCCGAAGCGATGCTGTTCGTCCACCACGACAAGGCCGAGATCCTTGTAGGCGACGGCCTGCTGGAAGATGGCGTGGGTGCCGACCAGGATATGGATCGATCCGTCCTGTAGCCCCATCAATGTGCTCTCGCGGACTTTTCCTTTGTCGCGTCCCGTCAGAATGGCGACGTTCACGCCGATCGGGTCGCACAGCCGCTTGAGGCCGTCATAATGCTGGCGCGCTAGGATTTCCGTTGGGGCAAGCATTGCCGCCTGCGCGCCCGCCTCGACTGCTTCCAACATCGCCAACAGCGCCACCAGCGTCTTGCCCGACCCGACGTCACCCTGCAGCAGGCGCAGCATCGGCCGCTCCTGTGCCATATCGCCCTTGATCTCGGACACGCAGCGCGCCTGCGCACCGGTCAACTCGAACGGCAAATCGAGCTTGGCCGACAGGCTGCCGTCTCCCTCAAGAGGGCGGGTCGCGCGCCGCCGCGCTGACTGGCGGATCAGGAGCAGCGTAAGCTGGTTGGCGAAAATCTCGTCATAGGCGAGCCGGTGCCGGGCCGCCGTGGCATCGACGCTTTCATGCGCCGCATCGAGCGCCTGCTTCCAGTCCGGAAACTCCCGCTCCGACTTGACCGAAGGCTCGATCCATTCAGGCAGTTCGGGTGCGCGATCCAGCACCTGCTTTGCCAAATCGCGCATCCGCTTGTTGGTGAGCCCCTCGGACAAGGGATAGACCGGCTCACGCAGCGGCGGATCGGCATCGACCACGTCGGGATGCACCATCTGCAGCTGGTCGCCATAGGCATCGAGCTTGCCCGAGATGCGCTTGGCCTCGCCGAGCGGCAGCTGCTTTTTCGCCCAGCCCGGATTGTTGAAAAAAGTGAGCGCGACCATGTTGCCGTCCGTGTCCGCAGCATAGATACGCAGCGGCGCACGGCCTCGCCCATCGCGCAGATCCATGGGCGTCAGCGTAATGACGACGCGCTGGCCGACCAGGTGATGCCCTAGCCGGTTCGTCGCGATCCGCTGGATCATGCCGGTGGGAAGATGGAATGCCATATCGACCGCGCGCGTCAGCTTGAGTTTCGCCAACGCCTTGGCGATCTTGGGCCCCACCCCGTCCAGCGCCTCGGTCTCGGCGAACAATGGCTGAAGAATTTCCGGTCGCATGCTTTGGTCTGCCTAGCGAAAAGGAACGCGCGCGCCTACATGGCGATTACATCAATGACCCTGCGCGGAAATCCGGGCGGGGCGCATAGCTATGGAGCGTATTCAAATGGACGAGCGGCAGAAGCGGGACAAGCTGGGCGCCCTCAAATATCGCAGCCATCATCGCGGGACGCGCGAGGCCGACATGATGATCGGCGGCTTCTTCGACCGCTACCAGGCCGAGTTCACCGAGGCCGATATGGACTGGTTCGACATGCTGCTCACCGAACAGGATGTGGACATCATGGCCTGGGCGATCGGTACTGCCGAGGCGCCGGTGCGCTATCGCGGCCCCATGCTCGACAAGCTCCAGAAGCTCGATTTCATCAGGATTGCCCGTTGAGCGACAAGATTGCCTCCATTCTCAAGGCCGATGCGCAGCTGACGCTGGCCGCCACGCCGTCAGGTTACCTCCCCTGGCTGGCGAGCGATCTCGCGCGCGCTGCTGCCGATCGTGGCGGTCGCGCATGGCTCGTTTGTTCGGACGATGCGGCGCTGCGCGCTGTTGCCGACACGGCGACGCTCTTTGCGCCCGAGGTGCAGGTGATCACGCTCCCGGCATGGGACTGCCTACCCTATGACCGAGCCAGCCCCGCATTGAAGGTGATGGCCGACCGCATGGGGGCACTTGCCCGGATCGCGCGGACGCCCAAGAAACCACAACTGGTCGTCACCACTGCCAATGCGGTCGCCCAGCGGATGCTCTGCCCCGATCGTATTGGCGGCCTGGTGAAGCGCCTCAAGGAAGGCAGCGAGATCGAGCGCGAGAAGCTGATCGCGCTCTTGCAGGCCAATGGCTATGCCCGCGTCGATGCCGTGCATGATGCCGGCGAGTACGCCGTCCGCGGCGCGATCGTCGATCTCTACCCCGCTGGCTTTTCCAGCGGCGTGCGCCTCGATTTCTTCGGCGACGAGATCGAGACGATGCGCGCGTTCGATCCCACCGACCAGCGCTCGACGGGGCGGATCGACGGCTTCACGCTCATGCCGGCATCCGAGGCCTTGCTCGACGAGGACAGCATCAAGCGCTTCCGCAGCCGTTATCGCGAGAAGTTTGGCGCCACCGGCACCAGCGACCCGCTCTACGAAGCGGTCAGCGAAGGCAGACGCATGGCGGGCATGGAGCATTGGCTGCCATTGTTCGAGGAAACACTCGCGGACATCACCGATTATGTCGGCGACAAGGACGTCGTCCTGCGCGACGCGAATGCCGATGCGGCGCTGGGGTCGCGCCTGGAAGCTGTCGAAGACTATTTCCAGAACCGCCGCCGTGTCGAAGCTGCCGAGGCCGGCACCTATCGCCCGCTCGCGCCCGATGCGCTCTATCTCAGCGACGAAGAATGGAAGGGCATCAAGGCCGAAACGCCGATCCATCTCGCCACCCCGTTCCCCGCTCCCGACGGCGATACCACGATCGACATGGACGTATCGGGACCGCGCGACTTCGCACCCGAACGCGCGCAGAATGCCAATGTCTATGAGGCCGTCGCCGAGCATATCGGCAAACTCACTAGCGATGGCCGCACCGTCATCCTCGCCAGCTATTCCGAAGGCGCGCGCGAACGGCTCGATGGCCTACTGAAGGATCATGGCGTCGACGCGCGCCGCATGGCGGAAAGCTGGCAGGAGGCGCTAGGTGGCAAGGCGCCCGCGCTCATGGTCCTGCCGCTCGACCATGGTTTCACCACGAAGAACGTTGCGGTCCTGTCAGAACAGGACATGCTCGGCGACCGCCTGGTGCGCCGCGCCAAGCGCAAGAAGAGCGCCGACGCCTTCCTCGCCGAACTCTCGGCCATGACGCCCAGCGACCTCGTCGTCCATGAAGAGCATGGCATCGCCAAATATGAGGGGCTGACGACCATCGATGTCGGCGGCAGCCCGCATGACTGTGTCGCGCTCGAATATCATGGCGGCGACAAGCTCTACGTCCCGGTCGAGAATATCGACATTCTCTCGCGTTATGGCGGGGCCGATGAAGGCGTGAGTCTCGATCGCCTGGGCGGCGAAGCCTGGCAGCGGCGCAAGGCCAAGATGAAGGAGCGTATCCGCGAGATTGCCTCTAAGCTCATCAAGGTCGCCGCCGAACGTGCACTCCGCGAAGGCCAGCCCATGGAGGCCGACAGCGCCTTCCCCCAATTCGTCGACCGCTTCCCGTACGAGGAGACGGATGATCAGGAAAAGGCGATCGGCGAGGTCCTCGAGGATCTCTCGTCGGGCAAGCCGATGGACCGCCTCGTGTGCGGCGATGTCGGATTCGGCAAGACCGAGGTTGCGTTGCGCGCTGCCTTTGTCGCGGCCATGTCGGGCCAGCAGGTCGCCGTGGTCGCGCCGACCACCATCCTTGCCCGCCAGCACTTCCAGAATTTCATGGAGCGCTTCCAAGGCTTCCCGATCAAGATCGGCCGCCTGTCGCGCCTCGTAGGACCCGCTGAGGTGAAACGCACCAAGGAAGGCCTCGAGAAAGGCGACATCGACATCGTCATCGGCACCCATGCCCTGCTCGGCAAGAGCGTGAAGTTCAAGCGCCTCGGTCTCGTGATCGTCGACGAGGAGCAGCATTTCGGTGTCGCGCACAAGGAACGTCTGAAAGCTCTCAAGTCTGATGTGCATGTCCTGACGCTTACGGCCACGCCCATCCCGCGCACCCTGCAAATGGCAATGACCGGCCTGCGCGACCTCAGCGTGATCATGACGCCGCCGGTAGACCGCCTTGCAGTGCGCACCTACGTGATGCCGCGCGATCCGGTGGTGATCCGCGAGGCGCTGTTGCGCGAACATTATCGGGGCGGGCAGAGCTTTTATGTCGCCCCGCGCATCGCCGACCTGCCCGACATCGAGGAATTCCTCCGCGAGGAAGTGCCCGAGGTGAAATATCTCGTCGCGCACGGCCAGATGAGCCCGACCGAGGTCGAGGAGCGCATGAGCGCCTTTTACGACCGTAAATATGATGTGTTGCTCTCGACCAGCATCGTCGAAAGCGGGCTTGATATCCCGAGCGCCAATACGCTCATCGTCCATCGCGCCGACCGCTTCGGCCTCGCCCAGCTCTATCAGCTACGCGGCCGCGTCGGACGATCGAAGACACGCGCTTATGCCTATTTGACGACGCCCGAGCCGCATCTCGTCAGCGACAGTGCGGAGAAACGCCTGCAGGTGCTCGCCAATCTCGACAGCCTCGGCGCGGGTTTCCAGCTTGCCAGCCACGATCTCGACCTGCGCGGCGCGGGCAACCTGCTCGGCGACGAACAATCCGGTCATATCAAGGAAGTCGGCTTCGAACTGTACCAGTCGATGCTCGAGGAAGCGATCGTGCAGTTGAAGGCCGATGGCGGCGCCGAAGTCGCGGGCGAGAGCCTCAATCCGCAGATCAACGTCGCCGCGCCGATCCTCATCCCGGACGACTATGTCGCCGATCTCGACCTGCGCATGGGTCTGTATCGCCGTCTCGGCGATCTGGAGAGCCGCGCCGATATCGATGCCTTCGCCGCAGAGCTGATCGACCGGTTCGGCAAGCTGCCACAGGAAACGCAGAACCTGCTTGAAGTCATTGAGATCAAGATTAATTGTCGCAAGGCGCGCATCGCGAAACTCGACATTGGTGCCAAGGGTGCGGTGGTGACCTTCGCGAAGGACGGTTTCCCCGACATTCAGGGCCTGATCGCCTATATTGAGCGTCTCAAGGGACAGGCAAAGCTGCGTCCCGATGGCAAGATGGTGCTGTCGCGGCACTGGCCGGGTGAATATGACCGGATCAATGGTGCTCTGATGCTGTCGCGCGGCCTCGCCAAGGTGGCGCGCAAGGCGCAGAAGAAGGTGCCGGAGCCGGCCTAGCTCTTGCGGTTGGCAAAGCCGACGAAGCGGCCCAGCGCGTCCTCGTCGAGCGGCCCGGACCCCAGGAAGCCCTGGTAGAGATCGGCGCCCCATTCGGCGAGCAAATCGAGCTGCGCCGCATTTTCGACGCCTTCGACGACCGTACGCAGCCCCAATTCGCGGGCAAGATTGATTAGCGCGCGCACCACGATGCGATCCTTCTCGCCGCCCACGATCTCGGCCACCAGACCACGGTCGATCTTGAGTGTGTCGATGGGCAGGCTGGTGAGGTAGGCAAGGCTCGAATAGCCCGTCCCGAAATCGTCGATCGCAATGCGGATGCCGGTGGCGCGCAGGCGCGACAGGCGACGCGCGGCCTCGGGATGATTGGCGATGCTGCCATTTTCGACCAATTCGACGGTCAGGCGGCTCGGGTCGAAACCGCTACCGCGCACTCGCTCGAGGAAAATGTCGACGAAATCGCGCTCGAGCAATTCGCTGGGCAGGATATTGATCGACAGCCCGATCTTGGAGAGATCGCCCGTCCAGCGCGCTGCCCGTTCCAAAGCCTCGAACTGGATGGCGCGAGACAAGGCGGCGTCCAGCTCGGCTTCTCTCGCCCGTGCAAACAGTCGATCCGCGCCCGCCCCGGCGCCGTCCCAGCGCGCCAGTGCCTCGGCTGCGATCACGCGGCCGGTGCCAAGGTCGATCATCGGCTGATAATGGATGGAAATAGCGCGCTCGACCAAGGCCTCGAACAAGGCAGGGTCGCGCTGCGTGGCTTCCGTCCGGGCCGGTCCTATGCGCTGTTTCGGGCTCAACATGGCCATTTTTTGCGCTTTTCGGCCGCGGAACGAAAGGCCCGTGGCGGCATTGCCCCTTTCTGAGACAGTAGCGCTGGCACCCCCTCCCCGCTAAGCAGGGCGACATGTCAGGGCGCGAAGGGGATTTCATGAGCCAGGAAATGCGGATCGGACTAGCCGTGTCGAGCAAGCAATCGGCGCAGGAATCCGCAGAATTGCTGCGTTCCAGCTATGATTTCGTACCCGTCGAGCAGTCCGATACCGTCCTTGCACTGGGCGGCGATGGGTTCATGCTGCGCACGCTTCACCAGATGCTGGAAGAAGACATGCCGATGCGCCCGGTCTTCGGCATGAACCGCGGCACCTTTGGCTTCCTGATGAACCCATGGGCCGAAAATGGCCTTATGGAGCGTATTTCCAAGGCCAAACCGATCGACATCCTTCCCTTGAAGATGGTCGCGCGGACCGTCCATGGCGAAGAGGTCACGCGGCCCGCCATCAACGAAATATCGCTGCTGCGCGAGACGGGACGCACCGCGAAGATCGAGATCGAGGTCGCCGGACGGCTCGCGCTGGAGGAATTGGTCAGCGACGGCGTGATGGTGGCGACGCCTGCGGGCTCGACGGCCTACAACCTCTCTGCCGGCGGCCCGATCCTTCCCTTGTCGGCGAACATGCTCGCGCTCACGCCGATCAGCCCGTTTCGCCCGCGCCGCTGGCCCGGGGCGATCCTGCCCGAGGATACGGCGGTGCGCTTCCGCGTCCTGACCCCCGAAGACCGCCCGGTTTCCGCGGTTGCCGACCAGTTCGAGGTGCGTGATGTGGAAAGCGTCGAGGTTAGCCTCGACCGCAGCCGGCCCCTAACCTTGCTGTTCGATCCCAACCATGCGCTCGACGAACGCATCGCTCTCGAACAATTCGAAGTCGGCTAAAAAACCCGCTTGCATCATGCCGCGAGTGCGGTATACGCCCTGCCACTGCCTTCGGGCTGCTCCCCGATAGCTCAGCGGTAGAGTAGGTGACTGTTAATCACTTGGTCGTTGGTTCGAATCCAACTCGGGGAGCCATTTTTCTCACAAGCCACCGAATGGAACGACAGCGAACGCAGTGAGCGTCGTTGCATGAGAGCTGGCGCGTGCGGACGTTCTGCGCGTAGCGACAGGACCGACGGGGTCAGGCCGCCCTGACGCCTTCAGCCTCTAACCCTCCAAACTCGCCATCAAGCTCGCATTGCCGCCTGCGGCGGTCGTGTCGATGCAGGTCACGCGTTCGGTCGCGAAGCGTTCGACATAGTGCGGGCCGCCGGCTTTCGGACCCGTCCCGCTCAGCCCCTCGCCGCCGAACGGCTGCGATTCGACGACTGCGCCGATCTGGTTGCGGTTGACGTAGAGGTTGCCGACGCGCGCATGCTTTTCGACATAGCGACGATTGAGGTCGATGCGGCTCTGCAGGCCCAACGTCAGGCCGTAGCCCGTACCGTTGATCGCCTCGACCACCTTGTCGAGCTCGCCCGCTTTCCAGCGAATGATGTGCAGGATCGGGCCGAAATTCTCGCCGATCAGCTGTGACAGATGCTCGATCTCGTAGATGCTCGGCGACACATAATAGCCGTGCGCGTCGCTCTCTTCGGGAATATCACGACGAACAATGCGGACCGCGTGATGGTCGAGCCAGTCGAGATGGCGGCGCAGCGCCTGGCGCGCCTGCGCATCGATCACCGGGCCGACATCGGTCGTCAGTTCGCGCGGATCACCGATCGTCTGCGCTTCCAGTGCGCCGCCGATCATGCGGATCATCTCGTCGGCGACATCTTCCTGGATATAGAGGACACGCAGCGCCGAACAACGCTGGCCGGCCGACTGGAAGCTCGAGGCGACCACGTCGCGGGTCACCTGTTCGGGCAAGGCCGAACTGTCCACGATCATCGCATTCTGCCCGCCCGTTTCGGCGATCAGCGGCACGATCGGGCCGTCCTGGCGGTCGGCGATGGTGCGGTTGATGATCCGCGCCGTTTCGGTCGAGCCGGTAAAGGCGACGCCCGCCGTCAGCGGGTGGCTGACCAAGGCAGCGCCTACCTTGCCGTCGCCCGGCATGAGCTGGACGATCTCGCGCGGAATCCCCGCCTGGTGCATCAGCCAGATGGCATAGTCGGCGATCAGCGGGGTCTGCTCCGCAGGCTTGGCCATGACCGCATTGCCGGCGGCGAGCGCTGCGGCGACGGGGCCGGTGAAGATGGCCAGCGGGAAGTTCCACGGGCTGATGCACGTCCAGATGCCGCGGCCATGCAGGCGCAGCTCGTTCTGCTCGCCCGTCGGCCCCGGCAGCGGGGTCGGATGGGTGAATTTGGCGCGCGCCTCGCTCGCATAATAACGCAGGAAATCGACCGCTTCGCGAACTTCGAGGATCGCATCGGGCAGCGTTTTGCCGGCTTCGCGGATGCACAGCGAGAAGAAGGTCTCGGCATGCTCCTCGAACAGGTCTGCGGCCTTGTCGAGCAGCTGCGCGCGCTTTTCACCGCCTAGCTGGTCCCAGCCTACCTGCGCCTTGGCGGCAGCTTCCATTGCGCGGTCGATCGCACCTTCGGTGGCCTCATGCGCGATTCCGACTTCGATGCGGTCGTCATGCGGGCTGGTGATGCGGCGCACCGGATGCTCGCCCATCGCTTCTTCGGTCGGTTGGGCTTCATACGTTTTGGACGAAAGCGCGTGAAGACGCTCCATCAGCGGTTCGCGCACCAGCGGATCGCTGAGGTCGACGCCAGCGCTATTCTTGCGGCCGAGACCAAAAATCTGGTCGGGCAGCGGGATGGCCGGATTACGCTTGGGCTCAATGCTATCCATCAGCGAAACCGGATCGCGGACCAGTTCATCGACGCTGACACGGTCATCGGCGATGCGATTGACGAAGCTCGAATTGGCGCCGTTTTCCAGGAGGCGGCGCACGAGGTAAGCGAGCAACTCTTTGTGACTGCCGACCGGCGCGTAGATCCGCACCGGGCTCGGCTGCTCACCGATATTCTCTTCGAGCGCGTGGAGCTCGGTATAGAGCTCGTCACCCATGCCGTGCAGTCGCTGGAATTCGAAGCCGGGATTTCCGGGACGCGGCCCTGCCAGCGCCTTGATCGCGCCGATCGTATTGGCGTTATGCGTCGCGAAAGCCGGGAAGACAGCCTCGGGCGCGGCGAGCAACACCTTCGCACAAGCGAGATAGGAGACGTCGGTCGCCAGCTTGCGCGTGAAGACCGGATAATCTTCTAGGCCGGCAACCTGCGCGGCCTTGATCTCGGTATCCCAATAGGCGCCCTTAACGAGGCGCACGAACAGCTTGCGGCGATATTTGCGCGCCACATCGACGGCCCATTGCGAGACGTGCACGCCGCGCTTCTGGTAGGCCTGGATGGCGAGGCCGAAGCCTTCCCAGCCATCAGCGAACAGCTCGTCGTCCGCAGCGATCGCTTCGATCAGGTCGAGGCTGAGTTCGAGGCGATCGGCTTCTTCGGCATCGACCGTCAGATGCACGTTCGCCTTGGCCGCCTTTGCAGCAAGATTGCGCAGGACCGGCAGGATCGCCGCCTTGGCTTCTTCGGCATGCGCCCATTCATAGCGCGGATGGAGCGCTGAGAGTTTCACCGAAATACCCGGCGCACCGTGGAACGTGTCGCGGCGCCCTTCCTGCGCGAGGCGGTCGATGGCAGCCTCATAGGCCCTAGCATAGCGGTGCGCATCGAAATGCGTCATTGCCGCTTCGCCGAGCATGTCGAAGCTGTGGCTGAGACCGCGCTTCATTTCGGGCGCAGCGCGCTTCAGCGCTTCGTCGATGCTCCGCCCGAACACGAACTGCTTGCCGAGGATCTTCATGGCCTGGCCAACGGCCTTGCGGATGACGGGCTCGCCAAGTCGGCCGACCGCACGGCCCACCGCGGACCGCCAGCCTTCCGCCGTATCATTTGCTTCCTCGAGCACCTTGCCCGTCATCAGCAGCGAGAATGTCGCCGCATTGACGAAGGTCGAGCGCGAGCTGCCGAGCTTTTCGGCCCAGTCGGGACCAGCCAGCTTATCGTGGATGAGGTCGTCGATGGTCTCGGCATCTGGAACGCGCAGCAGCGCCTCGGCAAGGCACATCAGCGCAATGCCCTCGTCCGAACCGAGGTCATAGGCCTGCATGAAGGCGTCGATGCCGACGGGCTTATGCTCGCGCATCGCCTTGATGAGGCTGGCCGCCATGGCTTCGGCCTCTTCGGCCTGTCCGGCAATGAGCCGCGCCTGCTCGATGCGCTCGGCTACGATAGCATTCTCTTCGGCCCGATAGGCCTTGCGAAGCTCAGCCCGGTCGATCCCGCTCATCCGCGGCGCCTCAGACGAGCGCGCCATGGCAATGCTTGTACTTGCGTCCCGAACCACAGGGACACGGCGCATTGCGGCTCGACGGGGGCGTGAATTCGCCTTCGGGTGCGGCGTCCATCACGGCCTTCGGTGCATCCGGCTGCGGGCTCTGTCGCGGCGGCAGGCTCGAGCGGATCGCACCGGTGGCGGCGTCGATATCAGCCGTGTTGTCGTCGCCCGACAGCGGGTCGAAATGGCTGGTGATGAAGTCGGGCAGCGCCTGCTCGACCGGCGGCGCCTTCGGCGGCTCGACCTGGATCTTGGCCTTCAGCAGCGTCTTGGTCACTTCTTCGCGGATCGTCACCATGAGATGCTCGAACAGCAGGAAGGCCTCCTTCTTATACTCGTCGATCGGCTTCTTCTGCGCGTAGGAGCGCAGGTGGACGACCTGGCGAAGGCTGTCGAGCGTCGCGAGATGCTCCTTCCAGTGCGTATCGAGCGCCTGGATGAGGACCTGCTTCTCAGCCTGCGCCCAGCGCTCACTCTCGAGATCCTTGAGCTTCTCGTCCATCTTCTCGGAGGCCATCGCGATGAGGCGGTCGATGAAGATTTCCTGCTCGACCGTATCTTCCTCGATCCACTGTTCGACCGGCGCGTCGATGTCGAGGACGTCCTTGATGCCTTCCTTGAGGCCATCGACGTCCCACTGCTCGGGGAAGCTACCCGGCGGGGCGTAATGATGGACGAGCGCGTCGACCGTGTCTTCGCGGAATTCCTCGACGATATCGCCGACGGTTTCGGCATCCATGACATCGGCGCGCATCTCGTAGATGACCTTGCGCTGGTCGTTCATCACGTCATCGAATTCGACGACCTGCTTGCGGATGTCGTAGTTGCGCGCCTCGACCTTCTTCTGCGCGGTCTCGATGGCTTTCGAAATCCACGGATGGGTGATCGCCTCACCATCTTTGAGGTTCTTGTTCATCAGCTTGGCAAAGGCCGCCTGCGGACCGAAGATGCGCAGCAGGTCGTCGTCGAGGCTGAGGTAGAAGCGCGAGACGCCGGGATCGCCCTGGCGACCGGCACGACCGCGCAGCTGGTTGTCGATGCGGCGGCTTTCGTGACGCTCGGTGGCGAGAATGAACAGGCCGCCATTATCCTTCACCTGCTGGCGTTCGGCCGCGACCTCTTCCTTGATCTTTTCGATCGCCTTGTCCTTGGCCGGACCGTCTTCCATCTCGCCGAGCTCGTCCTCGATGCGGAATTCGACATTGCCGCCCAGCTGAATGTCGGTGCCGCGGCCCGCCATGTTGGTGGCGACCGTCACCGCGCCGATGCGGCCGGCCTGCGCGACGATATGCGCTTCCTTTTCGTGGAAGCGGGCGTTGAGGACGCTATGCTCGATCCCGCGCTTGGCGAGATATTCGGCGAGCATTTCGGACTTTTCGATCGAGACCGTACCAACCAGCACCGGCTGACCGGCGTCCTGGCGTTCCTTGATCTCCTTGGCGATGGCGTCGAACTTGTCGCTCATCGTCTTGTAGAATTCGTCTTCCTCGTCGATCCGCTGGATCGGGAGGTTGGTCGGGATCGAGACGACGTTCATGCCGTAGATGTCGGCAAATTCGGGAGCCTCGGTGAGCGCCGTACCGGTCATGCCCGACAGTTTGGGATACATGCGGAAATAGTTCTGGAAGGTGATCGAGGCGAGCGTCTGGTTCTCCGGCTCGATCTTCACACCTTCCTTGGCCTCGACCGCCTGGTGCAGGCCGTCGGACCAGCGGCGACCGTCCATCATGCGGCCGGTAAATTCGTCGATGATCACGACCTTGTCGTCCTTCACGACATAGTCGGTGTCCTTCTTGAACAGGACGTTGGCCTTCAGGGCCTGCTGGACGTGGTGCACGACCTGCGTGTTGACGACGTCATAGAGGTTGGTGCCCTCGATGAGACCCTCGCGCTCGAGCAGGCGCTCCATCTTCTCGGTACCGTCTTCGGTGAGGACAACGCTGCGCTGCTTCTCGTCCTTCTCCCAATCCTCTTCCACCAGCGTCTTCACCAGCGCGTCGATGGTGACATAGAGTTCGGACTTGTCCTCGGTGGGACCCGAAATGATGAGCGGTGTACGTGCTTCGTCGATGAGGATCGAGTCCACTTCGTCGACGATCGCATAACTGAACGGGCGATGGACCATCTGAGCGCGGCTCATCTTCATGTTATCGCGAAGATAATCGAAGCCGAGCTCGTTATTGGTCGCGTAAGTGATATCCGCCTTATAGGCCTCGCGGCGATCATGCTCCATCATGTTGGGGATGATGACGCCGACGGTCAGGCCTAGGAACTGGTGGACCTGTCCCATCCATTCGGCGTCGCGCTTGGCCAGATAGTCGTTGACGGTGACGACATGGACGCCCTTGCCGGGAATGGCATTGAGATAGGCCGCCAGCGTCGAGACGAGGGTCTTGCCCTCACCCGTACGCATTTCGGCAATCTCGCCGCGATGCAGCGCGATGCCGCCGATCATCTGAACGTCATAGTGACGCTGGCCCAGCGTACGCTTCGCCGCCTCGCGAACCACCGCAAAGGCTTCGGGCAGCAGGTCGTCCAGGCTCTCGCCAGCCTCGTGGCGGTCGCGGAACTGCTGGGTCATACCCTGCAATTCCTCGTCGCTCATGGCCTCGTAGGTCGGCTCGTGGCCGTTGATCGTGTCGACGATCTTGCGCAGCTTGGCGACATAACGGTCGTTGGACGAACCGAAGAGCGATTTGGCGAGGCCGGCAATCATGGAGTTTCCCTAGTGTGTTTCGCTGTCGCGGCAGACTTCACGAACTGGCCGCGATAATAAGAAAAATGGTCGGGCGCGATGTAGGCACGACCCGACCATTCGTCAATCAAACAAGGCTTGCGCTTAGAGGGCGCTTTCGACCCATTGCTGGATCTGGCCACGCGGCGCGGCGCCCACTTTCTGGGCTACCGCTTCGCCATTCTTGAACAGCACCATGGTCGGAATGCCGCGCACGCCATAGCGGCCGGGTGTTTCCGGGTTTTCGTCGATATTGATCTTAGCAATCGTCAGCTTCTCGCCCAGCTCTTCCGAAATCTCTTCCAGCGCCGGCGCGATCATGCGGCACGGACCGCACCATTCCGCCCAGAAATCGACGAGCACGGGCTTGTCGGACTTAAGAACGTCGGCTTCGAAGCTCTGGTCGGTGACGGCGGTAGTGGCCATGATGATCAATCTCCAAATTTGTTTGCTTGACCCGCCATATGGGGCGCTCGCCCCCAATGCTCAAGGGATGTCGCTCGCGACGCGCCTCAATCGAGCGTCAGGAGGGTCGGGCCGGCGCTATAAAGAAGATGCGCGCGCACCTTCTTTCCGGGGAAAATGACGGCGAGCGCGTCGGCATAAGCCTTCATTTGCGCTCGATAGGCGCGCGGGATCTCATCGACGCTCGCAGGGATGTTGAGCCCGGTTTTGTAATCGATCACGTCGACCCCGTCGTCGGTGACCAGCAGTCGGTCGACCGTCCCCGCGATGACCCGGCCATCTTCGAGCGTCGCAGCAAGCGGTGCCTCGGCGAGCGAGCCCGGTCCGAACAGATGGGCGAACCGATCGTCCTCGATCACGCCGAGGGCCGCATCGATGAGGGCTTCTCGTTCAGCAATGTCGACCACTGCGTGACTATGTTCGAGCCATGCATGGGCCCGATCGCGTCGGTCCGCCGCTTCAACCTGCGGAAGGCGCTCCAGCAAGGCGTGGATCAACGTGCCGCGACGCGCCGCCTGTTGCTGCGATGCGTCCATCGGCGGGAATGTCAGTTCATCTTCGCCCTCGATGGCCGACGGGGAAAGCGGGCGCGGCGGGCGCGCTTCCTGCGGCGCCGGGTCACGCAGCCAGGCCGGCAGGTCGGTCGGCTCGCTCGTCGCACTCGACCTACGTCCTCCAGGCACACGAGACCCTCGCGAAAGGGCAAGGCCTTCCTGTTCCCCTTCCCACGGCGCGGGAATCGAGACCGTGTCCTCCATTCCTTCCATGGTCTGGCGCACCTGTGCGTGCCAGCTTTCGTCCGACACCTTGGCGGGTTTGTTGACGCTGCGCGGGCGCGGCATCGTGCCGGCCACGATCAGGCGATGCTCGGCGCGGGTCATGGCGACGTAAAGCAGTCGCCAATGCTCCTCGCGCTCCTTCGCCTCGATCACCTCCATCTGCTGCTCGAACGGAGCGGTGAGTTCGTTGCGGCTCTTGCTCGGCCTGATGATCGGCAGGCGCCCCACCGGATCGAGTTCGAATTGCACCGGGCCATAGACCCCGCCCTGGTCCGGGTCCCAGGTCGCGTCGCCAAGGATGACAACGGGCGCCTCCAGCCCCTTAGAGCCGTGCACGGTCATGACGCGCACCTGGTCGCCTACCCCTGCAGACTCACGTTTAATCTCGGTATCATCGCTCGACATGCGGTCGAGGAAGGCGTCGAGCGAGGCCGTCTCGCGCGCTTCGAAATCTAGTGCCTGCCCGAGCAATTCGTCGATCGGATCGCGCGCCTCCTCGCCGAGGCGTTTCATCAGCTTGCGCCGCCCATCGAGCGGACCGGACAGGATGGTCTCCAGGAAAATTGCAGGCCCGACATAATCCGCCATCGCCAGCATGCGCGACAGACCTTCGACAGCCGTCCTGGCATCCTCTCCATCATCCCGGCGAAGGGCGTCCCACAACGTCCCCTCGCGTCCGATTGCCAGCTCCTGCAGTCGCTCCTGCGACCATCCGAACAGCGGCCCGACCAGCAAGCAGGCAAGCGAGAGGTCATCACGGGGTTGGCTGGCAAACCGCATGGCTGCGAGCAGGTCCTGGACCGCCAGAGGTCGCGCGAGAAAGAGACGGTCGATGCCTGCAACCGGTACACCTGCCGCGAAAAGCCGAGCGACGATCAACGAGGCAAGCTCGCTGCGTCGCCGAAGGAGGATCATGATATCGCCGGGCTGGACGCCCTCCTCATCGACCATCTTCTTGACCGCATCGGCCATGGCCCCGGCGAAGGCGCGGTCCCGCTTGTCGGTCCAATTCTCCTCGCCGCCAACCGCGTCTTCGTCATCTTCTTCCAGCACGAATGGCGGCCACAATTCGACGCGGCTTCTCACGTCCTCCATGCGGTCGCTGACGCGATGCGGTGCCGGCATGTCGGCAAGGCCCATCGTCTCGGGCCGGATATGCGCAATCGTCGCATTCACGAGATCGAGAATGGCGGGCGCAGAGCGGAAGCTCGTCCCGACCTGCAATTCCTCGAAGGCCAGCGGATCATCGTTCTCGTTGGCCGCCGCGATATTTGCATCGGCAAGCTCTTTGAACCGCGCGCGGGCTGCATCGAATTGCTGCGGGTCGGAGCCTTGGAAGCCATAGATGGCCTGCTTGAAATCGCCGACCATGAAGAGCGTGCGAAAGCGCTCCTCGACCTCGCTGTCACCGGTGAAATATTCGTCCACCAGCGCCTGGATGATCGCCCATTGGTCGGCATTGGTATCCTGCGCCTCATCGACGAGGACATGATCGATCCGCTGGTCGAGCTTGAAGCGAACCCATTCGCCAATGCCTGGCTGATCGAGCAGTCGAAGCGTCCAGTCGATCAAATCGGAAAAGTCGGCAAGCCCGCGCGCCCGCTTTGCCTGCGCGTAAGCGGAAACGAAACGCGAAGCCGCGCGAAGGCTCGCCCCGGCATCGCGCGTCCATTCCAGCACAGGACCCAGACGCACGAGCGGCAACCACCATTCGCGGAATTGCTCGGCGTCGGCGGGATAGTGTTCGTCCTTGGGACCGTTCTTGGCGAGATTGCCTTCGCCAGTGACGATGCCGGACGCAAGCTTGGGCAACAACGCGACCCGCTTTGCAGCCGATGCCTCACTGAACTCCCGCAGCCGCGCCGCCGCCGCCGCACCTGTTTTTGTCGCCCAGCCCTCGTGCGCCGCGATCATCCGGTCGAACAGGCCGCCATCGATCTGCGCAATCCGCTGCGCCAGAATGGCGTCGGGATCGCCGGTTTCCGGCAAGTCCGCAAGGGCACGAAGCCAACGTTCCGGGTCACCTTCTAGAGCCAGTTTCTCGAATGCCCGCGCATGCCCTGCCGCACTGCGCAGATACCCGGTCGCCGCATCCTGACCCATGCGCAGGCTCATCGTTGCGAGATCGTCGAGGAACTGGCGATCCTCGGGACGGGGCGAAGTCTCTGCGCTCGCGGCCAGATCGGCGAGGACCTGTTCTGCAAGTTCGTCCGCGGCCTGATCGTCGATGGCCTCAAAGCCGGGCGCAATGCCGGCTTCGGCGGGAAAGGATGCGAGCAGGCTCTGCGAGAAAGCGTGGATCGTCTGGATGCGCAGGCCGCCCGGGGTATCGAGCAATTCGGCGAACAGCCGACGCGCCCGCGCCTGCGTATCGGCATCGGTCGGCTCGTTGAGGGCGGCAAGATCGGCACGCAACTTCTGTTCGTCGAGGCGCACCCAATCGGCGAGCCGCGAGGAAATGCGTTCAGCCATCTCTGCGGCGGCCGCCTTGGTGAAGGTCAGGCACAGGATGGCGCCGGGCGACACGCCGCGCAGCAATAGCCGCAGCACGCGCGATGTCAGCACATGCGTTTTCCCGGTCCCGGCAGAGGCCGACAATGCAGCATGGCCCGACGGGTTGGAGGCCCGGTCTTGCGTGCCCATCAACGGGTGGAGGCGATCGATCCCGCTCATGCCCGCACCTCGCCGCTTTGCCCCTTTGCAACCACCGATCCCGCGCCTACATGGCCTCCATGAGCGAGAAAAAGACCGACGCAGAGTCGAAGCAGAAGCGTGACAAAGCCATCAAGAAAGCCGGCGTTGCCGTCGGCATAGGCTCGGCCGCCATCGTGGCCGCGCTCCTCTATGCCAATCGCCGCAAGAAGGGCCCCAAGGCGTAGGTCGAGCTCAGGCGCCGCGGCCATACCATTCCTCCAGGCGCATCAATTGGTCATAGTCCCGATACGGGGCGTAAGCGGGGTTGAGCTTCGCCGTGAACGGTTCGTAGCCAGCGAGATAGTCGGCCACGAGCCGCTTGAGATGTGCATCGGTTTCCGCGAGATAGTCTTGGACGTCGCCTTCGTTGGCCGCAAGCCGCGAGCCGAACGTGCCGCGTTCCTTTGCCAGCTTCCAATATTCCAGCGCTGCAGGGGTGCCCTGCCCGGTCTCGAAGCCCCCTGCCTCGGCGATCAGGCCCAACAGTCCCAGCTGTAGCGCGAAACCCGCTTTCAATGCGTCGCGTTTGGGTGAGCCACCGGTTTTGTAGTCGATGATTGCGGGCGAGCCGTTGGCACATCGATCGATGCGATCCGCAATGCCGTACAATGTCACCCCGTGCAGCACCGCCTCGCCCTTGAGTTCGGTCGCGGCAGGCACGCGATTTGCTGCAATGTCTGCCGCGATTTGCTGCGCAACATATTCGGCCCCTTCACGCAAACGCGGGCCCCATAGAGCACGCAGCATCGGGTGGATCGCATCGTCGGCCAACATCCTTTCGAGGCGCGGCATGATGGTGTCCGGATCGGGCCCATCCTGCTTGAACCATTCATCGAACAGGTCATGGACGCGATTGCCCTGCCAGGCCGCAATCTGGCGGCTCTCGACCGGATCGAGGGCACGCAGGCCCAGGATGCGTTGCGCATAGAAAGCGTAGGGATCGGCACGCAGTTTCTCGACTGCCGTGACGGGCAGCTTGCGCGGTCGGTGCTCGGCCGGGACCAGCGGCATGGGTCGCTTGACGGGTTCGTGGGTGCCGGGACGGTCGATAGCCTGGGCCAATTCGACCAGTTCGTCATCGCGTGGCAGGCCGGCACTCATCGCTTCGAGCCGTAGAAGGAAACGCGAGGCAATGGTCGGCGCCGACCGATCGCGCACGGCCCGCGTCAGCAGCACCTCGGGCGCCCCCAGCGTACTCATGAAATCATGACCGGCAAGGCCGATGCGATAATCCAGCCCGGGAAGACCGAGAATGCGGCGCAGGCGTGGCGCCAGCCATGGGTCGGTACCGCTATCGGCAGGCCAAACACCTTCGTTCAGGCCGCCCAGTATCATCACGTCCGACTGCAGCAAGCGCGCTTCGAGCAAACCGAGTATCTGGATGCGGGGATGGCCTTGATAGGGCGGCCGCACACGCGCGCCCGACATCAAGGCACGAATGCCCGCAAGCTGCTCATTCTTCGCCAGAACAAGCTGGTCGCTGCCTGCCGTATTCTCGATGCGCTCGATCCAGACCGACAATTCGCGCCCGGCCGCACCCTGCCAGAGACGGTCGCCCGCAAGCACATGCCCCGCTTCGCGAAGCGCCCCGGCAATTTCGCTGATGCTCCTCGCGCCGCGCAGCAAATCGATTGCCTGTTCGACGGGCGGACGCAATCGGCCCCACGCCTCGCGGTCGGCATCGCTACGCAACATTGTCTCGATGCCGTCCAGGCCCGCAGGCGGGCGCGGGCCGCGAAGCGCGAGGTCGAGCCGCCTGACATCGCGGAGCCAGTCGCCGCGCGCCGGCCCATCGCCACCGACTAGCGGATGCTTGAGCAGCGACAGGAGCGTGATTGGGCTCACATCCTCTTCGGCCAAGGACATGAGATGCTGCAACAGGATGGCAGGCGTGGTTTGCTCGAGCGGATCGCCGGCACTGTCATCGGCATCCACTTTCCAGCGCTTCAGGATCGCGCTCACCCGGCGCGCCAACATGCGGTCCGGAGTCACCAGAGCTGCGGTCTTGCCCGGCGTTTCTAAAACCTCGCGCAAGCGAATGGCGATGCCCATCGCCTCGCTAGCCGGATCGGGGAAGATGGCGGCCTTCACACCCTGACCCAAGCGCCGGTCGATGGCTTCAAGTTGCTGCCACTTGTCTGTGAAGCGCGCAGCAGCAAGCGCGTTGGTGACGGCACGGCTGCGCTCGGGCGCTGACGCAGCTTCACCACGCCGATGCCATTCGCGGACTTCCCCGCGTCCCACCTTCATGCGGTCGAGGAGCAATCGGAGATGATATTGCGGATGCGCCAGCATCGTTGTGGAAGGCACACTCACACCATCCTCGCGATCCTTGGGCTTGAGCGCCGCCCATTCCTCTTCCGGCATGTCGCGTTCACGTGCCAGCGCGGGCAGCACGATCATGCCGTCGGGCAACCGAGCAATCGTGCCGAGGAGTATTGCGACAGCAGGTGCCGTGGTCGTGATACCTGCGGCGACCACATAACCGGTCGGCGGCGATGCCTTCCAGCGATCGCTTAGGGCGCCCAGCAGGCGATTACGACGCTCGGCCAGGTCGATCCGCCCGCGTTCAGCCAGCAATTCAGGCCAGGCATCGACGATCAGCCCGAGTTTCTCGAACAGGCGCTGCCAGTGCGCTTCCAACTGCTGGCTCTCTTGGCGGAGCGCCAAGAGCTCGCGAGGGCTAACCTGCTCCACCGTTAGCTGGTCAAGCGTGCGCGCGAGGTCGGCGGCCTCCTTCAATGCAGCGACGGTCCCCTCCTCGCGCCCCCGCGACAGGATGGACGCCAGCAGGAACAAGCGCTCTTCGGGATCGATTGCCGGTGGCACTGGATCGCCGTCCAGCGGGTCCAACGCAGTGCCGAGCCGATCGCCCAATTCCGGGTCGCCGATGGGCACGAGGCGGGGCAGCAGTGTCCCTTCGCCTGCTGCCCGGACGAAGGCGTCGCGCAAACTGCGCGCTGCACGATTGGTCGGTACCAGCACCGCGCCGCGCGCCAATGACATGGGATCATGCCCATGCTTGGCAATCAGCCCGGCGGCGAGCGCATCGACGAAGCTGCGATGTGGAGGGATTGAGAAGACGGCGGGATCGCCCGCTTCATCTCTACTCATCGAGCAATAGGATCTCGGTCTGCGTGATGGCTCGCGGCGTCCCGACATCGAACCAGAGGCCCTGATGCACGGCCCCGAACAGGCGCCCTTCCTCGATCGCACGGTCCCACAGGATATTGGTCGAGAAGGCACCATCCGGCGCATCGCGCAGCAGGCGTTTCGACATGATCTGGATACCGGTGAACACGTAGGGCGCGATCTTGCACCGCGCACGGCGCGAAACACGGCCTTCACGGTCCAAATGAAAGTCGCCCGCCCCATTATGATTATGCGCTCGTGCATGCGGCACCAGCAGGAGCAGCGCATCCATCCGCTCATCATCCCAATGGCTGGCGAGCAGCGCCAGACTATCGCACGGCCCATCGACCCAGAAATTGTCGCTGTTCAACGCGAGAAAGGGATCGGCGTCGATCATCGGGAGCGCCTGCTTGAGGCCGCCACCGGTTTCCAGTAATTCGCGTCGTTCGTCGGACACCTTGATGTCGAGGCCTTCGACGGTGTCGAGATGGCCCTCCAGTGCATCGGCGAGATAGTGCACGTTGACAACCACCTGCTCGACACCCGCAGCACGCAAGCGGTCGAGGACATGGTCGATGAGCGGCTTTCCGGCCAGTTCGACCAGGGGTTTTGGGCGTGTCGCGGTCAGCGGGCGCATGCGTTTGCCAAGGCCGGCAGCCATGACCATCGCGGTCTTTGGAATGGCAGCCTCGACCGCTGGACGGATGGACAGGGCCTGCCGGTTCATGCGCGTTCCTCTTCCCATGCCTCGGCCCGAAGCGCTGTCGGGACATGCGCATCGAACCAGTCCGCCACAGGCTTAAGCGCGGGATGCGACAGGTTGCGTTCAACCAGACCCCAGACGCGCGACTGCCATTTCAGATAATTGGGCTTGCCGTCGCGTTTCCAAAGGCGCGTGAAGATGCCGAGGATCTTCACGTTTCGCTGCGCGCCGAGCACCTCGTAATCAGCAAGGAATTGATCGCGATCGAGGTCGCTGCGGAGATCTAGGAAATGGTCGCGCATCTGTGTTTCGAGGCTCGGCGCCACATCGCGCCGCGCATCCTGTAGCAGCGAAACGAGATCGTAGGCCGCGTGACCGGCCAGCGCGTCTTGGAAATCGAGCAAGCCGAGACGCCCATCGTCCAACAACATGAGATTGTCGGCATGGTAGTCACGCAGCACGAGGACCGGATGCTCGGCAGTGCGCTTTGCCACGTCATTCCATGTCTGGCGCCATGCTGCATGCCAGCCTTCCACATCGACTTCGCCTTGCCCGACGGCGGGCAGATACCAATCGGTGAACAGGTCGACCTCACGGGTCAGGACGGCTTCACCATAGAGCGGCAGATCGTTGGGCAACGGCGCTTCCTGAACGCGCACCAACTCATCGACTGCTTGGCGATAGATTTGGGGTTCGTCCGCCTCTGCCTTGGCTAGGACCGGTGCCACCCTTTTGTCCCCGAAATCCTCGAGCAGAAGCAAACCGGCGTCGAGATCCTTGGCGAGGATGCGCGGCGCACGAATGCCCTGAGCATCGAGATGTTCGGCAATCTGGATGAAGGGCCGCGAATCCTCATGTTCGGGCGGCGCATCCATCAGCACGGCATCGCCATGATCGGGATGATGGACACGAAAATAGCGGCGGAAGGAAGCGTCGCCTGCCAGCGGATGGATTTCCGCGCCTTCCCACCCTGCCTGAGCGAGGAAATGGGGCGCGGTTGTGGGGGGCTTCATCGGAACGGCCATCGCTCTTTCCAAGCTGGCGGGACGGTCGAAGTCAAGCGGCGTACGCCCTGTTCTTCATCGCGCTCGATGCGCAGCTGCAATGCGTGGTCCCAGCGCCCTGCCTGTTCGGGCCATTCGACGAACAAGACTGCGTCGGAAAGATCGTCGAGACCCAATTCCATCAACTCGGATTCGCGTTCGAGGCGATAGAGATCGACATGCCAGACAGGCGGGTCGAGATGTTCGTAGGGTTGGACGATCGCGAAACTCGGGCTCGGCACTTCGCCCTCATGGCCCATCGCCTCGAGCGCGCCGCGGACGAGACTTGTCTTGCCAACGCCCAGTTCGCCGGAGAGCGTGATCACATCGCCCGCTCGTACCAGCTTGGCGAGTTCGGCACCGATGGCGCGGGTCGCCGCTTCGTCGGCGAGCCTCACTTGCTGCTCCGCGGAATGACCATGGTGACGGCGGTGCCCGCGCCAGGCTCGGACACCAGTTCGACCGATCCGCCATGGGCTTCCACAAACTGTCGTGTGAGCGGCAGGCCAAGGCCGAGCGCCGCCTCACCGCGCTCACCAGCTTGGTTGCGGTGGAAACGGTCGAACACCTGCCCCTGCTCGGCCGGATCGATGCCCGGACCGTCGTCGACGATGGTAATGAAGGCATTATCGTCATTGCCGGCCGCCTTGACCGTGATTGTCGCGCCATTTCCGGCATAGGTGACGGCGTTCTGGATGACATTCTCGATCGCTTCGCGAAGGCGACGCGCATCGCCAGTCACCGTGCCGACAGATTTCTCGATTTCGAGGCTAAGCGACTGCTCGCGCTCCTTGGCGCGTGCCTTGAAGCCTTCCGCCGTGGTTTTGGTGAGGCCGCCAAGATCGACGCGTTCCTGCTCCAACTGCAGTGCGCGGCCTTCGGTGCGAGTGAGATCGAGTACGCGGTCGACCATGCGCGACAGACGCTCGACCGAGACGAGGATGGCTTCGACATATTCCTTGGCGGGGTCGGAAAGGTCGCCGGCATAGCCTGCTGCCAGCATCTGGCCGAAACCGCCGATCGAGGTGAGCGGGGTGCGAAGTTCGTAGCTCATATTGGCAACGAAGTCGGTCTTCACCGCATCGGCCGCCTCAAGTGCGCTGGCGCGTTCGCGTAGCGCTGCTTCGATGCGCAGGCTGTCGGTGATATCGACCATCGTGAAGAGCGCATTGCCATCGGGCAGCGGCACGGCGGCAAATTCGAAGCCGCGACCGTCGGTAAGCGTGATACGCCCCGATCCCGACTGACGGCCGCTCGAAGTAGTCGAACGGACCAATTCGCGGATCTGCGCCGCTTCGGTAGGATTGACGAGCTTCTTGGCCATGGCCGGGACGAGTTCGTCGACGCGCGGATGTTCGGAGAGCCAACTCTCGTCCAATCCCCACAGCTGCGAGAAGCGACGATTCCAGAGGTAGAGGCGCCCATCCGAGGCGAACACGCTGATGACTTCGAAGAGGTTGTCGAACGTCGCCGCACGCACGCGCAGCAACGTGTCCCGGGCACTGGCGAGGCGCACCTGTTCGGTCCGGTCCTCAAGGATCAGGCGCAGGCCGCCATTAGGCAGTGGCTGTCCGACGACGCGAAGGTGATCACCATTGGCGAGGATCCAGTCTTCCTCGATCAATTCCTCGGTCGCAGTGAACCAGCCACGCCGCTCGACCTTCCAACTGGGATAGTCGCGCACTTCGGGCACCCGGCCCTTTTCGCGCATGGCATCGAGCAGACGGTCGAATTCGATGCCCTCGTCTAGTTCTTCGGTTTCGAGCTGGCTCATGATGGCGAAGGGCTGGTTATAGAAGCTCAAGCGACCATCAGGATCGAATTGCGCCGCACCCGCCGCCATGCGGTCGGCAAGCTCGCGCTGCGACTGGATATTCTGCGACAGTTCGTAGCGCGCGTCTTCGAGATCCTGGATGTCGAGCGCGAAGCCCGCCACCGCGCCCGTCGGCAAGGGCACGTCGACTACGCGCATCATCCGCCGTTCACCGGCAATCGTCGCAGGCTGCGTGCGCGAATATGGTGCCTGCTTTTCGAGCGCCGTGACTGCACCCGAGCGCGCGCTCTTCTCACCTGTGCCGTCGATCAACTCGACGCCGCGCGCGATGACTTCTGCAGCATCCTCGGCCTCCACGGCGGCCACGAATGCCGAGTTGATAAGCCCGAGGCTGAGATCGGGCCCGCGATACCACATCGGGAATGGCGCGCTCTCGATGAGGTGCGTCAGGCTGTCGAGCGCATTTTCGGTCTGGGTCAGCCGCTGCGCGAGCTGGCGCTTGCGCTCTTCGGCTTCGCTAATGTCGATCATCCAGGCGAGAATCGCTCCCGGCGTGCCCCCTGCCCCGGTCAGCTCACCCTTCAGCGCGAAGATGCGCCCGTCATCGCATTCGATCGTCGTATCGAGCGGTTCGCCGCTTTTGCGCACCTGGTCGAGGCTCGCGGCGAGCGCTTCGACTTCCTCGCTCGGGATAATGCTTCCCTCTGCCAATGCCGCAAGACTGTCGGGATCGCTTCGCAACAACAAGGTGTCGCGCAACAGGCTGTCCATCTCGACCCGCCCGCCCGGGTCGAAGACGACCGCGCGCGCCGGCGAGCGTTCGATGAGGTCATGGAGCGAGCGCGATGCCGACAGGATATCGCGCGCTCGCTTGAGGCGCCGCGCCGCGATCAGGGTCATCACGACCGCCAGCCCGACCCACAAAGCGAGCAGCACCGGAAGGATGATGTCCTGGTTCAGCAATGAAGGCCTCGGGCGCGCATGGATGAAAGGGTTAGGCAAGCGCGCACCATCCGCCAAGCTTTTTGGCGCAAAAGCGCAACAAAAAACGGGGACCCGAAGGTCCCCGTCCGTTGGATCGTTCAGGATCGTCGCTTAGTAGCGATAATGTTCCGGCTTGAACGGGCCGTTCTGTCCGACACCGATATAGTCGGCCTGCTCCTTGCTGAGTTCGCTGAGCTGGACGTTCAGCTTGGCGAGGTGCAGCTCGGCGACCTTCTCGTCGAGATGCTTGGGCAGGACGTGCACGTCATTCTCGTATTGGTCAGCGCGCTTCCACAGCTCGATCTGCGCCAGCACCTGGTTGGTGAAGCTGGCCGACATGACGAAGCTCGGGTGGCCGGTGGCATTGCCGAGGTTCAGGAGGCGGCCCTTCGAAAGCAGGATGATGCGCTTGCCGTCGGGCTTTTCGATGAGATCGACCTGCGGCTTCACCTCGGTCCACTTGAAATTCTCGAGCGCCTCGACCTGAATTTCATTGTCGAAGTGGCCGATATTACCGACGATCGCCATGTCTTTCATGCCGCGGACATGGTCGACGGTGATGACGTCCTTGTTGCCCGTGGTGGTGACGAAGATGTCGCCGCGCGGGACGGCCTGTTCCATGGTCACGACTTCAAAACCATCCATGGCCGCCTGCAGCGCGCAGATGGGGTCGATTTCGGTAACGAGCACACGCGCACCGGCACCGGCAAGCGAGGCTGCCGAGCCTTTGCCGACATCGCCATAACCAGCGACGACCGCGACCTTGCCGGCCATCATGACGTCGGTGCCGCGACGAATACCGTCGACCAGGCTCTCCTTGCAGCCATACTTATTGTCGAACTTCGACTTGGTGACGCTGTCATTCACGTTAATCGCCGGGAAGGGAAGCAGGCCCTTCTTGGCGAGCTGATAGAGGCGATTGACGCCCGTCGTCGTCTCTTCGCTGACACCCTTGATGTTCTTCACCGTCTCGGTGAGGTAACCCGGCTTCTTGGCGATGAAGGCCTTCAGCGCCTTCTGGAATTCACGCTCTTCCTCGTTGGTCGGTGCGGGCATTTCCTCGCCCGCCTCGATGCGCGCGCCCCACAGCGCGAACATCGTGGCATCGCCGCCATCGTCGAGGATCAGGTTGCAGGTCTCTTCACCCCAATCGAACGTGCGGCCGACATAGTCCCAATATTCTTCCAGCGTTTCGCCCTTCACGGCGAAAACGGGAATGTCCTGCGCAGCGATCGCGGCGGCGGCATGGTCCTGCGTCGAATAGATGTTGCAGGTCGTCCAGCGCACCTCGGCGCCCAGCGCGACGAGCGTTTCGATCAGCACCGCGGTCTGGATCGTCATGTGCAGCGAACCGGTGATGCGCGCGCCCTTCAGGGGCTGCGATGCGGCATATTCCTCGCGCGTGGCCATCAGGCCCGGCATTTCGGTCTCGGCGATGGTGATTTCGGTACGGCCATAATCGGCGAGCGAAATGTCTTTGACGATATAATCGGTCACTTGGATCTCCACGGATGTGCATGGGGCAAGGCACCGCCCCGTTCGAGCCGCGCCCTACTAGGTTCGCGGGCCCAGTGCAAACGGTGCGTCAGGCAGCGCCGCTGTCGGGACTGAGCAGCGCCGGATCGACACCCGCGGACCGATAAGCCGCAGCCCACCGATTGGCGGGTTTTTCCTTGAACAGAATGTCGCGCTCGCCATCGGCGACGAACCAGCCATGGCGGGTCATTTCATCCTCGAGCTGACCGCCCGACCATCCCGCATATCCGAGCGCCACGATGAACTGTTTCGGCCCCCTGCCCTCGCCGATCGCGCGCAGGACGTCGGTCGTGCCGGTGAGGCTGCACAGATCGGCGATGCGGATCGTGTCCTGACCGCCCCAATCGTCGGAATGGAGGACAAATCCCCTGCCCGGTTCGACCGGCCCGCCGATATGGACGGGGGCATCAGGTGTATCGTCGGTTTCCAGCCCGAATTGGGCGACGAGGTCGCGTACCGAAATTTCTGGGTGCGTCTTGCCGATGCCGATGCCGATCGCACCTTCTTCGTCATGGGTCGCCATGACGATGGCGGCCTCACGAAAGCGCTCATCTTCCATACCCGGCAAGGCGAGCAGCAGGCGTCCGGTAAGGAAGGGCGGTTCGTCGGTCATCATCGGGTCAACGCACGATCCCAGAATATGGGCGCAGACCTAGTTCGAAGCGAAGGCTGCGTTAGCCTCGTCACGCAATTTCACGATCTGGCTATAAAAGTCAGAGATCGTCATCGCGACATTGCCTTTATTGGTCCCGTAGCGTGCGCCCATGTAGCGCGTCACCCAGATCCGGTCGCCGCTCACGAAAAGCTGGATGAATGGATTATTGTTCTCGAAGTCCTTGGTGGCCGCATTGAGGGCTTCGACCGTCTGTCCCGTATATTGAATCGAGGTGGTCATGCGCAGCCCAACGCAGCCCATCTCTTCCGAGCAGAATACCCACACGGATGCGCGGACATTGTTGCCCAGGTCGACGGAGAGATATTCGCGGTTGTTCGTATCGTTAGCCAACTCGGCAGCGCCGCCCAGTTCTTCAATGAGGCTGCTAAGCTTGGCATAATCGAATTCGCCCCAGGTATCGCGCAGCGACGGCGCGTCCCAATCGAAGTTGGCCTCCTGTGCCGCCGCCGTACCCGGAACAGCGACCATCATCATCGCTGCAATGCCAAGACCAAATACTCTCATTCGCCCTGCTCCATCGAAATTACGCTTTGGCTCTGGAAATTGCTGGCAAGCGGCCCAACTAGCAAGGTGAAACTTCGGCTTGCGGGAACTCCCGGCAGGGGCAATGCATAGGTCGAAGTGAGTTCAATCCATCTCATCGGAGACAAATATCATGACCATCACCGTCGGCGACCGCCTTCCCGAAGCCCAGCTCTCGCTCGCCACGCCCGAGGGCCCCATCCCCGTCAAGTCCAGCGACTATTTCAAGGACAAGACCGTCGCGCTGTTCGCGGTGCCCGGTGCCTTCACCCCGACCTGCTCGGCCAAGCACCTGCCGAGCTTTGTCGAGAAAGCCGACGAACTGAAGGCCAAGGGCGTCGACCAGATCGCCGCGACCAGCGTCAATGACGGTTTCGTCATGGCCGAATGGGGCAAGCAGGCCGGCAGCGCCGAGATCGACATGCTCGCCGACGGCAATGCCGACTTTGCCGAAGCGCTCGGCCTCACCATGGACGCCTCGGGCTTCGGCATGGGCAAGCGCTCGCAGCGTTACTCGATGCTTGTCGAGGACGGCGTCGTGAAGCAGCTCAACGTGGAAGCGCCGGGTGCCTATGAAGTGTCGGGTGCGGAAACGCTTCTCGGGCAACTTTAAGCGCCGAACGGATGGTGCGCTGCGACGAATGAAGGAGCGTGCTCTACGGTAAAACGTTGGTATCCCGAATGAAATTTTCGAACAGGAGTATCAGCATGACGCAGCCTACCGACACGCAGACCAACAATAGCCGCATCGACAATGTTCGCCAGAACCTTGAGACGCGCGGCGACTTCGTTGGCCAGAGCTATCGCACCATTCGTGACAATCCGCGCACCAGCGCTGCCATCGCCGGTGGTGTTGCCGCCGCGGCGGGTGCCACTGCCTTCCTGCTCAACCGCAGAAACCGCATCGGCACCGCGACCGGGCACGCCAATCCCAATGAGGAAGTGCTCGACAAGGTCGAAGAAATGAATGCTGATCCGTCGGCCTAACCGACCGGATCGGAAAGAGGGAGAAAAGGTGCCGGCCGGCTTTCGGTCGGCGCCTTTTTCTTTGCCCGTTGCATCGCCTCGCAGGCTGATGCGTTGGGAACAGCAAAACAAGGAGAAGACTGCACCATGACCAATCCCGCCCAGAACCTGTTCGACGGCACGTTCAAGACGGTGCAGGACCATCCCATCCTCACGGCTGCCATCGGCGGTGCCCTGCTCGCGCTGGCTGGAAGCGCCATTGCCGTAAGACGGCGGATCGAATTGAACCGTCTCGACGAAGCGACCGAGGAAGAGATCGAAGAGCAGATCCAGGTCGGCGCAATCGCCTATTAGGCGCGCATCGCCTCGGGCTAGTTGCCGGTGGCGTCCTCGATCAGGCCTTCGAATGACACCAGGGTGGTATTGTCGAACAGCTTTAGTTCGTCGAGCAAGTGCCCGACGGTCACGCCGCCGTCGGTAATCACATATCGTTCGATGAGCATGGTGCCGTCGTCATAAGAGATGACCTTGGCGATGCTGTAGGTCGCGTTGGCATTGTTAGCGAATTGGCGACCGAATGCCGGGCTCTCATGCCCGGTATTGTAGACCGCCACGATCGAGAGCCCGAAGCAGCGTTCCTGCTCGTTGCAAGCCGTCACCCGCACCAAGGCGTTGCGGCCGCTCTCATAGCTGAATGACAGGCGCTGAATGCCATTATCGTCCGTATGATATTCGAAGGTGCCGTTTGCCGATGTGGCGCGCACCAATGCCTCGGCGTCCTGCTTCGACAATGATGTGACCACTTGCGAGCGGTCGAGGTTGTTGGCGTCCAGCGATTGAGCCGCGGCCGGTGATGCCAGGGCCAAGCCCGCAGCGGTTGCGGCGGCTGTGATTGGGTAGCGCATCATCCTGTCCCCTAGGCTGATTACATATAGTTCTGAATGGCGGAGCCGAAGCCCGCGACGCGGCGCGAGAAGACCCACAAATTGCTGCCGATATAGGCGGGGGTGACCCCGTTATTGGCGATCGCATAGGCGGCATAGCAGATTTGGGTACGGTCCTTGTACGCGCGCCCGAAATTCTCGTTCTGGTTGAACAGGTTCACGGTGGCGACCGAGATACCGACGTCGTCATTCCAGCATTTGAGCATGGCAAGGCCCTGGCAGCGCCCATTATCGTTGCAGGCCGTCCGCCGAACTGTGAATGACATGCCATTGGGAGCATCGACCCGATACTGGCGGTCTCCAGCAATCTCGATCGTCATCTCACGATCACGCGCCGCCTGTCGCACCAATGCATCGGTAAAGTCGTCAGTGATTGCCGGCTGTACCGAAGCGACAAGCGCGATACTCGTCAAAGCCATGAACATAAATGCCCCCGTTTCAATCAGTCATTATGATCATTGCGGCAAGTATCCCGGGCACTACCGGGACACCCACTGCAATCTACGTGATCGCCGGATTATGCGTCCCATCCGCAATTCTTGCCGGCATTCTGCTCCTTGAGCCATGCCTGCAGCGGCGCGAAATATTCCTTCATCGGCTCGGCCGACATTTCGCGGGTGCCGGTGAACGCCTCGAGCGCGTCCGGCCAAGGCTTTGACGCGCCCATTTCCAAGAGCGCGTTCAGCCGTGCCCCGACATTTTCGTTGCCGTAGAAGCTGCAGCGATGAAGCGGGCCGTCCCATTCGGCAATCTCGCAGGCCGCTTCGTAGAACTGGAACTGCAGGATGTGCGCAAGGAAGTAACGCGCATAAGGCGTGTTGCCCGGAATGTGATATTTCGCACCCGGATCGAAGTTGGCCGGATTGTCGCGCGACACGGGCGGCGTCACGCCCTGATACTGTTCCTTCAGGCCAACCCACGCATCGGTATATTCAGCCGGCGTGATCGAGCCGTCGAATACGCCCCAGCGCCACTTGTCGACCAGCAGGCCGAACGGCAGGAAGGCGACCTTATCCATCGCCTGATTGAGCAAGAGGCCGATATCCTTGTCGGCGCTCGGCACGCGGCTCTCATCGAGTAGGCCGAGCGTGACAAGATAATCGGGCGTCACCGACAGCGCGACGAAATCGCCGATCGCTTCGTGGAAGCCGTCATTGGCGCCGTTGAGATAGAGAAAATCCTTATCGTTATAGGCGCGCTGGTAATAATTGTGTCCAAGCTCGTGATGCATGGTGACGAAGTCGTCGGCATTCACCTTGGTGCACATCTTGATGCGCAAATCGTCGACATTGTCGAGATTCCAGGCCGAGGCATGGCAGACGACTTCGCGGCCCTCCGGACGGACGATCTGCGAGCGCTCCCAGAAGGTTTCGGGCAGCGGATCGAGGCCGAGCGAGGTAAAGAAGCGCTCAGAAATGCGCGCAATCTCGACCGCATCGACGTCGTTCTCGACGAGAAGGTCGGTGAGGTCGTAGCCAAGATCGCCAGCCCCTTCCGGCGCGACGATGTCGTAGACGTTGCCCCAGCCCTGCGCCCACATATTGCCGAGCAGGTCGGCGCGGATCATGCCCTCGTCGGGCTGCACATCGGCGCCGTAATAGTCACTCAGTTCGCTGCGGACATAGCAATGCAGGTCGGCATAAAGCGGTTCGACTTCGGCCCACAGGCGATCGTACATCGCGCTGAATTCCTGCGGCGTCATGTCATAGTTGGAGCGCCACAGTGCACCGGTATCGGCAAAGCCCAGTTCCTGCGCGCCGGCATTGGTGATCTCGACGAAGCGCTCATAATCTTCCTTCATCGGGCGACCGACATTGTTGTGCCAGCTGACCCAGAGCTGCTGCAGCTCTTCGGGGTCGCGGATCGTGCCCATCAGCGCTTCGGCATCATTGCCGGGGATCATCTCGCCGTTCAGTTCGGCCTGGCCCTTGCCGTAGGCCGAGTTGAGGCGCGTCGCGACTTCGTTGAGCTCTGCGGCGGCGCCCTCGGTGGTCGGCG
The DNA here is from genome assembly GCF_023805295.1 of Sphingomicrobium sediminis. NCBI lineage: Bacteria > Pseudomonadati > Pseudomonadota > Alphaproteobacteria > Sphingomonadales > Sphingomicrobiaceae > Sphingomicrobium > Sphingomicrobium sediminis. The sequence goes on from NZ_JAMSHT010000001.1 coordinate 733,508, forward strand.
CCGGCATGGTGATGCCGGTACGTAGCATGACTAGTTTGCGCTCGGTCTCTGCATCGAGGCCCTCGACCTGCGCATAGATGGCCGCGTCATTGGCGAATTCGGTCGTCATCTCGGTGCCGATCGTGCCGAAATAGCTCGCCAGCGCATCGGTATCGCGGTTGATGTAGGTCGAATTCACCCAGGCAGCCTGCGCAGCGATGGGCGAAAATTCCGCATATTGCCGCTCGGCATCCTCGACGAACGCCTTGGCGCCCGCAGGCGTCAGCGGGAATTCGAGGCCATCTTCGGCCTGCGCTTCCGTCGCCACGGGCGGATTGTTGTAGGTCTGCTCATTGTACGTCATGCAACCGGCGAGCGTCAGCGCTGCCAGCGACACGGTGGCGGTATATTTGATCATCTCTCGAAATCCCTTCGTGAACGCATTGCCGCGAAGGGTGGAACGGGGCGCGAGCGAAATCAAGCGTCGCCGAGAAACTCCACGATCGCCGCGCCCAATTCCTTCTTGGTGACGCAAGACATGTGGGTGCCCGGAATGGGCATATGGCGCGCATCGGGCAGCCGCTCGGTCAGCGCAACCGGGTCACCATTGTCGCGATCTTCTTCACCGCAAATGACGGCCGTCGGCATCTCGAAGGCGTCGAGCCACTTTTCCTTGGCATCCGTAAAGGTAGGCAGCAGGAGACGCGCGGCTTCGCGGTCGATCCCCATCGTCTTCATGAAGGCGATGGCGAGGAAATCGGGGTCGCCCCGCTTGGCGGTCTCGTAATTGTCGACGGCGCCGAGGAAGAAGGCCTGGCGCTTGTCCCAGCCCGTAAGGCCGGTCAGCCCCATGCCGCACAGCATGGCGCGCGCCGGGCGGAGCCCCTCGCCAATTCCATGCACCGTGGTGCGTGCGCCAAGGCTGAAGCCGCCAAGGTCGTAGGCATTGGGCATGAGGCCGAGATGGCCGACAAATTCTTCGAGGTCGCGCGCCAGGATCCCGTCCGGATAGGCGGCGGGACCCAGCGGCGCGTCGCTATGACCATGGGCGCGCAGATCGGGCATGATGACGCGGTGGCCAGCTGCAGCCACCTGCGCCGCATGACCATATTTGATCCAGTTGGTCTCGGCATTGGAAAAGAGGCCGTGCAGGAGCAGAACAGGACGCCCCTCGCCCATCTCGTGATAGGCAAGGCGCACGCCATCCGACGCAGTCCAATGGTTGAGACTCGCGCTCACTGGTCGCGCTTCTCGGGCGTGATGTCGATCATGTCCGGCTCGATCTCCACTTCACGCGCTTCGGTCTCGATGATCGGCGGGCGGCCCTGCGACAGCTTCGACGAAATCATCCGCCGCGTCGCGAGGATGATGATGAGCATGATCCCTGCAAAAGCGAGCGCAATATAGAAGATCGGCATCAGCTGGTCCTCGACCATGCCGAGCAGAAAGGTCGCGCCGAGGATGAAACCCCAGAAACGCAGCCAGCGGCCGAGCAGCAGCAAGGCAATGCCATCGACGCCCGCCTGGGCGCGGCGTTCGGCTCCCGGATCCTCGATCATGCTTTCTGGAGGTGGCGACGGCCGAGCAGCTCGGCAATCTGCACCGCATTGAGTGCGGCGCCCTTGCGCAGGTTATCGCTGACGCACCAGAAGCTGAGGCCATTGTCGACCGTGGGATCTTCGCGCAGGCGGCTGATAAAGGTCGCATAGTCGCCGACACATTCGACCGGCGTCACGTAACCGCCATCCTCGCGCTTGTCGACGAGCATGATGCCCGGCGCCTCGCGCAGGATCTTGGTCGCATCCTTTGCCGACAATTCGTCTTCCAACTCGACGTTAATCGCTTCCGAATGGCCGACGAAGACCGGCACGCGCACGCAGGTCGCGGTTACCTTGACCTTGGGACCGAGGATCTTCTTGGTCTCGGCGACCATCTTATATTCTTCCTTGGTCATCCCGTCGTCGAGAAACTCGTCGATATGCGGGATGACGTTGAAAGCGATCTGCTTGGTGAAGACTTCGGGCTCGGCCGGATCGCCGACGAAGATGTCGCGGCTCTGCTTGAACAGTTCGTCCATGGCCTCGCGACCGGCGCCAGAGACCGACTGGTAGGTCGCCACCACCACGCGCTTGACCGTCGCGGCATCATGCAGCGGCTTCAGTGCCACGACCATCTGCGCGGTCGAGCAATTGGGATTGGCGATGATGTTGCGGGCCTTGTAGCCGTCGATCGCGTCGGCATTCACCTCGGGCACGATCAGCGGGACGTCGGGATCCATGCGGAAGAGCGAGGAATTGTCGATCACCGTGCAGCCGGCCTTCGCGGCCTTCTCCGCATAGGCCTTCGACACGCTCGATCCCGCCGCGAACAGGGCCATGTCCCATCCGGCAAAGTCGAAATGCTCGAGATTCTTGACCTTTAATTCCTTGCCGGTCTCGCCAAATTCGATGCGGTCGCCCGCCGAACGGCTCGAGGCGACGGCGGCAATCTCGTCGATCGGGAATTCGCGCTCGGCCAGGATGGCCAGCATTTCGCGCCCGACCGTGCCGGTCGCACCGACGACGACGACTTTGTAACCCATGAAATTCGCTCCGCTTATCAGTTGTGATGCGACTTAAGCGCTTGGCTGCGTTGCGCAACCCCTAGGGCCGAGAAGTCGCCGCCATGAGATCGCCCGCGCTGACCAATTCGAAGCCGCGCGCGCGGACCCGGTCGATCAGGATCGGCAGCGCCTCGCGGGCCACTTCGTTAGCGCCATACATGGGATGGACGAGGATGATCGAACCCGGTTCGACCGCCTCGGCGATCATTGCTGCATATTCTTCCGGATCGTCGGTGACGGGCTCCTCTATGTCCCATGTCACCATCGTCATGCTGCTCGCATGCACTGCCCCAGCCAGGCCGAGAAATTTCACCCCATAGGGCGGTCTGAAGACGTTGGCCGTTTCCACGCCCGCGGCACGAAGGCTGGCCTCGGTGCGTAGAAGCTCGTCAATATAGGGCCGCTTGCGAACCCCGATCATACGGTCGTGATAATAGCTGTGATTGCCGATTTCGTGCCCGGCCTCGAAGATCGCCCGCGCGGCTTGCGGATTGCGATCGACCATCCCGCCGATGAGGAAAAAGGTCGCACGAACATCCTTTTCCTCGAGCACGCGCAGGACATAATCGGTGCCCGAAGGCGTCGGGCCGTCGTCGAAGGTGAGCGCGACCAGCGGCCGCTCGGTCTCGACCTTGCAGACGACGGGGATTCCGAACGCGAAGCAGCGCGCCCGCACAAGCTCGCGAAATGCAATGAGCAGCAGTGCGATGACGAGGAGGCCGATGAGGCCCCCTCGTACCCATCGTCGATTATTCGCCGTCGGCGACCGGGCCACCCTCGACCCCATTTTCCTCGAGGAAGCGCATGATGGTTTCCCAGAGATGGACGCTGATATTCTCGCCGCGCACGCCATGGGCCTGGCCCGGATAGAACATCATGTCGAACTGGACGCGGGCCTCCTGCATGGCTGCGGCCATCTGCGTGGAGTTGTCGAGGACGACATTGTCGTCGCTCATGCCGTGGATCAGCAGCAGCGGATCGGAAATGTTGCCGGCCGTCGGGAAGGTGCTCGATGCCTCATAGGCCTCGGGCACTTCGCGCGGATCGCCCATGAAGCGCTCGGTATAGTGGGTGTCATACAGCTCCCATTTGGTCACCGGCGCGCCGGCCACGCCAGCGGCATAGAGGCCGGGGTCCTGCCCCAGCATCATCAGCGTCATGTAGCCGCCATAGGACCAGCCATAGGTCGCGATACGGTCCGGATCGACGAAGTCGAGGCTCTTGAGCCATTCGGCGCCGACCTTCTGGTCAGCCACTTCGATCCCGCCCATGGCCCGATAGATCGGCTTTTCGAATTCGACACCGCGATTGGCGCTGCCGCGATTGTCGAGCTGGACCCAGATATAGCCTTGGTCGACGATCCACTGCTGGAGCGCACCGGTAAAGCCGTTACGCACCGTCTGCGGACCCGGGCCGCCATAATGCTGGAAGAAGACCGGATAGCGTTCGCCCGGCTTCATGTCGGGCGGGGTGATCATTTCGTAATATAGGTCGGTCCCGTCGGGGGCCTTGATGGTGCCGAACTTGGACGGCTCATGGCTCCACATATAGGGCGAATAGGGATGGTCGGCGTCGAGCGCATTCTCGTTGATCCACGCAATGCGGTTCGCCTCGTTATCGCCGAACCAGATCTGGCCCGGGCGCGAATTGCTCGACCGCGAGACGATCGAGCGGCTCGCCGACTTGTCGAGGCTCCAGCCATAGCTGTAGCCCGGCTCCGACAGCAGCACCGGCTCGGAACCCGGCGTCGTATAGTCGAGCGAATAGAGATGACTCTCGAGCACATTCTCGCGGTTCGCGGTGAAGTAGAGCTTGCCCTCGTCCTGGTCGACGCCGTCGAGGCCCATGACGACCCATTCGCCTTGGGTAAGCTGGCGCCAGTCATCGCCGTCGGCGCTGACATGATAGAGATGACCGAAGCCATCGCGTTCCGACCACCAGATGAGCGAGCCGTCCTTCAAGAAGCGATAGTCGTAGCTGAGATTGGTCCAATGCCCCTCGGCTGCGGTCTCGCTGAAGAAGATTTCGCTCTTGCCGGTTTCGGGATCGACCTTGAGCATGTCGAGCACGGTCTGGGCGCGGTTCTGGCGCTGGACGTAGAGCGCGCTGCCATCGGGTGCCCAGTTGACGCGGGCGATGTAGATATCCTCGTTGTCACCAAGGTCGACCATTTCCATGCCCGAACCATCCATGTTGATGATCCACAGCTGGTTGGTGACATTGTCGGTGCCGGCGGCCGGATAGCGCTGATCGTAGGTGCTGGTCCCCCCGGCACCGATCGAGGTGCGGGTGACGACGCCGACCGGGTTCTCGTCGAAACGCTGCACGGCGATCCGCTTGTCGTCGGGGCTCCACCAGTAACCGGTGCGACGTGCCATTTCTTCCTGCGCGACGAATTCGGCCTCGCCCCAATGGATCAGCGGATCGCTTTCCTCGGGCGTAATCGGGGTCGGTTCGTCACCGACCGCGCCAACATAGAGGCGCTGGTCGCGCACGAAGCTGACATAGCCGCCCTTGGGGCTGAGCGCGGGGTTGAGTTCGCCCGCATCGGTGTCGGTGAGCTGCGTGACGCTTCCATCGACGCCGGCGAGATAGAGATCGCCATCGATCGGCACCAGCAGCGACTGACCATCGGGCGACCATTGATAGGTGATGATGCCCTTGAGGCTGCCGACGCGGGCGCGTTCGCGCTGCATCTTTTCTTCTTCGGACAGTTCGGCCCCCGAACCGACCTTCTCGCTGTCGACGAGCATGGTCCATTCGCCACCCTCGGCATCGAGCGCCCAGAGGTCGTAACGCTGGCGCTCATCCTCGCGCGGACGCAGCATGGTCAGCATCGACCCGTCGGGTGCCAGCTGCACGCCGCGCGGGAAGGACCCGCCAAGCGAGGGGCTGGCAAAGATACGGTCGAGCGTGAGCTCCTGGCGTTCGACTTCCTGTGCTGCGGCGGGGCTGGTCATGACGATGCTCCCAAGTGCTGCACCGGCGAGAAGGCTCTTAAGCATGAAATATTTCTCCCGGAAAATTCGGCCCGCCTGGACGACGGGCAACAAAAAAGGCGCCCGGCAGATGTGCCGGACGCCCTAATTTTGTGCAAGGTGGCTTTCGACCAACTACGCGTCGGTCTTTTCGCCCTTGGCCGGACGGTTGTCCTTGCGCTCGGCGATACGCGCCGACTTACCGGTGCGACCACGCAGATAGTAAAGCTTGGCACGACGCACGGCGCCCTTACGGACGACGGTGATGCTGTCGATGTTGGGCGAGTAGAGCGGGAAGACGCGCTCGACACCTTCGCCGAACGAAATCTTGCGAACGGTGAAGCTGGAGCCGGCGCCCTTGTTCGAACGGGCGATGCAGACGCCTTCGAAGTTCTGGACACGGGTGCGCTGGCCTTCAACGACGCGCACACCGATGCGGAGAGTGTCACCCGGGCGGAATTCGGGAATGTCCTTGCCCAGGGCTTCGATGGTTTCCTGTTCGATCGTCTCGATGATGTTCATCGGTCTAAAATCCTATTTCTTTCGCTGCGCACCAGAGGGAGACTGACCCGAACGCTCCCCATGAGCGTCCCAAAGGTCCGGCCTCCTTAGCCGTGTGTCCTCGCGAGCGCGTTCTTCACGCCACCTCGCGATGCGCGCATGATCCCCCGATCGCAGCACTTCGGGAATCGTGCGCCCCTCCCATTCTACCGGTCGGGTGTAGTGCGGATATTCGAGAAGTCCCTGTTCGAAACTCTCTTCCTCTCCGCTTGAGGCCGCGCCCATTACCCCGGGAAGCAGCCGAATGCAAGCGTCGAGGAGCAACATGGCGGGTATTTCGCCACCCGACAGGATATAGTCGCCGACGCTGACCGGTTCGACATCTCGCGCCTCGAAGATACGCTCGTCAAAACCCTCGAAGCGGCCACACAGGATGATGGCCCCCTCGCCCGCGACGAGATCGCGCACTTTCGCCTGTGTCAGCGTCTTGCCCCGCGGGCTCATGGCCAGCATCGGACGGCCATCGGCAACGCTGTCGAGAGCGGCGGCAAGCACATCGCATTTGAGCACCATTCCGGCTCCGCCACCGGCCGGCGTGTCATCGACCGTGCGATGCTTGTCGGTGGCGAAGTCGCGGATGTTCTTTGTCTCGAGGCTCCACGCCCCCTCTTCCAGCGCGCGCCCGGCGAGCGACGTGCCGAGCAGACCCGGAAACATGTCGGGGTAGAGCGTCAGGACGGAAGCGCGAAAGGTCATGGCCGCGCCGATTAGGCGTTGGCCAGGAACTCCGCAAGTTTGTCGAAGCTGCCGCCCCAACCCTGCTCCATCGATCCCATCGCCTCCACGAAGACGGCAATAGCTTCGGCCGACGCTTCGATCGGGGTCCATTTGAGCGTGATTTCGGTCCCGCCATCCGTGTCCCGGAAGTCGACTTCCGTCAGCAGCGTGAGCGGCCAGGCGGGAAAGAAATGCGGTGTGACCTTGCGACCCTCTGCGTCTGCAAAGCTCTGCTCCCACGCGATATGGCCGGGGCGGTCGATGCGCGTCCACTTCGCCAACGTGTAGGTGGTGCCCATGTCAGGATGGTCCGATCGCGTGTGCATGAGACTGCCCTCCACGATATCGCCCGACAGGCGCGTCAGCTTCGCACCGGGAGGTCCCGACCATTGCTCCATCTTGTCCGGATCGGCCCAAGCATCGAAAACCGTTTCACGGTCCGCATCGAACGTCCGCACGATGGTGAAAACGGGCACGTCGCTCATTCTTCTTTCCCCTTGCTGGATTGGAGGAAGGCATCGAGCCGGTCGAACCGGTCGGGCCAATAGGACGCCATCTGCTCGATGTATTGCTTTGCTGCCGAGATGCCGTCGGGCGCCAACTGGCGCGGGCGCGACGTTCCTTCGTGCAATGTCTCGACGAGACCCGCTTGTTCGAGCACCTTTAGATGTTTGGAGATGGCCGGCTGGCTCATGGCGAAAGGCTCGGCCAATTCCGCCACGGTGGCACGCCCCTCTCCCAATCGTGAGAGGATGGCGCGCCGCGTCGGGTCGGCCAGTGCTGCAAATTGCTTGTCCAACGACTCCATAACCATTTGGTTATATTAAGCTGTATCGGCAGGCAAGCTATTTCCAGCGAACGCTCTGCTGCGGGTCTGTATTGATGTCGAGGCTGAAGATGTCCGGGCGGGAATAATGACCGTCCGTGTCGAGCAACGCCTTGGCCGCGGCGACTTCCTCGAGGTCGATTTCTGCATGGATCGTCTCTTCGCCCTCGCCGGCATGCGCCAGGATGCGTCCGTCGGGCCCGATGATCATGCTGCCGCCACGGTTGAGCACGTCTTCCTCGATCGCGTCCAAAAGCGCGAGCGCGTCGTCATTGCCCTCGCAGCGTTCCACGCCATCGCGCAGTTGCTCGCGCGTCTGGACCAAACCTGCCGCGAGAACGAAGCAACGGCCTTCGAAGGCATAATGACGCGAGGCAATGGCATAGGTCTCTCGGACGGTCGGCCAGGCTGCGACATGCACCGCTTCTTCCTGGTTGTGCATGGCGGCGCGCGCGAACGGCATCCAATGCTCCCAGCAGATCAGGCTGCCGACATTGCCCCATTCGGCCTCGTGCACGCCCAGAGTCGAGCCATCGCCGCGCATCCAGACGAGCCGCTCGCCATGCGTGGGCACCAGCTTGCGATGATCGAGCGGCGCGGCATTGGGCCGGAACAGCATCTGGTTGTTGAACAGGCTGGAGCGAATACGCTCATGCGCGCCGATCGAGACGAGCGCGCCCGTTTCGTCCACCAGATCCTGCAGCGGTGCAAAGCGGAAGTCGTTGGCCATCACTGCCTGGTCCATCAGGATGGCGTGCATCGCTTTGGTGCCGGGATGATCCCACAAAGCAGCGCCGGGGCTCTCGTCGAGCCAGAGCGGATAGCCGCCGAGGAATGTCTCACCGAAGGCAACGATCTCGGCGCCATCCTTGATGGCAGCGCGTGCCAGTTCGACCGCTTGCGTGATCCCATCATCGATGCAGAGCGGGATGGGCGCGGCCTGGCAGATGGCGACGTTGAGCTTGCTCATCCTAGTCCTCGGCAAAGGCGGCGTTGATAACGAGCCGCTCCTTGTTCCACTCGGGCACCGCATTTTCGGTCATCGGGACCATGAAGCGTTTGCCGGTCGGCCGCTCGATCTCGATGACGTCGCTGGCCCCGAAATTCTCGACTGCGACAATGGTGCCGACTTCAGCGCCCCTATCGTCGATGACGAGGAGGCTGAGGAGATCGCTGAAATAATATTCGCCCTCACCCAGTTCGGGCAGCGTTTCGCGGGCGATTTCCAAGAGCGACCCGCGCAGCGCTTCTGCGGCCTCACGACTGTTGACGCCATCGAGCTTCGCGATCGCACCCTTGGCATTGGCGCGGACAGACAAAAGGCGCCGCTCGTCCTCTCCGACGAACAGCGCCTTCTGTTTCTTCAGGCTGTCGATGCCCTCGGCAAAGAGCTTGAGCCGTAGCTCGCCCTTGACGCCATGGGCACCCGCCACGGCGGCGAGCGCAACGCGATCCTGCGACGCGCCCGCCATGCCGGGTTACTCGGCCTTGGCTTCTTCGGCTTCGGCGTCGTCCGCCTTGGCTTCTTCAGCAGCTTCCTCGGCGGGAGCTTCCTCAGCAGCGGCTTCTTCAGCCGGGGTCTCTTCAGCAGCAGCTTCTTCGACCGGTGCTTCGTCGGCAGCCTTCGCAGCTTCTTCAGCTTCCTTGGCGGCGTCCTTGGCGGCCTGTTCCTTTTCGGCCTTCTCTTCGGCGCGTTCCTTGGCCTTCTCGCCCGGCTCGCCCTTCTGCGGGTTGTTGCGCGCTTCGCGCTTCATCATGCCCTCGGCGTCAAGGAAACGCAGGACGCGGTCGGTCGGCTGGGCGCCAACGTCGAGCCAGTGCTGGATGCGCTCCTTGTCGAGCTTCACGCGCTCGGGATTGTCCTTGGCGAGGAGCGGGTTGTACGAACCCACGCGCTCGATGAAGCGACCGTCGCGCGAACGACGGCTGTCGGCCACGACGATGCGGTAGTAGGGACGCTTTTTCGCGCCACCACGGGCGAGACGAATTGCAACTGCCATATTCTTATTCCTTCTTAGGTAATGCTGTTATTTCTTTGAAAACTTGTCGAAACCGGGGGGCAGGTTCATTGGTGCGCCGGGGCCACCCAGACCCGGCAGTCCGCCACCCGGCGGAAGCTGCGGCATCTCTCCGCCAGCGCTATCTGCGCCGCCGGGAAGCCCGCCGCCAAACATCGAGGCGAGCTTTGAAAAGCCGCCCATCTTCTTCAATTTCTTCATCGCGCCTTCCATTTGCTGGTGCATCTTCAGCAGCTTGTTGACTTCCTGCACCGTGGTGCCGGAGCCGTTGGCGATACGCCGCTTGCGCTTGGCGTTGATGATCTTGGGTTTCTGGCGCTCTTCCGACGTCATCGAGCTCATCATCGCCTCGAGACGGGTCAGCGCCTTGTCGTCGATGTCAGTTGCCTGCTTCATGCCCTTCATTCCGGGCATCATCTTGGCGAGCGCGCCCAGTCCACCCATCTTCTGCATCTGCTTGATCTGCAGCGCGAGGTCGTCGAGGTCGAACTTGCCCTTCTCCATCTTGCGGGCAAGACGCTCGGCATCTTCCTGCTTGACGGTTTCGGCGGCCTTTTCGACCAGGCTGACGACATCGCCCATGCCGAGGATGCGGCCGGCGACACGGTCGGGATGGAAGGGCTCGAGCGCATCCAGCGCTTCGCCCGTACCCGCAAATTTGATGGGCTTGCCGGTGACCTTGCGCATCGACAGCGCCGCGCCACCGCGCGCATCGCCATCCATACGGGTGAGGATGACACCGGTAAGGTCGATTTCCGCGGAAAACCCCTTGGCGACGTTGACTGCGTCCTGGCCGGTCAGGCTGTCGACCACGAGCAAAGTCTCGGCCGGCGTCGCAGCGCTGGCGACGGCCTTCATTTCGGCCATCAGCGCATCGTCGACATGGAGGCGCCCCGCCGTGTCGAGTATGACCACGTCATAGCCTTGCAGCTTGGCCGACTGGACCGCGCGTTTGGCAATGTCGGTGGGCTGCTGGCCGGCAACGATCGGCAGCGTCTCGACCTCGGCCTGGCGCCCAAGCACCGCCAGCTGCTCCTGCGCCGCCGGACGGGCGACGTCGAGCGAGGCCATCAGGACCTTCTTACGATCCTTTTCCTTGAGGCGCTTGGCGAGCTTTGCAGTGCTGGTGGTCTTACCCGAGCCCTGCAGGCCGACGACCATGATGACCGCGGGGGGATTGACGTTGAGGTTGAGCTCGGCATTTTCCGCGCCAAGCAGCTCGACCAGCGCATCGTTGACGATCTTGACGACCATCTGGCCCGGCGTGACCGATTTGACGACTTCCTCGCCGACCGCGCGTTCGGTGACCTGTTCAACAAATTCGCGCGCGACGGGCAGCGCCACGTCTGCTTCGAGCAAGGCGACGCGGACTTCGCGCATCGCATCGCGCACGTCGGCCTCCGACAAGGCACCGCGGCCGCGGATCTTGTCGAATACACCGGAAAGGCGATCGCTCAGGCTGTCAAACAAACGTCAGTCTCCTTCTCGTGTCCCATGGGCGCCAATACGCAAAAAGCGCCGGCGGACGAAACCTCGTCGGCCAGCGTGCGCCGCAGCGCTTGCAAATTGTCATCCCTTGGGACGGGGGCGCATCTATGCGACACACGGCCCGGCGTCAAGCTTTATACCCCTTGCGGCACTATCGGCAGCAGCCGGGAATCCGCCAGCGCCGCACTGCGATGCCCAATACCGGAAAGATAGGCCTTGTTCTGCGCGAAGGCCATGAAGGCTTCCGGCGAGGCCTGCTCCACCAGCAGGACGCGATCCCAGTGCTCTGCCTCGGGACCGATGAAATACCTACCGCCCTCGCCGTCGAAGAGGAGCTTGCCGCCGGCTTCGAGCAGGAATGGCGCTGTGTGCGCCATATAGCGGTCATAGGCCTCGGCACCCGAAATAGGCGTGTCGGGCGCAAGGTCCGGAAGGTCCGAATAGTCCGCCACCTCGCGAAAGCGCAGAAGATTGAGCATAACCACCGGCCCCTTGATGCCCAGCATAAAAAATGCAGTCGCGGACGCTTCGGTGGGTTCGAGATAAGTCGGCATCGCGTAGCTCCATGGATAGATACGCAGGTGTGCACCCGCTCAGAGGCTGACGAGCAGGCATGAAAACCTGTGACGCGCCGATTTCGATTAGCGGCCGGGCAGGACCGACCAAACGCCGTCAGAACGCGCCGCCGCCTTCCAGCATGATTACCTCTTCTGGCGTACTCTCTCGCCCCAGCGCCTTGTTGCGGCCCGGGAAGCGGCCGAAGTCGACGATCTGCTGGCGGTGCAGGTGGGCGAAGCGGTCATGGCCTTCCTCGTGCATCGCATCGAACAGGGCCACGCTCTGCTCCTGGTCGCTCAATTCCTCGCTGTGCATCAGCGGCATGTAGACGAAGAAGCGCTGGTCCTTAGGCAGGCGCAGGTCCCAGCCTTTGGCGATGGCGCGGCGGGTCAGCTGGCGGGCCATGCGGTCGGCCTCGAATGCCTTGGCCTTGCCGCGATTGATATGGCGGCTGAACTGGTCGAGCATGATGATCGCGGCGAGTGCACGCTTGGGCCCCTCGCGCCATACCTTCCCCTCGGCGGCGATCACCGACTTGCGCAAATCGCCCCAGCGCTCCTTGATCTTCTTGTCGAGCTCGGCATCCTTCTTCCACCACCGATCTTCGCCGACTTCGTCGAACCAATAGTCGATGACCTGTTGGGCTAGCGCACGGATTTCGCTGTCTTCGGCACTGAAGGCATTGCTCGCCACGAAAGGACACTCCCCATTGCTCTTGGGCGACCCTCACCTTAAGTCGCCATGCGTAATGGCAACCACCTTTCACAAGATGCACGGGCTGGGCAATGACTTTGTCATTTTCGATGCCCGCGAGGCCGATGTACCGCTCGATGCGGCACGGGTGCGGCTGCTTGCCGACCGGCATCGCGGGATCGGTTGCGACCAGCTCATCCGGCTGTCGCCGTCGGACAAGGCCGACCTGCTTATGGACATCTGGAATGCAGATGGCGGCGAGGCCGAAGCTTGCGGCAATGCCGCGCGCTGTGTCGCGGCGCTCACGGGCGCCAAGACGATCGACAGTGCCGGCGGCCTGCTCGAGGCGGAAGCCGGAGACGACAGCGTCAGCATCACCTTGCCCCCGCCGCGCTTCCAGTGGGACGAGATCCCGATTGCCGACCCGATGGACACCGCACCGGTGCCGATGGCCTGGGATGTGTTGGAAGGCGCCGATGCGGTCAATGTCGGCAATCCGCACCTCGTTTTCTTCGTTGACGACGCCGACGCCGTGGCGCTCGGTGAAATCGGGCCGCAAATCGAGCACGACCCGGCCTTCCCCGAACGCATCAACGTCAATGTCGCGGAAGTGCGCGACGGCCGCCTTAAACTGCGCACCTTTGAGCGCGGCGCCGGCCTCACCGAAGCCTGCGGCACCGGCGCCTGTGCGAGTGCAGTCGCCGCGATCCGGCGCAAGCTGCTCGCCTCGCCTGTCGCTGTCGACATGCCGGGCGGTTCGCTCACCATCCATTGGGCACCCGGAGACCCGATCGTGATGCAGGGCGCGGCGACGCACGTCTTTACTGGAGAGGTCGATCTCGAGGCGCTCCGATGAGCGTTGAGACCATTACCCTGGGCTGTCGCCTCAACATGGCGGAGAGCGCGACGATGAAGCGTCGCTTGGAGGCCGCAGGGCATCGCGGCGACACGATCATCGTCAATAGCTGCGCGGTGACGCATGAAGCGGTGCGCCAGACGCGCCAGGCGATCCGCAAGGCCAAGCGCAATGCACCCGAAGCCAAGGTCGTCGTGACCGGCTGCGCGGCACAGATCGAGCCCGACACGTTCCGCGCCATGCCCGAGGTGGACGCGCTGATCGGCAATGCGAACAAGCTGGACGTGGCGCAAATCGCCAATGCAGCCAAGGATTTGCCCGGTGACGTCATGACGGCACCCGCACCGCCGGTCGCTGCCGGCTTTGGCAACAAAGTGCGCAGCTTCGTTGCGGTCCAGACCGGATGCGATCATCGCTGCACCTTCTGCACCATCCCCTATGGCCGCGGGAATAGCCGCAGCCTTGCCTATGACGAGGTCCGCCGCGCCGTCGCCAGCGAGCTCGACCGGGGCGCGCGCGAGATTGTCATCACCGGTGTCGACATTACCAGCTATGACGATGACGGCCGCAAATTGGGGGAAATGCTCCAGAAACTGTTGGTCGACGAGCCGCGCCTCCAGCGCCTGCGCCTCTCCAGCCTCGACTCCATCGAGATGGATGGCGCGCTGTATGAATTGCTCAGCGGTGACGAGCGCCTGCTGCCCCACTTCCACCTTTCGCTACAGGCGGGAGACGACATGATCCTCAAGCGCATGAAGCGCCGCCACAGCCGCGCCCAGGCCGTCGCCATCGTGGAGCGCCTCAAGGCCGCCCGTCCCGAGACGACCATCGGCGCGGATATCATTGCCGGTTTTCCCACCGAGTCTGAAGAGATGTTCTTCAACTCCCTGAAACTCATCGATGATTGTGACATCATTGCTGCGCATGTCTTCCCGTACAGCCCGCGCGACAAGACGCCCGCCGCGCGCATGCCGCAGCTCGACCGGAGCGTGATCAAGGACCGTGCGGCACGCCTGCGTGCCAAGGCTTTCGAGCATCGCATGGCCTGGCTGCGCTCCATGGTCGGCACGACCCAAGGCGCGCTTATCGAGAATAACGCCAAGGGCCATACCGATACTTTCGCGCCGATCACGGTTGAAGGCGGTAAGCGCGGCGCCTACGTCATGGCGACCATCACGGATGCGAACGAGAAAGGGCTGACGGGGGTGATTGAATGAGTTGGCTCGACCGGTTGACCGGGGGATTTCGCAAGACCGCAGACCGCGTCGGCGAGAATCTTACCGGCCTCACCTCCAAACAGGCGCTCGATACAGCGACCCTCGACGATATCGAGGAAGCGCTGATCGCGTCCGACCTCGGCCCTGAAGCCTCAAAGCGCATCCGCGAGGCCATCGCGGCTCGCAAGTTCGAGCAATTGGACGAGCGGGGCTTGCGCGAAATCCTTGCCGAAGAGATCGAAGCCATCCTCGCACCGGTCGCCAAGCCGCTGGATATTTATGGTTTCCCGCGGCCCCACGTTATCCTCGTCATCGGGGTCAACGGTTCGGGCAAGACCACGACGATCGGCAAACTCGGCCATTGGATCATGGAGCAGGATTATGGCGTCCTGCTTGCCGCTGGCGACACGTTCCGCGCCGCCGCGATCGAACAACTCAAAATCTGGGGCGAACGCATCCATGCGCCCGTCATTGCCGGGCCCGAGGGCGGTGATCCCGCCTCGATCGTCTTCGACGGCGTGAAACAGGCGACTGCCACCGGTGAGGACGTTCTCATCGTCGACACGGCAGGCCGCCTCCAGAACAAGAGCTACCTGATGGACGAATTAGCGAAAATCCGCCGCGTTCTAGGGAAATTGAACGAGGAAGCGCCGCATGACGTCATCCTCGTCCTCGACGCGACCACCGGCCAGAATGCGATCAACCAGATCGAGGTCTTCCAGGAGGTCGCGCATGTGACCGGCCTCGTCATGACCAAGCTGGACGGCACCGCCCGCGGCGGCGTGATGGTCGCGGCGGCCGAGAAGTTCGGCCTGCCCATCCACGCCATCGGCGTCGGCGAAGGCGTCGATGACCTGCGTCCGTTCGATCCCCGCGCGGTCGCCCGCGCTATTGCAGGCCTGCCCCCCGCATGAGCGAAGTCCATCCCGGTCCCGGCATAGAGGACGACAAGCCCAAATTGGGCGCCGGCAAGCAATTGCTGCTCGACCTCGGCCCGCTGGTCATCTTCTTCCTGGTCAACAAGTTTTCGCCCGGCGACGAATTGCAGCGTCTGCTCGTCGCGACGGGCGCCTTCATGGTTTCGATGATCGTAGCCATGATCATCAGCTACACTGCGGTGAAGCACGTCACCCGCATCCAGATGCTTTCGCTGGTCATGGTCGTCGGGTTCGGAGCGATCACGATTGCCTTGGGCGATCCCAAGTGGATCAAGATGAAACCGACCGCTTTCTACCTGCTTGCGGGCGGCATTCTGGCATGGGGATGGATGACGTCACGTCCGCTGTTGAAATGGTTACTGGGCGCCGCTTATCCCGGCCTCAACGACCTTGGATGGATCAAGCTTTCCCGGAATTGGGCCATTTTCTTTGCAGTGATGGCATGCCTCAATGAAGTCGTCTGGCGCAACAGTTCGACCGATTTCTGGATCGGGTTCAAGATTTGGGGCTTCCTCCCCCTCACCTTCCTCTTCGCCGCCAGCCAGATGCCGATGCTGATGAAACACGGCCTGACGCTGGAAGAACCCGAAAAGGACAAGGGCTGATGCGGGTCATCGAGATTGCGGGACTGGAGAAGGCCTATAAAGGCGGCACCAAAGCCTTGAAGGGCGTCGACCTGACGATCGAGAAGGGCGAGATCTTCGCGCTGCTGGGGCCCAATGGCGCCGGCAAGACGACGCTCATCTCGATCGTCTGCGGCATTGTCACCAAGACCGGCGGCAGCGTCAGCGTCTATGGCCACGATATTGAGACCGCCTATCGCGCCGCGCGCGACCATATCGGCCTCGTCCCGCAGGAGTTGACCACCGACGCCTTCGAAACGGTGTGGGACACGGTCGCTTTCTCGCGCGGCTTGTTTGGTAAACCGCGCAATGACGCCTATCTCGAAGATCTGCTCAAGCGCCTGACTCTTTGGGACAAACGCGAAGCGCGGATGATGGAGCTGTCGGGCGGCATGAAGCGCCGCGTCATGATCGCCAAGGCACTGGCCCACGAACCTGACATCCTTTTCCTCGATGAGCCAACAGCGGGCGTCGACGTCGAACTCCGCCGCGACATGTGGGAATTGGTGCGCAAGCTCCAGTCCGACGGCACGACCATTATTCTCACCACCCACTATATCGAGGAAGCCGAGGAGATGGCCGACCGCGTCGGCGTGATCCGCGATGGCGAGCTCGTGGCGCTGGGTGAAAAGAATGAGCTGATGGCGCAAATGGGCCGCCGCACCCTCACCATCTTCCTAGAACAGCCGCTCAAGGCCCTGCCGACAGCGCTTGAGGGCCGCGACATCGATCTTTCCGACGATGGCGGCGAGCTCGCTTATCATTTCGACAGCAATGCCGCCGAAAATGGTATCCCGCAGCTGATGCGCCAGCTGGATGAGCTTGGTATCGGATGGCGCGACCTTACGACGCGGCAATCCAGCCTGGAGGATATCTTCGTCAGCCTCGTCCATGCAGGAGATGCGAAATGAACCTGCGCGGCGTCCTGGCGATCTACAAGTTCGAAATGGCGCGCGCCAAGCGCACTATCTGGCAGAGCCTTGCCGCACCGCTCATCACGACAGCTTTGTTCCTGCTCGTTTTCGGTGCGGCCATCGGCGACCGCATGGGCGAGATTGAAGGCGTCAATTTCGGCGGCTTCATCGTGCCCGGCCTGGTCCTGCTCTCGGTCCTGCAGCAAAGCTTGTCCAATGCCTCATTCGGCATTTATTTTCCGAAGTTTACGGGCACCATCTACGAAATACTCTCAGCACCGCTATCGCCTGTAGAGACGGTCATTTCCTATGTCGGCGCGGCGGCCAGCAAGTCGGTCATCCTCGCGCTCGTCACTATGGCCGCGGCCCATCTCTTCGTGGACTATTCGATCGACCGCCCATTCCTGATGCTGCTCTTCTTGGTGCTCATCGCCGTCGGCTTTTGTTTGTGGGGTTTTCTCATCGGGCTGCTCGCCAACAATTTCGAGCAGCTGCAGGCCGCGCCCCTGCTGATCATCACCCCGCTCACCTTCCTGGGCGGCATTTTCTACTCGATCGCAACCCTGCCCGATCCGTGGCGCACGCTCAGCCTGTTCAACCCGATCGTCTACTTGGTGTCGGGCTATCGCTGGACGTTCAATGGGGTGGCGGACGTGCCGATCTGGTCGAGCTGGCTCGCCATGGGGCTGACCATCGCGATTCCGCTCACTGCCATCGCCTGGATCTTCAAGACCGGGCATCGTCTCAAGCAATAGAGCGCAAAGAAAAGGGCGGCAGCCGCAGCCACCGCCCTATTCCGTCTACTTGG
Organism: Sphingomicrobium sediminis; assembly: GCF_023805295.1. Taxonomy (NCBI): domain Bacteria; kingdom Pseudomonadati; phylum Pseudomonadota; class Alphaproteobacteria; order Sphingomonadales; family Sphingomicrobiaceae; genus Sphingomicrobium; species Sphingomicrobium sediminis. Next base: position 751,284 of record NZ_JAMSHT010000001.1, read on the forward strand.
CGAAGGGCCTAGCCGAGCTGGTCGGCGCGCTGCGTCCCGTGGCCGTCCAGGTTTTCGCTGACGAAATCCCAGTTAACGATGTTGTGCAGCACGCTCTTCAGATAGTCGGGGCGCGCATTGCGATAGTCGATGTAATAAGCGTGCTCCCAGACATCGACGGTGAAGAGCGGGGTCATGCCATGCGCGACCGGCGTATCGGCGTCGTGCAGCGAGGTCACCTCAAGCTTGCCATTGTTGAGGATGAGCCAACCCCAACCCGACGCGAAGTGATTGGCGCTCTCATTCTGCAGCGCTTCTAGGAGCTTGTCGGTCGAACCGAAGTCGCTGTCGATCATCGCCTGCAGTTTTTCCGAAGGCTTGGTCGAGCCTTCGGGCGCAAGGCCATGCCAGAAGAAGGTATGGTTCCAGATCTGCGCCGAATTGTTGAACAGGCCCTTGTCGCCCGCCTCGTGCGCACGCTTGATGACCGTGGTGAGGTTGGCGCCTTCCAGGCCTTTCTCGCCCAGCATGCCATTGGTTTTCTGGACATAGGCATTGTGATGCTTGCCATGGTGATAATCGAGCGTTTCCGCCGACATGTGATCGCCCAGCGCGTCCTTGGCGAAAGGCAGGTCGGGAAGTTCAAAGGCCATGAAGGGAGCTCCTGTTGGAAATGATGGTTCACCGCGCCAACGCGCGGGCCGCGCTGGCGTTGCATGGGGATCGTTTAAGCGGCGCAACGGCCGCTGTCAGCCCTCGCTTTTCAGCTTTTGGGGTCAGCGTTGAGCTTGAGGCGCTTCATCGCGTGGCGCAGCTGATCGTAGCTGAGGCCCAGCGCTTCGGCGGTCGCGCGCTGATTGTAACGCGCGCGCTCCAGCGCATCGCTGATCAGAGCCTTTTCATATTCGGTTACCGCAGCCTTGAAATCGTCTGTCGGCGGCGCCGCAGTCACTGCCTGCGCCGCGGCCTCTTCCACGGTTGAAACCTCTTCGCCAGCCACCTGCTCAACCGGTGCCGCAACATCGCCGGCCGTGGCAGTGCCACCACCGCCGCCCTGCATCAGGGCCCAGGGCGATTTGAACGGATCGAAGTTGATCGTGGAAACGGGGCGCTCGGGATCTTCGGCGCGATAGACGGCGCGTTCGACGACGTTGCGAAGCTCGCGCACATTGCCGGGCCAGCCATATTTTTCGAGGCGGGCAATCGCCTTTTTGTCGAAGCCGGGCCAGTTGGGCCAATCGAGCTCGACCGCCATGCGCCGCCCGAAATGTTCGGCCAGTAGCGCTATGTCCCCCTCGCGAGCGCGAAGCGGCGGCAGCGTCACCACCTCGAACGACAGGCGATCGAGAAGGTCGGCGCGAAATTTACCCTTGGCGACGAGGCTCGGAAGATGCTCGTTGGTTGCCGCTACGATGCGCACGTCCACGCTGATGGGCTTCGACGCACCGATACGCGTGACCTCGCCATATTCGACAGTGCGAAGCAGCCGATCCTGCGCAGCCGAGGACAGCGTCGCCAGTTCGTCGAGAAAGAGCGTGCCGCCATCGGCTTCCTCGAAGCGGCCGGCGCGGGTTTTCGAGGCACCGGTGAAGCTGCCGGCCTCATGGCCGAACAACTCAGCCTCGATCAGGTTTTCGGGAAGCGCCGCGCAGTTCATCGTCACCAGCGGCCCGGACCAACGGGTCGACAGGCGATGCAAGCGCTCGGCAATGAGTTCCTTGCCGGTACCGCGCTCTCCGATCACCAATACAGGACGGTCGAGCGGTGCCGCGCGCGAGGCGCGTTCGACCGCATCGAGAAAGGCCAGCGACTGCCCGACAAATTGATTTGCCCGCTCCATGCTCGCCATGTGGTGGAAAATCCCACCATTTGGCAAGATGTTTCATACCGCCATTGGTCGAAAAGCAGTGCATTTTTGACTGTTTCGGGAATATGACGGTTTTGGCACGTTTCTCGCATATGTTGGTGTGATTGACTGTTTTGGGAGTAATCTATGGCTATCTTTTCCCGTGTCAGGGACATTTTTGCGGCCAACATGACCGAACTTCTGGACCGCGCCGAAGATCCGGCGCGCATGATCCGGATGATCATTCTCGAGATGGAAGAAACCCTCGTCGAGGTTCGTGCCTCCGCCGCCCGCTCGATTGCCGACGGCAAGGAAATGCGCCGCGCCCTCACCCGCCTCGAAAAGCTGCAGGACAGCTGGACCGAGAAGGCTGAACTCGCACTGAGCAAGGACCGCGAGGATCTCGCCAAGCAGGCGCTGATCGAGCGCCAGAAAGCGGCCGACATGGCCGACGGCCTGCGCGAGGAAATCGACCAGATCGACGAAACGCTGAAAACCTACGAGGCCGACATCGCCAAATTGCAGGCCAAGCTGCGCGAGGCACGCTCGCGCCAGAATGCCATCGCCAACCGGCTGGAAAGCGCAATGACGCGGGCCAAGGCGCGCGAACTGCTCAATGGCGAGCGCACCAACGATGCATTCTCGCGCTTCGAAAGCCTTGAACGCCGCGCCGACCTTGCCGAAGGCCAGGCCGATGCGCTGGGCCTGTCCGGCCCCAAGAGCCTCGAAGAAGAAATTGCCGAGTTGAAATCGTCCGAAAAGGTCGATGCCGAACTCGAGGCCATGAAGGCCGCACTGAAAAAGAAAAGCAGCTAATCCGCGCCACGGGACGACGGATCAAAGGGGATAATGATGGGTGACGAATTCATTGGTTTTTTCGCTATTTTCGCGATCTTCATCGGCCTGCCTTGGCTGATCTTCCACTATGTGACGAAGTGGAAATCCCAGACCAGCCTTACCGAACCTGACGAGCGCCTGCTCGACGAACTGCACGATCTCGCGCGCCGTCTCGACGATCGCATCCAGACGATCGAGCGGATCATGAGCGCCGAGGACCCGGACTGGAAGCGCCGTTCGATCGCCTACAATCCGGTAGACGATCGCGATGAAAGCCTGCTCGGCCGCGCTGACGATCTGCTCGCCGAACATGAAGCGCTCCTCTCGCGCCGCAAGGAGAAGTGATGATGGCCAACGAACCTCGCCAAACCAAATTCTACAAGGACAAGCGCAACGGTCAGATCATGGGCGTGTGCGCGGGCCTCGCCGACTATACCGGCGTCGACGTCACGCTGATGCGGATCATGGTCGCCTTCGCCATCTTCATGTCGGGCGGCAGCGCGCTATTGCTCTATCTCATCGCGGGGATCGTTGCACAGAATCGGCCCGCCGACCTCACCTATAGCGACGAGGAAGACGAGAAGTTCTGGCGCGGTGTGCGCGTCTCGCCGAAGAAATCGGCCCGCCGCATCAACTCGCAATTTCGCGAACTCGATCGTCGCCTGGCCGATATCGAGAGTTATGTGACCAACGAAAACCGCGTTCTGGCTCGCCAGATCGACGAGCTTCGCTAGGGGAGATCAGTCATGGGCGGTGATGAAGTTTTCGCACTTTTGATCGTGGTGGGCATCCCATGCCTGCTCACCTTTTTCATCCTCAATCGGGTATTCGACTACAAGAAGCACCAGCTCGAGGTGCAGGCTGGCAACGCGGCTGAGAAAGCAGCACAATATGCGGTCGACAACAAGGACCTTGAGCAACGTGTACGCGTGCTCGAAAAAATCGTCACCGATGGCGGCGCCGTGACTGCAGCGCAGATCGAAGCGCTGCGCGATTTACCCGAAGAGCGGCTCAACCGCCAGCTCGAGGATCTCAAGAGCAAGGCCTGATCACGGCGCATTTGAACAGGGGTAACAAGACGGATGGGCACATTCGAATTCATCATCGCGATCATCGTTGTTACGTCGGTCGGGACATGGCTTAGCAATTGGCAACGCGCCAAATATGGTTATCCCATCACCGATGAATTCGGCAACGAAGTGCGCCGCGAGGAAGGAACGCGTGCCGAAGCGCATGAAGCCCGTATTGAAGCACTCGAAAAGCGCATCCGAGTTCTCGAACGTATCGCTACCGATCGCGGCGGCCAGACTGCCGACCAAATCGAGGCGCTTCGCGACCTCGACGATCTGAATACCATCGAAGCCGGCAAGCGGGAGAAAATCTGATGCAAGGCGGTGTCATCATCATGATCATCACGATCGTCTTCCTGTCCGTAGGCGGCTGGTACGCGCTCGAAGCCTGGAAGGTGAAGCACGGCTATCCGACGCTCGATGAGAATGGGAATCCGGTCCTGCCCCATGACAGCGGCAAGATGCTCGAACTCAAGCAGGAAAACGACGCCCTGCGAGACCAGCTCGAAAAGGTTTACGACCGCATCGAGACGCTTGAGCGCATCGTCACCGACAAGCCCTCGCGCCTTGCCGAGGAAATCGATAAGCTGGCCGCATTGCCGCCCCGGCCCAACACGCCCGAGCCGGACCTTCAAGCTTCGGTCGACAAGGAGAAAAAGTAATGGATCCCTTCACGATGGTTGTGGCCATTGTATTGATTGCCACCATCGGGAACGTCTTGCGCGAGCGTGCCAAGGCGAAGGGCAGTGCGCCCACCGCGCTGGAAGACGGGGAAGCCCGCGCGCTGCGCGAGGAAGTCACCATGCTGCGTGACCGTGTCAAAGTCCTCGAACGCATTGCGGTCGAGAAGAATGACACGCTCACCCAGCAGATCGAGGAACTGCGAGATCGCTAGCTGCGCGAGGGGAAAATCCCTTGCGTCGCGATGCAGGTGATCGGCTGAGCGCGACGGCGCGGCCGGTCGTCATCCCCGCGGCGTGTTTGGCGATCAAGATCAGGCACCGCGAATGTCGTGCGCCCATCGCCGCCATACATCGTCCCCAAGAGCGAAAATAGCGCCTGGTTCTGCGCAATCGCCAGAAGCTTGCCGTCGGCCACGGTCCAACCACGCGGACAGAAATTGCCTCCGAACTCCATGATTTCCCCCAAGAAGGGATCGGGACCGGCATGGGCTTGTTGCGGTGTCGCCAGCGTGAAAGCCACGGCAACTGCGGCGGAAATAGCAGTCAGTTTGATCATCTTGGCCCCTCTTCTTTGGGTTGAGAGTCCAGTCTACGCCCCATCTTCCCGATTGCCAGCCCCCGCCCCTGCGAGCTAGGGCGATCCCATGTCTCTACCCGCACTTTCCGACATCCAGGACGAATATGAGTTTCTCGACAGCGAGGATCGGTATCGCCTGCTGATCGATCTCGGTCGCAAGCTCGAGCCGATGCCCGATGCGTTGAAAACCGACGCCACCAAGGTGCGCGGCTGCTCGGCGAGCGTCTGGGTCTATCCGACACAGGATGGCGACAAGCTCCACTTCCTCGCCGACAGCAACGCCGCCATCACCAAGGGCGTGGTCGCATTGGTCCTCGCAGCCGTGCAGAACAAGCCGGCGGCCGATGTCGCACAAACCGACATCACCGCCGCGCTCGAACCTTTCGACCTTACCAACGAACTTTCCTCGAACCGCACCCAGGGCGTACCCAACATGATTGCGCTGGTGCGAGAGACGGCCGAGCGGCTCAAGTGAGCGATCCCGACCTCCGCGACGTCTTCGATATCAAGAAGATGCTCGAGCTTGCGGGCACGGTCGGTCACGGCAAGGCGGTTGGCTATGCCTATGAAGATCATGGCGACGACTGGGTCGCGATGCGGCTCGATCCGCATGAAAGGCTGGTCGGTGTCGAGGAGAAAGGCATTCTTGCCTCGGGCGCCATCGTCAGCTTGCTCGATGCGTGCGGCGGCGGCGCGGTGTGGAACCGCCTCGGCGCATTCCGCCCGATCGCGACCATCGACCTCAGGATCGACTATCTGCGTCCGGCGACGCTCGAGACGCCCGTGATCGCGCGTTGTGAATGCTACAAGCTCACCAAGTCAGTGGCCTTCGTTCGAGGCAATGCATCGCTGGAAGGCGGGGAAGAGCTCGCCAACGTGGCGGGCACCTATATCGTCAAACCCTAGCTACCGAGCGCGAGGCGACGGTCTTCGGCCGACTTGAGCACATCGTAGGCAGCCTTGACCTTCTGGAACTCGGCTGCCGCCTCTTCGTCACCCGGATTGACGTCGGGATGCAGTTCCTTGGCGCGGGCGCGATAGACCTTGCGCACCTCGGCAAAGTCGACGTCCGGCTCAAGGCCGAACAGGTCGAGCGCGCGCATTTCCTCGCGGCTGCGGTTGCCATCGCCGGGGCCGGCCCATTGGTAATGGGCGGATTGGCGAAAGCCCGACGCATCGCGCGCTTCTTCGGCCGCGCGCTTCTTGGCGTCTTCCTTGGTCAGGCCTTGGAAATAGTCCCAATTCTTATTGTATTCGGCGGCATGCTTTTCGCAGAAATACCAGCGTTCGGGGCTGTTCGGGGACTTGGGTGCGGGGCGGTCGCCTACCTCGCTGCAATCGACGCGATCGCAAAGGCGGACCTTGGCGGCCTCCTTGCCCTTGTCGCCATAGGGGCGCCAGCGGGGAAAACCCCAATCGTCGGATCGTTTTGCGCGTGGCATGGGACCTACCTAGGCGAGGCTTGAGACGGATACTACCCCCGCCAAAGGGCGGCGGCGAAAGGGCCAGGGGATCTGTAAGCCGGGTTCTGTCCACCCTATAAGGGATGGGCGACCATTCATCTGGGATGCGGGTCGCCCCGCATCTCTAGCAACCAACCCGGGCGACGGGCCGGAAAGAGCCCATATGCCGCCCCTATTCGGTCTTGCTCCCGGTGGGGTTTGCCGTGCCGCTTCCGTTGCCGGTCGCGCGGTGCGCTCTTGCCGCACCCGTTCGCCCTTACCGACCCGAAGATCGGCGGATCGCTTTCTGTGGCACTGTCCCTGACCCAAAAGGGCCGCCGGGCGTTACCCGGCACCGTCTTTCCATGGAGCCCGGACTTTCCTCGGCAAAAGCCGCGGCCGCCCGATCCCCTGACCGGCAGGCGATATGGTCTATTGGGGGCGCGGCAGCAAGAGGGCCAGCAATTTGGCCCTGCACTCGCCGTCGATGATCCCGTCGATCATGTCGGGGCGAAAGCGGCGCTGGAAGGCGATGACTGCTTTTTCGCTGTCGGTCACATCATAGCCGAAACGCTCCAATGCCAGCATGAAGCCGGCATCGGTCCAGAAGGGATCCATGAGGTCGCGCGTCGGGCTCGGTAGAGCGAGACGCCGCTTGGCGAGCTCCCACCAAGGAAACAGCTCGCCCGGGTCTTCCTTGCGCGTCGGGGCGATGTCCGAATGGCCGACGATATTCCCGCGGCTGATACCATGCCGGTTCTTGATGTCAGCGAGCAACGGAATGAGCGAGGCGATCTGTTCGTCCGGAAATTCGCGATAGCCGAATTCGTGACCCGGATTGACCAGTTCGATCCCGACGCTCGCCGAATTGATGTCGGTGATCCCGCGCCAATAGCTCTTGCCCGCATGCCAGGCGCGCCGCTCCTCGTCGACAAGGGCGTAGGTCGTGCCATCCTCGTCGATACAATAATGAGCGGAAACGCCGCCTTCCTCGCTCGTCATCTTGTCGAGCGCAGCTTCGGCCGTCGGCATGCCGGTATAGTGCAGCACGATGATCGAGACGGGCAATTGCCGCTCGTTATGATTGGGCGAAGGGCGCTCGATCATGTCCAGCATGCCCGATGTAAGGCACTGGAAAGCGTAGGTTCGTCAAGCCCTGGCGGCGCGTCGGTCGGCTTCGGGCGAGGCAATTGTGCGATAAATGCCACGCATGTTGCGGTCCGCCGCAAAGCGATCGGTCTGGCCGATCACCGTCTCCCCGGCACCGAGCAGCAGGCCGCCATCCTCATCGAGCACATCAGCGAACTTGGCGAAGGCTTCGCCGCGCCGCTCGCTGCAGAAATAGAGCAGGACGTTGCGGCAAAGAATGAGGTCGAAGGTCTGCGGCCGCGGCGGGGCCTCGAACAGATTATGCTGTTCAAAGCGGATCATCTTCCGCAGCGCATCGGAAACGTGCCAGCCATCATCCTTTTCATCGAACCAGCGGATGGTTTGCTGGATGCCCAGCCCGCGCTGGACTTCGAAATGGGTGAAGACGCCCTGCTTGCCCTTCTCGATGACGTGGTTCGACACGTCGGTGGCGACGATTTCAATATCCCAGCCTGCCCATTTGAGCGGGTCCTCGGCAAAGATCATGGCCAGCGAATAGGGCTCCTGCCCGGTCGAGCAGCCTGCCGACCAGATGCGCAGGCGCTTCTTGTCGGCGCGGGCCTCGCGCAGCGCCGGGAGAAAATCGCGCGCGATCATGTCGAAGGGCGAACGATCGCGGAAGAAATAGGTCTCGTTGTTGAGCAAGGCCTCGACCACATGGTCGGCAAGGTTGGGATCCTTGTTCATCACCAACTGGGTGATGAGCTCGTCGATGCTGGCAATGCCGCGCTCGCGCATGACCGACGACAGCGCCGTCTCGATGCGCCAGCGACGGCTCATCGTCAGCTGCTGCCCGGTGCGGGCTTCGAGCAGGCCGGCCAGAATGCGGCTGGAGGAATCGCTAATCGCCATCAAACGCTGTCCACTCGTTTTCCGACCCAGCGCGCCAAGTCGCCGGGCGACCCTAGGCGGCAGGCAAGGCCGGCTTCAAAAATACTGCGCGGCATGCCCCAGACCGCGCTCGATGCTTCGTCTTGTGCCATCACGCTGCCGCCGCACGCGACGAGACGCTGCGCACCTGCCGTGCCGTCGCGGCCCATGCCGGTCAGCACGATGGCGAGCGCCCGCTCACCGCAGGCTTCGGCTGCGCTGGCGAACATGGGATCGACCGAGGGCAGACAATTGGTCGGGACTTTACCTTCGGTGAGCGCGGCCATCAGGCCATGCTTGGTCGCCTTGATTTCAAGGTGCTGTTCGCCCGGCGCGACATAGATGCGATCGGCAAGCAGCGGATGCCCGTCCTCGGCGACATGGGCCGGACGGCGACCGAATTGCGAAAGCTGGCGCGCGAAGACCGGCATGAAGGCGCCTGGAAGATGCTGCGTGACGCAGATTGGAACGCCGACCTTGGCCGGAAGCGCATCGAGGAATGCCGCCAGCGCATGGATACCGCCGGTCGACGAGCCGACCATAAGGACATCGAACTCGCCGCCATTATCATCGCGAAGCGCCGCCAGTTGCGACGGCGGCGGTGCGGGCGGAACCGGAATGGTCGATTTCGGGACCGCGCCCGATTTGGCGAGTGCGCGCAGCTTGCCCAGCAGGACTTCGGTGAAGGTCCCGCCGAAACGCCCCGTCCCGGGCTTGGGCAACGTGTCGGATGCGCCCATGGCCAGCGCGGAGACGGTGGCCTCGGCGCCTTCTTCGGCCAGCGAAGAGCAGACCAGCACCTGCGCACCGCGGGATACTTCGATGATTTCGGGAAGTTTCTTGAGACCGCCCTCACCCGGCATTTCGAGGTCGAGGAGGACGATATCGGTGTCGACTTGCCCGAGCGTCTCGATCGCGGCTTCGGCGGTCGGTGCCTCGGCAACGACACGGAAGCGCGGCTCGGTCTCGATCATCCGCGTCAGCACGGCGCGCGCGACGGTCGAATCATCGACCACCATCACCCGCACGGTTTTGGCGTTGTCCGGACTATTCTGCCGGTTCTCTGAGGCGAGCACCCCGGCCATGAGGGGCGCCCTTAGGCGACGCCGACGAGCTGGAGTTTGACGTGCAGCGTCTCGCGGTCGAACGGCTTCATGACATATTCGTCAGCACCCGCTTCGAGCGCAGCACGGATGTGCGCCATGTCATTTTCCGTCGTGCAGAAGACGACCTTGGGCTGGTCGGTATGGCCGCCGGTGCGGAGCAGCTTCAGGAATTCCATGCCGCTCATGACCGGCATGTTCCAGTCGAGCAGGACGACATCGGGCATTTCCTCTTCGCAGCGCGAGAGAGCTTCCTTGCCGTCGCCGGCCTCTTCCACCTTGAAATCGAGCGTTTCGAGGATGTGGCGGGCGACCTTGCGGATCACCTTGCTGTCATCGACAATCAAACAGGTCTTCATCGGGTTTGCCCTTTACGTGTCTCGGTTCGATACATTCACTAGACGAAAAGTGGTAACAGGCGGTTAAGCAGCCGCGCGGTCGTCCTCATCCGCGCCCGCAATCAATTTTTCGATGTCCACCAGCAGCAGCGGACCCTCGGGGGTCTCGACCATGCCGCGGGCAACGCGCTCCCAGCCCTTGCCCATGGCGGCGCGTACCGGCTTGGGTTCGGAGCCGCTTTCGATCACGTCTTCGACGGTATCGACGCTGAGCGCATAATGGTGGCTTTCGATCTCGACCACGGCCGCCTCATGAATGCTGCCATCGGAGAAATCGGTTTCGCCAAGGCCGAGCGCGCGCTTGCAGTCGATCACCGTCAGCACGCGGCTCCGCAGCGCCGACAGGCCGGCAATGTGGTGCGGCGCACGCGGCACCGGGCTCAGCGCTTCAAGCTCGATAACGGACTCGATTTCGCTGGCATCGAGAGCAACGCGGCTGTCGCCGATGGTGACGATCAGAAGAAGGTCCATGCTTATTCTCCCCCCGCGGCGGCCTTGAGGGCCATAATCAGCCCCGCACGGTCGTAGCGGTAGATGCTGTCATCGCTGCCCTCGGGCGTACGGCGCAGGCGAAGGACGCGACCTTTCTCGTCCGTTTTGGCCTTGGCTCCATCCTCGGCGCTGGCGATGACGAGATCGGCCGCCTCTGCAGCGTCAGTCGACGCGTCGACGACGCGATAGCCTGCAGCCTCGACGATCGGACGCATCATGTTGCGCATCCAGGGATCGTCGGTCGGCAAAGCACAGACAAGGTTGGCCTTGCGGCCCGTCTGCTCGCCAAGATGATGCGCGAACAGCCAATGCGCATCGACCATTTCGGCCGGCTCTTCGCCAACCAGGCTGACGCCCGACACCGCACCCTGGCCCGAGGCCGGGATGAGATCGTGGCTCAGCGTCTGGATGTCGATCACCTGGTCGAAGGCGTAGCCCATTTCCTGTTCGCCGTCGGAAAGGCGGAAAACGCGAACCGTCGGACGTTCGCCTAGCATTTCTTTCGCCTCGAGCCCTGCCAGCGGCAGGATCGTCTCGCCCAGCTGGACGCGAAGCGCGCCGGCGCTCTCGCTGATCTGGCTGGCCGCGACATCCTCGATGCGATCGACATTGCCGAGGCGGATGACACGGCGTTCGCCGCCCAACGCGCGGAACAGCAGCAATTCGACGGCATCGTCATTGGCAGCAACCTTGTCCTCGACGATGCGGGTCGAGCGGTCCTGCTTCTCGAGCTTCACACCGCCAACCTGCGCAAGGCCCGCGGGATCGAACAGGAGGATGGGGCTGCCATCATCGGCAAGCGTCGTGCCGGCATAGAGCCCGGTCGCCATCACTGCCGGTGCGGCCGGTTTTACGACAAGTTCTTCATGATCGTGGATCTGGTCGACCGCGAGCGCGAAGACGTCGCCGCCAGCGGGACGGAGTACAACAAGCGTGCGCTGTTCATCGGTCATGGCGCTGTCGAGGCCTAGCACGTCTGCCAGTGCGATTTCGGGGACGCGTCGACCACGGATGGTCGCGATGCCTGCGCCGCCGACACGCTCGAGCGTGACGCTCGAACCATTGGCGCGAACGATTTCCTCGATCGAGCTGCGCGGAATGGCGAAATTCTGCTCGCCGATGGACACGGTCAACGCAGGAATGATGGTCAGGGTGAGCGGAACACGCAGCGTCATGCGGGTGCCCTCGCCGGGCTTGGAATCCACCTCGACGATGCCGCCGATCCGCTCGATGTTGGAGCGAACCACGTCCATCCCGACACCGCGGCCCGAAATGCTGGTCACCGACTTGGCTGTCGACAGGCCCGCCTCGAAGATGAGCGACAGCTTCTCGCTATGGCTCAATTCCTTGGCTGCCTTCTTGTCGATCACGCCATTGGCGATGGCTTTCTCGACGAGGCGGTCGCCGTCGATGCCCTTTCCGTCATCGGCAATGTCGATGAGGATCTGGTTGCCCGACTGGCGCGCCGAGACGTTGAGCAAGCCGATTTCGCGCTTGCCGGCAGCCAGGCGATCAGCCGGTGCTTCAATGCCATGGTCGACCGCATTGCGAATGATGTGCGTGAGCGGATCGCGGATCATTTCGATCATTTCGCGATCCAATTCGACGTCCCCGCCATCGACATCGACCATGACCTGCTTTTCCAGTTCGGCCGACAGGTCTCGCACCATGCGCGGCAGGGCCACGAAGAGGTTCTCGATACGCTGCATGCGGGTGCGCGTGATGCTGTCGCGCATTTCGGCGATGATGGCGGAAAGGCGTTCGAAAGCGCCGTCGACACCCACATCCTCCTGGCTTTCGCGCAGGCGACGGGCGAGTTCGTTGCGGGCCAATACCATGTCCGACACGCCCGACATCACACGGTCGAGCAGTTCGACCGAAAGGCGGATTGTACGCGGCGCGACGGTCGGTGCGGCGGCACCGCTTTCGTCCTTTTGCACGGGTTCGGCTTCGACCACGACGTCGGGCGCTGCGACTTCGCCGTCCAGCGCAGCGATCAACGAACTATCATCGCCATCGGGCAGCTTTTCGCCGCGGTCGATAATCTCGATCACCTCGCCGATGCGGTCGATGATGGCGAGCACCGCACTCACCAGCGCAACATCGGGCTGGCGACGGCCTGCACGCACGTCGGCGAGCGCATCTTCGGCGGCATGGCTCAGCGCTTCCAGGCGCGGAAAATCGAAGAAGCCGCAATTGCCCTTTACCGTGTGGACAAAGCGGAAAATGTTATCGAGCCGGGCGCGGTCCTGCGGCTCGGCCTCCCAGGCGACGATTTCGCCGCCAAGGCTTTCGAGCATTTCGCGGCTTTCCGCGACAAAATCGGCAATCAGATCGTCCATATTCGGTCCATGGCCTGACTAAGCTGAGTTAGGTTCAGCTCCGGTCATGCCCGATATGGGTTAATGCGGCGTTAGCGATGCGCGGCTTTTTTAGCCCGCGAGCGTGGCCCCGATGACGATCATCGTCTCGGCCGGCGAATTGGTCTGGATCGACCCGCCCTGCCCCGCCGCCAGCTTGCGCGCCAGGATCGCGCCAGCTGCACGCGGCTCGGTCGACCCATTTTCGTCGGTCAGCGCTGAGACGATATTGGGATCGATCATCAGGCGCGGTCCCTCGGCACGGATGACCAGTTCGATCTGGCCATTGGCCTGCTCTGCCCCGACCGCCAGCTTGCCGCCGCGCACGAGCCCGTCACCAGCGATCATGGCGAGATTGAGCAGCAGCTTGACCGCGTCCTTCGGCAGCTTGGGCGCATCGACCATCCAGTCGAGATCGATCTTCTTTTCTTCGCCGAACACACCCTCGAGCGCGGCCTTGGCTTCGCTCGTGTCGATTTCGGCGCCAAATCCGCCCGCAGCACCGAAGGCCAGCCTGAAGAATTTGAGGCGATTGGCCGTCGCAGCCGCGCTGTCGCCGAGCAATTCGATCACCTGCTCGCGCATCTGCGGGTCGTTTTCGTCGGCCAGCAACTCCAAGCCATTATTGAGCGCCCCAACCGGGCTCATCAGGTCGTGACACAGGCGACTGCACAGCAAGGCGGCGAATTCTTGATCGTTCATGCGCCCTTGGATGGCCGTGCAATGGCCCCTACGCAACCCCCGTTCTGGTCCGACATCTTGAACCTGCCGCGCGCCTCCCCCATTTCGGCGGTCATGGGGGGACAGGTCCACGATATTGCGCTCGAAGAGCGTCACAAGGGCTGGCGGCTCGACCGCGCGGTGACCGACGTCATGGCGTCACTCTCGCGCGAGCGCATCAAGGGACTGATCTCCGAAGGCGGCCTTACCCAAGACGGCGAGCCACGACGCGATCCGGCCACCAAGGTCAAGGGCACCGAACGCTTCACGCTGACCGTGCCGGAACCGCGCCCGCATCATGCCGTCCCGCAGGATATCCCGCTCGATATCGTTCACGAGGACGATCACCTGCTGGTCGTCAACAAACCGGCCGGGCTGGTCGTCCATCCCGCCGCCGGCAATCCGGACGGGACGCTCGTCAACGCGCTGCTGCATCATTGCGCCGGGAAGTTGTCGGGGATCGGCGGCGTTGCGCGCCCCGGCATCGTCCACCGCATCGACAAGGATACGTCAGGCCTGCTCGTCGTCGCCAAGACCGACAAGGCGCATGAGGGCCTTGCCAAGCAATTTGCCGCCCATTCGATCGACCGCCGCTATCTCGCCGTCGCATCCGGCATGATGCTGTCAGGCGAAGGGCGGATCGAAGCAAGTTTGGCGCGAAGCCCGCAAAACCGCAAGAAAATGGCCGTCGTGCCCGATGGAAAAGGCAAGCATGCTGTAACCCACTGGCGCAAGCTAACGAACCTGAAAGATGCGGCGCTTATCGAATGCCGCCTCGAAACCGGCCGAACCCACCAGGTCCGCGTCCACTTGGCCCATATCGGGCATGCACTGGTTGGCGACCCGGTCTACGGACGGATCAAAAAGACTCATCGGGAGTTATTGAAACAACTAGATTTTTCTCGTCAGGCACTTCACGCGACACGGCTTGGATTCATCCACCCTGCAACAGGTGACCGTTTGTCGTTCGAGCGACCCCTTCCGTCGGATATGGCGGAACTGGTGGATGCTCTTGGAGTATAGTCAAAAAGTGCCTATATTGATCGATCACGCCAAGCTGCGCCGACCGGCGTAGCGCAAAGGAGCAAGAATGGCCCGCAGCGCTGCCCTCTCTATCCCCTCGACCGGGGGCGAAAATGGTCTCAACCGCTATCTTGCGGAGATCAAGAAATTCCCGATCCTCGAGCCCGAGGAAGAGTTCATGCTCGCCAAACGCTGGAAAGAGCATGGCGATACCGATGCTGCTGCGCAGCTCGTCAACTCGCACCTGCGCCTCGTCGCCAAGATCGCCATGGGCTATCGCGGCTATGGCCTGCCCGTGTCGGAGCTGATTTCCGAGGGTAATATCGGCCTGATGCAGGGCGTGAAGAAATTCGAGCCCGATAAAGGATTCCGCCTCGCCACTTATGCGATGTGGTGGATCCGCGCCTCGATGCAGGAATTCATTCTGCGCTCGTGGAGCCTCGTGAAGATGGGCACCACTGCCGCGCAGAAGAAGCTGTTCTTCAACCTGCGTCGCATGAAGAACCAGATCGACGCCTTCGAGGATGGCGACCTCAAGCCCGAGGACGTCACCAAGATCGCGACCGAGCTGGGCGTGACCGAGGACGAAGTCGTCTCGATGAACCGCCGTATGGCGCGTGGCGGCGATACCAGCCTCAACGCCCCGATGCGTGGTGCCGACGATGAAGGCGACAGCCAGTGGATGGACTTGCTCCATTCGGAAGAGCCGCTGCAGGACGAAATCGTCGCCGATGAGGAAGAGCGTCAGGTGCGCCACGAACTCCTCATGGCCGCGATGGACGCCCTGAACGATCGCGAGAAGCATATCCTGACCGAACGTCGCCTGACGGAGAATCCGAAGACTCTCGAGGATCTCAGCCAGGTCTATGGCGTCAGCCGCGAACGCATTCGTCAGATCGAAGTGCGCGCGTTCGAGAAATTGCAGGCTGCCCTGGTCAAGATGGCCGAGGAACAGCGTTATCTGGTCGACGACGCCGCCTAGCCGCTAAAGACCTTCAACCGACATGATGGGGCGCCAGTTTTCGAACTCGGCGCCCCATTCATATTCAGCGCCTTCCTGGATACCGCCACGCACCAAAACGCCGTCGATCCCGACGCGCTTGGCACCATACATGTCGGTCATCGGGCCATCGCCGACCATCACGACCTCATCGTGCGGCGGATCCCCCGCAAGGGCGAGCGCATGACGGAAAATCGGCAAATGCGGCTTGCCGTAAAACTGCACGCGCCCGCCCCGCGCCTTGAACTCATCGGCTAGCGCACCTGCACAAACCAGTCGCTGTCCCTGATGGACCACGATCCGGTCGGGGTTGAGGCAATGGACGAGCAAATCCTGTTCGAGCCAGGCCTGTAGCTCTTCCTCATATTCCGTCACCTCGTAGCGATATTCGTCGAGCCCGGTGAGCGCGATCTCCTCGATCGCCTCGCCCCTCGCGGCAATATCGACGCCATGGGCGACAAGGTCGTCATAATCGTCGCGCGTGCCGGCAAAGCCGACCTTGCGCGGCGGATGCGTCAGCGCCTCGATCCCCGCTTGGCCGCTCGACGTCAGGCCGTGCCAGAGGTCTCGCGACAGGCCCATCGCTTCCAATTCGCGCTCGACCCGGTCGGCTGGACGCGGCGCATTGGTGAGGATGACGACCTTGCGCCCCTCCTCCGCCCAACGCTCGAACCGCCGAGCGACGCCGGGAAAGAGCGAGCCGCCATCATGGATCACACCCCAGACATCACACAGGATCGTGCGATAGCTATGGGGCAGGTCGTCGAGGGTCATGTGGTCCGGGCTTGCAGGTCCGACAATTCCTCATCCTCGCCCTCGCCGCGGCTGACGATGGTCGCCGCAGCAAGGTCGCCGGTGACGTTCAGGGTCGTACGGCACATGTCGAGCAGGCGATCGACGCCAAGGACGATGCCGATACCTTCAGGCGGCACCCCGACCATCGCGAGGATCAGCGCGACCACGGGCAGCGAGCCCGCAGGCACACCCGCCGTCCCGATACCGCCGAGGATACACATCAGCAGCACGATGAATTGCTGCCCGATCGTCAGGTCGACACCGAAGAATTGCGCGAGGAAGAGCACCGTCACGCCTTCGAACAAGGCGGTCCCGTTCTGGTTGGCGGTCGCCCCGATGGTCAGGACGAAACGCGCCGGCGCACGCGGCAGCTTGAGATTTTCGTCGGCCACCTTGAGCGCGTAAGGAAGCGTGGCATTCGAGCTGGCGGTCGAGAAGGCGATCAGCATCGCTTCCTTGACGTTCTTGAAGAACCAGACCGGGCTGACGCCGCCCAGAACGCGCAACACGATCGGATAGACCACGAACATGTGCACACACAAAGCGCCCACGACGACCAGCACGTAGACCAGCAAGCGCAGCAGGATGTCCCAACCGAACGCGCTAGCAAGGTTGAACATGAAACAGGCGATGGCGATCGGCGCGAGGCGGATCACCCACATGATGAGCTTCATGGTGACGTGGAAGACGCCTTCGATGCCCTTCTGGAGGATTTCGGCTTCCTTGCTGTCGGTGAACAGCAGGCCGATGCCGAAGAACAGGGCAAAGAACATCACCGCGAGGATGTCGTTGGCGCTCATCGCAGAGAAGACGTTGGACGGGATGATCGCCAGCACGGCATCGAGCCCGCTGGGCGTTTCCGCGTTACGCTGCAGGATCGCCCCTGCACTGTCGGCCGCATCCGCCAGCAATCCTTCGGCGACCGCACGATCGACGCCCGCGCCCGGCTGGAAGACGTTCGCCGCCACCAGCGCAATGACGACCGCGATGCTCGACAGGAGGATGGTGAGCCCCAACGTCTTGAGGCCGACGCGCTTCAGCGACCGGGCATCGCCCATTTCGGCAATGCCGACCACCAGCGCAGAGAAGAGCAACGGGATGACCAGCATGAAGAGCAGGCGCAGGAAGACCGAGCCGATGAAGCTGGCAACATCGCTGACGGTGTCCACCCAGCCCGCATCCTGCGCGGTCATGTAGACGGCAAGACCCGCCGTCAGACCGACGAGAAAGCCGATCAGCATCTGCCACTGGAGCGGGATCCCGCCCTTCTTGGCCATCAGGTCATCCATGGAAATTCATCCCCCAAATTCATGTTCGCGCGGGACCATCCCCGCCAGCGCGGACAAGGTCAACTAGGCATAGTCATATTCGCCGCCACGTGCGAGCGCGCGCTGGTAGGCAGGCCGCTCATGGCACTTGTTCAGCCATGCCGTGATGTTCGGATAGCGATCATCGAGGCCGGCGCGCGACTGTGCCGCTTCGAGCGGGAAGCTCATCATCATGTCGGCGGCCGTGAGATCGGGGCCGGCAAACCATCCACGCGACGACAGTTCGCGATCAAGGAAGCCGAAATGCTCGGCCAGCATGCCACGAAGCGGCTTGCGCGCTGGGAAACCGAGCAGTCCAAGCTTGTTGACGATGAGCATGCCGAACAAGGGCGGCATCAGCGAGCCTTCGGCATAATGCATGTAGAAATTGTAGTGGCGCGCGAGCACCGGATCGTCCGGCGCACCGAAGCGGCCCTTCTTGCCGACCAGATGCTCCATGATTGCCGCGCTTTCGCCGATCACTACCTGATCCTCTTCGATCAGCGGCGATTTGCCGAGCGGATGCACTTTCTTGAGAGAGGCGGGCGCCCGCATCGTCTTCGGATCGCGCTCATATCGCTTGATCTCATAGTCGAGACCTAATTCCTCGAGCAGCCAGAGAATGCGCTGCGAACGACTGTTATTGAGATGATGGACGATGATCATACGGGGTCTCCCATGCGACCCAACGGGTCATCGAGGCTGGTCGGCGGGACGGTGAACCATTTAGGACCCGTCTCGCCCATGTAGAAACAGTCTTCGAGGCGAACCCCGAATTTGCCCGGCAGGTAAATGCCCGGCTCATTGGAAAAACACATGCCGGGTGCGAGCTTCTCGGTCTCGCCGCGGACCAGGTTGACGGGTTCGTGCCCCTGCATCCCGATCCCGTGTCCCGTGCGGTGCGATAGGCCCGGCAGTTCATAGTCCGGACCGTAGCCCCAGCTTTCATAGGCGGCGCGGACGGCGTCATCGACCGATCCGGCGGACTGGCCGATCTTGAGCGCTTTCCAGGCGACCTGTTGGCCGGCGGCGACCTGGTCCCAGACCCGGCGCTGCTGCGCCGACGGCGTGCCGAGCACCCAGGTCCGCGAAATGTCCGATTGATAGCCATGGACCGAACAACCCGTATCCACGAGGACGATATCGCCCTGCCCCAGCACCTGTTCGCGCCCAGTGCCGTGCGGAAGCGCAGCATCGGGGCCGAACAGGACAAGCGCCCACGGTCGCGAACCGCCGAGGCGGACCTGCTCGCTCGTCAGCATCGCGCGGACGTCGCGGCCGGTCATACCCGGCTCCATTCGGTCGATGACGTTGCCGATTGCGGTCAGCGTGATGTGATTGGCCGCACGCATGAGGCGCAACTCATTGTCGGACTTGTACATGCGGCAGCCGCGGACCACCGGATTGGCGCTGACGACCCTTGCGCCGCGTAGCTCAGACTGCAGCTTGTCGACGAGAAAATAGCGATTGGTTTCCTCCATCCCGATCTTCTCGCCCTCGAGCCCGAGTTCGCGAAGATAGCCGACGACGACCGACAGCGGCTCGACATGCTCGTGCCAGGTACGGATTTCGGCATCCACGGCCAGCGTCTCGGCCACTGACGGCTTCTCGAAGAAGGGCGTGACGATGATGGGCTTGCCTTCGGCCGGGATAAGCGCGCCCGTAAGGCGTTCGGAGCGGCCCCACTGCACGCCAGTGAAATAGTCGAGGCTCGGCCCGCTCTCGACAAGGATTGCTCCAATGCCATGGTCGCGCATCAAGCGCTGTGCCTTGGCGATACGTAGGCCGCGCTCTTCGGGCGTGATCGCAGGCGGAATGACGATGTCGGTCAGGACAGGCTGTTTCGTCACCGCAGCACCTGCCGCGCCTGCCAATCCGGCGACACCCAAGGCAGCGCTCCCGGCTATCAATTCGCGTCGGTCGATTTTCATGAAACGGTCCTGCCCCGGTCGATTTGTGATTGCGAAGCTTGTTGCATGTCGAGCCGCGATGCGCCAACCCCCTCGCGATGGATGCGACGCCCTCTCAAAAGACCAAGCGCAAGGTCAGCGAACGAGAGATCGTCGCCCTTCTCGCCAGCTTCATGGCGCTCAATGCCTTTGCGCTCGACACGATGCTGCCGGCCCTGCCTGACATCGGCCTCATTTTCGGGCTGATCGAAGCAAACAGCGTCCAGCTCGTCATCGTCGCCTACACGTTCGGTTTTGGCGCGAGCCAGCTCTTCTGGGGACCGCTCGCCGACCGGTTCGGACGCAAGCGCATCCTGACTGCCGGTGTCGCCGGTTATGTCGGTTTCGCATTGGTGTGCGCCCTGGCGCCGACCTTCGCCGTCCTTGTCGCTGCGCGGTTCATGATGGGTTTCTGCGGCGCGATCAGCCGCGTCCTCGTCACCGCAATCGTGCGCGATTTGTACGAAGGCGAGGCAATGGCGCGGATCATGAGCCTGACCTTCATGGTCTTCATGGTGGTGCCGGTCATGGCGCCAAGTATCGGGCAGGTGATCCTGCTGGGCTTCGAATGGCGCGCCATCTTTTTTGCGCTTGCCGCTTATGGCGCCATCGTCCTTGTCTGGGGCGGGCTGCGACTTCCCGAGACCCTGCATCCCGAACATCGCCGCAGCCTCGATGCCGTCGTCATCGGCCGGGCGATCATCGCCACCATCGTCGACCGCTTGTCGCGCGGCTACACAATTGCGCTGGGCTTCGTCTTTGGCTGCCTCATCGCCTATCTCGCTTCGATCCCGCAGATCCTCGGCGAGATTTTCGCCAGGCCCGAGGCGATTGGCTGGGTCTTCGCTGCCGTCGCAGCACCCATGGGTGTCGCCAGCTGGGGCAATAGCCGCATCGTCGGACGCTTCGGCCTTCGCCGCGTCGGTCATTCCGGCATCATCGGTTTCGCTGCCGCCTCGATCGCGCATCTGATATGGCATCTGGCCTTCGGATCGACGCTGGCGAGCTTCGTCATCTTCATGGCGATCATCCTGACGAGCTTTGCTTTCACGGCGGCCAATCTCGGCACCCTGGCCATGACCAACATGGCACCCATTGCCGGTACGGCCAGCTCGGTCCAAGGCACGTTCAGCACAATCTGGGCGGCGGTCTTTGGATTGGTGATCGGACAGATGTTCGATGGTTCGCTCATTCCCATCCTGCTGGCCTTTGCCGGGGCTGGCGCAATGGCTTTCCTGCTCATCCTGTGGACCGAGCATGGACGATTGTTCGAGACCGGCACCCGCCGCCAGCAAGCCGACTGCCACCCCGTCGACTGCTGAACCAAAAAAGGGAGGCCGCATCTCGCGACCTCCCCTTCCTGTTCTATATTGCGATGCGACTTAGGCGTCGTCCGGTTCGGGTCCGGTCATCATCGCTTCTTCAAGCTCGTCCTTACGGTTGCCGCGGATCGCCGCTTCGATCTCGGCAGCCATTTCCGGATTTTCCTTGAGGAACGTCTTGGCATTTTCGCGGCCCTGGCCGATCCGGGTGCTGTTATAGCTGAACCAGCTGCCCGACTTTTCGACCAACCCGGCCTTCACGCCGAGATCGAGAATTTCGCCAAGCTTGGAAATACCTTCGCCATACATGATGTCGAATTCGACCTGCTTGAAAGGCGGTGCGACCTTGTTCTTCACCACCTTCACGCGGGTCGAGTTGCCGATAATATCGTCGCGATCCTTGATCTGGCCGGTGCGACGAATGTCGAGACGCACCGAGGCGTAGAATTTGAGCGCATTGCCGCCGGTGGTCGTTTCCGGATTGCCGTACATCACGCCGATCTTCATGCGCACCTGGTTGATGAAGATGACCGTCGTCTTCGAACGGTTGATCGAACCGGTCAGCTTGCGCAGCGCTTGGCTCATCAAGCGGGCCTGCAGGCCGACATGGCTGTCGCCCATCTCGCCTTCGATTTCAGCACGCGGCACGAGCGCGGCAACGGAGTCCACGACGAGGACGTCGATAGCGTTGGAGCGCACCAGCGTGTCGACGATCTCCAGCGCCTGCTCGCCCGTATCGGGCTGCGAGACGATCAGTTCGTCAATATCGACACCGAGCTTCTTGGCATAGACGGGGTCCAACGCATGTTCTGCGTCGACGAAGGCCGCCGTGCCGCCATCCTTCTGCGCCTCGGCAATGGCATGGAGCGCGAGCGTCGTCTTGCCCGAGCTTTCCGGCCCGTAAATCTCGACGATGCGGCCGCGCGGGATTCCGCCGATGCCCAGCGCAATGTCGAGCCCGAGGCTGCCGGTCGACACGCTGTCGATCTCGATCTTCTCGCGGCTGCCCAGCTTCATGGCCGAGCCCTTGCCGAACGCCCGATCGATTTGCGCCAGCGCTGCATCGAGCGCCTTCTGACGGTCACTACTCACTTTGTCTTTCCCCGCATCTACGACTTTCAACTGCGCTGCCATGGTCCATCCCCTTTCGTCAACACACGCCGTCTGGAACGGCTTCGATTGTCAGGATGTACCTTATTTGTTCCGCAAGAACAAGAGTGGAACGGGTTAGGCCGCCCGGGACGGTGCAAGCTGTTCCAAAACAGGGGAAATCGAGTCCATCGTAAACGGTTTGGACAGCGTCGGAATATTCGCAAACGCAGCGGGCGGCGGCGTCACATGGCCGCCCGTTGCCAGCGCGAAGGCAATGCCGGCATCGGCGAGTCGCTCGGCCACTGGCCAGACCGCCTCACCGCCCAGATTGACGTCGAGAATGGCAAGATCGAACCCGCCCGCCTCGCAAGCGGCCAATGCGCTCGGCACGGTTTCGCACACCGCGACCGCACGATGGCCGAGCTGATCGAGGAAATCCTCGAGCATCATGCCGATCAGCGGCTCGTCCTCGACGACAAGAATGTTGAGTGCTTGCCCCATAAGCGAAGATGATAGTGACACGCCCGAAAAGCGCAAAGACTATTTGTCGGCCAGTACCTTACGCACCGCTTCGGCCAATTCCTGCACGCTGAAAGGTTTGGGCAGGAAGTCGACATTGTCGATATCGATCGACTTTCTCAGCTGCTCCTCGGCATAACCCGACATGAAGAGTATCGGCAGGTCGGGCCGGTCCTTGCGCGCCTCGCGGCCCATGGTCGGTCCGTCCATCAGCGGCATAACGACGTCGGAAACGAGAAGCGATACCTCGTCGGCATCCTCGAGCAGCTCGAGCGCTTCCTCGCCATTATTGGCGGTCAGCACGGTATAGCCGTGACGGGCGAGCGCGCGTTCGGCGACAGTGCGGACCATCGGCTCGTCCTCGACCAAGAGGATCGTGCCCGAGCCCCACAATTCGCTGCTTTCGTCCGGCGCCTTGCCGGCAGGGCGCGCCTTGTCCTCTTCGGCGACCTCGTGGACCGGCAGGTAGATGACGAAGCTCGTCCCCTTCCCCACCTTGCTGTCGGCAAAGATGAAGCCGCCCGACTGCTTGACGATCCCGTAGACGGTCGAGAGGCCAAGACCGGTGCCCTTGCCGACTTCCTTGGTCGTGAAGAAGGGCTCGAAAATCTTGCCGAGCACGGCAGGGGGAATGCCAGAGCCGGTGTCGGTGATCGACAGCGCCGAATAATCGGCAACGGGCAGGATCTCGCTGCCAAGGTCGGCAACCTGCTCGGCGCGCACCGAATAAGTCTGAATGGTGAGCGTACCCCCGCCATTGTCGAGCATCGCATCGCGCGCATTCACGGCGAGATTGACGATGACCTGCTCGAGCTGGCCCGGGTCGGCGCGCACCAAGCCGACATCGCGGCCATGCTTCACCTTCAATTCGACCGTCTCACCAAGCAGGCGCTTCAACAGGTGCGAGACTTCGGCGACCACGTCGGCCAACTGAAGCACCTGCGGCCGCAAGGTCTGCTGGCGCGAAAAGGCCAGCAATTGGCGCGTCAGGCCGGCGGCGCGGTTCGAGTTCGACTTGATCTGCTGGATATCGTCATAATCGCTGTCGCCCGGCGTATGGCGCATCAGCATGAGGTCGCAATGGCCGAGGATGGCGGTCAGGATATTGTTGAAGTCGTGCGCCACGCCGCCGGCAAGCTGGCCGACTGCCTGCATCTTGGTGGCCTGCGCAATCTGGCGCTTGAGTTTGGCCTCTTCGCTATTGTCCTTGAGCAGCAGCAACACGGCAGCATCGCCGATACCGCGCAGGCCCGCGACCGTCAGCGCCACCGGCTCCTTGGGATTGCGCGCGAGGCGGACGGCGATATCGGCGGACATTGCTGGACCACGCGAATTGCGGCGTACCGCATCGGCGACCGCGGCCTTGTCTTCCTTGACGACGAGGTCGCCCGGATAGCTCGGCATTTTGTCCTGATCGATCCCCCCAGCCTGGCGGAAGGCGCGGTTCATGGTGAGGAAGCGGCCATCGCGATCAACCAGCGCCAGTCCGAGCGGGAGGAGTTCGAGCAGGACCTGGACATTCTCGCTGGCGGTGACACCCGACAATTCGCTGGCGTCGAAGAGCAGCAATGTCCCAGCACCGTCATCCTTCAACGGGTCGATCGGCACATGGACACCGCGCAGCGATGGAGACTGGTCCCCCTCCGCGATGATACGGAGCAGCCCGTCTTCCGACTGCGAGAGGATGGTGGTCAGCGCGGGTGCCTTGCCGCGCACGCCGACAAGGATGCGCTCGGCGAACAGCGGGTTGGAGGCAATGACATTGCCCTCATCGTCGAGCGTGGCCGCCAAAACGCCTGCCGCTGCGAGACGGGTCCCCGTATCGCCGCCGATACGTCCCGCCACGACCTCGAGATGATCAGGAGCCGCACGCTCGCAGAAGCTCCACAAGAGAAGCGTTTCGCCGCCAGTGCCCACACGCCGCACAACATAATCGAGCGAATCCTTATCGCCATCGGCGCGCAACTCCGCCTGGCCGCTTCGCAACGCAGCCTCGCGGGCCAGCGCTAGCGGATGACCATCTTCCTCGGCATCGCCCAAGCCTTGCAGCGGATCACTGGCCTCGAAACGACGACCATATTGGCGATTGGCGAGCAGGACTTGGCCACGGCTGTCGGTAATGGCCGCTGCATCTTCCGCGAGCTGCAGGGCAGCAGCGGCAAGCGCGAATTCTTCATTGGGCGTTGCGGGCTGTGCGGCCAGCGACGCCGCGTCGCTCGGCGCGGGGCCGCGCCAGAAGCGCCAGGCCGCGATCGAAATCACCCCACCGGCCAACAGGGCCAGCGCCAGCGGCCAGCGTGCATCGCCGGCCAGCAAAAGCGCCAATGTCACCACCACCGCACCGACGAGCCCGGGCCCCAGCCATTTCAGGCTGGTATCGAGCGGCCCGGGATCGACCAGTGCGGCGTGGCGATCGAGCATGCTACCAGACGGTCACGCGCTCTTCGGGCGGCAGGTACATCTCGTCCTCGGGGGTCACACCGAAGGCGTCGTACCATGCGTCCATGTTGCGGATCACCCAGACACGCTGGATCGAGGGCGAGTGGCTGTCCGTCTTGAGACGGCGCTTCAGTTCGTCATCGCGATAATTGCGACGCCAGACCTGTGCCCAGGCAAGGAAGAAGCGCTGGTCGCCGGTCGTCCCGTCGATGATCGGCGCTTCCTCGCCATTCAGCGAAGCCTTGTAGGCGTCATAGGCGATCGAAAGACCGGCAAGGTCACCGATATTCTCGCCCAGCGTGAACTCGCCATCGACAAACTCGCCCGGGAAAATCTCGTAGAGATTATACTGGTCGATCAGTGCCTTACCGCGCGCTTCGAAGTTCGCATAGTCAGCCTCGGTCCACCAATTGTTGAGGTTTCCCATCGTGTCATATTTGGCACCCTGGTCATCGAAGTGGTGGCTGATTTCATGGCCGATCACGGCACCGATACCGCCATAATTGATGGCCGCATCGGCATTGGGATCGAAGAATGGTGGCTGCAGGATCGAGGCCGGGAAGACGATCTCCATCTGGCCGAAATTAGCGTAAGCGTTGACCGTCATCGGGGCCATGCCCCAGGCCCAGCGGCGCAGCGGCTCGTCGAGGCGCTTCAGCGCGTCCTGGTGCGACCACTCGCGC
Source organism: Sphingomicrobium sediminis (assembly GCF_023805295.1). Taxonomy (NCBI): domain Bacteria; kingdom Pseudomonadati; phylum Pseudomonadota; class Alphaproteobacteria; order Sphingomonadales; family Sphingomicrobiaceae; genus Sphingomicrobium; species Sphingomicrobium sediminis. Next base: position 776,939 of record NZ_JAMSHT010000001.1, read on the forward strand.
GCAGCCTGGACGTTGGCGAAGAGGTCGTCGCCCATGGTCAGGCCTTCATAGTCCATCCACTTGTCGGGATAGCCGATCTTGCTGCGGAAATTGCCGAGCTTGGTCGCGGCCTGTTCCTTGGTTTCCTCGGCCATCCAGTCGGCATTGACGATGCGCAGGCGCATGGCCTCGGTCACATTGTCGACCAGTTCCTGCATCTGCGCCTTATATTCGGCCGGGAAATGGCGCGCGGCATATTCCTTGCCGACATCGTCGCGCAGGATGCCCGAGACGAAGCTCACGCCGCGCTTCCAGCGCTCCTGCTGCTCGGGCACGCCCGACAGCGTCGTCGAATAGAAAGCGAACTGGCGGTTATCGACCGCGGCCGGCAGGTAGCTTGCAAAGCTGCCCAGCGCGCTCACCATCATCTTGTCCTTGAGCACGCGAAGGTCGGTGTTCGAGGCAAGCTCGAGCCCGCCGACGATCGAATCCGGCGTTGCGACATTGACCTCGTCAAAGTCGTAATCGCCCTCGGCGAACATCGTGTCCCAATCGAATTCGGGATAGAGCGCAACCATCTCCGCGCGGCTCATCTTGTTATAGGTCGCCGAGCTGTCGCCCAGCTTGTTGCGGTCCCAGTGGATGCCGGCAAGCTCGGTCTCGTAGGCAAGGATCGCCTCGGCGCGGGCACGGGCATCGTCCCCTGCCCCGGCGAACCCAAGCATGTCGGCCAGATAGTCGACATAGGCCGCGCGCACGCCCTCGAAACGCTCATTGTCAGTAAGATAATAGTCGCGATCCGGCAGGCCGAGGCCCGACTGGTAGGCGGCGAGCAGATAGCGGCTACTGTCGCCCGAATCCTGGCCAACAAACCAGACGAAGGGCGCACCGCCAAAGCCGAGACGGTCAGCACGGCCGATCATGCGGGCATAATCGTCCCAGCTATCCACTGCTTCGATCTCGCCGAGGATCGGCTGGATCGGGGCCATGCCGGCCGCTTCGATCGCATCCGTATCCATGTAGCTGCGATAGGCAGCGCCGACGCGGTTGGTCGGATCCTCTGCCGCTTCCATGATGATTTTGCGCGTGCGATCCTTGGAAAGGTCGTCGAGCGCGCCGAACATCGAATAGTTGGACTTGTCGGCCGGGATTTCGGTGTTCGCGGCCCAGGTGCCGTTTGCATAGAGATAGAAATCGTCGCCCGGATCGACGCTGGTGTCCATGCCGGTCTGGTCGAAGCCGAACGTACCGAGCTCGGCCTCGCCCGCCGGATCATCGCCAAGCTCCTGCGCGACGGCGGGCGGCGGCGGCGCCACGGCGGCGGACGCCTTCGGACGCGTATCTTCGGTGCAACCGGCCAGCATCGTGCTGGCGGCAAGCAGGACCATCAACTTTTTCATGTAAACTCCTCTGCCCTCCCCTGGGCGTTCGATATTCTGAAGTGAGATTGCCTCAATCCGTGCGCTGACGCCAGCGTTTGCCAATCCACAAACGCCATCCGACGAGCGACACCCAATATGCGACAAGCGCCAACACCAGTCCGATGACGAACAATCCGAAGATCAGACCGGGCGCAGCATCGGTGAACAGCCAGGCAAACCATTGCCGGATCGACGCATCGCTTTCGTACAGCTCGTACAATTGGTCGAGATGGGTTTCGAAGCCGAAGAAGCCGCCGACTTCGAGTGCACCGATCAGAAAGACCGGCGTGGTCGCGGGATTGCTCACCCAGGTGAGCGCTGCGGCGATCGGGATATTGCCGCGCATCGGAATACACATCAGCGCCGCGCCGATCATCTGCGTCCCCGGTATCATCAGGAAGACGCCAATGAACATGCCGATGAAGAAGGCGCGCGGCACGCTGCGGCGGGTGAAGCGCCAATATTCGTGAGCCTCGATATAGCGACGCACCGGCTTCAGCCAGCGCGAGCGCGCCAGTTCCTCGCGCGTCGGGGCGTGCTTGGCGAGGAAACGGCGAAGAGGACCGGGATTGTTACCCATGGTTCCTAAGTATGCGTCCCTGCTCTCTTTTCCAGTCCCGTTCCTTGATCGCAGCGCGCTTGTCATGCGCCTTCTTGCCCTTGGCGAGCGCGATCTCCAGCTTCGCCTTGCCCTCGCCGTTGAAATACATGGACAGCGGGACGATCGTCATGCCCTGCCGGTTCACGGCGCCGAACAGCTTGTTGATCTCGCGCGCATGGAGCAGGAGCTTGCGGCGGCGGCGCGGGTCGTGGTTCATCCGATTGCCGTGCGAATATTCGGGGATGTGCGCGTTGACGAGCCAGACCTCGCCTTCGTCGACACCGACATAGCTCTCGGCAATATTCGCCTCACCATTGCGCAGCGATTTCACTTCGGTGCCCTTCAGCGCGATACCCGCCTCGAACCGTTCCTCGACGCTATATTCGTAGAAGGCGCGCCGGTTGTCGGCGACGACCTTGACCTTGTTGAAGGCCTTGCTCATCCGGCCAGCCCCGCATGGACGAGCGCCGCGTCGACCGCAGCGCGGGCGGCTTCCGACGGTTGGGTGAGCGGCAGGCGGACCTCGGTCGAGAAACCCGGCCGCACTCTGGACAACGCATATTTGCAAGGGCCGGGCGAGGCGTCGGCGAACATCGCGACATGGAGCGGGTAGAGTTTTCCCTGCAGCGCGCGCGCTTCGTCCCAATTGCCCGCGGCCATCGCATCCTGGAATTTGGCGCACAGGCCCGGCGCGACATTGCCCGTCACCGACACGCAACCCACGCCGCCCATCGCGTTGAACGCGAGCGCAGTGGGATCATCGCCCGATAATTGGATGAAATCCTCGCCGCAGGCCATGCGCTGCTCCGTCACACGCCCGAGATTGCCGGTCGCATCCTTGATCGCCACGATCTTCTCATGCTTGGCGACCTCGCCGAGTGCAGCAACGCCGATATCGGCGACCGTGCGTCCGGGCACGTTGTAGACCATCACCGGCAGCGGCGATGCCTCGGCGATCGCGAGGAAATGCGCGATCAGGCCAGCCTGGCTCGGCTTGTTATAGTAGGGAACGACGCACAAAGCGGCATCGGCGCCGGCCTCGGCGACCATCTTCGTCGCTTCGATCACGGCCGCCGTATCATAGCCGCCGCAGCCGGCGATGACCGGCACGCGGCCTGCTGCCACCTCGGCGCATTTGGCAACGACGGCGCGATGTTCGGCAGCATTGAGCGTTGCGACTTCACCGGTCGTACCGCAAGGCACGAGGCCGTGGCTGCCTTCGGAAATCTGCCAATCGACCAGCTCGCCATAGGCTTCGAGATCGACTTCGCCGTTCGAAAAAGGGGTCACCAATGCCGGAATCGAGCCCTTGAACATCAAATATCTCCGATAAAGAACGTCCTGTCGCCAGAACCATTCGGCCCGCCGAATGTTCAGGGTCTGATAAGCAGTGAAACTCCATATTACCACCCATGACCACGCGCCTCCTTCTCATCCCCTCACTGCTCCTGTCCGGAGCGGCCATTTCCTCCAGCCCCGTGCAGATGGCGGTGGCTGGCGCGACCTCTGCCGAATTGCAGAGCGCGCGCGACACGGTCGACGCCTCGATCGCCGAGTGGCGCGAGCTCAAAGATGAGCGCAACCCGACATTCTCGCGCGCTGCCCAATTCGCCATCGCGCACCCCGACTGGCCCAATATCGGGTCGATCCGCGCCCGCGCCGAAGAAGCGCTCAATGCCTTTGCCCCCGACCCTCTGGTCCTCGAATTCTTCGACGGCACGCCACCGCGCAATGGCCGCGGCTGGACCGCGCTTGCGCTGGCACAGGAACGCCAGGGTCGCACCAACGCGGCGACCGAAGCAGCGCGCAACGCCTGGCTGAGCGACGATCTCAGCGACGAAGACATCGCCACGATCCGGTCGCGCTTCGGCAGCCGCCTGACCGCGCTCGACCATGACCGCCGTATCGACGCGCTCCTGTTCGTTCGCGAGCGCGAAAAGGCCGAGGACATACTGTCGCTGGCAAGCCCCGGCGAACGCCAGGTGGCCGAGGCCCGCCTCGCCCTCCAGCGCCGCGACAGTAATGCGGACGTGCTGTTTGCCCGTGTCGCCGATCGTATCGACGACCATGCCGGCCTGCTGATGGACCGCGCGCGTTACTTCCGCGCTTCGGGCCAGGAAAGCGCGTCGGAGTCTCTGCTGGCGCGCGATCATGATTTCACGACCCGGCCGACCAATGTCGATAAATGGTACGAGATGCTGCTGCTCGCTGCCGAGGGCGCTTCGGATCGCGGCGCGCATGTCACCGCCTATAATATTGCGCGCCAGCTGGATGACGCCCTGCCCGATGGCGCCGTGCTCGCCAATCAGGCTTATGGCGTGCGCGACAAATATACCTCGCTTGCCTGGCTCGCCGGCACGACCGCGCGCGAGCGGCTTGGCGATGCCGCTGCGGCAAGCCGCCTGTTCGAATCCTATTCGACCGGCGGCCGTTCTCTACAGGTCCGCTCGAAGGGCCTCTATTGGGCCGGACGCAGCGCGCAGGAGGCGGGCAACGTCCAGCGCGCCAACGCCCTCTATGCCAGCGCCGCCGAAACGCCCGAGCTCTTCTACAGCCAGCTAGCGCTCGAACGGTTGGGCCGCGACATCCCGGTCCCGCCCGCTTTGCCCGAACAGACCGCCGCAGCGCGCAATGCATTTGCCAGCAAGCCCATTGTCGTCGCGCTGTCGCGGCTCGGCGATCCCGACGATCGTGCCGTGTTCGTGCGCGCCATCGCCACCTCGCTTGAAACCGAGCAGGAGCGCCTGATCGCTAGCGATTATGCGCTACGGGCCGGCCGCGCCGACCTTGGTGTCTGGATTGCCCGTGCCGCACGCAATGACGGGACCGCCTTCTATTATCGCTCCGCCTGGCCGGTGCATCCGCGCGGCGCGCCGGGCGGCGATCCGTGGAGCATCGCCCACGGCATCACCCGCCAGGAATCGAGCTTCGACAATTTCGCCGTCAGTCACGCCAACGCCCACGGCATGATGCAGCTCTTGCCTGCAACGGCACGCGAGCAGGCTCGGCGGATGGGCCTTGAATATTGCTATAGCTGCCTGCGTACCGACCCGGCCTACAATGTCCGTCTCGGCAGCGGCTATTTCGCCTGGCTGAGCGACTATTATGACGGCAACAAGGTGCTCGCCGCTGCGGCCTATAATGGCGGCATGGGCAATGTGAACCGCTGGATCCGCAACAATGGCGATCCGCGCACCTCGCGCGTCGACACGGTCGAGTGGATCGAGAAAATCCCGTTCATGGAGACACGCGGATATGTCCAGCGCGTGCTCGAGAATGCCGCCGTCTACGACCGGCTCAATCCCTATGTCCCCGCTTATGGCGCGGTCCATGTCTCGCGCCATCTCGGCAAGACCAACCGGCCCGGCTGATGGGTGTGGGGGCCAAGCGCCCGCGCTTCATCACCCCCGAGGGGCTGGCGCGGATCCGCGAAGAATATGATCAGTTGTTCGGGGTCGAACGCCCCAAGCTGACCGAGCTCATTGCCTGGGCCGCCGGCAATGGCGATCGCAGCGAGAATGGCGATTATATCTACGGCCGCAAGAAGCTGCGCGAGATCGACCGGCGCCTGGGCTATCTCTCGAAGGTGATGAAGGAAGCCAAGCTGGTCGACCCGGCCAAGGCCGAGCGCCGCGATGAAGTCCGCTTCGGTGCCACGGTCACCTTGGTCGACGAGAATGACAGAGAGCGCATCATCACCATCGTCGGCAATGACGAGGCCGAAGCAGGCGATGGCCGTGTTGGCTGGTCAGCCCCGATCACCCGCGCCCTGATCGGCGCCAAGGTCGGCGATGAACGCGCGGTGCGCCTGCCTTCGGGCGAGATGTTCTACGAGGTCGTGAAGATCGACTATCCGTCGGCCTGAGCCTTGCCTCGATTGCCGCGACAGCGCTCCGAGCAATATTTCACGTCGTCCCAGACCTTTGCCCACTTCTTGCGCCAGGTGAACGGGCGTCCGCAGACGACGCAGTCCTTGGTCGGGAGATCGCCCTTCTTGCGCACGCGCTAGGGCTTAGCGCCCGCCAGTAGCGGGAAATTGGACGACCACATGATCGCCCTGCGCAGCCGGCGGCGTTGCCGGCAACGCCTTGTCGAGCGTACGGACGAGCGTCTCGAGCGCCATGGCGCGTCCACCCTTCTCGTCTTCGGCATCGACCAAGGTCCACGGGGCCCAGCGCGTATCCGTCTGTTCGAAAACGGCATGCCAGCCATCGATCAGCTTGGCGCGCCCCTCGGCCCAATTATCCTCGCGCTTGTGCGTGATCGTCCGCATCCACGGATCGGACCAGCGCTGTTCGAGCCGGCGTGCCTGCTCGTCCTCGCTCATATGAAAGAAGAGCTTCACCATGATGGTGTCATGGTCACACTGCTGCGCTTCGAACTCGTTGATTTCGTCGCAACCGCGCGACAGGCCGGTCTCGTCGATCGCACCTGCAATTTTCTGGGCGATGACGGTCCGGTACCAGCTGCGATAAAACAGGCTGCTATTTCCGGCCGCCGGCAGCTCGGCCCAGAAACGCGCCAGCCAATGACGTTTTTCGTCGCTATCGGGCTTTGCCGCGGTCACGAAGGTTCGCATCCGGCAAGGATCGAGACTGCAGCCGAGATCGCGAAGGAAATCGCGCTTTCCTGCGGCTTCCCAGCCTTCGACGAGGACGATCAGCTGCTTGCCGTGCGCGACCATGCGCAGCTGCAATTCGCGCAACTGCGCGCGCAGCTCGGTGAGCCGTTCCTCGCTGTCACCTTGTACCGATGCCCCCACCGGTACTGCGGTTAAGTCAATCCCCATGAAGGCGCGTTTAACGGCGCGCTGCCCGGGGATCAATCTCTCACGCCGGAAAACCGTCTCGTTTCGGGAACGGTGTGTCCCTTGAGAGACTTAGCTGTCGTCTTCCACAACGTCGGCGACCGGCGCGCTGTCGTCAGCTTCCTCGGGCGGCAGGTCGAGCTGGATGTGGACGTCCTCGAGCTGGCGATCGCTCACGAGGCTCGGGGCGCCCATCATCAGGTCCTGCGCACGCTGGTTCAGCGGGAAGGCAATGACTTCACGGATATTGGGCTCGTCGGCGATCAGCATGACGATACGGTCGATGCCAGGTGCCGAACCGCCGTGTGGGGGCGCGCCAAGTTTGAACGCTTCGATCATGCCCGAGAAATTCTCGTCGACATCGGCCTTGGAATAGCCGGCAATCTCGAAGGCCTTGTACATGATGTCCGGACGGTGGTTACGAATGGCGCCCGAGCTCAGTTCGTAGCCATTGCAGACGATGTCATACTGCCAAGCGAGGATGTCGAGCGGGTCCTTGGTTTCCAGCGCTTCCATCTCGCCCTGCGGCATCGAGAAGGGGTTGTGGCTGAAGTCGACCTTCTGGCGCTCTTCATCGAACTCGAACATCGGGAAGTCGACGATCCAGCAGAATTTGAATTCGCCCTCGGGAATGAGCTCGAGGCTTTCGCCGACGCGGGTGCGCGCAAGACCAGCAAGCTTGGCCGCATCCTTTTCATCGCCCGCAGCGAAGAACAGGCCGTCATCCGGACCGAGGCCGAGTTCGTCGGCCAGCGTGTCCATCTTTTCGGAGCCATGATTCTTGGCGATGGGTCCACCCCATTCGCCGCCCTTGCGGGTCGCATAGCCAAGGCCCGGGAAACCTTCGCCGCGCGCCCAATCATTCATTTCGTCGAAGAACTTGCGGCTCTTCTCGGCCGTGCCCGGTGCCGGGATGGCGCGGACCTTCTTGCCCTGCGATATGAGGTTGGCGAAGAGGCCGAAGCCCGACCCTTCGAAATGCGCGCCGACATCGGCAATCTCGATCGGGTTGCGCAGGTCGGGCTTGTCGGTGCCGTACTTCAGCATCGCTTCCTTGTAAGGAATGCGCGGGAACTCGCCTGCCGGGGTCACCTTGCGACCATCGGCAAATTCTTCGAACACGCCCGCCAGCACCGGTTCGATCGCTTGGAAAACGTCTTCCTGCGTGACGAAGCTCATTTCGAAGTCGAGCTGGTAGAATTCGGGGCTGCGGTCGGCACGCAAATCCTCGTCGCGGAAACAGGGCGCGATCTGGAAATAGCGGTCGAAGCCGGCCACCATCAGCAGCTGCTTGAACATCTGCGGCGCCTGCGGCAGCGCGTAGAAGCGCCCCGGGTGCAGGCGCGAAGGCACCAGATAGTCGCGCGCGCCCTCGGGGCTCGATGCCCCCAGGATCGGCGTCTGGAACTCGGTGAAGCCCTGCGCTTCCATGCGGCGGCGCAGCGAGCTGATCACCTTGGAGCGCAGCACGATATTCTTGTGCATCGTTTCGCGGCGCAGGTCGACGAAGCGATACTTGAGACGGGTTTCCTCGGGATAGTCCTGCTCGCCGGCAACCGGCAGGGGCAGCTCGTTGGCCTCCGATTGCACCGTGATACCGCGCGCGAATACCTCGATCGCGCCCGTCGGCAGGTTTTTGTTCACCGTGCCTTCGCTACGCGCTTTCACCTCGCCATCGATGGTAACGACGCTCTCGACACGCAGCTTGTCGAGCACCGGCAGCGCGGGGCTGTCTTCGTCGGCGACGATCTGGGTGATGCCGTGATGATCGCGAAGATCCACGAACAGCACACCGCCATGATCGCGCTTGCGATGGATCCAGCCCGACAGGCGGACATTCTCGCCGACGGCTTCGGCGTTGAGGGCGGCACAATGATGGGTGCGGTAAGCGTGCATGATCGTCTCGAAAAATGAAGATGGTGCGGAAGGGCCCGCTAGTCGTGCGCTGCACTCGCCATACAAGCTTTCTTTGTCAAGCGCTCTGGGGTGCGCTAGGGCGCAAATCCATATGAAAATTCACGATCTCATTACCGAGTCTGCGTCCCTAAAAGACCTGATCTCCCGCATGGAAACCGCAGAATTCGTGTGCGTCGACACCGAATTCATGCGCGAAAACACCTATTGGCCCGAACTGTGCCTGATCCAGATTTCGGATGGCAAGGAAGCGGCGGCCATCGATCCACTCGCAGACGGCATTGACCTCGATCCCCTGCTCGACCTGCTGGTCGAGAACAGGGAGATCGTCAAAGTCTTCCATGCCGGCGGGCAGGATCTCGAGATTTTCTACAATCTCACCGGCAAGACGCCCTTCCCGCTGTTCGACACTCAGATCGCCTCGATGGCGCTCGGCTATGGCGAGCAGGTCGGATATGCCAATCTCGTCTCGGCGGTTCTCGGGCACCAGCTCGACAAGGGAGCGCGCTTCACCGACTGGTCGCGCCGTCCGCTCGACAAGCGACAGCTCGATTATGCCATCGCCGATGTGACGCACCTGGCGGAAATCTTCCCCACCCTCCTCGACAAGCTCGTCAGTACGGGCCGCGGGGCCTGGCTGGATGAGGAAATGGCCCGGCTTGCCGATCCGTCGACCTTCGCATTCGCCCCCGAAGATGCGTGGAAACGCATGAAGCTGCCGAGCCGCAAGCCCGAAGTGCTGGGCCGCCTCAAGGCGCTCGCAGCATGGCGCGAGAAGGAAGCGCGCGGGAAAAACCTGCCGCGCGGGCGAATCGTCAAGGACGACACGTTGGGCGAACTCGCCAACCATCCGCCCAAGCGCCAGGAGGATCTGGTCAAGATTCGCGGCCTGTCGCGCGGTTGGCGCGACAACGACATCGGCGCGCGCCTCATGGACACGCTGAAGGATGCCGAGCCGCTGCCCAAGGACGAAATGCCGGCCAAACCGCCGCGTCGTCCCGGCCTCACCAAGGAGGCAAGTCTCGTCAGTGACCTGTTGAAATTGCTCCTGAAAATCCGCGCCAAGGAAAGCGGCGTGGCGCCGCGCCTCATCACGCGGGCCGGCGATCTGGAGCTTCTGGCCGCCGGCGTGCGCGAAGATCTGGACATTCTCCAGGGCTGGAGATTCGAAGAATTCGGGCGCGATGCACTTGATCTAGTTGAAGGTCGCTTGGCCTTTGCGATCGAAGATGGCAAACTGGCGATGACAAGAAGGGGAGACTCCAAATGAAGTGGGCAATGATCGTACCTGCGGCCGCCATGCTTGGCGCCTGTGCCAACTACCCTTACGCCGATGACTATGCGCGTCTCGACGTGCTCAACAATCCGCATATCTGTGAAGAAGGCGATACTGCCGGCTTCATCGGCCAGCCTGCCAGCCAGGGACTTGCCGACGCGGTGATCATGGAAACGGGCGCTGGCCTCTTCCGATGGCTGCGTGTCGACGGCATGGCGACGACCGACATGCTGCCCGAGCGCGTCAACGTCACGCTCGACAACAATAATGTGGTGACCCGCGTCCACTGCGGCTGATCCCGCGAGAAAATCGCCTTATTCGAACGCTACCGCCGCCTTCAGCTTGAGGGCGGCGGCAAGCTGTTCGTGCCGCTTCTGCACGGCGAGGCCGTAAAGGCGGTATTTCTTCTCCGACATGACGAGCAGCACCTTGTCGTCCTGCCGCTTGAGCGCGGTCTGGCGTAGCAGTCTGTCCGTACCCGCCGACAGGCGCTGCGCGAGCCGGATCGCCCGGCCCCAAGCATAAGCCCGCGCAATTTCGCGCTTGCTCAAAAGCGTCAGTGCCTGTGGATCGAACTCGCCGTCCTCGCCAAATGCAGTGAACAAGGCGCGGCCGATGATCGCACGCCCCTTGGCATCCACCCCGACCCAATTGCCATGCAGCGCTTGGTCGACCGCACGAAGCGCGCGGAAGTCGGGGTGCGCGTTCCAGGCAATATCACCCAGCAAGCAGGCGGCGAGACGCAGCCGCGCCATGGCCTTGCCGTCGCTGGTGAAGACGGGCGCAATCCACTGGTCGAGCAAGGCCCCATGGTCGCCGAAGCGTCCAAGCCTCCGCCCAACCTCTAGCGCCGCCGCGAGAAGCGGGTCCTCCTGCCGCTTGGCGTCGGACAATTCGCTGTAGAGCAAGCCCTCGCGCAGGCCATAGGCCGAGACGGTCACATGGCTCGGTTCGCAGGTCTCGATCAACTTGCGAAGAATGGCGAGACCTGCCGGCAGCTGCGGCGCACGCTGCGAGGGCACCCAGAATTTCTCGACCAATTCGCTCTTGTCCGCATCTTCGGCGAGTTTTTCGAGCGCATCCAGTCGCGCGGGATCGATCTGGTGCTGATGCGCGATCGGGAGCGGGTGCTTGTTCGACAGCAGATCGAGATGCGCGATGGCGCGAAAGCTGCCGCCGACCAGATAAAGCCCCTGCCCCTTCGCGGCCTTGCCCAGCGTCATGCCCTTCAGGGCGCGTTCCAGGTGTGACGAGATCATGTCCTCGTCCGGCGGCGTGCCGACACGAAGGACACCGATGGGCAGGCTGTCGACCGCCCCGATCGCGCCGCGAGCAATGCCGGCCAGTTCAAGGCTGCCGCCCCCGAGATCGGCCACCATGCCCTTGGCCTCGGGAATGGCGCTCAGCACGCCGAATGCCGCGCCGACCGCCTCTTCCTCACCCGAAATCAGCGCCGGCTTGAGCCCCATCTTGGCGGCAGCATAGAGAAAGTCCGGCCCGTTCTCGGCTTCACGTACCGCCGCCGTCGCGACCGTGCGCAGGCGCTTTACCTTGATGCGCTTGGCGATGAGCTGGAAACGCGCGAGCGCGTCCAGCGCCATCGCCATGGATTCCTCATCCATCCGCCCGGTCTCGCGCAGCCCTCTGCCCAGCCCTGCCATGACCTTTTCGTTGAACAGGACCGAAGGGACACGCTCGGTGCCGCCATAGATCACCAGACGCACCGAGTTGGACCCGATGTCGATGATCCCAACGGGACCGAAGGAGAGCGGCGCGATCATCCGCCCCGCTGTGTCAGTCGAAGTTTGGGCACGCGCTTGCCGGCCAGCGCCGCACCGCGGCCCGAGAGCGAAGGGTTGGTCATGAAGTAATGATGGCAATTGAAGCGACGCTTGCCCGGCTCGATGCGCTCATAGCGGCCATCGGGCCCAAGCACCCAGCTCTGCTCATTGTCGATCAGGTTCGCGATCATGACCTGGTCGAGCACCTGCGCGTGCACGGTCGGGTTTTCGAGCGGCATCATATGCTCGACGCGGCGGTCGAAATTGCGGGGCATCCAGTCGGCCGACGAGATGTAAACGCGCGCCTTGCGATGCGGCAGGCGCGCGCCATTGGCGAAGACGAAGATGCGGCTATGCTCGAGGAACCGCCCGACAATGGATTTGACGCGGATATTTTCCGACAGCCCATCGACACCCGGGCGCAGGCAGCAAATGCCGCGCACGATGAGATCGATCGACACACCAGACTGGCTTGCCAGATAGAGACGGTCGATGACCTTCTTGTCGACCAGTTGGTTCATCTTGGCCCAAATGGCGGCGGGCTTGCCTTCCTTGGCATTGTCGATCTCGCGGTCGATCAGCGTCAGGATGCGATCGCGCAGGCCGTTGGGGCTAAGCGTCACCATCTCGAGGCCTCGCGGCTGCACGAAGCCGGTGACGAGGTTGAACATCTTGGCGGCATCGCGCGCAGCCCGCGTCGATGCCGTGAAATAGCTCAGATCGGTGTAAATCTTCGAGGTGACGGGATGGTAGTTGCCGGTCCCCCAGTGGGTATAGGTCCGCATCTTGTCGCCTTCGCGGCGAACCACCATCGAGACCTTGGCGTGGGTCTTCCAGTCGAAGAAACCATAGACGACCTGGACGCCCGCGCGTTCCAGGCGCGCGGCCCAATAGAGGTTTTGCTCCTCGTCGAACCGTGCCTTCAATTCCACGACGGCAGTGACGGACTTGCCGGCTTCGGCCGCCGCGGCCAGCGCCTCGATCACTTCGGACTGCTTGCCCGCGCGATAGAGCGCCATCTTGATCGCGACAACATCGGGATCTTCAGCGGCCTGGCGCAGGAAGGACACCACCACATCGAACGTCTCGTACGGGTGATGGACGACGATATCCTTGGCCTTGATCGCCGCAAAACAGTCGCCGCCATATTCCTTGATGCGCTCGGGAAAGCGCGGGGTGTAAGGCTCGAACTTGAGATCGGGCCGGTCGACATCGATAATCTGCGCGAGATCGGAAATGCCGATCAGGCCCGAACTCTCGACGATCAGTGCATTATCCGCCTCAAGCCCTTCGCGGATCACCGTTTGCAGGCTGTCGGGCGTGTCCGCTGCCATTTCGAGGCGGATGACGCGCCCGCGGCGGCGCCGCTTGATCGCGCTGCGGAAGGTGAGCACCAGATCCTCGGCCTCTTCCTCGATCTCGATATCGCTGTCGCGGAGTACGCGGAACGCTCCGGCTTCACGCTTCTCGAAGCCCGGGAAAAGCCGGTCGAAAAATTCGCGGATGACACTTTCGATCGAAATGACCCGCTTCGCGCGGCCGCGGCTCGGCAGGTGCATGAAGCGCGGCAGCGATTGCGGGATCATCAGGAGCTCGACGATATTCTCGTCGGTCTTCGGATCGTAGAGATTGAAGATCAGGCCGAAACCGGCATTGGGAACGAAGGGAAACGGGTTCACATTATCGACCGCCTGCGGCGTGATCACCGGCAGGATTTCCTCGTCGAAACGCTCGGACAGATATTCGCGCTCGCGCTTCGTCATCTCCTCGCGATGAATGACGTTGACGCCCTCATCCTCGAGCCGCTCGCGCAGGACCATCCACACGCGCTGTGCTTCGGCGGTCAGGTCGTCGGCGACGATGCCGATGTCGTGCAATTGCTCGCTTGCATTACGGCCGTCGATCGAGCGCTCCTCGATTTCCTGCAATTGCTGGCCCTTGAGGCCGGCGACGCGGACCATGAAAAATTCGTCGAGGTTGGAGCCCGAGATGGACAGGAAGCGGAGCCGCTCGAGCAAGGGGTGCGCCGGATTGGCGGCCTCCTCAAGCACGCGACGATTGAATTCCAGCCAGGACAGTTCGCGGTTAAAATAGCGCTCGGGCCCGAATTCCTCGATGTCAGCAGGCGACACGGCTGCTTCATCGACTTTCGGATCCGCCTCGCTCATGCCGCCTCGCCTCGTTGCTCCAATGCCCGGCGGATGGTCGGGACCGTCAGCCTTGCCCGATTGGCAATGGCGAAACGGTCAATCTGTTCCACGAGGCGTTCGGCTTCATAATAGCCACGCGAGGCACGCTCGACCAGATAACGCTGCGCCTCGGGCGGCAGGAACAGGCCGCGGTCGGCGAAATGCAGTTCGAACAGGGCCGCCATCATGGCATCGTCGGGCGCTTCGATACGGGCCACGGGCGTCGCATTGAGACGGGTCGAAAGGTCGGGAAGCGCGACCTCCCAGTGCGGCGGCGCTTCGCTGGCAACGATCAGGAGCGGACGCCCCTCTTCCTGCGCTCTGTTCCAGGCATGGAAGAGCGCTTCCTCGTCATGCCGTTCGGCATCGTCGAAGAGCCGTCCACCGGTGCGTTCGACGAATTGATGCGCGATCAGGCTGCGACCCGACCGGCGCGGACCGGTGAGCAAAGTCGCTTTTACCGGCCAGTCTTTCCACGCGGCCAGATGCGCGAGCGCTTCGGCATTGGGCGCGCCCGTAATCAGCCGGTCGTCGACGGCCTCGGTGGGCCAGTCGAGAGGTAGCGCGATCTGCCCGCTCATCGCCTGTTGCGGCGCTGGTTGGGGCGGACGACGCGGCGCGGTTCGATGGGCACCGGCTCGCCAATTTCGGGCTGCGCCTCTCCCTCCACGATCGGCGCCTGCGGCGGTGGCGGCGGCGGCAGTGGCGCGCGCGCGGCAGGCTGGAGGCGAAGCACTCCGCCTGCGTACGTCGCGGACCATCCTCGGGCGAGCAGCGCAGCACGCAGCGCGCTGATCTCACCGCGATAGGTAACGAGCACGCTACTGATGCCACCGGCGGCTAGGCTCATCTCGGTGACCTGATCGACGCCCGGCGTCGAACGAAGCTGCAGGAGCGCGCCATTCAGTACTGCCGAAGACGGCGCTGCGATCTGGACTTGATAGACGGCAGGCGGCGGTGCGGTTGTCTCAACCGTCTCGGGCGCGCGTTCGATAACGATCGACCGGTCGGCGCGCAGATCGCCGCGACGGAACGCGCGTTGGTAGAGGCGGTCCATTTCGACCGCCGCTTCGCGCATCATGCGCTGCACGTCCTCGCTATTGCGCGCGGTCATCGTAAAGCTGCCAATCGCCTCACGGCTGCGCCCGGCATAGGCAACGAAACGTGCTTCGGCCGGACCACCGGGATAGGCGCGCTTCAATGTCACCTCGGCAATCAGGATATTGGTGACGCCATAGAGATCGGCGACATTCGTCCACCATTCGGTGCCGGGGCGGCGCGTCACGGCTGCATTGACGAGCAACGGATCGGAGCCAAGCCCGGAAACCCGCACATAGTCGATCGCACTATCGCCCGTACCGAGCTCGGCCCAGGCACGCTGCCATGGATTACGCTGCTCGACCGTCATCGCAGTGCCGCCACTGATGGTCACCGGGATGAGCAAGAAGGGTGGCGAACGACGACGCTGGCCGATCACGCCGAGGCGCGAGGCAGTTCGGGCGCGATCGAATTCGACGCCGAGCGTCGCAATGTAGCGTTCCGGCCCGATCTGCTCGCGTTCGACGACCACAGCGCTAACGAGACGGTCGAGGGCCGCATCGCCGATCGACGGTGCCTGCGAGGGCGGACGGCCATTGTTGCGCGCCCAAAGACGACGGAATGCCTCGCGCTGCGCGAGCCGCCAGCCATTGTAGCGCGCGTCATCGGGGTCGGTGCCCGCGACATCGACTTCGATCCCGCTCACTTCGAACACCTGCGCATTGTCGCGCGGCAGGATGCCACGGTTGCCCGACTCCATCTGCGCGGCGGCATAGCCAACCAGTGCAAACAGGGGCAGCAGCACCATCAAAAGGCGGGGAAAGCGTTTCACGAGGGCCGTTTTGGCGATTTGAGCGTGGAAATCCAAGCGCCTTCTCGCTAGCGAGGCATTTATGAGCGAAAAGACGGGTCTATCCTACGCCGATGCCGGCGTTTCCATCGACGAGGGCAACAAGCTGGTCAAGCGCATCGCCCCGCTGGCGCGGTCGACCGCGCGGCCGGGTGCCGACGGCGCGCTGGGGGGCTTTGGCGGCCTGTTCGACCTCAAGGCCGCAGGCTTCGAGGATCCGATCCTCGTCGCCGCCAATGACGGGGTTGGGACCAAGCTGAAGCTGGCGCTGGAAATGGGCAATCATGCGGGCGTCGGCATCGACCTTGTCGCCATGTGCGCCAACGACCTCATCGTGCAGGGCGCCGAGCCGCTCTTCTTCCTCGATTATTATGCGACCGGAAAACTCGACAATGATGTCGCCGAGACCGTCGTCGCCTCGATCGCCGAGGGCTGCCGCCAAGCCGGCTGTGCGCTGATCGGCGGGGAAACCGCGGAAATGCCGGGCATGTATGAGGGCGAGGATTATGACCTTGCCGGTTTCTGTGTCGGTGCCGCCGAACGCGGCCGCCTTATCGACGCCAGCAAAGTCAGGCCCGGCGACGTCCTGCTCGGCCTTGCTTCGACCGGCGTCCATTCAAACGGCTTCTCGCTGGTCCGCCGGATCATCGAACGCGAAGGCTGGGATTTGCATTCCACCTTCCTTGAGGACGAGCGCAGCCTTGGCGAAGCACTGCTCGCACCCACGCGCATCTACGTCCGCCCCCTGCTCGACCCGATCCGCGACGGCCACATCCATGCGCTGGCACATATTACCGGTGGCGGCCTGCTCGAAAACCTGCCGCGCAGCCTGCCCGAAGGCTGCCATGCGCATGTCGACGCCACCAAATGGGACCGCCCGGCCTTGTTCGCGAAACTCCAGGAAGGCGGTAATGTCGCCGAAGAGGAAATGGTTCGCACCTTCAATTGCGGCATCGGCATGGTCGCCATCGTGCCCGCCGACATCGCCGAGGATCTTGAACTGCATTTCGGTCGCGAGGGCATCGAAACGCACGTGATCGGCGAGGTCCGCGAAGGCCAGCGCGGTTGCACCGTCACCGGCGAGGGCTGGTCGGCCACTCATGACGCCTGACCCACGCAAGGTCGCGATCCTCATTTCGGGGCGCGGCAGCAATATGCGCCGCCTCGTCGATGCTGCCGACAATTACGAAGTCGTCCTCGTGGCCTCAAATCGACCCGACGCACCGGGTCTAGCCTGGGCGGACAAACAAGGAATTGTGACTTGGTCGAAGGATAGTCGCGGCGTCGACCGCGCGGCTTATGATGCTGAACTGGCGCATGCCATCGAGGCGTCGGGGGCCGGGACGGTCGCGCTGGCCGGGTTCATGCGTATCCTCGGCCCCGCATTCATCCAGCGCTTCGAAGGAAGGCTGCTGAACATCCATCCCTCGCTACTTCCAAAGTATAAGGGCCTCGACACCCATCAGCGCGCCCTAGATGCAGGCGATGCCGAACATGGCTGTAGCGTGCACGTCGTGACCGAGGAATTGGATGCGGGCGAAGTGATCGCGCAGGCGCGCGTCCCGATCCTAGAAGATGACACGGTCTCAACCCTGGAAGCCCGCGTGCTTGCCGAAGAGCATGACCTGTATCCGGCCGCCCTTGCCCGCTTCGTCGAACGCTAGTCGAGCCGCTCGATCCAGTCGGCGAAATTCTTGAGCGACTTTTCGAGGAAATCGCGGCTGCCTTGATCGGTCAGCTTGCCATCCTCGATCTTGTCCTTGCAATTATTGACCAGCACTTCAGGCCCCGGCCACAGGCGCATGCCGATGGTCCAGGCGACGACCCGCAGATGGGCGTGCGCGCGGGCGGTGCCCACCGGCCCCGGACTCGCGCCGACACTCATGGCAGGCAAGTCGCGCAGCGGCGAGCCGAGCGAACCGCGGCTGAGCCAATCGAGCGCATTCTTGAGCACGCCCGACAGCGAATGATTATATTCTGGATTGCCGATTAGGATGGCATCGGCATCGTCAAAAGCGTCCTTCAACGCCTGCGCACCGGGCGGCAGGTCGTCTTCCAGATCTTCGGAAAACAGCTCGACCTGATCAAGCGGTACCATCGTCACCTTGCAGCCATCCGGCACCAATTCGGCAGCGGCATCGAGAACTGCCTGGTTGAAGCTGCCTTTGCGGATCGAACCGCAGATCGCGACGATATTGGTCATTTCATTCTCCCTTTCCCCGCCAACGGAGCGGATGGCGAGACGTTCCGCGCGATCAACCGACCGGCGGCATTCCGTCAGGATAGTAAGTGAATTCGGCCCGCAGGCCGTCCGGATCGGGCAGGAACAAAGCCGTCGCGCCGCCCAAATCCTGCAAGGGCTGGGCATCGATCCCGGCCTCGATCAATCGGTCGCGCAATTGCTCGACCGATTCTTTGCTCTCCATCGCCAGCCCCCAATGGTTGAGACCGGCGCCATAGCGCTCGTAGGGGCCGGTGCCCTTCTTCGCGGTCATGAATTGAAGGTAGAAGCCCTCACCATCGGTCCAGATCCCGCGCTTTTCCTCGCGAAATCCGACGAGCGGGAGGAGGATGCCATAGTGCCGCTCGGACGCCTCGCGGTCGGACATGGCGATGGTCAGGTGATCGATCTTGGCTGGCATGATGGTAATCCCTTCTCAATCGCGAGATGGGACGCCGTTTCGGAAAAAAAAGGAAGAGCCAAGGCTGCGGCAATCACTCTTCGCGTAGGTGAACTTCCCATTTCCTGAAGGTCAGGCCGTGCGCCTCGACTTCGCCGATCGGTCTGGCACCATGACGCTGCAGCGCGCGTTCGGATCGCGACAGCGGCAAAAGCGCGGTCACGCGCTCGATCTGAGTATGTTCGCGTGCCCAGGCAAAGGCTTGCGCTGCGATCCTCGCACCCGAGCGAAAATGGTCGGGGTGTAGAACAAGCCCGAAATCCCAGCCATCGCCATCCTTTTCGAAGCCGCCCCAGCCCGCATATTCGTCTTCGATGAAAATCGCCCAATGGCCAAAGCCATGCTTCTCCCAATGCGCTGCTTTCATACCGACGAACCAGTCGACCTTCCCCAGATCCCATTCCCGCTCGTCCAGCAGTGGGAGATGCTTGGCAATGCGCGGATCGAGCATATGGGCGAGGATCACCTCACGCTCAACGGACTCCAGGCGTTCGAACCGGATGGCACTCGGTTGCGATCTGCTGGTCACTTGTAGGTCTCCAAAAAGAAAAAGGCGTCCCGGCCCGTTCGGCCAAGACGCCCCTTCCTAATCCGATGATCGGACGGCTTAGCCGACGATTTCGTCTTCGTTGAAGAAGAAGCCGATTTCGATCTTGGCGTTTTCGTCGCTGTCCGAACCGTGGACGGTGTTTTCACCGATCGACAGGGCATATTCCTTGCGGATCGTGCCTTCGTCGGCTTCGGCCGGGTTGGTGGCGCCCATGATGTCGCGGTTGCGCTTCACGGCGTCTTCGCCTTCGAGCACCTGCACAACGACCGGCTCGCTCATCATGAACTCGACCAGTTCACCGAAAAAGGGACGCTCGGCATGGACGGCGTAGAAGCCTTCGGCCTGTTCCTTGGTCATGTGGATGCGCTTGGAAGCGACGACGCGAAGGCCGGCTTCTTCCAGCATCTTGGTGACCGCACCGGTGAGGTTGCGGCGGGTGGCGTCGGGCTTGATGATCGAGAAGGTACGGGTGACGGCCATGAAAATTCTCCACTTGGCGTAAGGGTTTGAACTCGCTTGCGCGCGCCCCTAGCCGCGCGGGCGCGACCATGCAAGCCTCGTCAGGCTTTCTGCACCCACTTGCCCTCTTCGCGCGCCCAGTAATGGCGCTCCACGCCCTCGGTATCGCCGAGCGATTTCCATGCCTCGCGCGCGCCCGCGATAGTGCTATCGTCGAAAAGCATGAAGGCGCGCTCATAGTCGAGCGCGGCAGCGCGCCAACTGCCATCGGCCAGCGCGACATTGCGCGCGCTGTTGGCGGCAATCATCCGGGTCGACAGCAAGACGGGCTGGTCGGCATCGCGCCCCTGCCCTTCGATGCCGTGGGCGAGAAAGCTGGTCTTCCCGCCTTCTTCCCACAAAATTCGGTCTAGCGAGGCCAGCTGCGCCTCGTCCTCGCTGACCAGAAGCAGGCGTTCGCCCTGCTCTGCCAGCTTGCCGGCGATGGCCGCGAGCACGCCTGCGCCCGCGCCGTCATCGTCCAGCTGGTAGAAGTCGACGCGCAGGGCTTAAGCTTCCCACTCGCGCTCGACATAGGTGTCGAGCACGCGCACGCCATAACCGGTCGCGCCCTTGTCATAGGCAGGCTTGGCCTTGTCGCTCCACGCCATGCCGGCAATGTCGAGATGCGCCCATTTGACGCCGTCCTCGACGAAGCGCTGGAGGTATTGCGCGGCGGTGATCGACCCCGCTTCGCGCGGACCGACATTCTTCATGTCGGCGATCGGCGAGTCGATCAGGCGGTCATAAGCTTCCGCCAGCGGTTGGCGCCACAATTTGTCGCCAGACAGCGACGAGGCTTCGAGCAGCTCGGCGGCAAGGCCGTCATTGTTGGTGAAGAAGCCCGCCATTTCGTGGCCGAGGCTGATGACCATCGCGCCGGTCAGGGTCGCCAGGTCGATCATGACTTCGGGGGAATATTCGCGCTGCGCATAGGTCATCGCATCACCCAGCACGAGGCGCCCCTCGGCGTCGGTGTTGATGACTTCGACGGTCTGGCCGCTCATCGTGGTGACGACGTCACCCGGACGCTGCGCATTGCCGTCGGGCATGTTTTCGACAAGGCCGCAAATGCCGATGACGTTGGCCTTGGCCTTGCGCCCGGCGATCGCGAGCATCGCGCCCGACACCGCGCCGGCACCGCCCATGTCCCACTTCATGCCTTCCATGCCGAGCGCCGGCTTGATCGAGATGCCGCCCGTATCGAAGGTGACGCCCTTGCCGATCAGGGTTACGGGCGTCGCATCGCCCTCACCACCCATCCACTTCATGATGAGCAGGCGCGGTTCGCGGACCGAGCCCTGGTTGACGCCGAGCAGCGCGCCCATGCCCAGCTTTTCCATTTCTTCGCGACCCAGCGTCTCGATGACCAGACCGGTATCCTTGGCATGCTCGCGCACGCGCTCGACGAAGCTTTCGGGGTAGATGATGTTGGCCGGCTCGGTAACCAGTTCGCGGGTCAGCGCGATGCCCTTGGCGAGCGGCGCATAGCGGCTTTCCCAGCGCGCAGCAGCATCGGTCGGGGCAGCGACGATCGTCACTTCCTCAAGCGTGGTTTCTTCTTCGGGCTTCTTCTTGGTGCGGCGATCGAAGGTCCAGGCGCGCACGACGACGCCGAGGGCTGCGCGCGCAGCCGCATCGGTCGATACGTCACGCTCGCTAAGGTCGAGCACCGCATGAGTCTCGCCCGACTTGCCGAGCTGGGCCGAGAGCGTCGCGCCGAGGATTTCCAGGTCGAGATCTTCGCCTTCGCCGATCCCGACCGCAAGCATGCGGCGGCCGCCATCATGGGCGAGGAAGACGGTCGCGCTCTTGCCGCGCTTGCCTTCGAAGCGCTGCTTGGCAAGGCTCGCTTTCACGCCCTCGGCATCGCCGCCAAGGCTGTCGAGACGCTCGTCATCGGCGCCGGTGAGCGGCAGGACGAGCACATAGTCGCCATCGGGGCGGGTCGGCGTGAACGCGATTTTCATGAAAGGGGCATCCTCTATTCGTGTGTCTTCAATCGCCAATCGGCGGATGCCGCCCTTTAGAACGAGGGCAGGCAAAAAGGCAAAGGTGGATTGCCGATATGGCTCGGGCTAGGCATAGGGCGTGGCGATGAGCGGACGAACCGACAAGGCATGGTTGAAGACGGGCGTGGGCCTGTGCGCCTTGCTGTTGCCCGTCGCCCCGGCCTTTGCGCAGGACGCCGCGGAAGCCGAACCCGCCGCCGCAAGCGCCGAAGACGTGGATACGATCGCCTTTACGGCTGACGAAATCGTCTACGACAGCGAAGCACAGGTCGTGACTGCATCGGGCGCCGTGCGAATGAACCGCGACGGCTATTTCCTTGCCGCCGACCAGGTCGTCTGGAATCGCGAGACCGGCGAAGTCGTGGCCAGCGGCAATGTCGTCCTGCTCGCCCCGACCGGCGACCGCATCGTCGGCGAGACGGTCACGCTCGATGACGAGCTGGCTTCCGGGAGCATCGAGAATTTCCTGCTCGCGCTCGACACGGGCGGCCGCATTGCCGGCGAGGTCGGACGCCGCGAGGACGGCCAGATCGTCGTCGAAAATGCCGCCTACGCTTACTGCCCCTACCCCGAGCAGATGGACTGCGAGGAAGATCCGAGCTGGCGGATCACCGCTGCTGAAGTCGTCCGCGACGAGGAAACCGGCGCGCTCAAGTTCCGCGGCGGGCGTATCCAGATCCTTGGCCTCGAGCTTCCGCTGCTTCCCGTCTTCACCGTCGGCGATGTCGGGCAATTAGGCGGGATCAACGGCCTGCTCGTTCCCGAGCTTAACATTTCGGGCATCAACGGCATCGAATTGTCGCTGCCCTATTATTTCCGGTTCGACCGCAACAAGGATCTGACGGTCACGCCGCATCTCTACACTGGTAACCCGCCCGGCGTTTCCGCCCTCTATCGCCAGCTCGGCGAAAAGGGTGCGTTCCAGGTCGGCGGCTTCGCCACCTATGGCGATGTCGACAATCCCGACTTTGGCGCGACACCCGAATCGCTCGGCGAGAATTTCCGCGGCTATTTCGATGCGAATGGGCGGTTCCAGTTCGACCCCTATTGGCGCGCGACCGGCTCGTTCCGCTACGCCACCGACAAGACCGTCACCCGCCGCTTCGACCTCACTCAGGACGACCGCCTGCGCAACATGGCGATGGTCGAGCGGATCAGCGAGAATAGCTATCTCTCGATCGCCGGCTGGGCCTTCCAGGGCCTGCGCGTCGACGATGTGCAGGACCGCATCCCCATCGCCTTGCCCGCCATCGATGCCCGCATCCGCGTCGGTGATCCGGTGCTTGGCGGGCGCGTCGAGGTCCAGGCCAACAGCCTCGCCATCCTGCGCGTCGATGGCCAGGATACGCAGCGCGCCTTTGCCCGCGCGCGCTGGGACCGCCGCTTTCTCGGCGACCTCGGGCAGGAGCTGACGCTCACCGGCTATCTGCGGAGCGACGTCTATCGTACCAATGACAGCGAGCTGACCGACATCCCGCTCTATCGCGGGACCGACGGCTGGCATTATCGCGGTATCGCTGCTGCTGCTGCGGACTTGCGCTGGCCGCTCATCGGCGAGGCGTTTGGCGGCACGCAGCGTATCGTCCCGCGTGTCCAGCTGGTGCTGACCCCGCCGACGGAAAATCTCGATATTCCCAACGAGGATGCGCGCGCCATCGATCTTGAGGATTCCAACCTCTTCGCGCTCAACCGCTTCCCGGGTTACGACCGTTGGGAAGATGGCAGCCGCGTTACCTATGGCGTGGAATATCTGCTCGACCGCCCCAATTTCTCGATCCGGTCCAATATCGGCCAGAGCTACCGTATCTCGTCCGAGCCCGATATCTTTCCCGACGGCACCGGGCTGACCGATCGCTGGTCCGATTTCGTGGGCCGCACCCGCCTGCGCTTCGGCCGCCTCGTCGACCTCACCGCACGATATCGTATCGACAAGGACAATTTCGCCTTCCGCCGCAGCGAGGTCGACCTCACCTTCGGCACTACCCAGACCTATGCGCAGATCGGCTATCTGCGCCTCAATCGCGACATTGATGGCACGGTCGAGGATCTGCGCGACCGCGAGGAATTGCGTGTCGCCGGACGCATCCATTTCCTCGATCATTATTCGCTGTTCGGGTCGACCGTGCTCGATCTTACCGACAGTGCCGAGGACCCGCTGTCGCTGTCCGACGGCTTCGAGCCGGCGCGGCATCGCCTCGGCCTCACCTATGAAGATGAAACGATAGAGCTTGGGGTTTCGTGGAAGCGCGACTATGAACGCATCGGAGCCTTCCGCCGCGGGTCGACTTTTTCGGTCACCTTTGTGTTGAAGGGGTTGGGTCGCTAAGCTGGCGTTCAGCCAAAATCACCTAACAGTTTCAAGATTTTGAACGAGTTACGAGGGTTTTTGATGAAGAGCATTTTGAGGGGCGCAGCGCTCATGGCGAGCGCGATGACGCTGGCCATCACCCCGGCCGTTTACGCGCAGGACGCGGGCCAGGTCGAAGCGACGCCCATTGACGACAACCCGGCGGGCTTCCGTCTTCCCGAAAATATCGTCCTGTTCGGCGACACGCTGCCGTCGGTCGTGAAGGCCAACGCCATCGTCGAAGGCGAAATCATCACCCAGACCGATATCGACCAGCGCATCGCCATGCAGCTGATCGGCACCGAAGGCCTGTCGCCCGAGGAACTCGCCCAGCTGCGCACCCAGACGCTCGACCAGCTCGTCGTCGAATCACTGAAGATCCAGGCAGCGCGCGAAGAAGGTCTCGAAATTGCCGACGACGAAGTCGAGCAGGCGCTCGCCAGCGTCGCGCAGCGTTCGGGCCTGACCGTTGCCGAACTCGACACCATCCTGTCGGAAAATGGCAGCTCGCTCCGCACCATCCGTCGCCAGATCCGCGGCGAGATTGCCTGGGACCGCCTGCTGCAGGTGCACGTCGCCAGCTTCGTTTCGGTGGGCGATGAAGAAGTCCAGCGCATCCTCAACCAGCTCGAGGCCAATCGTGGCATGGTCGAGTATCGCGTCGACGAAATCTTCCTGCCGACCAGCGAAGCGACCGACATGCAGGTCCGCGAGACGATGCTGCAGATCCAGGACCAGCTGCGCCAAGGCGCCAGCTTCTCGGCCCTCGCCCGGGTCTATTCGCAAAACACCGCCGCGGCGGTCGACGGCGATCTTGGCTGGGTCCGCCCCGACAAGCTTCCGCTCGAGCTCGCGCAGGCACTCAACAATCTGGACGTTGGCCAGATCTCGATCCCGATCCCCAATTCGGGTGGCTATTCGATCCTCCAGGTTCGCGACCGCCGCTCGACGCTGACGGCGGATCCGCTGGATGCGATCCTCAGCCTCAAGCAGGTCTCGATCCCCTTCTCCGCCTCGATGCCGCGTGAGCAGGCCGAAGCGCTGACCGACCAGTTCGTCCAGGCTGCGGCCAACGTTTCGGGTTGCGGCGGTGCCGAAGCGCTCGCCGCCCAGTTCGACGGCCGTGTCCTGACCCGCGACGATGTCGGCATGCGCGAAATCCCGCCGGCACTGCGCGACATGCTCAAGAACATGCAGATCGGTCAGGCGACCCAGCCCTTCGGTGATTATACCGATGCGGTGAGCGTGCTCGTCCTGTGCGGTCGCGACAATCCGGTGCCGGGCCTGCCCAGTGCCGACCAGGTCAGCAGCCAGATTCGCGACGAACGTGTCGCGCTGCGCGCCGACCGCTATTTGCGCGACCTGCGCCGCGACGCCGTCATCGAATATCGCTAGTCGCGTGTCCGCGCGACCCATCGCACTGACGCTCGGCGACCCGGCAGGGATCGGGCCCGAGGTCAGTGCGAAATGCTGGCAGTATCGCGAAGAATTCGGCCTCGCGCCGTTCCTCGCTATCGGTGACCCCGCGTCGCTGGCGGCTGTTTGGGACGGACCCGTTGCTGCCATCGATGGCCCCGAAGAAGCGATCGACGCCTTCGACGAGGCTCTGCCAGTATTGGCCGTCTCCAACTTGGGCCCCTGCGTCCCTGGCGAACCGAGCCATACGGGCGCGCGATGCGCACTCGAATCGCTCGAATTGGGTGTAGGGCTCGCTCGCTCGGGTTCAGTCGATGCCGTGGTCACTGGCCCCGTCAGCAAGGCGCAGCTCTACCAGATCGGCTTCACCCATCCGGGCCAGACCGAATTCGTCGCCGAGCGGTGCGGCGTCGCCAAGTCCAATGTTGCGATGATGCTGGCCGGCCCGACGCTGCGCTGCGTGCCCGTAACCACCCACATTCCCTTGAAGCAGGCCAGCGCGAACCTTTCCGAAGACTTGGTCGCTGCGAAGGCGCGCGCGACCTTGCGCGGGCTCATTCGCAATTTCGGGATCGAGCGACCCAAGCTAGCCATTTCGGGCCTCAACCCGCATGCTGGCGAGCATGGCGCACTTGGCGATGAGGAAGAGACGATCATCCGCCCCGCGATCGCCACGCTTCGCGAGGAAGGCTGGGACGTAACCGGCCCCCTTCCCGCCGACACCATGTTTCATGCCCGCGCCCGCGCTCTCTACGACGCCGCGCTTTGCATGTATCACGACCAGGCGCTGATCCCCTTGAAAGCGCTGCATTTCGACGATGGCGTGAACTTCACCTTGGGCCTCCCGATCGTCCGCACTTCGCCCGATCATGGCACTGCGTTCGATATTGCCGGCATGGACATGGCCGAACCCACCGCGATGGCTGCTGCGATCCGCGTCGCCAGCGAGGCTGCGGCCTGCCGTGCCAGCCTGTCCGATCCGGTGCCCAGCGCCATCAACGCCCCGCAATGAGCGACGTCGAGCCGCTTCGCGAGGTCATCCGCCGTCACGGCCTGTCCGCCTCCAAAGCATTGGGCCAGAATTTCATCCTCGACCGACAGCTGCTGGCGCGGATCGCGGAGATTCCCGGCGATCTTTCAGGCAAGAATGCGTTCGAAGTCGGCCCCGGCCCGGGCGGCCTCACGCGCGCCTTGCTGGATGCCGGTGCGCATGTCGTCGCGGTCGAGCGGGACGCGCGCTGCATCCCGGCCTTGAGCGAACTCGTCGACGAATATGACGGGCGCCTCAACCTCGTCGAGGGCGATGCGATGGACTTCGATCCACGCTCGGTGATCGACGGCGGATTCCATATCGCGGCCAACCTGCCCTACAATATCGGCACCCAATTGCTGACGGGCTGGCTGGAGAGCGAGCGCTGGCCGCCGCAATGGAAGTCGCTGACCCTCATGTTTCAGCGCGAGGTCGCCGAGCGGATCGTCGCCGAACCGGGAAGCTCGGCCTACGGACGCCTCTCCGTCCTCGCCCAATGGCGCAGTGTTGCGAAAATCGCGATGAAATTGCCCGCCGCCGCCTTCACGCCGCCGCCCAAGGTTGCATCGGCCATCGTGCATATCGTGCCCGCCGAAGCCCCGGTCGGCGTGCAGCCGCAGACATTGTCGAAGCTTACCGCGGCCGCCTTCGGCCAGCGGCGCAAGATGTTGCGTCAGTCGCTCAAGAAATTGCCGGGCGCGCTTGAGGCGATCGAGGCGCTGGGCATCGATCCGACGCGCCGCCCGGAGACGGTCAGCGTCGACGAATTCGTGGCAATCGCCAAAAAGCTCTAATTGGCTTCTTCGACCTCGAGGATGTCCTCGGCCTCGGCTTCGGCAAGCTGCGGCCCGCGCGCGATGGCGGCCGCGATGCGGTCCTGCTCGACACATTCAGCGGCGCAGATGCGCTCCAGCTTGGCGAGATTGGCCTCGGCCTTGGCCACCGCACCCAGTGCGGCATAGGCCTCACCCTGCGCGGCAAGCGCGCTCCGGTCGGTGGGATCGATGGTCAGCGCCTTGCGCGACAGGCGGATAGCCTGGCCGTAGAGACGCTGCTGCATCGCGACCTTGGCCATTTCGACATAAGCGGTGCCATTGCGCGGATCGGCCACCAAGGCGGCTTCGAACGCATTGTCCGCGGCCACCAGGTCGCCGGCTTCCAACGCCGCCTTGCCTTCCTCGACCAGCTCGAGGCTGATCGGCGCAATGTCCGCAGGCTGCGCGAAATTGGCGAAAGACGGCACGGCCATGGCAGAGGCCGTCAGGCCGAGAGCGAGCATCAGGGGGCTAAGGCGCATCAAAATCTCCACGTCAAACCAAAAACCTATCAGCCTTTTCGCCAGGAGGCGATGAAAAAGCCGTCGGTGCCGTCATGAGCCGGGGTCAGCAGGCGACCGGGCCCGTCGGAACGACCGACATCGAGCGCATCCTGCACCATCCATCCTGAATGGCGGCTTTCGAAGTCTGCTGCCTGCGCGGCACCTTCGCGTTCGATAATCGAACACACCGCATAGACCAGCGTTCCGCCTGGTCGCACCAGTTGCGCCGCCTTATCTAGAATGTCGCGTTGCAGGCCGACCAGGCGCTCGAGCCGCTCGGGATTGAGCCGCCAACGCAGTTCGGGGCTGCGCCGCCACGTCCCCGACCCACTGCATGGCGCATCGACCAAAACGGTGTCGAATCGCCCGATACCATCCTCGAATGCTGCAAGTTCGTTGGGCTGGTTCATCAGTCGGGTCTCAATGGCTGCGCCCGCCCGCTCGGCACGCGGCCCAAGCGCGGACAGACGGCGCTTGTCCGTGTCCGCAGCGATGATCCGCGCCTCGGGCGCCAGTGCCGCCAGCGCCAGGCTCTTCCCGCCCGCGCCAGCACAGAAATCGACGATCCGCTGACCCGTCGCGGGCCTGCAGGCCATCGCGACCAGCTGGCTGGCTTCGTCCTGAACCTCGACCAGCCCGTCCTGATAGGCCGCATGGTCGTCCACGCGGCTATCGGTCGGCAGCCGCAATCCCATCGGGCTGAACGGGGTAAGTTCAGCACCTTCGAAGGCCGACACCATCGCCTCGCGATCGGTGCGCGCCAGATTGACCCGCAAATCAAGCGGCGCGCGCTGATTGAACGATGGCCAATCATTGTCGCCTACCAGATTCGACGCCAGGGGCTTGACCCATTGTGGGGCGTTACTTGCTTCGAGGATAGGCTCATCCGGGGCAATAGGCGCGGGGCCATGCTCCGAACCGTCGAATTGAGCCGCGAGCTCCGGATCGTCTTGCGCGAGACCCAGCATCGCCGCGCGGCCACTTGCCGGCATGTCCCCGTGGCGCCGGATCGCGTCATAGACCAGTCCGCGCACCGCTCGCCGGTCCTTCGAGCCGGCATAACGGCGCGACCGGAAATAATCGCGGATTAGCGCGTCTGCAGGCGCACCGCCCTCACGCGCGGACGCGATCACCGCATCGAGGATCTCGATGGCGGCCTGGACGCGGGCGGCGGGTCGCATCTAGCGGGTCGGGTAGTTGGGTGCTTCGCGGGTAATCGACACGTCGTGGACGTGGCTTTCCGACAGGCCCGCATTGGTGATCCGCACGAACCGCGCACGCTCGCGGAACTCGGCCAGCGTCTCGCTGCCCGTATAGCCCATTGCCGCCTTCACGCCGCCGACCAGTTGGTGAACGATATCGCGCATCGGCCCCTTATAGGGCACCTGGCCCTCGATCCCCTCGGGGACGAGCTTCATGTGATCCTTGATGTCCTGCTGGAAATAACGGTCGGCGCTGCCGCGGCTCATTGCCCCGACGCTGCCCATACCGCGATAGCTCTTATAGGCGCGCCCCTGATACAGGAACGTCTCGCCCGGCGCTTCCTCGGTGCCCGCCAGCAACGAACCAACCATGACGCTCGCCGCGCCTGCCGCCAGTGCCTTGGCCATGTCGCCCGACGTACGGATGCCGCCATCGGCGATAACAGGCACATCGCCCGCCGCCTCGGCACAATCCATGATCGCCGTCAGCTGCGGTACGCCAACGCCCGCGACGATCCGCGTCGTGCAGATGGAGCCGGGCCCGATGCCGACCTTCACCGCGTCTGCGCCCGCGTCGATCAGCGCCTTGGTCGCTTCTGCCGTCGCGACGTTACCAGCGACAACCTGCACCGTGTCCGACAGCTTCTTCACCGCCCCGACCGCTTCGCCGACGGCGCGGTTATGACCGTGCGCGGTATCGATGACGATGCAGTCGCAGCCCGCCTCGATCAACGCCTCGGCGCGCTTCAGGCCCTTCTCGCCAACCGTCGAGGCACCGGCGACGCGCAGGCGCCCGCCGCTATCCTTGGTGGCGAGCGGGCTGGCGACAGCCTTTTCGATATCCTTCACGGTGATGAGGCCGACGAGCAGCCCGTCCTTGTCGGTCACCAGCAGCTTCTCGATCCGGCGCTGGTGGAGCAGCTTGCGCGCTTCCTCCTCGCTCGTGCCGACCGGGACGGTGGCGAGATTCTCGCTGGTCATCAATTCGCTGACCGGCTGCTCGGGATTTTCCGCAAAACGCACGTCGCGGTTGGTGAGGATGCCGACGGGGCGACCGCTCTGGTCGACCACCGGGATGCCCGAAATCTTGTTCGATTTCATCAACTCGAGCGCTTCGGCGAGCGACTGTTCGGGTCGCATGCTGATCGGTTCGACCACCATGCCGCTCTCGTAGCGCTTGACTGCGCGCACTGCGGAGGCCTGCGCCCCGATGGAGAGGTTGCGGTGGAGCACGCCGATGCCGCCAAGCTGCGCGATGGCGATGGCCATATCGGCTTCGGTCACCGTGTCCATCGCGCTCGACAGGAGCGGAATGTTGAGGTCGATGCCGCGCGTCAGCTGCGTTCTGGGCGTAGTCGCGCTGGGGAGGATGTTGGATTCGCGCGGCTGCAGCAGCACGTCGTCGAAAGTCAGGGCAAGGGGAATGTTCTGGGCCATCCCCTCCCCTGCCAATTTCGATGCGATTCGCCAAGCCCCTCTTGAGGGGGAAGCGCTAACGAATGACCGGATGTCCGTGTAGGTCGACCGCGCCCGACATGGGCGGCGCTTCGACATTGAGCGTCGCGGTCCGCGTGAATTGCGTGGGATCGGCCCACACGCGCACCAATTCGACATAAAGCTCGATATCGCTCGCCACGCCTCCAAGCTCGAGGCCCGGATGCACATCGTCATTGGCGCGGTGATAGCGCGTGTCGATAAATTGCTGGTCGAGCGCCAAATTGCCGAAGCTCGAGCTGATCAGCACCGAGGGCACGCCGCGCTGGAGGAAGGCCCAACCATCCTGCCGCTGCAGGTAAAGCTCGGTCTCCTGGCCCGGGGACACCGTACGGCCGAGCCGGTTGGCGACATCCATGATGGACTGGTCGAGCGGGGTCTGATTCCAACCGATGACGCCTAGGGGCTGGTTCGCCTCTGTGATCGACAAGGTGTCGAGATTGAGCGCGGCCTGGATGCTGCTCAGCGGGATAGGCGAATTGTCGGCAAAATAATGCGCGCCGAGCAGGCCCATTTCCTCGGCGGTGGTCCCGAAGATGTAGATGTCGCGTTCGGGGCGCGGCCCGTCGGCGATCTGGCGCGCGACTTCGAGCATGGCGGCGATGCCGCTACCATTATCGACCGCGCCATTGCAGATCGTGTCGGGATCGAGCGGATGGCCGCATTGGCCGAGATGGTCCCAATGGCCGAGCACGATGACAGCGCCGGCTCCCGAATTGGTGCCCGGCAGCTTGCCCAGCACATTGTTCGAGGAGAATATCTGGTCCTGCGCGCTCGCCGATAGGTCACCGGTGCCGACGACGCCATTGGCGTTGCGGAAGCCAGTCAGCGTCAGGCCCAGCGCGCTCAGCATCGCCTGCGCCCCGTCAGGCCCGACGAGCAGCAGCGTGTCGGGCGTCGGCAGCGGTGATCCGTCAGCAAGCTTGTAGCGGCCGCGCCCTGCCGACAACTCGTAAGCATCGAACGCGGCCTGCGTCGGCCAGAACAGGACGGTCGCCTCGGCACCGCGCGACTGGGCCGTGCCATAGAGATTGCTGAACCCGTTGGTCGTATCGATGAGTGCGATCTTGCCGCTCATATCGGCGGGAATATCGCTCTCGCTGTTGATCGCCACGAGATCGGCATCGTCGATCGTCCGCGTGCCTGCCGGCGTACGATAAAGATAGGTATCGTCGACATAGACGTCGGTACTGCTGATGCTCCAGCTGAGGCTCGTCGGCACGAGCCCACGCAGCGGGACGCTCTGGCGCCAACTGGCACCGAAGCCAGGCTCGAAGCCGGCCGCATCCAGCTCGTTGATGATGTGGTTTTCGGTGAGCGTACCGCCGGCGCTGCCCGGGAAGCGTCCCGCAAAGCCGTCGCTGGCAAGCACTTCGATATCGGCCATCAAGGCCGCTTCGACTTCGGCAAGGCCGGTCGAAGGTGTCGGCGTGGGTGTCGGCGTAGGTGTGGGCGTGGGATTACCCGCCGAGCCACCGCCACCGGTGCTACCGCCACCACCACCGCAGGAAGCCAGCACCAGAAAGGCGCCCACGGCAAGCCCGATCCGGCTAGACATCAACTTGGACACGCACACCCTCCCCAATAACCCTTCGCCTCGACCCTAAGCCGACACGCAGTCTTGCACAACCAGAGGCTCTAGTGCCCCGCCCGTTCGAGCAGTCGCCGCGCCGAGGCGAGATGCATTTCCTCGACCATCTCGCCCTCGAAGTTGATCGCGCCGCCCCGTTCCGCAGCCGCCGCAAGCATGCGCTCGGCGCGCTCAATATCTGCGTCGCTTGGCGCGAAGGCCTCCTGACAGGGTGCGATATGGCTCGGATGGATCAGCGTCTTGCCATCGAAGCCCAAAGAAGCGCTTTCGGCTGCCTCTTCTGCAAACCCTTCGGCATCGTCGATCCGATTGAACACGCCATCATAAACGGCGACCCCGCGCGCTCGCGCAGCCAGCACGACACGCTGGATCGCATGGCTCATCGCACCGCGCCCCGATGAACTCGGAAGTCGCAAATCCGCCGCAAGATCGTTGGTCCCGACGATCAGCATTGCAGCGACCTTGGCGATGTCGGGCGCCGCCAACACGCCGCGCGCCGTCTCGACCATCGCGGCGACGGGCTGCGTCGCTTTTTCGGCGACCGCTGCGATTTCCTCGGCGCAGCCGACCAGCGGCACCACAAGGAAATCGGCGGCCGACCCGCATAAGGCGGCCACGTCCGCTGCATGATGGGGTGACCCGATCGCGTTCATCCGGATTCCGACGGGCATCGGCCATTCCTCGGCAACGGCAGCGACTGCAGCATCGCGTGCCGCTGCCTTGTCCGCTTCCGCTACCGCATCTTCCAGATCGAAGATGACCATGTCCGCGCCGCTGTCTTTCGCCTTGGCGACCGCGCGCTCGCGCGATGCCGGGCAGAACAGCACTGCCGGTCGGTCGAAAAGCGCCGCACGGCGGGCGAATTTTCTTTGCGTCATGGGCTCCCCTTCGCCATCATGTCGGACATACCAAATCCACGTGGGGGACCCGGTCCATGGAAATCATTCTCGGCGCTATCGCCTTCTTCGTTTTTCTCTACTTCGCGGCAGCGATCAAGATCGTGCGGCAGGGTTATCGTTACACGATCGAGCATTTCGGGCGTTTCACGCGCACCGCGCAGCCGGGCTTCAACTTCGTGCCGCCGATTTTCTATCGCGTCGGGCACAAGATCAACATGATGGAGCAGGTCGTCGATATTCCGGGCCAGGAAATCATCACCAAGGACAATGCCATGGTGAGCGTCGACGGCGTGGTCTTCTTCCAGGTGCTCGAAGCCTCCAAGGCGGCCTATGAAGTGTCCGACCTCTATTCCTCGCTGATGGCGCTTTCGACCACCAACCTGCGCACCGTGATGGGGTCTATGGACCTCGACGAAACCCTGTCGAAGCGCGACGAAATCAACGCCCGCTTGCTGAGCGTCGTCGACCAGGCGACCGAGGCCTGGGGCGTCAAGATCACCCGCGTCGAGATCAAGGACATCCGCCCGCCCAGCGACATCGTCAACGCGATGACCCGCCAGATGAAAGCGGAGCGTGAAAAGCGCGCCGCCATCCTCGAAGCCGAGGGACATCGCGCCAGCGAAATCCTCCGCGCCGAAGGCGAAAAGCAGGCGCAGATTCTCGAGGCCGAGGGCGAACGCGAAGCCGCCTATGCCGAGGCCGAGGCCCGCATCCGCTTGGCCGAAGCCGAGGCCAAGGCGACCGAAGCAGTCTCCAACGCCATCGCGTCGGGTGACAAGCAGGCGATCAACTACTTCATCGCGCAAAAGTATGTCGACGCGATCGGCAAGTTCGCCACCTCGCCCAATGCCAAGACCATCCTCTTCCCGGTCGAGGCGACCAACCTCATCGGCTCGCTCGGCGGGATTGCCGAACTGTCCAAGGAAGTGCTCGGCAAGGATGGCGACGTTGCCGCGCGGATTTCCGGGTCGGGCGCGCCCAAATCGGGCCGCGACTGATGGACCTGTCGAGCATTCCGCCCGGCGGCTGGTGGCTGATCGGCGGCTTCCTGCTGCTCGCCATGGAGCTGATGGCACCCGGCGTCTTCCTCGCCTTCGTCGGCGCGGCAGCCATTGCGACCGGGGTCTTCACCTGGGCCTTCGACCTGGGCGTGACCCACCAGATCATCCTGATGATCGTCTACACTGCTGTCGCCGTCCTGATCGGCAAGCGCATGTATGCCCATCCGGCGCATGACGAGAGCGACGGGATGATGAATGACCGCGCGCGTCAACTCATCGGCCGCAAGGTCACCGTGAAGAGCGATTTCGTCGACGGCGAAGGCCGCGTCGTGCTCGGCGACAGCGAATGGAATGCCCGCGCCGCCTATGATGCGGAAGCTGGCGACCGCATGGTGATCACGAAGGTCGAAGGCACGCGCCTCGTTCTCGAAGCTCCGAAAATGCTCCCTAAGAGCTGACGCTCCTTCGGGGCGATCATCGCTTCCAAGCAAAACGCCCTTCCTTTTTGCGCTGCGCGACGGCGCAAAAGGCCATGCTCGTGCGTTGGATGGCTAGCGAACGACAGCGACGATGTGTCGCGTCGAGTTAGTAGGGAGCCAGCAAATGGGGATTTTCAGCAAGATCAAGGACGCGATCTTCGGCAAGAAAGCCGAAGCCAAGGAAACCGGCAATGTGCAGATTGGCGGCGGCAGCGGCGGATTCGAGCGCACCCAGCCTGCCCCAACTATCGGCGGCGGCAGTGTCGATGTCGATGCGGTGCTCGCGGCCAAGGCGGCACAGACCGATCAGGAACTCAATTACCAGACGTCGATCGTCGATCTCATGAAGCTGCTGGATCTCGATTCCAGCTATGACAATCGCAAGGAATTGGCGCAGGAAATGGGCAATAGCGACTATTCGGGCAGCGCAGAGGACAACATGCTGCTTCACCGCCTCGTCATGCTCGAACTCGAGAAGAATGGCGGTCAGGTTTCAGACAAGCTCAAAAACTAGTCCGGGGTTTGCGCCACAGAAAACGGCCCGCTTTCCGGCATTTCCGGAAGGCGGGCCGCTTCATTTGACGCAGGCGCGCTGGCTTGCGACACTATGGGCACGGCTCCTCCGCCGGATGCATGTCCGGCTTTGTCCCGATGCCGCAATTTTCAGATCCCCAAAGGATAATCATGACTTCAGCAAAGACGGGTGACACCGTATCCATCGACTTCGTCGTCCAGAAGGCCGACGGCACCGTCGTCGGCAATACCGAACAGAGCGGCCCGCAGACCGTCACCCTTGGCCAGAACCAGATCTTTCCGCAGGTCGAAGAGGCCCTTCAGGGCATGAGCGTCGGCGAAGAGAAGAAGGTCGCGGTCGATAGCGACAAGGGCTTCGGTCCGCGCCGCGACGAACTCGTCATCGACATTCCGCGCGCCAACCTGCCCGCCGATCCGGCCCCGCAGCCCGGCATGGGCCTCCAGGCGCAGAACCAGCAGGGCCAGCCCATCAACCTCGTCATCATCGAAGTTGGCGAGGAAAGCGTGAAGGCCGACGGCAATCATCCGCTGGCCGGCGAAGATCTCGTCTTCGACGTGACCTTGCGCGAGATTAAAGACGCCGCATAAGGCGCAACTGATCGAATGAAAAAGGCCCGGCCTCCCCTAGGAGGTGCCGGGCCTTCCTCTCTCCTGACGGGGCCGAAGACGGCTGACCGTCGGGTCGCGAGCGGTCGCTAGACCGTCGCTTTTACCGGGCCTGCTTCGCGGACACCCGCGTCGACATGCTCGGCAAATTCCGAGAAATTCTCGTTGAACAAATCGACCAGCTTGGCAGCAGTCACATCATATTCGTTCTTGTCCGCCCAGGTCTCGCGCGGCTCGAGGATCGCGCTGTCGACCCCCGGCACTGCGACCGGCACGGCGAAACCGAAATTGGGGTCCTTGCGGAATTCGGCTTCCTTAAGGCTGCCGTCGAGCGCGGCATTAAGCAGCGCGCGGGTCGCCTTGATCGGCATGCGATTGCCGACACCATATTTGCCGCCGGTCCAGCCCGTATTGACGAGCCAGCAATCCACTTCGCCCTCGGCGATGCGCTTTTTCAGAAGGTTGCCATAGACGGCCGGATGACGCGGCATGAAGGGCGCGCCGAAGCAGGTCGAGAAGGTCGCCTCCGGTTCGGTCACGCCAATCTCGGTACCTGCAACCTTGGCCGTGTAGCCCGACAGGAAGTGATACATCGCCTGGTCGGGCGTCAGTTTCGCGATCGGCGGCAGCACGCCGAACGCATCGGCGGTCAGCATGATGATATTCTTGGGCGTCGGCCCGAGGTTATGGGCGCTGGTGTTGGGAATAAAATCGATCGGATAGGCGCCGCGGCTATTCTCGGCGAGCGTGGCGTCGTCGAGGTCAAGCTCACGCGTGACCGGATCGATCACCACATTCTCGAGGACCGTGCCGAAGCGACGCGTCGTGGCGTAGATTTCGGGCTCTGCCTCTTCCGACAGGCGGATCATCTTGGCGTAGCAGCCGCCTTCGAAGTTGAAGACCGCCTCGTCCGACCAGCCATGCTCGTCATCGCCGATGAGCGTGCGATTGGGATCGGCCGACAGGGTCGTCTTGCCCGTGCCCGATAGGCCGAAGAAGATCGCCGTGTCGCCATCCGCACCGATATTGGCCGAGCAATGCATCGGCATGATGCCCTTGGTCGGCAGGATGAAATTGAGAAGGCCGAAGACCGACTTCTTCATCTCGCCGCCATATTCGGTACCGCCGATGAGGATCAGCTTGTGCTTGAGGCTGACCGCGATGACCGTTTCGCTGCGCGTGCCGTGACGCGCCGGGTCGGCGCGGAAGCTAGGCAGGTCGATGATCGTATATTCGGGGGTGAAGCCGGGCAGCTCGCCCGCCTCGGGACGCACCAGCATCGTGCGGATGAACAGGTTGTGCCAGGCATATTCGTTGATGACCCGCACGTTGACGCGATGCTCGGGCTGCGAACCGCCATAAAGGTCGGCGACGAACAATTCCTTCTTGTCGCCGAGCGCGGCCATGAAGTCGGCGTGGAGCGCATCGAAATGCGCTTCGCTCATCTCGACATTGACCTTGCCGAAATGCACTTCGCCTTCGCTCACATCGTCGCGGACGATGAACTTATCCTTGGCGCTACGGCCGGTATGCTTGCCGGTGGCGACCACGAGCGGGCCGTCCTTGGCGAGGATACCCTCGTCGCGAGCCAGCGATTCTTCGACCAGAGGGGCCGTCGTCAGATTCCAGTGGAGGGTGGCGGCGGTTTTGATACCCTGATCGTCGAGCCCGTAGGCTGGCGTCCGGTCGGTCACGCTGTTTCCTTTCGCTAACTCGCTCTAACGCGCCCGTTTTTCGGGCGGCGCATACGTATGCAGTGGGGCTATAGGGAGCGCACCGGAATGGGTCAAAGCTGTGAACGTTCCCAATTTAAGAAAC
Organism: Sphingomicrobium sediminis; assembly: GCF_023805295.1. Lineage (NCBI taxonomy): Bacteria > Pseudomonadati > Pseudomonadota > Alphaproteobacteria > Sphingomonadales > Sphingomicrobiaceae > Sphingomicrobium > Sphingomicrobium sediminis. Next base: position 814,271 of record NZ_JAMSHT010000001.1, read on the forward strand.
TTGTCATGATGCGCCCTTTGCGCGACAGGACGAAGGGATATGAGCCAAGTGATCGCCCTCGTCGACGACGACCGGAACATCCTGACCTCGGTCTCCATCTCGCTGCAGGCGGAAGGCTTCGTGACCCGGGTCTATACAGATGGCGCATCGGCGCTGAAGGCCTTTGCCGACGATCCGCCCGACCTTGGCGTCTTCGATATCAAGATGCCGCGCATGGACGGGATGGAGTTGCTCCACCGGGTCCGCGAGGCCCCCGCTCCCGTCGGGACGATGCCGGTGATCTTCCTGACCTCGAAGGATGACGAGACCGACGAGGCAGAAGGCCTTGCCTCGGGTGCAGACGATTATATCACCAAGCCCTTCTCGCAGCGCCTCCTGATCGCTCGCATCCGCGCCATCCTGCGTCGCCAAGAATTGGCGGCAGGGCGCGACAATGAGGAGGCGAGCGAGGCCAGCGACCTCATGATCCGTGGCCGGCTCGAAATGGACCCGCAGCGTCACAAGGTCAGCTGGGACGGCAAGCCGGTCACGCTCACCGTGACCGAATTCCTGATCCTTGAAACGCTGGCGCAGCGGCCTGGCGTAGTGAAGAGCCGCAACCAGTTGCTCGATGCGGCCTATCAGGACGACGTGTTCGTCGATGATCGCACCATCGACAGCCATATCAAGCGCATCCGCCGCAAGTTCAGGAGCACCGACAAGGAATTCGATATGATCGAAACCCTGTACGGCGTGGGCTACCGGTTCGGCGAGGAATGACGAGCCGTTCCAAGCGACGATTGGTGATGCCTTTTCGCGAAAAAGGCGCACCGGCCTTCTGGCGGTTCTGGATGCTCGTCCACCGCATCCTCGCGGTGAATATCCTGCCGATCCTCTTGTTCACGGTCGGCGTGATCTGGCTCGACGCCTATCGCAACCAGCTGCGCGACGAGCGTGTAGCCCGCCTCGCCGACAATGCAATCGCCGCAGCCGAGGCCAGCGTCCGCGTCGATGCCGACGAACAGGGACAATTGCTCGCCGCGCTCGGCCGCGCCGAAGGGGTGCGGTTCCGCCTTTATGGTGCGGACGGCATACCACTGGCCGACAGCTGGAATGCCGGCCCCGTCACATACGAATTGCGGGACCCTGATCTGTTGCCGTGGCACCTCAAGGCCGCACGGATCATCGACCGAGGCTTCAACGGGCTGGTGGGTGCTCCCTCGCTCGAGCCGTTCGCGGAACCAGAAGTAGATCGAGCCGTCGCATGGCCTGAGATCAGCGCGGCGCTGCAGGGCGAACGCATCCAGACAAGGGTCCGCGAGGCACCGGAAAGCACGCCGGTCTTTTCGGCCGCCGTCCCCTTGGGCGATGGCAGCGCTTTGCTCGCGACGATCAACGATCGCGACTATACCGACATGGTCCGCCGCGAGCGCAGTTCCCTCGCCATCATGATGGCGGGCGCGCTGCTTCTGTCGGTTCTGCTCTCGCTCTTCCTGGCGCGCACCATCGCACGTCCGTTGCGCCGCATCGCGCTCGCTGCGCAGCGCGTTCGTGCCGGTCGGTCGCGCGAAGTCCGCGTGCCGCGCCTGCCCAATCGCTATGACGAAATCGGTGCCCTTGCCCGTGCCGTGGGCGACATGAGCCAGGCACTGGCCGACCGCATCGACAAGATCGAGGCATTCGCCGCGGATGTCAGTCACGAACTCAAGAACCCCCTCGCCTCGCTCCGCAGCGCTGTCGACAGCCTCGAGCGAATCGACGATCCCGAGCTCAAGAACCAACTGCTCGACGTGGTGCGGCAGGACATTACCCGCCTCGACCGCCTGATTAGCGATATCAGCGAGGCGGCGCGCACCGACGCGCAGCTCACCCGCACGCCGTTCGAACCGATCGACTTGTCCTCGCTCATCGGCAACCTTGTCGATGACTGGCGCGAGCGGCGCGAGACAGGCAACGCCTATCTGGAGGTCAACGACCGCACCAACGGCCGCGCCATCGTGCAGGGCGAACCGATCCGCTTAGCCCGCGCGATCGACAATCTGCTCGACAATGCCATCAGCTTCTCGCCGCCCGAATCCACGGTCCGGCTCACGCTGTCGCGCGACGAGGACCTCATCTACATCCAGGTCGTCGACGAAGGCCCCGGCGTGCCCGAGGAACAGCGCGACGCCATCTTCCACCGCTTCCATTCGCATCGCCCCGACACCAGCGAGTTCGGGCGCCACTCCGGATTGGGGCTTGCCATCGCCCGCGCCATTATCGAGGGACATGAAGGCACGATTTCGGTATGCGACCGCAAGGATGGCAAGGAAGGAGCCTGCTTCATGCTGACACTGCCCGCCGAGGCAAGCCTGTGAGCACGGTATCGACCGAAAGCTTTCACGCGACCACCGTCGCCAAGGGCCGCCGCGCCGTCATGATCAAGGGCCCGTCAGGTTCGGGCAAATCCGACCTCGCGCTCCAATTGATCGACCGTGGCTATGTCCTCGTCTCCGACGACCAGACGCTGATCGCCAACAAGGACGGCGTCCTGCGCGCCAGCGCGCCGCCCTCGATCGAGGGCAAGATGGAAGTGCGCGGCCTCGGCATCATCGAAATGGCGGTGGTGAGCGACGTCCGCCTGATCCTGTGCGTCGAATTGCAGGATGATCCCGAGCGACTGCCACTCGACCCGCAGGTCGAGACCATCTTCGGCATCGAGCTTCCCAAGCTGTGCGTGCGCAGCCATGCCGCCTCCGCCCCCGTCATCGTCGACATCGCCATGACGCGGATCGAGGAGGACCAGTGAGCGACAAGCGCCGCCTGCTGATTGTCACGGGCATGTCGGGCGCGGGCAAGTCCACCGTGCTCGATACGCTCGAGGATTGGGGCTGGGACATTGTCGACAATCTCCCGCTCGACCTCGTCGAACCGTTCGTGTCGGACGGGCTTGAGGCGGACGGGGAAGCACCCATGGCCATCGGCATCGACATGCGCAGCCGCGGCTTCTCGCCCGAGGGCGTGCTTCATGCGGTCCGCGAATTGTCGGGCGTGCGCGCAGAAATCCTCTTTCTCGATTGCTCCTCCGTGGAATTGGTCCGGCGCTTCGACGAGACTCGGCGTCGCCATCCGCTAGCTACCGATCGTCCCGCCGAGGACGGAATCTGGCTCGAACGGCGCTTGCTCAAACCATTGCGTCGTCAGGCCAATGCCATCATCGACACCACCGCCTTGAAGCCGGTCGAATTACGCGACGACCTGCAAAGCCGCTTTCGCGAAGGCCGGGACAAGCCGGTCATTACCGTCGCCAGCTTCGGATTCGCGCGCGGAGTCGCGCGTTCTGCGGACCTCACTTTCGACATGCGCTTCCTCGACAATCCGCATTGGGATCCCGAACTGAGACCGTTAACGGGCCGTGACGATCCCGTGAAAACCTACGTTTCCAGCGATCCGGCCTTTGGTTCGACCATGGAAAAAATCGAGGACTTGGTCCGCGACCTCATTCCGCGCTATTGGGAGGCGGGCAAACATTATCTGACCATCGCTTTTGGTTGCACCGGGGGACGCCACAGATCAGTGGCAGCAGCCGAAGAGATGGCCCGTCGCCTGAGCGGAGACGGGCTGGACGTGTCGATCCGACATCGGGACCTCAAGACCGAGCCTGATGACAAGATCGAAAAGAAGGGCCAGAAGGCCTGAAGAAGGATTGAGAGCGGTTTTATGATCGGTTTGGTTCTGGTGACCCATGGTCGGCTCGCCACCGAGTTCATTTCAGCGATGGAACATGTCGTCGGCCCCCAGGATGCCATCGAAGGCATCAGCATTGGCCCCGACGAGGATATGGAATTGCGCCGGCAAGACATTGCCGCGGCAATCGAACGCAACGACCAGGGCGATGGCGTCATCATCCTTACCGACCTGTTCGGCGGTACGCCCAGCAACCTTGCCATCAGTCTGATGGGCGAGACGCAGTGCGTCGAAGTCATTGCCGGCATCAACCTGCCGATGCTCATCCGTCTCGAAAGCGCGCGCAAGACGATGGGCGTGCACGAGGCCGTCGCGGCGGCCCGCGAGGCCGGCCAGAAATATATCTCGGTCGCCTCCGAAGTCCTCGGCGAAGCAGCGGCCTGACCCCACCGGCATGACTCAATCGCGCAAGCTCAAAATCTCGAACCGTCGCGGCCTGCACGCCCGCGCGTCGGCCAAGTTCGTCAATCTCGTCCACGAACTGGGCGAGGAAGTGACGGTCGAGGTCGAAAAGGACGGCAATCGCGTCACCGGCAAGTCGATCATGGGGCTGATGATGCTCGGCGCCGCAATGGGCGACTGCATCACCATCCATGTCGAAGGTGACGAGGCCAAGCCCGCACTCGACCAGCTCGCCAAGCTGGTGAAGGACAAGTTTTACGAGGATTGAGGCCCGGCGCGTTCTGGCCTAGGCCCTCAGCCATGCCGCGCGAAATCACCTCCTTTTCCAACGCCACCGTCAAACTGATCCGCAGCCTTCGCGACAAGAAGGCGCGTCGGGCCGAGCGCCTGTTCCTCGCCGAGGGTCTGCGCATCGTCACCGAAGCGCGCGACGAAGGGCAGCTCCCCAAGGTGTTGGCCTTTGCCGAGGCGGGCATGCGCCATCCGCTGGCGCAGGAGATCATCGCCGCGACCGAAGCAGCCGGCGGCGACACTATCCTCACCAGCCCTGACATCCTCACCAAGATGAGCGGCAAGGATAATCCGCAGGCGCTGATCGCTGCCTATGAGCAGCCCGACACTTCGCTGGAGCGGATCGATCGCACGGCTGCGGACTTGTGGTTCATCGGCCAGGCGCTCCGCGACCCCGGCAATATCGGCACCATCCTACGCACCGGCGATGCCGTGGGCGCTGGCGGATTGATCCTATTGGACGACAGCGCCGATCCCTTTGCGGTCGAGACGGTACGCGCCTCGATGGGCGCGATGTTCACTCAGGCGCTCGCGCAGGCGACGTGGGACGAATTCCTTCCCTGGCTGCGTTCAGGCGAGGGTCAGTTGGTCGGGACCAGCCTCCAGACCAACCATGACTATGCCACCGCGCCTTATGCGAAGCCCTGCTTCATCCTCATCGGCAATGAAAGCCAGGGCCTGCCCGAAGCCTACGAGGCCGAATGCGACATGCTCGTGAAGATCCCGATGCATGGCCGCGCAGACAGCCTCAACGCCGCGATCGCGGCGGCGGTCACCGCATTCCAGGTCCGCAATGTCTGGAGGAAAGCATGAGAGTAGCCGTATTTGCCATCCTGCCCCTCGCCCTCGCCGCTTGCACGACCGGCGGTGCCCCTCAGCAGTCGCAGGGACAGCGCATCATCTATCCCGGCGGCGAGCAATTTGCCCCGGAGCCCTATTACGCCACCAATGGCAGCTGGAGGTTAATCGTCGACGATCGCCAGATGGCGCTGACGCGGATGGATGCCTTTCGCACCAGCCAGTCGACGCCGTTCCTTAACCCCATGCCGACCGGCTACGTCTATGACGGTCAGCGCTTTGCGGTGGCCATGGAGCGCCGTCCCTGTCGCCTCGAAGGTTCGGACAAGGTCTATCCCGACCGCGTGACCATCGACGTCGGTCGAGACCAGTTGATCGGCTGCGGCGGCCCTGCTTCCCTGTTCGACGTGCGACCGCTGGCGCAGCGCCCCGAGCGCCCCGAGCCCGATCGCTATCCACAAACCGCAAGCGTCCGCTTCGAGCCGTTCGGCGAAGCCTTTCGCGGCGGCGGCACCGAGCCGTTCTGGGGCATCGAGGTCGACCAGCGCATCATGACTTTCGACCGCGTCGATGGCGGCGATATCAGCGAAAATACGCCGAGCGTCGTCGAAACATTCGATGGCTGGCGTTTCGAGGGCCGGGACATTCGCGTCGAAATCGTGCCCGGCCTGTGCAGCGACGGCATGAGCGACCGCGACTATCCCTACCATGTCGACGTCGCTGCGGACGGCCGAGACTGGACCGGCTGCGGTGCGCCAGCCAGCTATTATGTCGACGGTTGGGAAAGCGGCCCGAGCCTGGTGGACCGGCGCTAGCCCGCTTTCTTCTCGCGCTTGCCGCCCGGCAGGCCCTCGACCAGCTTGGTGAGCGCGCGCGGCGCACTGTCGATCTGCGAGACGGACGGAAGCTCTTTCGCGCTGCCGACACCATAGTCTTCGAAACGCTTGGCCTGCGTCAGCACTTGGCTTTCGAAGCTGCCGACCATCTTGTTGAAGGCATTGTTGGTGCGTGTGAGGTTGGTCTGCATCGAGGCGACATGTTCGGCCATGGTCGCGATACGGCTGTGCAACTCCTTGCCCAGCGCCGCGATCTCGCCGGCTTCCTTGGCCATCTTTTCCTGCCGCCAGACACTCGCCACCGTGCGGGCGATGGCAACGAGGTTGGTCGGCGTAGCGAGCAGCACCTTGCGCTCGAACGCCCAATCCCAGAGCGTATTGTCCTGTTCGAGCGCGGCGGTGAGGAAATGCTCGCCGGGCACGAACATGATCACATAGTCCGCGCTTTCCTCGAACTGCGCCCAATAGGCTTTCGAGCCCAGTTGCTGCGCATGGTTCTTGATCGACGACAGGTGCTGCGCCAGCGCCGCGTCGCGCTTTTCGTCATCCACCTCGTCGGCGGCATCGAGATAGGCGTTCAACGAACATTTGGCGTCGATGATCAGCTTTCGCCCGCCCGGCAGGTTAACGATCGCGTCGGGACGAAGGCGCCCCTCCTCGGTGTCGACCGACACTTCCTTCTGATAGTCGATATGTTCGGTGAGCCCGGCCTGTTCGAGCACGTTTTCAAGCGTCTTTTCGCCCCAGCGGCCGCGTGCCTTGGGCTGTGCGCGCAGGGCCTGCGCCAAGTGGCGGGCCTCGTCGCGGACCTGCCCCTGCCCGGCTTTGACCTCCTCGACGACCGCCTTGAGGCCTTCATAATGGCCAACGCGCTGTTTCTCGACATCCTCGATCTTGGCCTGCTGCTTGCTGAGCAGTTCCTTGATCGGGTTCACGAGCTGGCTGAGCTTATGCTCGCTCTGCTGGTCGGCTTCCTTGAAGCGGGTCTGCGCTTTCTCGAGGAATTCGCGCTGCGCCTTGTCGAGCATCATGTCGCCAATCTCGCGGAATTGCGCGACCAGCTTGTCCTTGGTCGCCTCGAGATCGCGGATACGCTCGTCGACATTGCGCTTGTCGGCCTCGAAGGCCGCATTCTTCTGGAGCGCTTCGTCGCGTTCTGAGGTCACCGCCTCGAGCAGCGACTTCACCTCGTGCATGCGCTTATTCTCTTCCTGCATCACCGCGACATCGCGATCAGCAACCGCGAGTTTCTCGCGCAGGAAGTCGGCTTCCTTCTGGAGCGGTTCGAGACCGCGCGACGCCGCCTTCCAGCCTGCGAACAGGCCAATCCCCAGCGTAACGACGGCAACAAGCGCGATGATCAGCGCGTCCATGGTGAAAGCTCCCTCAACCCAAAACCTGCGGTAAATTAGGGTCTAACCCTTACCGCCATCTTTCCAAAGTCCATTTCGGCTTAACCCGCCCGAACATAAGGGAAAGTTTCGCAGCCGTCACTTTTTACCGGAAAAGCGGGAACCATGCCCGTGCTCTCTCGCTGACAGGAAAACAGGAGGGAGTTTTCTATCATGTCGATCCGCAAGATGATCTCGCTGCACCCCGACGTTGCCGGCCATAATAACGAGCCGCTCGGCAATGCCGTCCATCACGCAATGTATTGCGCGATGATGTGCATGAGCTGCGCCGATGCCTGCTCGGCCGAGGACATGGACATGACGCAGTGCGTGCGGACCTGCTCGGACTGCTCCGATGTCTGCTCCGCCACGGCACGCCTCGGCGCCCGCCGCGCCGGATCGAACGAAGCGGTCCTCAAGGACATGCTGGAGCTGTGCGCCCGCGTTTGCGACGCCTGTGCGCGCGAATGCGAGCAACATGATCACGCACATTGCAAATTGTGCGCGCAAATCTGTCGTGAATGTGCGGAGGATTGCCGCGAGGCGGCCATGACCATCAGCGCCTAGGCTGCAACGCGGCCCTGCTTGCGCATCTTGGCTAGCTTCTTGAGCACCATGTCCCGCTTCAGCTTGGACAGGTGGTCGATAAAGAGCACGCCTTCGAGATGATCCATTTCGTGCTGGAGACAGACGGCGAGTAGCCCGTCAATCTCTTCCTCATGCTGCTCGCCATTCTCGTCGAGCCAGCGCGCCTTGATGCGATCGGGGCGCATCACGTCGGCAAACTGCTCGGGAATCGACAGGCAGCCCTCGGTATAGGGCACGTCATGGTCCGAGGTCTCGATGATCTCGGGATTGATAAAGACCCGCGGATCCTTGACCGGCTCGCCGCCCTCTTCCTCGGGCTCCTGCAGATCGATGACGAGGATGCGGATCGGATGCCCGACCTGGACCGCCGCCAGCCCGATGCCGGGGGCGTCGTACATGGTCTCGAACATGTCCTTGATCAGTTGGCGATGCTCGTCGGTGACTTCCTCGACGGGCGTGGAAATCTGCCGCAGCATATCGTTGCCGTCAGGCGTCTCGTAAATCTTCAAAATGGCCATGGGGGCTATTTAGTGAGGAAATCGAGCGACTTCAAGCGACCGGGCGTCGTGCGCGCAGGGCCTGTGCCAGCGTGCCCTCGTCGAGATAGTCGAGTTCACCACCGACGGGAAGTCCGTGCGCCAACTGCGTGATTCGTAACGGAAAAGTCTCAAGCTGCTCGGCCAAATAATGCGCAGTGGTCTGGCCCTCCAAGGTGGCATTCATCGCGAGCACGACCTCGTCCACGCCGCCTTTCTCGATCCGCGCGACGAGCTGGTCGATGCTGAGATCCTCGGGGCGCACCCCGTCCAGCGCCGACAACCGCCCACCGAGAACGTGAAAACGGCCGGAGAACAGCTTCGAGCGATCGAGCGCCCAGAGGTCCGCAACCTCCTCGACCACGCAGATCGCGCTGTCGTCGCGCCGCGGGTCGGTGCAGATGCCGCACGGATCCGCCGTGTCGACATTGCCGCAGATCGAGCAGGTCGAGAGCTTTTCCGACACCGCTTCCAGCGCCTTCAAGAGCGGCTCCAGCGTCCCTTCCCGTTTCTTGACGAGATGCAGCACCGCGCGCCGCGCCGAGCGCGGTCCGAGTCCCGGCAGGCGGGCAAGCGCCTGCGTCAGCGCGTCGAGTTCGGGCGAAGCCATGAAAAGGACATAGGAAAAGCCGCGCATTTCCGCCATAGGGCATCAACATGCGTGTGATCATGATGGGCAGCCCCGATTTCGCCGTTCCCACTCTCGATGCCATTGTCGAGGCGGGTCATGACGTCGTCGCGGCCTATTGCCAGCCCCCTCGCCCCGCAGGACGCGGCAAGAAAGAGCAGAAAACCGCGATCCATCAACGCGCCGAGAAGCTCGGCATCCCGGTCCGTCATCCGAAATCGCTCAAGAAAGGAGATGCCCAGACCGAATTTGCCAGCTTCGAGGCCGACGTCGCGATCGTCGCTGCCTATGGCCTGATCCTGCCCCAGGCGGTGCTGGACATGCCGGCGCGCGGCTGCGTCAACGTCCATGCCTCGCTCCTTCCCCGCTGGCGCGGCGCTGCGCCCGTCCAGCGCGCCATCATGGCGGGCGATCCGGTGACCGGCGTCACGTTGATGCAGATGGAAGCGGGCCTCGATACCGGGCCCATGCTGATGATGCGCCAGACGCCGATCGTTTCCAAGAATGCTGCCGAGCTTACCGAAGAACTCGCGCAAATGGGTGGTGAGATGGTGGTGGAATGGCTCGCCGCGCCGGATGGCTATGAACCGATTGCGCAGCACGAGGATGGCGTCACCTACGCGCACAAGATTGACAAGGCCGAAGCGCGCGTCGACTGGTCGCGCTCTGCCGCCGAAGTGCAAGCGCATATACAGGGTCTCTCGCCCTGGCCCGGTGCATGGACCGAAGCATCGGGCGACCGCCTCAAACTGCTCGAAGCCGAGATTGCCGACGCAACGGGCGAGCCCGGCGAAGTCCTCGACGACAAACTCACTGTCGCCTGTGGGAGCGGTGCGGTTCGGATCCTTCGCGCGCAGCGTCCCGGTAAAGGCGTGCAAGCGGTCGAGGAAATGCTGCGCGGCTATGCACTGGCGCCGGGCGCCCGTCTCGCATGACGCGCTGGCGCCTCACGGTCGAGTTCGATGGCGGCCCCTTTTCGGGCTGGCAGCGTCAGGATGGCGCGCCGTCGATCCAGCAATCGATCGAGGAAGCCATCGAAAAGATGACGGGCGAGCAGGTGCGCCTGCATTGCGCCGGCCGCACCGATGCCGGCGTCCACGGCCTTGCCATGACTGCACATGTCGATATCGCCAAGCCGCTCGACGCGCATCGCCTCCGCGAGGGCGTCAACGCCCTGCTACGCCCCGATCCCATCGCGGTTCTGTCGGCGAGCGAGGTCGATGACGAGTTCCACGCCCGCTTCTCCTGCACCGGCCGCCGCTATCTCTACCGCATCCTCAACCGGCGCGCGCCGCCGACCCTGTTGCGCGGCCAGGTCTGGCATATCGGGCAGGATCTGGACGTCGAAGCGATGGCCGAGGCTGCGAAACATCTCGAGGGCAATCACGACTTCACCACCTTCCGCTCGGTCCAATGCCAGAGCGACAGCCCGGTTAAGACCCTCGACAGCCTCACGGTCGAACGCGTCGGCGAGGAGGTGCATTTCCATGTCGCGGCGCGCAGCTTCCTCCACCACCAGGTGCGCTCCATGGTCGGTACGCTGAGCCTGGTCGGTCGTGGCCAATGGAACCCCGCCGACGTCAAAGACGCGTTGGAGGCAAGGGATCGCCAGCAACTCGGCCTCAACGCCCCGCCGGACGGTCTTTATTTCGTGAAAGCACTCTATCCCGAGGATTGAGCGAGCATCTCGACGGCCGCAGGCTGCGAGAGGAATTCCTGCGGGCTCGCGGTAAGGCCATAGGCACCGGCACAGAAGATCGCGATCGTCTCGCCCACCTTCGCGTCCGCAGGCATCGGCACGGCATCGCCCAACAGGTCCAGCGGGGTGCAAAGCCGCCCGACGACATGCGCCGCGCTGTCGCCCTCTTCGGCGAACCGCTCGGCAAGCTTGATGGGATAATTGCGGCGCAGGAACTGGCCGAAATTGCCCGAAGCAGCGAGCATGTGCTGCAGCCCGCCATCGGTCACCAGATAGGTCTCGCCCTGACTGACCTTCCGATCGAGAATGCGCGTCAGGTAGATGCCCGCCTCACCGACCAGCCAGCGGCCGAGTTCGATGACGAATTGCGTGTCGGCAAAATCGCCCGATAGCTCTCCAAGCGCAGCGTCCAACCCCTCGCCGATCGGCGCGAGGTCGAGCGGCTTTTCGCCCGAATAATAGGGAATGCCGAAGCCCCCACCCAGGTTTACCTCGGGCGGCGGCGTACCGATTTCGGCGGTAAGCTCGGCGACCAGCTTCAACGTCTCGCGCTGCGCCTCGAGGATCGCGCTTTCGCTGAGGCTTTGCGAGCCCGCATAGATGTGAAAACCGCGCCATTCGCACTCATGCTCGAAAATGCGCTTCACCAGCGGCGCGACGAGCGGCGCGTCCATCCCGAACTGGCTCGCCAGCCCGCCCATCTTCATCCCCGCGCCCTTGAGCATGAAGGGCGGATTGATGCGCACAGCCATCTTGGGCTGGATGCCCAACCGCCGTCCGGCAAGGCAGGCGCGTTCGGCTTCGCTCTCGCTTTCGACATGGATGGTGACGCCAGCCGACAATGCGGCTTCCAGATCCTTGTCGCTCTTGCCCGGCCCGGCGAGCGACTTGGGCAGGTCGAGATGCGAGACGCGGGCAATCTCGCCGCGCGAGGCGAGGTCGAACCCGTCCACCAATGGTGCGATGAAGTCGAGCAGCGGCCCGAACGGATTGGCCTTCACGGCGTAGTGCAGCGCCAGCCGGTCGGGCATGAGACGACGGAAGCTCTCGACCTGCGCAGCGACACGCTCGGTATCGTAGAGGAAGATCGGGCTCGAGCCTGCTTTCTCCATCCAATAGCCGACAGGGTGCTCGGCAACGACCAGCGCGCCGCGCTCGTCTGCCCCATAGCCAGCCGGAATGCTCCCCATCGCCTTCATGCGCTCATCTTCTCCAATGCCTTGCGGTCGACCTTGCCGGTCGCCCCAGTGGGCAATGCCTTATGCCAGACGATCCGCCGCGGCATGAAGTGCGAGGGCGCCACCTTGCGAAAATGGGACAATAGAGCCGCTTCGTCGCCATCGCCAACAACGTGAAGGATGATGGCAGCGCCGCGTTCCGCATCTGCTTCGGCCGTCATCACTGCTTGGTGCACGCCGCCATGCTCCAGGGCCACATCCTCGATCTCGGTCGGGCTGATGCGATTGCCCGACACCTTGATCATCGCATCGGCGCGAGCGCGGAAGTAGAGAAGCCCATTTGCATCCCGGACGAAGCGGTCGCCCGACCAGACCGCGGTCCCGCCATAGCTACTGTGCGCAGGCGCCGGACGGAAGCGAGCGGCCGTCTTCTCCTCATTCTGCCAATAGCCCTGCGCGACGAGCGGGCCGGCCTGGACCAATTCTCCCTCCTGGCCTGCTTCGGTCGGCGAACCATCGTCGCGCACCACCATCAATTCGGCATGCGGGATCGCCTTGCCCACGCTCCCCGGATTGGCGTCAGCCAGCGCCGGATCGAGGCTGGCGGCACGGAAGGCCTCGGTCAGGCCATACATGAGATGGATATCCGCCTTGGGGAACGTCTCCCGCAGCTGGCGATATAGCGTCTCGGCCATATGCCCGCCCGTATTGGTGAGCGTGCGCAGCGTCTCGCCCTCGCCGTCCCAGTCCAGCGCCATCAATTGGTGCCATAGCGGCGGGATGCCGGCGAGATAGGTTGCCTTGTGCCTGGCGATGGCCTTCTTGACGTCATTGGGCAGCAAATAATCGAACGGGATAACCGTGCCGCCCCCGCGCCACGTCGCGAGCAACTGGTTCTGCCCATAGTCGAAGGCGAGCGGCATCACCGCGAGGTTGCGGGTCTCGGGCGTGATCTTCGTGTAATCCGCCACCGCCTCGGCACCGTACCAAAGGTTGGCATGGCTCAGCATCACTCCCTTGGGCTTGCCGGTGGAGCCCGATGTATAGAGCAAGGCGGCAAGGCTATCCGGGTCATGGTCGGACATGCCGAGCGGATCATCGCCATCGGTCCACTCTTCCTGCGCAATCGTTCTCAGCGCGGTATCCAGCCCCTTGAGGCGACCCGTATTCGCGACCAGCAGCTTTGCCCCGCTATCGGCAAGGATATGCGCCGCCTGCCCGGCCTTCAGCACGGGATTGATCGGGACATGCACCGCCCCTGCCCGCGCGGCGGCGAGCGGCATGAGGCAGGTCAGCACGTTCTTGCCCATCCAGGTCGCGACCCGGTCGCCGGGGACAATTCCCTCGGCCACCAGCCGCGCCGCGATGCCGCCGACGCGGGTATCGAGCGCGGCATAGGTCAGCGTCGCACCCTTGCCCTCATAGGCAATGGCATCGCGCTTCCCGAAGCTGGTCAGATGGTCGAGCGGACGGGCATCCATCCCTAGTCCCTAGCGCGCATCTTGCCAGTTGCCCATGCTTTCCCTAGGGGCACTGCCATGACTGCAGATGCCCGCATCGACGCCGATAGCGACCGCGCCATCGTCGACCGCTCGGTCGACCAACTCCTCGTGGAGATTGTCGGCCTTTCCGCCGACGACGTCGCCGCGTTCGAGGAGAATACCGAATTGTTCGGCGCGCTTCCCGAATTCGACAGCATGGCCGTCGCGCAATTCCTGACCGCGCTCGAGGAACGGCTCGGCATCCTCATCGAGGACGATGACGTCGAAGCGGAGGATTTCCTGACCTACGGCCGGCTCACGGCCTTCGCCGAGCGGTTGGCGTTGGGGTGAAATCTACCCGTTAAAATCCCCGCCGATATCCTGGTGGGTCGTCGAAGGCGATAGAGCTCCCGGCCCTACGCACTGACCAGAAATAGTCACCTGTGGAACCACAAACATAGTGCCCCCAGCCCCCTGAACTCCACTGACCGGGAGCGAGATTTGAGCTTACACGGCATGTCCAGCGGTCATTCTTGCTCTTGAGGCAAAGCCGCATGTCGACAGCGTACTCGTAAGTATTCAGACCCCGCACCGCCATCGTGTAACCGTTGTCGTTACAGCGATTATCCCATTTTGTATCGATCGTGGGATTGGCGACAGCCGCAGACGGCAACGTGATCGCGGCCACGGCCAGCGTCAGCTTCTTGTACATACTGCTAATCCCCAAAAAAGATCATTGGCCCATACGAACCTGCCACGCTTTCTCGATGGGTTCTAGCGTGCGGCCTTACTCCGCTGCCGCCTTCTCGGCGAATTCCATCTCGGCCAGATACTTTTCCGCATCCAACGCGGCCATGCATCCGGTGCCCGCCGCGGTCACGGCCTGACGGTAATGCTTGTCCATAACGTCGCCACAGGCGAATACACCTTCGACGCTGGTGCGCGCGGTGCCGGGTTCGACCCAGAGATAGCCGTCACCGTCGATCTTCAGCTGCTCGGTGAAGAGTTCGGTTGCCGGCGCATGGCCGATGGCAACGAACGCGCCTTCGCACTCGACCCGGCTCACTTCGCCCGTCTTGGTCGACTTGACGTCGAGACCGACTAAGGCCTGCGGATCGCCGTCGAGGACGAATTCCTCGACCGTATGATCCCAAAGGATGGTGATCTTCTCATTGGCGAACAGACGGTCCTGGAGGATCTTTTCCGCACGCAGGCTGTCGCGGCGGTGGATCAGGGTCACGTCGTCCGAATGGTTGGTGAGGTAGAGCGCTTCCTCGACCGCTGTATTGCCGCCGCCGATCACCGCGACCTTCTTGCCGCGATAGAAGAAGCCGTCGCAGGTCGCGCAGGCGCTCGCGCCCTTGCCCTTGGCATGTTCTTCGCTCGGCAGCCCCAGCCACTTGGCCTGTGCGCCGGTCGCGATGACAAGCGTGTCGGCATGGTAGATGGTGCCGCTATCGCCCTTGAGGACGAAGGGCCGCTTGGTCACGTCCACCTCCATGATGTGGTCCCACACCGCCTCGGTGCCGACATTGGTCGCCTGCGCCTTCATTTCCTCCATCAGCCAGGGGCCCTGGATGACGTCGCGAAAGCCGGGATAGTTTTCGACATCGGTCGTGGTGGTGAGCTGGCCGCCCGGCTGAATGCCCTCGACGACGATCGGGTTAAGGCCCGCGCGCGCGGCATAGATGGCGGCGGTCCAACCGGCAGGGCCGGACCCGAGGACGAGCATCTTGGTGGATTTGATTTCAGACATATCAGCTACCTAGGACGGGGCTCACGCCCATTCAACTACATCAGGCGCGAGTGATCCAGCGCGGCGGCGATGAAGCTCGAGAAAAGCGGGTGCGGGTCGAAAGGACGGCTCTTCAGTTCCGGGTGGAACTGCACGCCGACGAACCAGCTGAGGTCCGGACGCTCGACAATTTCGGGAAGCTGCCCGTCGGGGCTCATGCCACTGAAGACGAGCCCGCCCTTGGCAAGGCTGTCCATATAATTGGCGTTGACCTCGTAGCGGTGGCGGTGACGTTCCGAAATGTCGGTCGTGCCATAGATGCTGGCGACCTTCGAATTGGCGTCGAGCTTGGCCGGATAAGCGCCCAACCGCATCGTACCACCCATATCGCTTTGCTTGGTGCGCTTCTGGATGCCCTCTTCGCTCATCCATTCGGTGATGAGGCCGATAATCGGTTCGCCCTTCTCGCCAAATTCGGACGTCGTCGCATCTTCGATGCCGGCTTCACTACGCGCCGCTTCGATGCAGGCCATCTGCATGCCGAGGCAGATGCCGAAGAAAGGAATGTCGCGCTTTTTGGCGAAGCGGATCGCGGCAATCTTGCCCTCGCTGCCGCGCTCGCCGAAGCCGCCGGGAACGAGGATGCCGTGCATCGGCTCGAGCTCGGCGACGAGATTGTCCTCATCGCCCTCGAAAATCTCGGCGTCGATCCAGCGGATGTTGACCTTCACGCGATTGGAGAAGCCACCATGGACCAGCGCTTCGCGCAGCGACTTGTATGCATCGGGCAGTGCGACATATTTGCCGACCACACCGATCGTGACTTCGCCTTCCGGGTTCATCACCCGGTCCATAATGTCTTCCCAGCGCGTAAGGTCGGGCTCGGCCGCGTCGGTAATGCCGAAGGCCTTCAAGACTTCCTCGTCGAGGCCTTCATTGTGATAGGCGAGCGGCACGTCGTAGATCGAACGCGCATCCAGCGCCTGGATGACCGCGCTCTCGGGCACGTTGCAGAAGAGCGCGATCTTGCGGCGCTCCTCCTCGGGAATGGGATGCTCGGTGCGGCACAGCAACACGTCGGGCTGGATGCCATAGCCGGTCATCTCGCGCACGCTATGCTGGGTCGGCTTGGTCTTCAGCTCGCCCGCCGCCGCAATGTAGGGCACGAGCGTCGTGTGGACGAAGCAGACATTGTCGCGACCAAGGTCGTTCGACAGCTGCCTGAGCGCCTCAATGAAGGGCAGGCTTTCGATATCGCCGATCGTGCCGCCAATCTCGCAGATCACGAAATCGAGGCCGTCAATATCGTTCAATGCGAATTCCTTGATCGCATTGGTGACGTGCGGGACGACCTGCACTGTCGCGCCGAGATAGTCGCCGCGCCGCTCCTTGGCGATGATCGACTGGTAGATGCGCCCCGAGGTCACATTGTCGCTCTGCCGCGCCGAGACGCCGGTGAAGCGTTCATAGTGACCGAGGTCGAGATCGGTCTCGGCCCCGTCATCGGTGACGAAAACCTCCCCGTGCTGATACGGGCTCATCGTGCCCGGATCGACATTCAGGTAGGGATCGAACTTACGAATGCGGACCTTGTAGCCACGCGCTTGCAGGAGGGCACCCAAGGAGGCTGCCAACAGACCTTTGCCGAGCGAGGAGACCACGCCGCCGGTAACGAAAATAAACCGCGCCATGGGAGTGTTGCCTTAGGCAAGAGTGGGGCGTGCTGGCAAGCGGTCGAATCGCTGCCAGCGCACTTTTTTGCGAAATGTGGTGAACGAGCCGCCTTTATTGGGCGATCGGCGCGCCTTCATCCTCGGCCGGCGCTTCGGGAGCGGCGGGTGCCTGCTCCTGCTGCGTGGCCAAAGGTGCGGTCTCGCCGATCAGCGAATCGTCGATCTCGGTACCGTCGTCGCGGGTCGCTGCCACAGCGGCGAGCGCGATCGAGAGCGCCACGAACAGGAAAGCGAGGATGCCGGTCGAGCGGGTCAGGAAGTCCGCCTGGCCGCGCGCCGACATGAGACCCGACGAGGAACCGCCAACGCCAAGGCCGCCGCCTTCCGAACGCTGCATCAGGATGGTGCCAACCAGGGCGGCTGCAACCAACGTCTGGAGAATGAGCAGGAAGGTGAACATCTTATCGTCTCGCTTTACATCTGAATGTGCGCCGCTTGCCCCAAGGGCGCGACGCGTGGCGACCTAAACCTTGCGGTGCCGATTTTCAATATGCGCCGATCATGAAAAAGGGCCGCGCCCAATTGGAGACGCGGCCCTTATTCTCAAGTCATTCCCAGTGATTACTGGATGCTGGCGCCTTCTGCGGCTTCAGCTTCGACGTCCACGGCAGCTTCAGCGGCCACGTCGCCTTCGACGGCTTCTTCAACCGGCTCTTCCGGGCGATCGACGGCAATCGCCTGGAGATCGGCAACCTGGTAGAGCGCGATGGCGCCATTCGGATCCTTCTGGATGCCGTTCGGCGGGATGCGCGAAACCTTACCCGAGTTCATCTCGATCTGGATGTAGTCGGCGGTGATTTCGTCGATCGTACCGACAACGGTCATGTCGACCGCCTTGACCGGCGCACCAACAGCGACCGACGCTTCGGCCTTGGCAGCGAGTTCGGCCTGGGCCTGCTCGTGCGCGGTGTTGATCTGCTCCATCGTCAGGCTGAACAGCAGCATGCCTTCATGCGGCGTGAAGCTGCTGGTCGGATAGGGCACGACATACTTGTCGGTCTTCACGTAGACATAGCCGTCTTCGACCTTGTCGACGATGCCGACGGTCGATTCGCCAGTGACGATCGGCATGCCCTGGCTGATACCCGCAGGCTGGGCAGCGATGGCCGAACCGGCCGGGACCACCGCGGCAAGCGAGCCGGCGGCAATAGCAACGAAAAACTTGTTCATGTGGACCTTTCCCTTGAATTTCTGCGGTTTGTTATAGCGTTGGCGAATTACGCCAAGCTGAATATCCCATTCATCGCGCTTCAGCAGCCTCGACGATCGGCATAAAATCTTCGGCGGTGAGGCTTGCCCCACCGACCAGCGCGCCATCAACCCCCTCGGTGGTGAAGATTTCGCGCGCGTTCGACCCCTTGACCGATCCACCATAGAGGATGCGGATCGAACTATGACCCTCTCCATAGGTCTGCTCGAGCGCATTGCGGATGCGATTATGCATCGCGGCAATGTCTCCGACCTCGGCCACCTTGCCCGTCCCGATCGCCCAGATCGGCTCATAGGCAATGCTAAGATGCAGCGGCGCGGTGACCATGTCGGGCAAAGATGCCTTCAGCTGCTCCTCGACATGACGCAGCGCCTGGCCCGTCTCGCGCACCTTCAGGCTCTCACCGACGCACAGGATGACGCGCATCCCCATATTGATCGCCAGTTCCGCCTTGGCGCGCACGTCTTCATTCGTTTCGCCAAGGCCCTCGCGGCGTTCGCTATGCCCGACGATCGTCAGCTTCGCGCCCGCATCACGCACCATCTCGGCGGACACCGAGCCGGTGAACGCGCCCTTGCTCTCATGATGCACATCCTGCGCACCAATCGTGAAACCGGGAGCGGCGGCGACGGCGCGCGTAATAAGCGTCGAGGGCACGCACAGCGCGACATCGGTCTGCTTCAGCGTTTCGCAGTCGATGGAAATGGCGGTGATCTGGCCCACATCTGCGCGTGTGCCATGCATCTTCCAATTCCCCGCGACGAACATGCGCCGGGCCATACTCCATTCCCCTATGGCTTAACGTTTGCGGAAAGCGCCACTAGCAGCGCAACCGTTAAAATCCAAGCCTGTGGGCCCAACTTTCGGATGAACCGCCCCTCGTCGACGCCCCATTGATTGCGTCGCCAGCCCCGCCTAGAGAAGCTGCCAAAGCATTCCGACCCATTATCGAGAGAAGTCCCAGTCATGCTGTCGAAATTCCGCAACCTGTCGAAATCGACGGTAGGCACCATCGCCCTGTTCGGGTTCATGGGCCTCATCGTCGCCAGCTTCGCGCTGGCCGATCTCGCCAATGTCTCCTCGGGCGGTTTCGGGCTTGGCTCGAACACGCTCGCCAAGGCAGGCGACAAGGAAGTGACCGATCTCGACATGACGCAGGAAATGGAGCGCCAGCTCAACCTCTTGCGCCAGACTAATCCCGAAGCGACCTATGCGGACCTTGCGGGCGACTTCGATCCGATCCTTCGCCAGCAGATCCAGGATCGTGCGCTCTGGGCCTTTGCCGAAGCCAATGGCCTGCGCATCTCAAAGGCGCTGGTCGATGCCGAAATTGCGCGATTGCCGGGCGCGATCGGCCTTGACGGTCGCCTGACGCCGGAAAGCTACCAAGCCTTCCTCGCCCGCGCGCGCCTGACCGATCAGCAGGTTCGCCGCCTCATTACCGCCGATCTCAACCAGCGCCTGTTGGTCGCACCCGTCGGCGCCGAGCCGCGGCTGCCGACCGCCTTCAGCCGCACCTATGCCTCGATGCTGCTCGAGCAGCGCACCGGTCTTCTCGGCCTCATCCCGACGGCCGAAATTGCCGGCGCGATCGACGTGACCGATGCGGAGGTCGAGGAATATTACGAGCGCAGCCGCCTCACCTACACCATCCCGCAGCGCAAGGTGCTCCGGATTGCGCAGCTGAATGCCGACCGTTTCTCCGACATGACCGCGACCCCGCAGGAAATCGCCGATGCCCTCGCCGCGCGCGAAGGCGAATTCGGTGCCCGCGAGATTCGCGTCATCAGCCAGGTCGTCGTTGCCGATCGCGCCACCGCCGACGCCATCGTCGAGCGCACCCGCAATGACACCTTCGTCAACGCCGTCGCCCCCGAAAACTTCAGCGCAGCCGATATTTCGGTCGGGCCGCAGAACAAATCCGAGTTCCGTGACCTTGCCGGCCAGGAAGTCGCCGACGCCGTCTTCGACCCCGATGTCGGTCCCGACAGCGTCGTCGGCCCGATCCGCTCGCCTTTCGGCTGGCACGTCGTGAAGGTCGACGGGATCACCGTCGAGCAGGGCCAGGACGAAGCCGCCGCCCGCGCCGAAGCCATCGCCGAGATCGAACAGCGCAAGCGCGGCAATGCCCTTGCCGACCTGATCGTCGATGTCGAAGACGATATTGCAGACGGCTCGACGCTCGATGAAGTGATCGAGCGTTACGACCTTGAACTGCTGGTCACGCCGCCCATCACCGCGCTTGGCCGTGCGCCGGGCCAGCCCAGCTTCGTGCTTCCGGAAGAGCTGTTCGTCGCGCTGCGCGAATTTGACGACCTCCTGCCCGAGGACGATCCCGAGACGGTCTCCTACATTGATGGCAATGGCTATGCGCTTGTGAAAGTGGACGAGGTTGTCGAACCCGCGCCGCCGCCGCTTTCGGAAATCCGCCAGCGTGTCCGCTCGGACCTGGTGACCGAACGCGCCGTCGCGCAGGCCCGCCAGCTGGCCCAGCAAATCCGCGACGCCGTCGCCGACGGTACGCCGATGGCCGACGCCGTCGCCGAAGTCGAAGCCGAGACCGGCCTCGACCTTCCGGCGCCCGAGGAAACGCAGATGCGCCTCCTCGACCTCACCCGTTTCGGCCAGAACGCACCGCCGCCGCTGCGCATGCTCTTCCGCCTGTCCGAAGGTGCGGTGCAGCTTGCCGGCGATCCGACCAACCAGGGCATCTTCATCGTCCAGCTCATCTCCGCAGAACGCGGCGATGCCTCGGCAGCCACCTCGCTGATCGCCGAGACGAATGAAGGCTTCCTGCAGCCGGTCGCCAGCGAGATCCAGCTCCAGTTCCTCAATGCGCTGGAACAGGATATCGGCGTCACGCGCAACGAAGAGGCCATCGAGGCCTCGCGCACGCGCATCATCGGCGGAGGCAACTGATCGTCCGGCTCCTGGCCCTCGACAATCAGGACAGCTTTACCTTCACCCTCGTCGACTATTGCCGCCGCGCCGGCGCCGACGTCACCGTCGCGCGCTCGGACGAGATCGGCCTCGACGAGGCGCTCGAGCTTGAGCGTGAGGCCATCATGGTCTCGCCCGGCCCCGGGCGTCCCGAGGATGCGGGCATTAGTGTCGACCTCGCGCGCGAGGCCATAGCGAGGCGCATCCCGTTCCTTGGGATATGCCTCGGTCATCAGGCGCTCGCGCTCGCCTGCGGCAGCGAGACTGCGCATGTCGCCCCCGTCCACGGCAAGGTCGCCAAGGTGCGCCATGACGGCACCGGCCTGTTCTCGGGCCTGCCCTCGCCGCTCGATGCCACGCGCTATCACAGCATTGCCGTTCCCGAGCCCAAACCGCCGCTCATCGCCAATGCCTGGGCCGAGAATGGTCTCGTCATGGCTATGCGTCACGCCGACGCCCCTGCCCACGGTATCCAGTTCCACCCCGAGAGCATCGCCAGCAGCCACGGCCTCGACCTCATTGCCGCCTTCGTCGATCGTTGCGCCGCGCAAACGGCTTGACACGCACTCGCTAAGTTCTTTAGATGTTCCTCGTTCGTTCTTTTGGGCGACTTGCAGATACGAGGGGACATCATGCTCACGCCGAAACAACATGAACTGCTGGTTTTCATCCACCAGCGCCTGAGTGAAACGGGGATCAGCCCCAGTTTCGACGAGATGCGCGCGGCGCTCGATCTCAAGTCCAAGTCGGGCGTCCACCGCCTGATCGGCGCGCTGGAGGAACGCGAATTCATTCGGCGCCTGCCCAACCGGGCACGTGCGCTGGAAGTGCTCAAGCTGCCCGAAGGCATTGCCGATGCACCCACCAACGACAATGTGGCGCGCGAGGTCGAGGTCGTGCCCGCCCCCGCCAACGATGTCGTCGAAATCCCGCTCCATGGCCGGATCGCTGCCGGTACACCGATCGAGGCGCTGCAGGGCAGCGAAGGCTTCGCGGTGCCCGCCACCCTGCTCGGACCGGGCGAGCATTATGCACTCGAAGTGTCGGGCGATTCGATGGTCGAGGAAGGCATTCTCGACGGCGACTTCGCGCTGATCCGCCGCGTCGACAGCGCACGCGACGGCGAAATCATCGTCGCCCTGGTCGACGAGGAAGAAGCGACGCTCAAGACCTATCGCCGCGAAGGGTCGATGGTCCGCCTCGACCCGGCCAATGCGTCCTATTCAGCGCAGCGTTACGAGGAAGGCCGCGTCCGCGTGCAGGGCCGACTCGCCGGTATCATCCGGCGCTACTGATGCGATCGATTTTCGCTATCGCCCTCGCCAGCGGATTGACCGCTTGCGGGGTAGGAGAAGCTGCGCCTGTTCAGGACGCCGACAAGGAAGAGAAAATGGCCACTGCCCGCTTCGACTATGTCGAACTGCCTGCCGATGACATTGGTGCAACCCGCGCTTTCTACGAAGAAGCGTTCGGATGGGAGATGACCGATTTTGGCGGGACCTATATGGCGACTGTCACCGGCGACACCGATGTGGGGATCACCAGCGATGCCGAGAAACCGGCGAAGCCCCTCCCCGCCATACGCACCGACGACATCGAGGCCATGCTGCAGCAGGTCATCAATGCGGGCGGACGGCTTGAACGGCCAATCTTCGCCTTTCCGGGCGGGCGCCGCTTCGAGGCCAGCGACCCTTCTGGCAACCGCTTCGCCGTCTATGAGCCCGATCCGGTCGAGGAATAGCGCCTAGCGAGGCGCAAAATCCCAAGGATACTGCGCGACCTCTTCGGCCACAGTGACCACGTCCGGTCGTTCGCCGAGCCTGATCGAGACACCGCCTGTCTCCTCCAATTTGCGTCGGTCGAGTTTGAGCCAGCGCGGTTGGCACCCGTCCGGAAGCCAGCGTTCCGACACCACGATGTCAGCCTGGGCGCAGGCCTCGACCAATGGCACCCAAGCTATGAGATCGCGCGATCTCGTGGCGAGCAATCGCCATTGCCGCCCATCGCGTTCGATGATCGCCAGGCAGGCGTCGCGATTGCACCGGGCGAAACGGGACGTATCGAGTGGCCCAGCCTCGCCATCGAACCCCGCACTCTCGCTCAGGACATCGCGGATGAAGTCCCCTGCACGCGCCCGCAGCAGGAAGGGCGTGCCGTCCTCGTCAATGATCGCAAGATAGCGACCGTCACCAGTGACGAGAATGTCGGGCCGGGGCGCGATTGCAGCGGCGCCGAGCCCCAAAACGATGCCGATTAGCCCTGCGTAGCGCATGGGATGGCGCCACAGGCAGAGCCACAGCATGCCGAACACGCAGGCCGCAAAAGCCCAACCGGGCATGGTTGGCACCATCGCCACCGCGCCCTTCGCATTCGCAACGCCGTGGGCCAGCGCAAGCAGGCCGTCGACGGTGATGCCGACGATCCACCAGAAAGGCGCGCCGAGCCCGACAAAATCGAACAGGATTGCAAGCCCCATGGCCGGCATGATGACGAAGGTGGTGAGCGGAATAGCGATGAGATTGGCGGCAACGCCGTAGAGTCCCGCTTTGTGAAAATGAAACAGCGCGAACGGGATCAGCGCCAGCTCGACCGCCAAGCCCGTCAGCAATAGCGCAAGGAACCCGCGTCCCAAGCGCCTGAGCCAGCTTTCCTCGCGGGGCCCGATCAGCTTGCGAATTGCAGGATGGGCATGAAGCGCGATGATCGCCGTCACGGCGGCAAAACTCAGCTGGAAGCTCGCGCCCGCCAGCGCTTCGGGCCGCACCAACATGATGATCGCCGCGCCGACTGCGACCAGTCTCAGGCTCAATGCATCACGCCCCAGCGCCAAACCAAGCAAGACCAGCAACGCAGCGATACAGGCCCGCACGGTCGGCACCTGCATGCCCGTGAGCAATGTATAGCCGACCCCAGCCAACGCCCCGACAGCTGCCGACACGATAACCAAATTTGTCCGCAAGGCGAGTTTGGGCGACAATGCCAGCAACTTGAGCGCCAGCACCATTGTCCCGCCGACGACCGCAGCGATATGCAGGCCGGACACGGCAAGCAAATGCGCGAGCCCGGACCGCCGCATCGCCTCCGCATCCTCATCCGACACCGCATTCTTGTCGCCCGTGGCGAGCGCGGTGACGATCCCGTCGCCTGTCCCCGGCAATCGCTCGCGGACATGCGCCCCGAGCGAAGCGCGCACCTTCGACAGACCGCCGGCGCCCGCAGGCTCCAATATCTCGACATTGCCCAATGCCGTGCCGACGCCACCGATGCGGCGGAACCAGGCATCGCGCGCAAAATCATATCCACCCGGAAGCGCCCGTGCGGGCGGCGGCACGAGCCGCGCCCGAACCCGCAACCGCGCACCCTCGCCCATTTTCGGATCATATTGCGCTTCCCTAAGCGACACGCGCAATTTGTCGGGGAGCGACGCCCCTTGATCAGGCGTCAGCGTCAGCCGCCATTTGCCGCGCGCCACCAATGGCTCGACCTTCGTCACCTCGGCGTCGAATGTCTCGATCGTGACCCGCTCGATCCGCTCGTGCGCGACCGTCTCGCTACGCAGCCAGATCCACCCGCAACCAAGCGCCAAGGCAAGGCCGATCCCCATCGAAAGATTACCGATACGGCCGCCCGCCGCGCTCCCCGCCGCAGTCAATCCGAAGCCCATCGTCATCACGCCGACCCAGGCGCGAGCGTCCGGCAAAGCGAACCATGCGGCTATTCCGCACCCGAAGGCGACGACCACCCATAGGGGAAGCTGCGTCCGCTCGGCTTCGAGCAACGCTTCCAGGCTCTTGCGTACGCGCCCCAGCGCCGATACGAGGCCGCCGAGCCGACCCGGTAGCGACAGGGTGCCCACTCTGATAGGGCGACCCCAGCCATCCATGGTCCCAACCCAAGAGGAAAAGCCGCGTGAGCGCAAGCGAAACCCAAGTCGTCACCCGATTTGCCCCGAGCCCGACGGGCTACCTGCACATTGGCGGGGCCCGCACGGCCCTGTTCAACTATCTGTTCGCCAAGGCGAATGGCGGCAAATATCTCGTCCGCATCGAGGATACCGACAAGAAGCGTTCGACCCCTGAAGCGATCGACGCGATCCACGACGGGCTCGACTGGCTCGGCCTGTTGGGCGACGAGGAACCGGTTTTCCAGTCGCAGCGCGCGGAGCGTCACGCCGAGGTCGCGCAGGCGTTGCTCGACAAGGGCGCGGCCTACAAATGCTATCTCACCCCCGAAGAGCTGAAGGAACGCCGCGAGGCCGCACAGGCCACGAAGAAACCCTTCCGTCTCAACAGCGAATGGCGCGACTGCCAACCCGGCCCCGACCAGGAAGGCCAGCCTTTCGTCGTCCGCCTCAAAACGCCCAATGTGGGCGAGACTGTCATCGAGGATATGGTCCAGGGCCGGATCGCGGTGAAGAATGAGGAGATTGACGACTTCATCCTGCTGCGCTCGGACGGAACGCCAACCTACATGCTCGCCGTCGTGGTCGACGATCATGACATGGGCGTCACCCACATCCTGCGCGGCGACGACCATCTCAACAACGCCTTCCGCCAGCTGCCGCTCGTCAAGGCAATGGGCTGGCCCGAACCCAAATATGGTCACGTCCCGCTGATCCACGGTGCCGACGGTGCCAAGCTGTCCAAGCGCCATGGCGCCTTGGGTGTCGACGCCTATCGCGACGAGATGGGCCTGCTCCCCGAAGCCGTTTTCAACTACCTCCTCCGCCTTGGCTGGGGCCATGGCGACGAGGAAATCATCAGCCGCGAACGCGCCGTCGAGATTTTCAGTGCCGAAGGCATCGGCAAGAGCCCGTCGCGCTTCGACACCAAGAAGCTCCTGAACCTCAACGGCCATTATATCCGCGAAGCCGACGACAGCCGTCTCGCCGACCTGACTGCAGCCGAAGCCGGTGCGACGTCGGAGGATGACAAGGCACTGCTCGTCAAGGCCATGCCCGAACTGAAGGCGCGCGCCCGTGACCTGCACGAACTGGCCGCCGGCGCGACCTTCCTGTTCAAGACGCGCCCCCTCGAAATGGAGGAAAAAGCCGCCTCCTTGCTCGATGACGATGCCCGCAAACTTCTCGCCACCGCGCATGCAGCCTTGTCGGCGCTCGACCGTTGGGAAATCGAAGTGCTGGATACGGCTATTCGCGAGGTTGCAGAGCAGCATGATTTGAAGCTAGGGAAGCTCGCGCAACCGCTGCGCGCTGCGCTAACGGGCAGCAACACATCCCCGGGCATCTTCGACGTCCTCGTCCTGTTGGGTCGCGAAGAAAGCCTCGCACGCATTGCCGATCAGATGACGGAGCCGAATTGATGAACGACAAGACCGCAACCCTGAATGCCAATGGCCAGGAAACCGAATTTTCGGTCCTCCCCGGTTCGGTCGGCCCCGAGGTCGTCGACATCCGCAAAATGTACGGCCAGACCGGCATGTTCACCTACGATCCCGGCTTCACCTCGACGGCCAGCTGCCAGAGCGCGATCACCTATATCGATGGCGGCGAAGGCATCCTGCTGCACCGCGGCTATCCGATCGACCAGCTGGCCGAGAAAGCGCGCTTCCTCGAAGTCGCCTATCTCCTCCTCCACGGCGATCTGCCCAAGCAGGACGAGTTCGAAGAGTTCCGCCACAACATCACCTATCACACGATGGTGCATGAGCAGCTGGCGCAGTTCTTCCGCGGGTTCCGCCGCGACGCGCACCCGATGGCGGTCATGACCGGCGTGGTCGGCGCATTGAGCGCCTTCTACCACGATTCGACCGACATCACCGATCCGCAGCAGCGCCTGATCGCTTCGCACCGCCTGATCGCCAAGATGCCGACGATTGCTGCCATGGCCTACAAATATTCGGTTGGTCAGCCGTTCGTCTATCCGCGCAACGACCTCAGCTATACCGGCAACTTCCTCAACATGACCTTCTCGGTCCCGGCCGAGGAATATGAGGTCAATCCGATCATCGAAAATGCGATGCGTCGCATCTTCATCCTGCACGCCGATCACGAGCAGAATGCTTCGACCTCGACCGTGCGTCTTGCTGGCTCGTCGGGCGCCAACCCGTTCGCCTGTATCGCATCGGGCATCGCCTGCCTGTGGGGCCCCGCCCATGGCGGCGCCAACGAGGCTGCGCTGAACATGCTGCGCGAGATTGGCGAGAGCAAGAACGTCAAGCAGTATGTCGACCGCGCCAAGGACAAGAACGACCCGTTCCGCCTGATGGGCTTCGGTCACCGCGTCTACAAGAATTACGATCCGCGCGCGAAGGTCATGCAGCAGACCGCCGAGGAAGTGCTCAAGGAACTGAACATTTCCGATCCGGTCCTCGATGTCGCCCGCGAGCTCGAGCATATCGCGCTCAACGACGACTATTTCATCGAGAAGAAGCTGTACCCGAACGTCGATTTCTATTCGGGCATCATCCTCTCGGCGATCGGCTTCCCGACCGAGATGTTCACCGCCCTCTTCGCACTTGCCCGCACCACCGGTTGGGTCGCGCAGTGGAACGAGATGATCTCGGATCCCGAGCAGAAGATCGGTCGTCCGCGCCAGCTCTATGTCGGCGCGACGCAGCGTGACTACGTCCCGCTCGAAGACCGCTAGGCTTTCGGCAATTTCAGGGTAAAGCGCGCGCCTTCGCCGGCCGCGCTTTCCAGCAGGATGTCGCCGCCCATCGAGCGGGCGAGCCGGCGCGAAATGGCCAGGCCCAGCCCGGCATTGTCGCTGCTTGTCTCGCCAAGGCGCTCGTAACGCTCGAAAATCTTGTTCTGGTCGGCGCGGGCAATGCCCGGTCCTTGGTCAGCGATGGTGACAAAAGCCCATTGCGCATCCTCGTCGAAGACGATCGCGACGGTCCCGCCATCGGGACTGTGGCGGATGGCGTTGCCGAGGATGTTGACGAGCACCTGCAAGATGGCGCGCGCTTCGCCCACGGCCGACTTGGTCGGCTCGTCTTCGTCCAGCTCGAAATCGACCCCGGCGCGCAGCGCATCGCCGCCCGCCATCGAGGTCGCTTCCTTGGCCAGGCTGACGAGATCGACGATGCCTTTGTCGGGCTGCACTTTCTGGCTCATCGAGCGGATGACCGACAGCAGGTGGCGCCCTGCCGTGGCGATATCGCCGGCATAATTGGCATAGTCGGAGCGCAGCGGCCCGTCGGAGCGATCGACGATCTGGTCGGCCGCCTCGATAATCCGGTTTAGCGGCGATCGTAGCGTATCGTTCAGCGATTCCGGTTTTGCCTCTGCCGGCGCATCGCTGTTCAGGATCGTCATGACGAAGCCCTTGAGCTCGCCCTCATCATCCAGTTCCGGCTCGCCCGAGAAGGCGAAACGAAAGTCGGCCGAGCGCACGACACCACGTTGGCGCGAAAAGGCCTCCCCTCGCGCGATAGCGTCGAGAAACGGGATCGTGCCGTCCTTGTTTGGTAGCATCGTCACCAGGTCGGTGAGCGGGCGCGGCAATATATCGAGGTCGACCCCGAAACGCTGCGCAACGGCCGGCGGCACGTCGACCAGGCGAGCGCGATGATCGACCTTGAAGACATTTGCGGTCGGTTCTTCGGCGCCGGTGAAGCGGGCCAGCCCACGCGGCCGCGCCGTCCATTGTTCGATCTGGATCGCCACACCGCCATTGTCGGGCGCGACATGGACGCGCAGCTCGAAATCCTGTTCTTCGCTTGCCGCGATGATGGAACGGCGCAGGCCCGTCTGGCGCTTCAATGCCTCGCGCGTCACGGCGGCCAGTTGCGGGATGGCAAGCGGGTCTCCAAGGGCGCGTCCGGCTGCCGCCTGAAGCGCATATAGCGCATCGTCGGCCGCAACCAAGCGACCGTCGGCATCCACCGCGCCGCACACCGGAAGGGTGACGGCTTCGACCTGGATCTCTCCATTCATGGTCGTCACCATAGCGCGAAGAGGGTTAACGCCCCGTCAACCGGATCGCCAGTGGACGAGGATGAAGGACAGCGCCGCATAAAGCGCCAATCCCGCAAAAGCGGCAAAAAGCTGGCCGACAATGGCCGCAATTGCGACGATTGCCAGAGCGGGTCGCCAATGAAACAGCCATAAGCCCCATCGCTCACCGACCGGCCGGCGCACTCGCTCGATCCGTAGTGAACGGGCAAAAATCACCAACGCTGCGCCCAGCATCGCAATCGGCCACCCCCAGGTCGGCCACAGATACCAACCTGCACTGATCGCGAGGATCAGGCAGGCAATCTGCCGCAGACGATGGAAGATGGGCTCCTGTCCGCGAAGCCAGCGCCGTGCGACCTGCCGCCCGACCAGATCGGGCAGCAAGGCGAGGATGAGCGCGACTGCTGCCCAATAGTGCCATCCCGCTGCCAAGGTCGCAGCACCAGCAAAGATCGCCGTCAGGCCGACCAGATGCCATCCGCGGGGCGGGAATTTCCAGCCTGCCGCCTGCTCCACCAGCATGTCCTCGAGCGGCGCCAGCACGAACCGGCTCAGCCAATCCCTGCGCTCCGACCGCGCCGCGACCCGCAGGCGCTCGGCATGAGGCGCCGTATCCGCAGCCGTCTCAACCCGGAGCGGCGTCTGGCCACCGATTTCGTCGAGCGCGACCATGTCGGCCTTTGCCTGCACGAGACGGCGCAGCAAGGTGGAGACGAGGTCCCAATCGCCGACCATCGCCGCGGTCGCGCCGAGCGTGCCGCCATCGGCCAACGCCAGCCCCGCCCAGCGCCGTTCCAGGTCGATCCGCTCGAAGTCGTCATGCTTCCCATCATCGGGAATGTAGAGAATGGTCGATGCATCGCGCGCAGCGAGATCGGAAAGCTGGTCGGGCTCTGGCACGATGCCGTCGCCCACAAGCAGGATCCGGTCCTCGCTCGAGAAGCGTGCCGCTGCCTCGGCGCCGTCATCGGCGAGAACGACCGGAAATCCCTCGCCCCGCAGGTTCGCAACGACCCGTTCGAGATCCGGGTCGGGGACTTCGGGATAGATGACGATCGGCATCGCGCCCTGGGCTGCAAGGAGGCGTACCTGCATGTCGATGAGTGGGCGACCGCCTAGCGGCACCAAGGCATGCCGACCATCCGCTCCCTCGCCATTCGCCCCGATCAGCGCGCCAAGCGCCATGCCCTCGTCCCCTTTGCTTGCTCTCCACATCTCTTTTGCCGCGCATCCCCTTCCCTCGCCAGACCACGAATCGGCCCCCACAAAGAAATCTTTGCGCTTTCATGCGCGCGGCTAGGATTGTAGCTTGCCCCGCATGAGTGGACATCCTTTGCGCGGAAATCTTGGCGGTCGCGGCGGCGGCAGTGGTGACGGTAATGACGGCGACGGCGACGCGCCCAAGAAGAAGCCCGTCATCATCGGCGGCAAGCAGCCGGTCATCAAGCGTACGGCGAGCGCCGAGGACGACCATCCGCTCGCCCCCAATCTGCGCGGCAGTAGCGAAAGCGAGGAAGCCGCCGAGGAGGCGCCGTTCGAACTCGAATCCGACATGCAGGTCGAGAATGACGAGACGCCGGTAGAGGTCGAAGAGGCCAGCACGGACGACGACATGTCGTTCGACGAAACGCCCGAAGCGGAACCTGAGCCCGAACCGGCCTACGAACCGGAGCCGGAGCCTGTTTACGAAGAAGCCGCGTCCGATTCTCAGGAATGGGTCTATGAGCCTACCGAAGACGTCCCGGCTTCGCCCGGCGGACGCAAGGTGCTCGCCGCTTTGCTCTCCATCCTCAGCCTCGCTTGGCTCGGCTATGCTGGCTGGTCCGCTGGCCGCGCCCTGTCTTCGACTTCGCTCCTGAGCCCCGACATTGCCATCTGGGTCGCGGTCGCCTGCGCGCCTCTCGCCCTGTTCGCGCTGGTCTGGATGATGTTCGGGCGCACCCGCCGCAAGGAAGCCGAAGCCTTCACCCACCAGGTCGCGCTGATGCGCGCCGAGGCCGACGCCCTCACCCATCGCCTCTTCATGATGAGCGACAATCTCGGCCAGAATCGCAGTCGCCTTGGCGAGTTGGCGGGCGAGCTTGAAGGTCGCGCCGACCAGGCCGCCGAACGGCTGCGCGCAATCGGTGTCGATCTCGAATCCGGCGCCGAGAGGCTCGCCCATCACGGCTCTAGCCTCGATGCCACCGCCTCGTCGGCGCGCGCAGACATGGCGGCTTTGCTCGAAGCGATGCCTGAGGCCGAAGAGAAGCTCGGCAGCCTCAGTGCTTCGCTCCAGGGCGCCAGCAGCAGCGTCGTTGAAGATACACAAAAGCTCGAATCCGCCATTGCCAGCCTCGGCGCCCGCGCCAATGAGAGCGAAACGCGGATGCGCGAGGCCGGCGAAGGCCTCAACCAGCAACTGACCGCGCTCGACGCCGCTGGCGAAAAGGCGCTTGGCAAGATCGACCAGGCCAATCGCACCACCGGCGACCTCGTCGACAGCCTGCTGGCGCGCACTGCGGCCTCCTTGGAAGAAATCCGCAACGGTATCTCGACTCAGAGCCAAGCCATCGACGCGCTGATCAATCGCGCCCAGTCCGGCATCGACC
Organism: Sphingomicrobium sediminis; assembly: GCF_023805295.1. NCBI lineage: Bacteria > Pseudomonadati > Pseudomonadota > Alphaproteobacteria > Sphingomonadales > Sphingomicrobiaceae > Sphingomicrobium > Sphingomicrobium sediminis. The sequence continues at coordinate 845,934 of NZ_JAMSHT010000001.1, forward strand.
AGACCGGCTCCGGCGCCGCGGCACAATTGTCGGCGCGCATCACCGAGGCCGATGGCGCCCTCACCAAGCTTGGCGAGCGGATCAGTGAGCATGACGAGCGCGCCCGCGTCATGATCGCCGATATCGACAGCGGCATTGGCGTCCTTGAAGAACGCTTCGGCAAACTCGCCGAGGATGGCGACAGCCGAGCCCAGACAATCGCCGCAAGCCTGCAAGTCGTGCGCGACCAGATTGCGGCGACCAATGCCGAGAGCAGCGCGCAGGACAATATGGTCGAAGCGCTCTCGACCCGGACGCAGGGCATTCGCGAAACGCTGACCGGCCTGTCGCACTTCCTCAACCAGCAGCTTGCCGGTGACATTGGCGGCGCGCAGGACGCGCTCGACCGCCTGACCAGCGCCAGCGATCGTATCGGCCCGGTCATCACGACCGTGCGCGACCAAGCCGTCGAGGCGGGCGAAAAAGTGGAAGGCACGGCGAGCCGTATCGAATCAAGCCGCGAGACGCTGGCGACGCTCATGGAAGGCCTCGAAGGCGGCGTCGGCGATGCCGAAAAGCGCCTTGCCGAGCTCCAGCAGAGCATCTCGATCCTCCAGGACGATGCCAAGAGCCTGACGGTGGAAACCGCACCGCAACTGGTCGACGCCATGATGCAGGTGCGCGAGGCGGGCCAGCGTGCCGCCGAAAATGCCCGTGCCGCGATCGCCGAAGCCATTCCCGAAGGCGCCGCCAGGCTTGGCAAGGAAAGTCGCGAGGCGGTCCAGAAAGCGGTGGAGGAAGCGATCCTGGCCCAGCTCCAGGAACTGGACGCCGTCTCGACGCGTGCCATCGAGGCTGCGCGCGGCGCCAGCGATCGACTTTCGGCACAAATGCTCTCGATCGGTCAGACCGCCTCTGCGCTCGAAGCGCATATGGAAGAGATCAACGAGACCAATCGCGAGACGGAGAGCGAGCGCTTCGCCAGCCAGGCCGCCCTTCTCATGGAATCGATGAATTCGGCGGCCATCGACGTCGAAAAGGTTCTTTCCAACGAAGTCGACGAAAAGAGCTGGCAGGCCTATCTCAAGGGCGAGCGCGGCGTTTTCACACGCAAGGCCGTGCGCCTCCTGTCGACCAGCGAGGCCCGCGAATTGGGCAGCGTCTATGACGAAGATGGTGAGTTTCGCACCGCGACCAACCGCTTCGTGCATGACTTCGAAGCGATGCTGCGCCGGGTCATGGCCGAACGCGATGGGGCGATGATGGGGGTCACGCTAATGTCGAGCGACATGGGCAAGCTCTACGCCGCACTGGCGCAGGTAATCGATCGCAAGGCCGCCCGCTAGGCGCCTGACTTAGTTATAGAAATCGAGCCACTCGATCCCGACCCAACCATAGATGAAGTTGGCGACGTAGAGTGCAGTGACCGGCAGCGCGAAGATCGCGGCGCGTAAGAGGTGCCTGCCTAGCGAGAATTTGTGCGGCGCGCTCTCGGCCTGGCCGGGGACCAATTCCTCGCCAACTTCCTCGCCCGTCTTCACGCCGAAGGGTAGCATGATGAAGGCGATCGCGACGAAGAACAGGAAGTAGATGGCGACCATCGATCCGAATTGCATGGCCTAGTCTCCGGCTACCAGCACTTCGACGATCGGCTTCTTGCCGGTCCAGGCGAAGGCACAGCGGCGGACCGCGAGGCGGACCTTTTCGCGCGCCTGCCCGATCTCCGCCTTGGGGTCGAAAGCCTTCTCTGCAGCATCGGCTAGGTCGGCCACGAAATCCTCGGCATCCGCTTCGACCGGAACCCCCAGCGGGCTCACGGCGGGCGTACCCGCGAGATTGCCGTCAATGTCGAGCGCGAGCGCAACCGCGATCACGCCATTATAGCCAAGCTTGCGACGCTTGTTCATCGTCTCGCCATCGGCCGGCAGGATAACGTCGCCATCGAGGACGAGCCGTCCGGTACGGACATGATCGACCTTTTCGGGCTTGCCCGGTGCAAGCTTCAGCACTTCGCCATTCACCTGGAAGACGGCGTGTGGGATCCCGCTTTCGCGGCCCAGCTTGGCTTGCTCGCGCATATGGCGATTCTCGCCATGGACGGGGACGAGGATATGCGGGCGGATCCACTCGTACATCTGCTTAAGCTCCGGGCGACCCGGATGACCCGACACATGCACATGTGCCTGCTTCTCTGTGACGATATTCACTTCGAGATCGGACAGGCCGTTCATCACCCGCCCGATCGAGATTTCGTTGCCGGGAATCTGCTTGGACGAGAAGATGACAGTATCGCCCGCCGACAGCTTCAGCTCATGATTGCCTGACGCGATACGCGCCAGCGCAGCGCGCGGCTCACCCTGCCCGCCCGTGGCAATGATGAGGATCTTGTCCTTGGGCAGGCGCATGGCCTCGTCGAAGCGCACCGGTGTCGGGAAATCGAGCAGGTAGCCAGTCGATTGCGCGACTCGGATGATGCGGTCGAGGCTACGCCCCGCGACGCAAACCTCGCGGCCGGTTTCCTTGGCGATCCGCCCCAATGTTTCGAGCCGCGCCGCGTTGGACGCAAAGGTCGTGACCAAAACGCGCCCTTTGGCGGCACCGACGGCCTTGCTCAGCCCTTCGAAGACGCCCTGCTCGCTTCCGCTAGCTTTGTCGTCGAAGACATTGGTCGAATCGCATACCAGAGCGAGCACGCCTTCATCGCCGATCGCGGCCATGGCTTCGTCGCCCGTGGGCGTACCGAGCACGGGAGTCTCGTCGATCTTCCAGTCGCCCGTGTGAAAGACATTGCCATAGGGTGTCTCGATGAGCACGCCATTGCCCTCGGGAATCGAGTGCGACAGCGCGACATAGCGGACATTGAAGGGGTCGAGTTCGACCGAGCCGTCGCGCTCGATGACGTTGATCTTGACCTGCCCCTGCAGCCCTTCGGCCTCGAGCTTCTCGTTGATGAGACCGGCGGTGAATGGCGTCGCGTAGAGCGGGACCTTCAACTCGTCGGCAAGGTAGGGAATCGCCCCGATATGATCCTCATGCCCATGTGTCAGGACGATGCCGACAAGCTCCTCCTGCCGCTCCTCGATAAATTCGAGGTCGGGAAGGATGAGGTCGACGCCGGGATAATAGGGATCGGCAAAGGTGAGGCCGAGATCGACCATCAGCCACTTGCCGCGGCAGCCATAGAGATTGACGTTCATGCCGATCTCGCCCGAGCCGCCAAGGGCCAGGAACAGCAATTCTTCTTGCGGGCTCATGATGCTTTCGCCTGGTCGTAGAGCTGGATGAGGCCGCGCAGCGTCAGTTCGAAATCGACATGGTCGAACAGGCCGTCGACATCGTCGAACAAGGCGGCAAGCCCACCGGTGGCGATCACCTTGGCCGGGCGCCCGATCTCAGCGCGCGTGCGCTCGATCAGCCCCTCGATCATCGAGACATAGCCCCAATAGATTCCGATCAGCATCTGGCCCTGCGTGGTCGTTCCGATGACGCTGTCATCATCTGGGCGTTCGATCGCGATGCGCGGGAGCTGCGCGGTATTGCCAACCAAGGCATCGAGGCTGAGATTGACGCCGGGGGCGATAACACCTCCCTTATAGGCGCCCGAATAATCGACCACGTCGAAGGTTGTCGCGGTCCCGAAATCGATGATGATGAGGTCGCCTTCATAGGCGGCATGCGCGGCGATGGCATTGAGCGCGCGGTCGGCACCAAGATTTTGAGGCTCCTCGACGTCGAGCTGGAGCGGCCATGCCGCCTTGCCCTGCCCGCCAATGATCAACTCGCACTTGCAATAGCGGCCGGCCAACTGCTGCAGATTGTAGAGCGCGCGCGGCACGACGGTCGCGGCGATCATGTCGTCAATATCTTCGAGGCTGAGCCCTTCAATCTCCAGCAATTGCTTGAGCCAGACCGCATATTCGTCGGCCGTACGCCGCGGATCGGTCGCGATGCGCCAGCGCGACCGCACCTTGCCATCTTCGACAAGCGCGAAGACAAGATTCGTATTTCCAACGTCGACAGCTAGCAGCATTGTCCTATCCTACTCCCCGCGGCTTGCCGTGGCGAGCGTGACGTCTCCGGCGCGGATTTCCAGCATGGTCTCGCCCGTATCCAAGCGGAGCGCGCCGTCCTCGGTCAGCCCGGCAAAACGTCCCTGTTTGACCACGCCGTCCCCATCGTGAACCGACAGATCGGTGCCGACCGGGTGGCCACGCTGCATCCAGGCCATGATGATCGCCGACGGCTCGCTCGAACGCCATGCCGACAAGAGGCGCGAAAACGCCCCGGCAAGCAACGGCGCGAACGCTTCGGGGGCAATGACGACGTCATCTTTCAACGACGCGATCTCGCGGCCTTCGATCTCGGGGGCCGCCGCGAGATTGACGCCGAAGCCCGCGACAACCTTGCCCCCCGACCGCTCGAGCAGGATGCCTGCCAGCTTGGCCCCGCCCAGCAGCAAGTCATTGGGCCATTTGAGCATGAGGTCGGCCTGCGGCGCGGCCAGTTCAACCGCATCGATCAGCGCCAGCCCTGCGACCAGCGACAAGGTCGCAGCAGGCGGATCGCCATCCTTCAGCTGGACGAGCGTCGATCCGAAGAAATTGCCGTCCAGCCCCTCCCAATCACGGCCCTGACGACCGCGTCCGGCATCCTGGCGTTTGGCAACGAGCCAATCGCCCTCGACCGCGTGAATGTCACCGGCAAGGTCCGAATTGGTGGACCCGGTCAGTTCGACGACGCGAATGCGGCTCAGAGGACAGCCCCGGCAGCCTGCGTCGCAATGTCGCCAAGCGGCCCGATCAGGACGTAGCCGAGCGGCGAGACGATCAGCGCGAAGATGGCGATAAACGCACCTTCAAGCCAGCCACAGGCATAGTGCAGCTCTTTCTCGCGCTCATCGAAGTACATCACCTTGACGATCTTGATGTAATAGAAAGCGCCGACGACAGCACCAAGGGCCGCTAGCACTGCGAATACCAGCAAACCTGCATCGACTGCAGCGGTGAACACAAGAAGCTTGGGCCAGAAGCCGAAGAGGGGCGGAATGCCCGCAAGGCTGAACATGAAAATGCTCAAAGCAGCCGCCATGCCCGGACGCGATTGCGACAGCCCCTTGAGGTCGGCGATCGCTTCGATGGGCTGGTTGTTCTCGTCCTGAAGATTGAGCACGACGAGAAACGCACCCAGCGTCATCACCGTGTAGATCGCCATGTAGAAGAGCACCGAGCTCGCGCCCTGCTCCCCGCCGGCGGCGAGGCCGACCAGCACGAAGCCGATATTGTTGATCGAGGAATAGGCCAGCAGGCGCTTGATGTTGGTTTGCCCGTAGGCGGCAATGGCGCCCAGATAGATGCTCGCCAGCGCGACGAACATGATGATCTGCTGCCACGCATCGATCGCCGGTCCCATCGCCTCGAGGCAGACGCGTGCGGTCAGCAGGACCGCGGCAACCTTCGGGGCCGAGGCAAAGAAGGTCGTCACTGGCGTCGGCGCGCCTTCATAGACGTCGGGCGTCCACATGTGGAACGGTACGGCGCTGATCTTGAAGGCAAGGCCGGCCAGCGTGAAGACGAGGCCGAACAGGATGCCGAGGCCAAGATCCTCGGTGCCCGCGAAGACGTTGGCGATCCCGACATAGCTGGTCGTGCCGGTGAAGCCGTAGAGCAACGAGATGCCGTAGAGCAGGATGCCCGACGCAAGCGCGCCAAGGACGAAATATTTGAGGCCCGCCTCGGCCGACCGCGCATCGGTGCGGCGATAAGAAGCGAGGATGTAGGCCGCGAGGCTGTTCAATTCGAGGCCCACATAGAGGGTGATGAGGTTGGTCGACGAGACCATCACCGCCATGCCGACCGTAGCGAGCAAGATCAGCACCGGATATTCGGGGCCATGCTCCTCGTCGCCCCCGAACCAGCGGTCCGCCGCGATGATTGCGACGATAGCCGAGATGAAGATCAGCACCTTGCCATAGACGGCGAAGGGATCGGCCGAGAGAAGACCGCCGAACAGCGGGCCGGCACTCGACGGCTCGGTGCCGACAAGCGCGGCGATCGTCGCAGCGATAAGCAATGCGACCGTGCCCCAGGTCGTGATCTTGGTGGCACGCGCGCCCATCGTCGAGGCGGTCAGCATCAGAACCGGCTCACCGAAGATGAGAATGAGTTCGGGCAGGATGGCTGCGAAATTATAGGTCATTGCGCAGCCTCCCCAGCTGCTTCGCTTAGGGGCGCGTCAAAGGCGGGCGTGGAGGGCGCGAGCCGCTCGACAAGATAGCCTACATCGGCGCGCATCGGCTTCATGAAGCTTTCCGGATAGACGCCCATCCACAGGACGACGGCAGCGATCGGGGCGAGCAGCAGCCATTCGCGGCTGACCATGTCCTTCAATGCGGCGGCCTCGGCCGTGCGCGCTTCGCCGTAGCAGATGCGCCAGTAGAGGAAGAGCATGTAGCCGGCGCCCAGGATGATGCCCGTGGTCGCGACAACCGCACCCCAGGTCGACATTTCATAGGTGCCGACTAGCGCCAGGAATTCGCCAACGAAGCCGCTGGTCCCCGGTAGGCCGATCGAGGCCATGGTGAAGAAGAGGAAAAACAGGGCGTAGGCCGGCATGTTATTCGCCAGCCCCCCATATTTGGCAATCTCGCGGGTATGCATGCGGTCGTAGATGACGCCGACGCACAGGAAGAGCGCGCCCGAAACGAGGCCGTGGCTGAGCATGACGATCATCGCGCCTTCGATGCCCTGACGGTTCATCGCGAACAGGCCGAAGGTCACGAACGCCATGTGCGCGACGGACGAATAAGCGATGAGCTTCTTCATGTCCTTCTGCACTAGCGCGACGAGGCTGGTGTAGACCACCGCGACACCCGACAGGATGAAGACGAGCGGCACGAAGTCGGCGCTGGCGTCAGGGAACATGGGCAGGCTGAAGCGGATGAAACCGTAGCCGCCCATCTTCAGGAGCACACCGGCCAGGATGACCGAACCGGCCGTCGGGGCCTGAACGTGCGCGTCTGGAAGCCAGGTGTGGACCGGCCACATCGGCATCTTCACCGCAAAGCTGGCAAAGAAAGCGAGCCACAACCACCACTGCACGTTCGGCGCGAAATCCGCTTCCATCAGGTAGGGGATGTAGGTCGTTCCCGCCGTCTGGATCATGTAGATCATCGCGATCAGCATCAGGATCGAGCCGGCCAGCGTGTAGAGGAAGAATTTGTAGGCTGCCTTGATCTTATCGGCGCCGCCCCAGATGCCGATGACCAGATACATCGGGATGAGGCCGCCTTCGAAGAAGATATAGAAGAGGATGAGGTCCTGCGCAGCGAACACACCGATCATCAGCGCTTCGATAAACAGGAAGGCACTCATATATTCGGGCACACGATGCTGGATCGCGCGCCAGCTGGCACCGATACAGATCGGCATCAGGAAGACGCTGAGCATGATCAGCAGCATGGCAATGCCGTCGATGCCGAGCGCCCATGCGGGCGTCAGCGGGCTGTCGCCGAGGCTGATATATTCGACATATTGCCAGCGCTCGCCGCCCGGCTCGAAGCCGAGCCACATCATCACGCCCAGCGCGAAGGTGACGAGCGTGGCGATCAGGGCCGTCCAGCGCGCGCTGTTGGCGCTCATGAACAGGACGACGATGCCCGCAACGAAGGGCAACGCGATCAGCGTCGAGAGAATGGGAAAGTCCATTAGTTCGCCCACCAGAAGGCCCAGCTTGCCGCGGCGATGAGGCCGAGCAGCATGACCAACGCATAGCTATAGAGATATCCGGACTGGAGCTTTGCCGTGAGGCCATTGCCCCAGTCGACGACCTTGGCCGCGCCATGCGGGCCGAAACGGTCGATCGTCTGTTCGTCACCACGCTTCCAGAAGAAGCGACCGATGGCGAGCGACGGCTTCACGAACAGGATGTCGTACAGCTCGTCGAAATACCATTTGTTCTTGAGGAAGCTGTACAGCCCGCCCGTATTGGCAACCAGCTTGGCCGGCAGCGACGGATTGCGGATATACATGTTCCAGGCAATGAACAGGCCGGTCAGCATCATGATCGCGGGCGATAGCTTGATCAGGTACGGCACGTTGTGCGCCGCCTCGACCAGCACTTCGTTATGCACGAGGCTGCCCGCCCAAAATGCGGCACCTTCCTCGGTCCCGAAGAAGGGATAGTAGAAGGCATAACCGGCAAACACCGCGCCCAGCGACAGGACGCCCAGCGGGACGAGCATCGTCCACGGGCTTTCATGCGGATGATAGCCGCCCGTCTTGTCTGCGCCAGCTTGCTCGGGCGTCTTGTGGACGCTGTGCTGGATATGTTCGCTCTCGATCCAGCGCGGCTTGCCCCAGAAGGTGAGGAACATCAGGCGCCAGCTGTAGAAGCTGGTCATCAGCGCCGCGGTGAGGCCGATGAAGAAGGCGAACATGCCCGCCTCGGTGCCGACCGCATAAGCGCTCTCGATGATCGCATCCTTCGAGAAGAAGCCGGCAAAGCCGAAATAGCTGCCCGGAATGCCGACGCCGGTAATGGCGAGCGTACCGAGCATCATCGCCCAGAAGGTGATGGGGATCTTTTTCCTGAGATTGCCATAGTAACGCATGTCCTGCTCGTGATGCATGGCGTGGATGACCGAGCCGGCACCAAGGAAGAGCAGCGCCTTGAAAAATGCGTGCGTGAACAGGTGGAACATCGCCGCGCCATAGGCGCCGACGCCCGCGGCGAAGAACATGTAGCCGAGCTGCGAACAGGTCGAATAGGCGATGACGCGCTTGATGTCGGTCTGGACGAGGCCGACCGTCGCGGCGAACAAGGCCGTAGCGGCACCGACGTAAGTGACCAATTCCATCGCGCCGGGCGCTGCTTCGAAGAGCGGCGAGAGGCGGCAGACCATGAAGACGCCCGCCGTGACCATGGTCGCGGCATGGATCAGCGCCGACACGGGCGTCGGGCCTTCCATTGCGTCCGGCAGCCAGGTGTGAAGGCCAAGCTGCGCCGATTTGCCCATCGCCCCGATGAAAAGAAGGATGCAGATCAGCGTCAGCGTATCGACGCTCATGCCGGCAAAGCCGATCGAGGTGCCGACCGCGGTGGGCGCGGCGTCGAGGATGGCGGGAATGCTGACCGTCCCGAACACCAGGAAGGCCGCGAAGATACCGAGACTGAAGCCGAAATCGCCGACGCGGTTGACGACGAAGGCCTTGATCGCGGCGGCGTTGGCGCTGGGCTTGTGATACCAGAAACCGATGAGGAGGTAGGAAGCGAGGCCCACCCCTTCCCAACCGAAGAACATCTGCACCAGGCTGTCGGCAGTCACGAGCATAAGCATCGCGAAGGTGAAGAGCGACAGATAAGCGAAGAACCTGGGCTGCGAGGGATCCTCCTCCATATAGCCCCAGCTATAGAGGTGGACGAGGCTTGAAACGGTCGTGACGACGACCAGCATGACCGCGGTCAGCGTGTCGACGCGCAGCGCCCAGTCGATCTCCATGTCGCCCGAATTGATCCAGTCGAGCACCGGCACGACGGTTGCCGTGTTGGCGCCCGAAAGGAAGCCGATGAAGATCGGCCACGAGAGCGCGCAGGCGATGAACAATGCACCGGTGGTGACGATCTTGGGCGGCACCTTGCCGATCGCGCGGCCGCCAAGGCCCGCGATGATCGCTGCCAGCAAAGGCAGGAAGACGATGAGCTTGATCGAAAGGTCCATTAGCCCTTCATCCGGTTGACATCATCGACCGCGATCGAGCCGCGGCGACGGAAGAAGATGACGAGGATAGCCAGACCGATGGCAGCCTCGGCGGCAGCCACGGTCAGCACGAACATCGCGAACACCTGGCCCGTCAGGTCGCCCAGATAGGCGCTGAACGCGACGAGGTTGATGTTCACCGACAGGAGGATGAGCTCGATGGCCATCAGCATGAGGATGATGTTGCGGCGATTGAGGAAGATGCCCAGCACGCCGATGGTGAAAAGTACCGCGGCGACGGCGAGATAATGTCCGAGACCGATCACAGCTCGACCCCCTTGCCGCTTTCCGGCTGCTTGAGTTGGATCGCTTCCTTGGGATCGCGGGCGACCTGCTTGGAGATCTTCTGCGGACGCTGGTCACCGCGCGAGCGATGCGTCAGCACCACCGCACCGATCAGCGCGACCAGCAGGATCAGGCCCGACAGTTCGAACGGCACGAGGAAGCGGCTGTACAGAAGCTCGCCAAAGGCTTCGATGTTGGACTGGCCGGTTTCCGGCGGCGCCTCGGCGATGACCGGGCCCGAGCGACCGGCAATGACAGCAATGGCCATTTCCGACAGCAAAACGAGCGCGATGAGGATGCCGAAGGGCAAATTCTGCGTGAACCCGCTGCGCAGCGCGGCAAAGTCGATGTCCAGCATCATGACGATGAACAGGAACAGCACCGCAACCGCACCCACATAGACGAGGATCACGAGGATCGCGATGAACTCCGCGCCCAGCAGGATCATCAGGCCCGCGGCATTGAAAAAGGTCACGATCAACCAGAGCACCGAGTGCACCGGGTTGCGCGCGAACACGACGAGGATCGCCGAGAGAATGGCGAGCGTCGCGAACAGGTAGAAGGATAAGGTTGCGATCATGATCGTCCTGGTCGTTTCGTCGGCGCGTTAGCGATAGGCTGCATCGGCGGCAAGGTTGGCGGCAATCGCCTGTTCCCACTTGTCGCCATTCTCGAGAAGCTTGGCCTTGTCGTAGAGCAGTTCCTCGCGCGTTTCGGTCGCAAATTCGAGGTTGGGCCCTTCGACGATGGCATCGACCGGGCAGGCCTCCTGGCACAGCCCGCAATAGATGCACTTCACCATGTCGATGTCGTAGCGCGTCGTGCGGCGCGAGCCGTCATCGCGCGGTTCGGCCTCGATGGTGATGGCCTGCGCCGGGCAGATTGCCTCGCACAGCTTGCACGCAATGCAGCGCTCTTCCCCGTTTGGATAGCGACGCAGCGCATGCTCACCGCGAAAGCGCGGGCTCATCGGCGTCTTCTCGTACGGATAGTTGATGGTCGCCTTGGGCTTGAAGAAATATTTGAGGGTCAGCAGGTGCGCCCCCAAAAATTCCCACAGCGAAAAGGCTTTCAGCGCACGCGCAATCATTCTGAGTCACCTTCTTGGGCAAAGGTCCAATCGGACTTGCAATTTGCCTTGGCTACCAGTCGCTCCGGCAAGGATGCATCATGCGGCGTCGCCTGCGTGAGGACACCGACGCTGCGCGCATTGGGCAAGAGGACGAAATCGAGCCGCATGGTGGGCTCATCGTCGAAACGGAAGCGCAGGCTGTAGCGCCGATGCGTTTCGCTTGCCGAAACAAGCCACATGTAGCGACGGCCGGCGAGCGGCGATTCCTGCAAGGTCGACACGTCGAGCGGCAGGCCGAAATCGGGCGAATGTTCGGCCGGGAATGTCGGCGCGATACCTTCGACACGAACGCTCTGCCCGTCGATCACCATCGAGCATTGAAAGTCGACGCCCGGAACAGGCGGCGCGCCAGGATTGGCCCGCCCTACCATGGCTGGCTGCATCGCGAGTGACAAAGCGATCGCGCTGATCACAGCATGCCTCCCTCATAGCGGGTCAGCATGAGCCAGCCCGAGACGAGAACGACGAAGAAAATCGAGAGCGGCAGGAAGATCTTCCACCCGAGCCGCATCAGCTGGTCGTAGCGATAGCGCGGCACGGTCGCCTTCACCCACCCGAAAATGAAGAAGAAGATCCCGATCTTGAGGAAGAGCCAGAGGATGCCCGGGATCGCATAGAGCGGCGCCCAGTCGATCGGCGGCAGGAACCCGCCCCAGAAGAGCAGCGCATTCAGCGCGCACATCAAAAGCACGTTGGCATATTCGCCGAGCCAGAAGAGCGCGAAGCTCATCGAGCTATATTCCGTCTGGTGACCCGCGACGAGTTCGCTTTCCGCTTCAACGAGGTCGAACGGCGTACGGAACGTCTCGGCCATCGAGCTGATGAGGAAGACCACCGCCATCGGGAACAGGATCGGGCTGAAGCCGAAGCCGTTCAGGAAGCCGAGCACGAGACCCTGCTGCGCCAGCACGATCTCGGTGAGGTTGAAGGTGCCGGCCCACAGCACGACGCCGATGATGACAAAGCCGAGGCTGACCTCGTAGCTCACCATCTGCGCGGCGGCGCGAAGCGCGGAGAAGAAGGGATATTTGGAGTTGGACGCCCAGCCCGCAATGATCACGCCGTAGACGCCGATCGACCCGATCGCGAGAATGTAGAGCAGGCCGATATTGAGATCGGCGAGCACGACGCCGACATCGAACGGCACCACCGCCCAGACCAACAGCGCGATCGTGAAAGTGATGATCGGCGCGATGAGGAAGAGCGCCTTGTTTGCGCTCGATGGGATAATGGTTTCCTTGAGGAAGACCTTGATGCCGTCGGCGAAGCTTTGCAGCAGCCCGAACGGACCGACCACGTTAGGCCCCTTGCGCAGCGCCATCGCCGCCCAGAGCTTGCGCTCGGCGTAGATGACCATCGCCACCGCGAACATCAGCGGGAAAGCGATGAGCAGGATGCCCGACAGGTGCGCGAAAAACCACGCCCAGCCATCGCTCATGCCCAGATTCTGGAAGAAAGCGGTCATTCCGCGGCCTCCGCAATGTCTTCGCCATGGACCAGTTCGGCCGAGCAGCGGCGCATGGTCGGGCTGTGGCGGCAGATCGGGTTGGTGAGGTAATAATCGGCGATCGGATAGCTGATTGCCCCCTCGCCCTTCGGTTCGATCTTGGTCGGGCTGAAGGGCAGGTCAACGATCACCCCGTCATCCACGCCCAGCATCGGCACGTCCTTGACCATCGCAGCGCGAAGCTGACCAAAATTGTCAAATTTCAACGGCTTGCCGAGAATATCGGACACAGCGCGGAAGATCGACCAGTCCTCGCGGGCATCGCCCGGGGCGAAGACGGCCTTCTCGCTGCGCTGCACGCGGCCCTCGATATTGACGTAGGTGCCGTGCTTTTCCGCAGGCGCCGCGCCCGGAAGGACGAGGTCCGCCTGCGCTGCGCCCTTGTCGCCATGATGGCCAACATAGACCTTGAAGGCTTTTGGGAAGGCATCGGCGGAAACTTCGTCGGCGCCCAGCAGGAGGACCAGCTTGGGCTTGGCGTCAATGATGTCGTTGAGGCCGCCCGGCTGCGCATAGCCGAGCATCAGCCCCGCCATCCGGCTCGCCGCAGTGTGGAGGACGTTATAGCCCTTCCAGCCATCACGCATGACATTGAGGCTGTGCGCTGCGGCATGGGCATCGCCCTGCCCGCCAGCGGCCAGCACGGCCGGACCGGTGATGAAGACAGGGCGTTCGGCCTTCTCGAACACCTCGACCACGGCCTTGGGCAGGTTGGTCAGCGTCTTGAGGTCCTCGCCCATCCACTCGACCTTGTAGCCGAGATCGGTTTCGGGCCCGACGGCGTAAATCTTGGCGCCGCGGCGGAAGGCCTTGCGGACACGCGTGTTCACCAGCGGCGCTTCCCAGCGCAGGTTCGTGCCAGCCAGGAAAATGGCGTCGGCATTCTCGATCTCCGCAATCGGGGTCGAGAAACGCACCGTGGCGAGATCCGACACGTCATAGTCCATGCCGGTCTGACGACCTTCGAACAGCTTGCCGCGCTGCTGCTTCAGAAGTGCGTGGGCGGCATACATGGTCTCGGCGTCGACAAGATCGCCGGAAATCGCCGCGACCTTGGTCTTCGCTTCTGAAAGCTTGCCGGCGAAGAGATGCAGCGCCTCGCCCCAATCGGCGGCGCGCAGCTTGCCATTTTCGCGAATCCACGGACGGTCGAGGCGACCGCGCACCAGCGCATCGACATGGTGGCGCGCCTTGTCCGAGATCCATTCCTCATTCACGTCATCGTTGATGCGCGGCAGGATGCGCATGACCTGGCGGCCGCGCACATCCATGCGGATGTTCGAACCGACCGCGTCCATGACGTCGATGCCCGGCACCTTTTTCAATTCCCATGGACGCGCTTCGAAGCTGTAGGGCTTCGACAGCAGGGCGCCAACGGGGCAGAGATCGTGGAGGTTACCCGAAAGCTCGGACTGCAGCGCGCTCTCGAGATAGGTCGTGATCTCGCTATCCTCGCCGCGGAAATACATGCCAAGCTCGGCCTTGCCGGCCACTTCTTCGGCAAAGCGCACGCAGCGGGTGCACTGGATGCAACGGGTCATCGCCGTCTTGACGATGGGGCCCATATACTTGTCTTCGACCGCACGCTTGTTTTCATCGAAACGGGTGTAGCCGCGGCCATAGGCCATGGCCTCGTCCTGCAGGTCGCATTCGCCGCCCTGGTCGCAGATCGGGCAATCCAGCGGGTGGTTGATGAGGAGAAACTCCATCACCCCTTCGCGCGCCTTCTTGACCATCGGCGTGTCGGTGCGAATTTCCTGGCCCTCGGCAGCCGGCAGCGCACAGCTGGCCTGCGGCTTAGGCGGACCCGGCTTCACTTCGACGAGACACATGCGGCAATTGCCGGCAATGCTCAGCCGCTCATGATAGCAGAAACGGGGGATTTCCTTGCCTGCCAGCTCGCAGGCTTGCAGGACGGTGGCACCGTCCGGGACTTCCAGTTCAACGCCGTCGACTTTGACTGTTGGCATGCTCGTTCCGCTTTGCATTAACGGCGCGCGGAACGGGGTCCCGCGCGCAATGGCGCCTCTTTGTCCGAGGCGCGCGCCAGATGCAACCCGTCAGGCGGGATTTCAGGCCTTTAAAGGGTGAAAAATTGCCCTATTCGTCGGCCGACGCGGCCAGCGGACCGAGCTCATTCCACTTGAACAGCGCCACGGCGAGCGAGGTACGCTGGTAGATGGGCTCCATCTTCGGCCGTTCCGACAAGCCGCATTCCGGCGTGTTGGCATAGAGCAGTTCGAGCGCGGCGCGCTCTTCCTTACTGTCCGGCGAGGTGAAGAGAACGTCATAGGCAAGGCCCGGCGAATAGACGACGGCGCATCGTGCGACCGTGTTGATATCGCTCTCGGGCTCGGGGCCGAAGACGAAGTCGGCGGCGCGCGCCGTATCCACCCCCTCAGCGCGCAGCGGGGGCTGCGGCAAGGCATTGACGACCAGCATTTCGGCGAGCGCGGCATTGACCATATAGACGGGCGCAGCGCGCTGGGCGCTGTTGACGCACTGGGCGTGACGGCCCTTGAATGCCTTCATGAGGGCTTCGTAATCGGGCTCGGCACTGACATCGACATAGGAAACCGCATCCTCGCCCACGCTGGCAAGCGCGCACTGCGCCATATAGCCTGCATGCCCGTAGCGGTCGCGAACGCTATTCTTGTTCTGCTCGCGCAGCAGGTAGAGCAGCTGCCAGTCGATCGTGCCGTCCTCGTCATTCTGCTGGACGGCATAGAATTCGTCGGGACGCTCGGGATCGCGGCTACCGCGATTGCCGGGGTCGGAAGGCCGCTCGCCGCTGATGACGATCGGCGCCTCTTCCTCGTCGCCCCCGGCAGGCGGGGCTTCCTGCGCCATGGCGCTTCCCGTTCCCGCGCTGACCGAAAGGATGGCTGCAAGGGCGGCGATACCGGCACGGCCGGCGGAAACGGAAATCGTCATGTCGAAATTACTCCTTAGGTCAGCCGTACCCACTGTGACAGGCTGTGGCTGAGCGCAATACGCTGATAAAGCGTCGACGCATCGGGGCTTTCCGACAAACCGCATTGCGGCATCGACGCATAGAGGGCGTCGAGGCGAGCGGCCTCTTCCTCATTGCTCTCGGCCAGATCGCTGTCGAGGTACGTCCGCACCGCGCGCGCATTGTTGGCAACCAGGCAACGCGACACCATTTCGATGCTCGCCTCTTCCTCGTCACCCGCGACATAATCGCGCGCAAGGTCGGGATCGACCATTGCGGTACGGCGCTCGAGGCGCACCGCCTTGTGCGCCATCGCGGCGTGGAGGAAATCGGCCGGGACACTATAGGCCATGGTGTCGACACAGACGCCGTGATTCTTGCGGATCTCGCGGACCATCTTTTCATAGTCACCCGTGTCGCCGATCAGGACATATTCCATCATCCCCGCACCCTTGGAGGCGGCAACGCAATCGGCGACATTGATGGCCTGGCGATAAAGCTGCGCCGAGGTGCGATACTCTTCGCCATTGAAGCGCGTGCTGAGCCAGGCAATTTCGAGATAGCGATTCTGCACCCGACCACGCTCGCCCGAAAAGGCGTTGGGCGCCGGGGGCACGCGAACCTGAAGCGACGGATTGGGCGTGAACAGGCTGCCGCTATTGCGGGTCGGTGTATTGGTCTGCCCGTTGGAGTTGGACTGCGCCATGGCAGGCGTTGCCAGCCCCAGCGAAACGACGGCCGCAGTCGCGGCGAGCGCAAGTTTCTTCATTACTATACCCCTTTACTTGGCCATTGCGTCATGCCCGAGCAGGCAAAGACGGTCGGCTCCGTCCCGAACGCGCAACAACATGGCGAGATCGATGATCTTGCTAACATAGATGAAGACAATGCGACTGAACATTTTCTGAACGGAGGTTCAGAAAGCGCCAACTTCCGCCATTCCGGACGATTTACTCGTCTTCGACTTCGACCGTCCCGTAGCGGTTCGTGCCCCAGTAATAGAGCCCCCCAGCCACCGCAACGCGTTGGAAAATGGGGTCAATATCTTCAGGACTTTCCTCGAGCCCGCACGATTGGGCGGAGCGATAAAGGCTGTTCAGCGCCTGCAATTCTGCATCCGTCCCTGGCTCGCTTTCGAGTACGCCCAGCGACCTTGCTGGCGACAGGATCGCGACACAGCGCCCGATAGCGTCGACATCGACCTCGCCATCGCCCTCGATAAAGGCCTGGGCTTGCGCGACTGGAACGCTGCCAAGCCCGAAGCGCATCGTGTCCATGCCGTTGAGGACCAGCAATTCCATCAACGCGGCATTGAGGACTTCGCCCGGAACGGTCGCAGATTCGTCGGTGACGCAGCTGCGATGCCTGCGGGCCAGGCCGTTGGCGAGGCGTTCGAACTTCTCGTCCTCGAGCATTGCCCCACCGACCAGTTGATCGGTCTCCTCGCCTGCCCTTCGATGAAGGCACTGTGCCACACGCTGCGCCTCCTGCCACATCTTGATGCGGTTTGCGGGCGTGCCCATCGCGGCTTCCATCTGCCGCAGGTAGAATTCGCGTTCGAACGTCTCGGCATTGGGACGGCGATCCGAATAGCCCGGACAATTATCGCCCGTACAAGGCGGTTCGAAGCCACCGCCCGGATTGCCAATCGGGCGCTCGGGCGGAGGCGGCGGTGTCGGAGTGGGGGTTGGCGTGGGCGTGGGCTGGTTGAAGGCGGATGCAGACTGTCGCTCGACTGCCAATTCGACATCCTTGCCGTCGGCATAAGCAAATGCCGACGTGGCCATGGTGGCCGACACCATTCCGAAAAGCGCAGCTGCCGTAAACTCCTTCATCTCATTCCCCTCTTCTTGTCAGGCGACCATAGCATGGTCCGCGATGGAGCGCTTGGTCAGGTGAACGCCAAGTGAATATGCACGCCCTTTCCGCCGGAAACTGCCATTTCCGAAGCAAATAGAAGAAAGCGGCGACGCTCCCGATGGAACGCCGCCGCCTCGATCTTCAATGCAGGTTGGTGAGCGGGACCTAGCTGTCCTGCATCATCCGCCACGCATAGAGCCCTTCGACCATCGCACGGCGCTGGACCATGTCTTCGATCTCGGGACGTTCGCTGACGCCGCACTGGGGCGCTGACTGATAAGCAGCCTGCAGCGCATCCTTTTCGGCATCGCTGTTCGACTCGGTGTCCATCACGCGAACGATGCTGGCGGGCGCCAGGACCGCAATGCAGCGACCGACCTTGTCGATCGGCAGGTCATCGTCACCGCCGACGATGAAGGCCTGCGCGGCCGCCATGTCGGTGACCGGCTTGGGCGTGACCATTTCCTCGCGCTTGGCAAGGACGATGGTTTCGACGAGCGCGAGACCGACATAATCGATCGGAAGGCCGCTCGATTCCTCGGTCATGCACTGGCGATACTTGCGGCTGAGTGCGCCGTTGAGCGCGTCATAATCCTCGTCATCGGTCAGCTCGCCGCCAACCAGATCCATGGCTTCGTCGCCAGCCTGGCGCTGGACGCAACTGGCAACCATCTTCGAACGCTCGAAGACATTGGCCGATTCACCCGACTCGCCCATCGTCTTGCGGGCTTCGAATTCCTTCTCGAAATATTGCGCATTGGGGCGCAGCGAATTGCCGTCAGGCTGGGCCTGCGCGTGAGCGGCGGTCGCGCCGAACGTCATGGCAGCGCCCACCATCGCGGTGCGCAGCAAAATGGTCTTGATCATCGGGTGTCTCCCCTCGTCCCTCGGTAAACTCAACAATGCGTCATGCTGGTATAGCATAAGCTGGGCGCCATCGGCTTTCGACGGGCAAAACTGTCAGGCCGATGAACGACCGACGAATGTCCGCTAGCGGTTGCTCCAGAGCCACAGTCCGACGGCCAGCGCCGATCGCTGGTAGATTTCGGGAATGGCTTCGGGGCGTTCACGCAGCCCGCATTCTGGCGTCGCAGCATAGAGCGCGTCGAGCGCATCTTCCTCGGCATCCGACCCCGCCTCGGTCATCAGCACCTGAATGACGAAGCCCGGCGAGAAGACCGCAGCGCAGCGCCCGACGTTCTCCATGCCCGACTGGCCGCGCTGGGGCTGGTAGAAGCTTTGCGCCTGCGCTGCGTTCACATTGGCCGCGCGCGGCACCCAGTCACGATTTTGCGACAACAGCAAACGCTCGGCCAGCGCGCCATTGACGAAATAGGGATGCAGACCCCGCGCTCGCGGAGTCTTGCACTGCGCATAGGTCACGGTGACGCCGCGCATCAGCCGCGCATATTCGGCATCGTTGGTGCCCGGACCGCCGATCAGGCCGCCGGCACTGTTGCCGCCCGCCCGCACCAGGCAGTCCGCCAGCGTACCCGCCGCACGAACCATCCCTGCCGCACCGGCAGGGTCATCAAGCAGGTTTGACAGACTGAGATCGGACGCAAAATAGCTGCGGTCTATGTCCGCTTCACCGGCAGGCTGGGCAGCCGAAGGCGCCGCCAGCATCGCTGCCGTCACCAGACCAAGACCCATATTACGCAAACGCATGCATATTCTCCCTTCGGAATCCTCCGAATGGTCGGCTTTCTAGCCGGTCAATGCAAGCTGCAGGATGAACGGATTATTCGGCTGTGGGCAACTCGGCCAGCGCGTCGAACAGGTTCTTCATGCTGAATTCCGCGACTTCGACCGGGCAGAGCGCGAAAGCTGCCATCAGCGACGCTTCGAATGTGTCCTGGCTATCCGCATCTCGGATCGCGGTCGCAGCGTCCATGTCCTTCTCGGCCACGCACGCAACGAATGCGGCCTCCGGCGTGACGTCCTGGAAAGCAAGCGACAGCGCGATCAGCGAAGCAATCACTCGGCAGCGGCCCGCTCTTCATCGCCATGTTCGGCGATACGGCGCTCCAGCTCGGGGCGGAAGTGACGGATGAGGCCCTGGATGGGCCATGCCGCTGCATCGCCAAGCGCGCAGATGGTATGGCCCTCGACTTGCTTGGTGACGTCGTAGAGACGGTCGATCGCGCCGATATCGGCATCGCCCTCAACCAGCTTCTCCATGGTGCGCCACATCCAGCCCGTGCCTTCGCGGCACGGCGTGCACTGGCCGCAGCTTTCATGCTTGTAGAAGTACGAAATCCGGCTGATCGCCTTCACGATATCGGTCGACTTGTCCATGACGATGACCGCCGCGGTACCAAGGCCCGAGCCCTGCTCCTTGAGGCCGTCGAAATCCATCGGGCAGTCCATGATGTCCTTGGCCGGGACCAGCGGGACGGACGAGCCGCCCGGGATCACCGCCAAGAGGTTGTCCCAACCGCCGGTGATGCCGCCGCAATGCTTTTCAATGAGCTCGCGGAACGGGATGCTCATCGCTTCCTCGACCACGCAGGGCTTTTCGACATGGCCCGAAATCTGGAACAGCTTGGTGCCGTGGTTGTTCTCGCGACCGAAGCTCTTGAACCAGGCAGCGCCGCGACGAAGGATCGTCGGGACGACCGCGATCGATTCCACATTGTTCACGGTCGTCGGGCAGCCATAGAGGCCCGCACCCGCCGGGAAAGGCGGCTTGAGGCGCGGCTGACCCTTCTTGCCCTCGAGACTTTCGAGCATCGCGGTCTCTTCGCCGCAAATGTAAGCCCCTGCCCCGCGGTGCAGGAACAGGTCGAAATCATAGCCCGAGCCGCAGGCATTCTTGCCGATCAGGCCCGCTTCATAGGCTTCGTCGATGGCGCGCTGCATGGCAGCGGCCTCGGCGATATATTCGCCGCGAATATAGATGTAGGCCGCCCGCGCGCGCATCGCGAAGCTGCTGATCAGCGCGCCTTCGACCAGCTTGTGCGGGTCGTGCCGGATGATCTCGCGGTCCTTGCATGATCCGGGCTCGGATTCGTCGGCATTGATCACGAGGAAGTTGGGACGGCCGGGCGTCGGCTGCTTGGGCATGAAGCCCCACTTCACGCCAGTCGGAAAGCCCGCACCACCGCGGCCGCGCAGGCCTGAATCCTTAACCTCTTCGATGATCGCATCGGGATCGCGCTTCAGGAGCGCCTTGGTATCGTCCCAGTCACCACGCGCCTGCGCTTCCTTCAGCCCCGGGCTCTGGAAGCCATAGACGTTGGTGAAGATGCGATCCTTGTCGGTGATGCTAGTGATGCCGTTCATCACTTCTTCTCCAGCAATTTCGTCGCGCCGAGATACACGCCGGCAGCGAGTGCGACCCCGATGAGGAGGCCGAACAGATTTTTGAGGATCGAGAAGGCCAGCAGGATGATGATGATCCCGGCGATGATCTTGACGACGTTCTGCATTACCACTGACCCCGATAGTCGTAGTTGCGCTCGGTCATTTTCTTGAGCGTCGTCGGGCCACCCGCAGGTTCCGACGAGGTGCGGCCGACCTGGCTGCCGACCTTGGGCTTCTCGCCCTTTGCCAGCGCATCGAGAATCTTGGTCGTGCTTTCCTCGGTCAAATCCTCGTAATTATCATCGTTCACCTGCATCATCGGTGCGTTGGCGCAGGTGCCCATGCATTCGACCTCGGTCAGCGTGAACAGACCGTCCTCGGTTGTGTGGCCCTTCTTCATGCCCTTGGCCTTGCAGGCCTTCATGACATCGTCCGACCCGCGCAGCATGCACGGCGTCGTGCCGCACACCTGGACGTGGTATTTCCCGACGGGGACGAGATTGTACATGGTGTAGAAGCTCGCCACTTCCATCACCCGCACCACTGGCATGTCGAGCGCCGTCGCAACGAACTCGATCACCGGAATGGGCAGCCAGCCTTGCGTATCGGTCATCCGCCCGACCTGCCGCTGGGCCAGGTCGAGGAAGGGCAGGCAAGCCGACGCCTGCCGACCCGCCGGATATTTGGCGAGGATCTTGTCGGCTTCAGGCTGCGCGACATCGTCCCACGCAAAACTGCCCCACTGCTGGCGCAGCGCCTCGGTATCGGCTGCAAAATGACGACCGGCCATTAGCGATCACACTCCCCGAACACCACGTCGATGGCCGACAGCACCGCGGTGGTGTCCGCCAGCATGTGGCCCTTCATCATGAAATCCATCGCCTGCAAATGGCTGAACGCGGTCGGCCGGATCTTGCAGCGATAGGGTTTGTTGGTACCGTCGGCGACGAGGTAGACGCCGAATTCGCCCTTGGGGCTTTCGGTCGCGACATACACCTCGCCGGCGGGCACGTGATAGCCCTCAGTATAGAGCTTGAAGTGGTGGATCAGCGCTTCCATCGACTGCTTCATCTCCGCGCGCTTGGGCGGGAAGACCTTGCGGTCGAGGCTGCCGATCGGGCCGACTGGCATTTCCTTGAGGCACTGGCGCATGATACGGGCCGACTGGCGCACTTCCTCGACACGGACCATGAAGCGGTCGTAGCAATCGCCATTGGTGCCGACCGGCACGTCGAATTCCATGCGGTCATAGACTTCGTAGGGCTGCGACTTGCGCAGGTCCCACGGAATGCCAGACGCGCGGATCATCGGGCCGCTAAAGCCCCAGGCCAGCGCATCTTCCTTGCTGACGACGCCGATATCGACGTTGCGCTGCTTGAAGATGCGGTTGTCGGCGACCAGGCTGATCGCATCCTCGAAAAGCTGAAGGCGCGTATCGAGCCACTCGCCCATTTCGGCGAGCACGCTTTCGGGAATGTCCTGGTGGACACCGCCGACGCGGAAATAGTTGGCATGCATGCGCGCGCCCGACACCTTCTCGTAGAACTGCATCGTGTCTTCGCGCACTTCGAACAGCCACAGGTTGGGCGTCATCGCGCCCACGTCCATGACGTGACTGCCGAGGTTGAGCATGTGGTTGGAGATGCGCGTCAGCTCGGCCATCAGAACGCGGATATATTGCGCGCGCAGCGGCACTTCGAGGCCCATCAGCTTCTCGACCGCGAGCACGTAGCTATGCTCCATGCACATGGGCGAGCAATAATCGAGTCGATCGAAATAAGGCAGCGCCTGCGCGTAGGTCTTGTACTCGATTAGTTTCTCGGTGCCGCGGTGGAGCAGGCCGACGTGCGGATCAACGCGCTCGACGATTTCGCCGTCCAGCTCCATGATCAGGCGCAGCACGCCGTGCGCCGCAGGGTGCTGCGGGCCGAAATTGATCGTGTAGTTCTGGATCGTGTCGTCACCGGCCGTATCGGGCTGGTCGAGATGCACGCCATGCTCGCGCGTGGCGTCGAACTCCATCGCACGCTCGTCGGGGAAAGTCTGGATTTCGACCTTGGTCGTCATTCGCCCTTCTCCTCACGCGGCTTGGCCGGCGTGTCTCCGCGCGTTTCGGGCGCGTCCGTATCGGTATCCTTGCCGCCCGCATGGTCGGCCTTGTCGGCAGCGCTGTCGCGTGCTTCTTCCTTGGCCTTCTCGTTGGTCGGCTTGCCCGCGCCCGTGTCCGAAGGCTTTTCGGTCACCTTGGGGCTTGGCGGCGGTGCTTTGGGGTCGACCTTCTCAGCCGTAGGCGCCTTGGCCGGCGTCTGCGCGCCGGGCGCATTACCCTCGGCCTTTTCATCACCCGGCAGGCGATATTCGGCGCCTTCCCAGGGCGATAGGAAATCGAAGGTACGGAAATCCTGCGCCAGGCTCACCGGCTCGTACACGACCCGCTTCTCGGCTTCGGAATAACGCAGCTCGACATGGCCCGTCATCGGGAAATCCTTGCGCAGCGGATGCCCCTCGAAGCCGTAGTCGGTGAGAATGCGGCGCAAATCGGGATTGCCCGCAAAGTCGACGCCAAAAAGGTCGAACACTTCGCGCTCGAGCCAGCCAGCCACCGGCCACAGGTCGACGATGCTGGGCACCGGCGTCTTGGCATCGGTTGTCACCTTCACGCGGACGCGATGGTTATGCGTCACCGACAGCAGGTGGTAATTGACGTCGAACCGCTCGGCCCGCTCGGGATAGTCCGCGCCGGCAATTTCCATCAGCTGTTGATAGCCATATTCATCGCGCAGCAGGCCCAGCGCCGCGACCAGCGCATCGCGCGTCACTGTAAGCGTCAATTCACCGACATGGTCCTTGGTCTCGACAAGGCCCTTGCCGATGGCTTTCTTGAAGCCATCGAGAAAATCGTCGCGCGCTTCAATCTTGGGGAAGGACAGGCTCATCGCTCGATCGTCCCCTCGCGGCGGATTTTTCGCTGCAACTGCATGATGCCGTAGAGCAAGGCTTCCGCGGTCGGCGGGCAGCCCGGCACATAGACATCGACCGGCACGACGCGGTCGCAACCGCGAACGACGCTGTAGCTATAGTGATAATAGCCGCCGCCATTGGCGCAGCTGCCCATCGAGATGACGTAGCGCGGCTCGCTCATCTGATCGTAAACCTTGCGCAGCGCCGGGGCCATCTTGTTGCAGAGCGTGCCCGCGACGATCATCACGTCGCTCTGGCGCGGACTCGCGCGCGGCGCCGCACCGAAGCGCTCGAGGTCGTAGCGCGGCATGTTCACATGGATCATTTCGACCGCGCAGCAAGCGAGACCGAACGTCATCCACCACAGCGAGCCGGTGCGCGCCCACTTGAACAGCTCTTCGGTCGAGGTGACAAGGAAGCCCTTCTCATCGAGCTCCTTCTGCATTTCCTCGAACTTCTGGCGGGTCGCCTCGTCAATCTCGGGCAAGTTTTCCGGCACGCCCGGTTCCAGACCCTTGATACGGGCAATGTCCTGCTCGGTCGGACGCGGAGTGTAGGTTACTCCCATTCCAGCGCTCCCTTTTGCCAGGCGTAGACAAGGCCCAGCGTCAATTCGGTGAGGAAGATCATCATCGCAATCCAGCTCGCCCAACCGGTCCCCATCAGGGTCACGGCCCACGGAAACAGGAAGGCGGCTTCAAGATCGAAGATGATGAAGAGGATCGCGACTAGGTAGAAACGCACGTCGAACTGGTCGCGGCTATCCTCGAAGGCGGGGAAACCGCATTCATATTCGGACAGCTTTTCGGGGTTCGGCTGATGCGCCCCCGTGACCCGGCTGATCGCCATGGGCGCGAACACGAACGCGACCGACAGCGCGAGCGCGACGGCGAGGAACAGAAGGATCGGCAGATAATCTGCGGCAACGCTTGCCAAGGGACATTCTCCGGGCGGACTTCTCGGCGCGGCTTTAGGACAGGAAACCCCTCTCCCGCAACCGCCTAAAGGACCATATTTTCACGTGCTAGCGCAGGGCGCCGGCGACCAGCTTGTGCAGCTTGCTGTGCAGTTCGCCCGAGGCGGCGAGATATTCGCGCTTCTGCCGCATGCGATCCTGGCCGCGATAGTCGGTGATGAAACCGCCCGCTTCGCGCACCAGGAGGAGGCCTGCCGACACGTCCCACAGGTCGAGATCGTCTTCCCAGAAGCCATCGAGGCGACCCGCAGCGACCCAGGCGAAATCGAGCGTTGCCGCACCGAAACGGCGGATCGCCGAGACTTCGGGGCCGATGGCGCCATAGATACGGCTCCATTTGGCCACGTCACCGCGACCCCAATGCGGCATGCCGGTACCGATCAGCGCTTCGTCGAGATTTCGACGCGCCGACACGCGCAGGCGCTGGTCCTGCAGCCAGGCACCGCGGCCCTTTTCGGCCCAGAAGCTTTCATCCGTGATCGGCTGATAGGTCAGCGCGTGGGTGATTTCGGGATCACCATTAGGCTTCTTGTCCTCAACCGAGATCGAGATGGCGAAGTGCGGGATGCCGTGCAGGAAATTCGACGTGCCATCCAGCGGATCGACGATCCAGCGCGGCTTGTCGGGATCGCCTTCGATCTCTCCCGCTTCCTCGACCAGCAGGCCCCAATCGGGACGCGCATAGCGCAGCTCGTCGATGATCGTTTCTTCGGCGCGCTTGTCGGCCATCGAGACGAAATCGGCGGGGCCTTTCTTGGACACCTGCAAATTCTCGACTTCGCCGAAATCGCGGCGCAGACGCGGCGCGGCCTTGCGCGCGGCGCGTTCCATCACGGTGATGAGACCCGAATGGGATACCATTTTCTCTATTCTTCCTTGTTGTCCGCCTCGGGCGGCTCCGGCAATTGGCCGGCGGCCGTCGTGGCCAGCATTTCCAGTGCGTCTGCGACTGCATCGAGCCGCGCATCCTCACCCTCGATGCCATGGCGCGAGGCCAGCCATACCGGGCTATTGTACGCAATCGCCACCTCGCCCTCGACCGTCTCGTAGATCGCCATGCGCTGCGGCAAGTCGAGTGCCGCCGACGGCGCGGACTTCATGAGGTGCGTGCCGACTTCGGGCTTGCCGAAGAAGATGCTGATCGCCGGCGACATGTTGAGTTCGACCGTCGCAGCATTTTCGGCGTGGTTGAGCTTGGCGACGATGGTGAAGCCATTGGCCTCGAGCGTCGCTTCAAGACGCTCCGCCGTTTCTTCGACCCCTGCGTCGCTGACGAGGGTCTGCACGCCGTTTCCGAAGCTGGCGACTTCGCCACCCTCGCTCTCGACGACTTCGACGTCCGCCGTTTCTTCTGGAGCCACGGCTTCCTCTCCACCGGAACAAGCCAGCAAGGCGAAGGACGCAATGGTGGGGAGGATGAACCGCATCAGTCGGCGCGCTTCACGTAGGTGAATTCGCCCGTGTCGACGATAACGCGGGTGCCGGCAACGATGTGCGGCGGGACCATGATCTTGACGCCATTGTCGAGCACGGCCGGCTTGTAGCTGGCGCTCGCCGTCTGGCCCTTCACGACCGCATCGGCCTCGACCACTTCGGCCTCGACATGCTGCGGCAGCTGGACGCTGATCGGTCGGCCTTCGTAGAGCTCGAGGATGACGTCCATGCCATCGGTCAGGAACGCGGCCTGATCGCCGATCAATTCCTTTTGGACGATGACCTGCTCAAAATTCTTCTTGTCCATGAAGGTCAGCTCTTCGCCATCGGCGAACAGGAACTGATAATCGTCGGTATCGAGCCGCACCTTCTCGACCGATTCTGCGGAGCGGAATCGCACGTTCGTCTTGCGGTTATCCTCGATATTCTTGAGTTCGACCTGCATGTAGGCCCCACCCTTGCCAGGCTGGGTGTGCTGGATCTTCACCGCCTTCCAGAGGCCGTTTTCATATTCGATGATATTGCCGGGACGGATATCGACAGCATTCATTTTCATGTCGAAGAATTCCTCGATGCTTGGGTCTACAAAGATATAAAGAGCGCGGAACACGCAAAGCGTTCCTTCGGGCGCTGCCCCTAGCGGTCCGCCAGGCTTCCCGCAAGGACGTCATCGAAAGCAGCGACCGCCTTGGCGACATCTTCGGCGCCCCAAACCGACTGGCTTACGGCGAGAAAATCGGCACCGGCGCGCACCAGCGGTTCGGCATTGTCCGGCGTAATTCCGCCGATCGCGACGCAGGGCAGCTCGAACAAGTTTGCCCACCAGGACAGGATGGTCGGCTCGGGCCGATGCTCGCTGGCCTTGGTCTGGCTCGGGTAGAAGCTGCCGAAGGCGACATAGTCCGCCCCCTGCTCGCCCGCCTGCATGGCAAGATGGCGGCTGGCATGGCAGGTGACGCCGATCTGCTTGGAGGGACCGAGAATGGCGCGCGCTTCCTTGGCGTTGCCGTCTCCCTGTCCGAGATGGACGCCGTCCGCTCCCAAGCGTTTGCACATGGCGACATCATCATTGACGATGAAGGCGACGTCGGCCTCGGCGCAGATTTCCTGCAGCGGTTCGGCAGCGCGCGCGAGGTCATGGCTCTTCATGCCTTTGACGCGCAGCTGGAAAGCGCTCACCCGCTCGTGCTGGACCGCATCCTTGAGACGTGCGGCAAAGTCGCCGGTCACGTCCTGCGGGCTAATAAGGTAGAGATCGCACGGATGCTCGCGCGGCGGCGGGGCATAGAAATGGGGTTCGTC
This sequence comes from Sphingomicrobium sediminis, assembly GCF_023805295.1. Lineage (NCBI taxonomy): Bacteria > Pseudomonadati > Pseudomonadota > Alphaproteobacteria > Sphingomonadales > Sphingomicrobiaceae > Sphingomicrobium > Sphingomicrobium sediminis. The sequence continues at coordinate 873,383 of NZ_JAMSHT010000001.1, forward strand.
CATGCGCCCCCTCTACCCCCGCATGCGCGGAAAAAGCTAGCCGTTGCAGACGCTCGCTTCGTAGATGCTGTTGATCGCACCGCTCAGCGCCGCGTCGAACTGGGCATCGTCCATGTCGGCACGAAGGTCCTGCAGCAGCGCGCGGCTGAAGCTCGCAATCATCCCGCGATTCTTGCTGAGCTTGGCATTGGCTTCGTCGCGCTCATAGCCGCCCGACAAGGCAACGACGCGGATCACACGCGGATGCGCGACCAGCGGGGCGTAGAGATCGTCTTCGACCGGCAGCGACAATTTGAGCATGACACGCTCGCCATCGGGAAGCTTGTCGAGATTGCGCAGCACGTGGCGCAGCACCAAAGCGTCGCAGTCGGCGCGGCTCTCGCTCTTCAAATTCACTTCAGGCTCGACGATCGGGACGAGGCCGTTGGCGATGATCTGGCGCGCGAACATGAACTGCTGGTCGATATTGGCGGCGATGCCCTCTTCGTTCGCTTCATGAATGACGCTGCGCATCTTGGTGCCGAACACGCCCTTTTCCTTGGCGCGCGCGCACATGCCGTCCAGTTTGGGCATCGGCTTCATCATCTGGACGCCAGCCGTCACGTCCTCGAGCCCCTTGTCGACCTTGAGGAAGGGCACGACGCCGCGTTCCCACAGCAGCTGCGGGACCGGCTTGCCGTCGGCATCGCCATCCATCGTCTTCTCGAAAAGGATCGCGCCCAGCACCTTCTTGCCGGAGAAGCTCGGCGCGGTGACGATCCGCTGGCGCATCTGGTGGATGAGGCCGAACATTTCGTCCTCGCTGCCCCAGGCATCCTCGCCGACGCCATAGGCAGCCAGCGCCTTGGGCGTCGAGCCGCCGGACTGGTCCAGCGCGGCGATGAAACCGGCGCCGCCAACCATCTGCGCCATCATTTTCGGATCGGTCATTCGGGGCTCCCCTCCCAGCACATGCATACGTATGCGAGCGCCCGTAGCCAGCGCGCTTCGAGCGCGCAACGCTGTGAACGTTCACGCCCTCATTTTGTAACTTTCGCGCTGGCCGGGCGTATTGGTGTAAAGCACGAATGAGGGGAATGGTAATGACGATGATGTCCGAGCAGATGATCAAGGTCTGTGACGAGGCCGAGGCCGAAGACTTGGATTTTTCGGAGCTGAAAGCGGTCCTGGTGAATGCCTCGCTCAAGCATCCCTCGCAGGACAGTCATACCGACACACTCCTCGATATCGTCGGAGAGATTTTCGAGCGCGGAAAGGTCGAGGTCGACCGCGTTCGCCTGTCCGATCACCTGCTTGCGCCCGGCGTCTATCCCGACATGACCGAACATGGCTGGGATCGCGACGACTGGCCCAAGATCAGCGAGCGCATCATCGACGCCGACATCTGCGTGCTCGGCACGCCTATCTGGCTTGGCGAAAAATCATCGCTCGCGCAGGCCTTTATCGAAAAGCTTTACGCCCATTCGGGCCAGACCAACGACAAGGGCCAGTATCTCTTTTACGGCAAGGTCGGCGGCTGCGTGGTTACCGGCAACGAAGACGGCATCAAGCATGTCGGCATGGGCGTGCTCTATTCGATGCAGCATGTCGGCTACACCATCCCGCCCCAGGCCGATTGCGGCTGGATCGGCGAGGCCGGCCCGGGTCCCTCCTATGGCGATGAAAAGGATGACGGCTCACGCGTCGGCTTCGACAGTGTCTTCACCCAGCGCAACACCACCTTCATGGCCTTCAACCTGATGCACATGGCGCAGATGCTGAAGACCGCCGGCGGCATCCCCGCGGTCGGCAATGTGCGCAGCCAGTGGGACGACGGATCAAAGCCCGGCTTCCCCAATCCCGAATATCGGATGGACGACTAGCGCCAGAGCTGCAGCTGGCGGATCGCCTTGGGCACGCGCTCGTCAACGACGGTGCGAGAGATGCTGCGCTCGCTGAGCGCCCATTTGCGCGTTACGGTCGAGCGCTGCCACAGGTCGGTGAGCCAGAAGTCGCCCTTCCAGGGCTCGCCATCCAGCTCCATCTCCAGCTCCGCCGTCGCGGTGAACCAGACGCTCGACCCGTGCTTGCGCACCAGGATGTCGCGAAGGCGATAACCCGAACAGGTGAAGCCCGCCGTGCTCGCCTGCACCCAGCTTGCGCGGTCGAGCAATTGGGCGCGCCCTGCGCCCACGACCATCATCATGTTGCGGCTGGTCAGCTTCTTCATAGCCTTGACGTCGCGCTGGATCCACGCGCGCCAGATCTGATGTTCGTGGGTCTCGATGACCGACGCAATATCCGCCATCTCGCTTAGCCTTCCAGTGCAGCGACGCCCGGGAGCGCCTTGCCTTCCATCCATTCGAGGAAGGCACCGCCTGCCGTCGACACGAAGGTGAAGTCATCGGCAACACCGGCATGGTTCAAGGCGGCGACCGTATCGCCGCCGCCGGCGACCGAAACGAGGCCGCCTTCCTTGGTCAGCGCCGCCGCCGTCCGCGCCAGCGCGACCGTCGCCTTATCGAACGGCTCGGTCTCGAAGGCGCCGAGCGGCCCGTTCCATACCAGGGTCCGGCAATTCTTGAGCGCGTCGCCATACATTTCGACCGCACCCTCGCCGACATCGAGGATCATCTCGTCCGCTGCGACCTCATGCACATTGCAGGTCCGCACGCTGTCGGGGTTGGGCGCGAATTCCTTCGCCACGATGACATCGTAGGGCAGATGGATGGTGCAATCATGCTTGTCCGCCGCCGCGAAGATGGCATTGGCCTGCGGAACGAGGTCGGCTTCCATCAGGCTCTTGCCCACCTGGACCTCGCGCGCTGCGAGGAAGGTATTGGCCATCCCGCCGCCGATGATCAGGTGATCCACCTTTTCGACCAGGTTTTCGAGCACGGCGAGCTTGGTCGAAACCTTCGCCCCGCCAACCACGGCCGCCACCGGATGCTCGGGACTGCCGAGCGCCGTATCGAGCGCCGTCAGTTCCGCTTCCATCGCACGGCCCGCAAAGGCCGGCAGGTGCTTGGCGACTCCGACCGTCGAGGCATGCGCACGGTGCGCAGCCGAAAAGGCGTCGTTGACGTAATAGTCGCCAAGCTCCGCCATCGCCGCAGCGAGCGCCGGATCATTCTCGGTCTCGCCCTTATGGAAACGCGTATTCTCGAGGATACCGATCGAAGCCGGCAGCATGATGCCGATGGCGCGCTTGGCCTCGGGGCCCTGACAATCCTCGATATAGCGCACGCTTCGCTTGGTCCGCTCGCGCAGCGGCTCGACCAGCAAAGCCGTCGACATGCCCGGCTGCGGCGCGCCATTGGGGCGACGGAAGTGCGACAGGATCAGCACCTTGGCCTGACGGTCGCACAGCTCGTTCAGCGTCGGCAGGTGCGCGCGCAGCCGCGTATCGTCGCTCACATCCCCATCGGCCATCGGCACATTGAGGTCGCAGCGCACAAGCACGGTCTTGCCCGAAAGGTCGCCCGGCAGGTCGTCGAGGGTCTTGAAGCTCATATCGTTCAGATCAGCTTGGCCATCACGCCGGCCGTGTCGATCATACGGTTCGAGAAGCCCCACTCATTGTCATACCAGCTGACGACGCGGGCCAGCTTGCCCTCCATCACGCTGGTTTCGAGGCTGTCGACCGTCGAACTGGCCGGATGGTGGTTGAAGTCCGAGCTGACGAGCGGCTGATCTGTGAAATCGAGCACGCCCTTCATTGGGCCGTGCGCCGCGGTCTTGAGCGCGTCGTTCAATTCGTCCGCGCTGGTGTCGCGCTTGGGCTGGAAGACGAGATCGATCAGCGACACATTCGGCGTCGGCACACGGACCGACGAGCCATCCAGCTTGCCGTTGAGTTCAGGCAGGACGAGACCGACCGCGCGGGCTGCGCCCGTCGTCGTCGGGATCATGTTCTGCGCGCCGCCACGGGCACGGCGCATGTCGCCATGCATCTGGTCGAGCATGCGCTGGTCGTTGGTGTAGCTGTGCACCGTCGTCATGAAGCCACGCTCGATTCCGACCGTGTCGTTGAGGACCTTGGCGACCGGCGCCAGGCAGTTAGTGGTGCAGCTGGCGTTGGAAACGATATGGTCGTCGCCCGTGAGCGTGCCATGGTTCACTCCATAGACAATCGTCTTGAGGTCGCCTTTGGCGGGGGCCGAGATGAGGACGCGCTTTGCGCCGGCATCAAGATGCGGGCTCGCGGCATCGACCGACTGGAAGAAACCGGTGCATTCAAGGACGATATCGACGCCCATGTCGCCGTGCGGCAGCTTGCCGGGCTCGCGTTCCTTGGTGACGGCGATCGACTTGCCATTCACGACGATGCTGTCACCGGCAACGCTAACCTCGCCCGGGAAACGGCCGTGCGTGGAGTCGTACTGAAAGAGGAGCGCGTTGGAGTCGGCATCGGCAAGGTCGTTGATGGCGACCAGTTCGAGGTCGTGATCGTCCCGCTCGAGCAGGGCCCGCGCGACGAGGCGACCGATGCGGCCGAAACCGTTGATGGCGACTTTAGTCATTGTTCAAACGCTCCAGGATTTGGGGGATAATGGCGTCGGCGGTGAAGCCGAATTTCTCGAACAGATCGGGCGCCGGTGCCGACGCGCCGAAGCGGTCGATCCCGATATTCAATCCATTCTTCATGGTGATGTCGGACCAGCCGAACGTCGTGCCGGCTTCGATCGACACGCGCAGGATTTCGCTGGGCTGCACATCGGGCAGGATATCGTCGCGATAAGCCTGCGGCTGTGCGGCAAATTTCTCCCAGCTCGGCATGGAGACCACATCGGCACCGATGCCGTCTTCTTCAAGCCGCCCTGCGACTTCCATCGCGAGGCCAACCTCGCTGCCCGTCGCAATCAGGATGACCTTGCGATCATTCTTGGCGGCCTTCAGGCGATAGGCACCCTTGGCGACCAGATTGTCCTCATGCTTTTCAAGGCGGACCTGCGGCAGGCCCTGGCGCGAAAGCGCGATCAGGCCGGGTCCGTCGGCGGCCAGCGCATCGGCCCAGGCTTCGGCGGTCTCGACCGCATCGGCGGGCCGATAGACGGTGAGACCCGGCATCGCGCGCAGGCTTTGCAGATGTTCGACCGGCTGGTGGGTCGGTCCGTCCTCGCCAAGCCCGATCGAATCGTGCGTCATGACATGGACGACCTTGGCACCCATCAGCGCGCCGAGGCGGATCGCCGGCCGCGAATAGTCGGCGAAGACGAGGAAGGTGCCGCCATAGGGTAGCACGCCGCCATGCAATGCCATGCCGTTCATCGCCGCGGCCATGCCGAATTCACGGATGCCGTAATAGATGTAGCGCCCGCCATAATTGGAAGCGGTGAGCGGCTCGATACCGCCCGCTTTGGTATTGTTCGAACCGGTAAGGTCGGCCGATCCGCCAATGGTCGAGGGAACGGCTTCGTTGATCGCGTCGAGCACGATCTGGCTGGCCTTGCGGGTCGCCATCTTCTGCGGGTTGGCGATCAGTTCGTCGAACAGCTTGCCCTGCCAACGGCGGTCATGCTTGCCGTCGATACGATCCTTGAATTCGCTGGCTTTCGAATGACCTGCCAGGCGTTCTTCCCACGACTTCTTCGCATCCTGCGAACGCTGGCCGATCTCGGTCCATGCCTCGCGGACGTCGTCGGGGATCACGAAGGGCTCGGCATCCCAGCCCAGCTCTTCGCGCGCGGCTGCAATCTCTTCATCGCCAAGCGGTGCGCCATGCGTCGCCGCAGTGCCCTGCTTGTTGGGTGCGCCAAACCCGATCGTCGTGCGGCAACGGATAATGCTCGGCTTGTAAGTAGTCTTGGCTTCGGCGATCGCCTTGGAGACGCTGTCGGCGTTCATCCCGTCGCATTCATGCGTCGACCAGCCCATCGCCGCATGGCGCGCCAGCACGTCCTCGGTCCGCGACAGATCGGTCGGTCCGTCGATGGTGATTTCGTTATCGTCCCACAGCACGATCAGGCGGCCGAGCTGGAGGTGCCCGGCAAGCCCCGCGGCCTCGTGGTTGATTCCCTCCATCAGGCAGCCATCGCCGGCGATGACATAGGTATGGTGATCGACGAGGTCGTCGCCATAGACGGCGTTCAGGTGCCGCTCGGCAATCGCCATGCCGACCGCAGTCGCGAGCCCCTGCCCCAGCGGACCGGTCGTCGTTTCGACGCCGTCGAGCAGGAAGTTTTCAGGATGGCCTGCGCACGGGCTGCCGACCTGACGGAAGTGGCGGATCTCTTCCATCGTCGGGTGTGCGTAGCCCGACAGGTTAAGAAGCGCATAAGCGAGCATCGAGCCATGGCCGGCCGACAGAACAAAGCGGTCGCGGTCGGGCCAATGGGGATCGCTCGGATCATGCTTGAGATGGTCGGCGTAGAGCGCCACGGCAGCATCGGCCATGCCCATTGGCATGCCGGGATGACCCGAATTGGCGGCTTGGACCGCATCCATCGAAAGGGCGCGAATGGCATTGGCTAGGCGGCGCTTGGTCGGCATGCCGGCTCCTTGGGATCGAGACAAACAGGCAGGCGCCGTCCCGCCCCCTGCGGGACATGCCCCTGTCAGGCCCGCTATTGCTGGCGCGCGCGTGCGCGTCAACCTCATGCGGCTTGCAGCCGCTGCGCTCGACGGTTAACCCAGATTGCACCATGGCCGAACCCGACCTCGCCAATGCGCTTGCACGCGCGCACGCCGCCCTCGACCGGATCGAGTCGGCATTGCCCGAAAAGGGGCAAGGCGATGCGGCCTTTCGCGAGGAAATGCGCGGTGTGCTCAATGAGCTCGACCAGCTGATCGCGCGCAAGGAGACCGAGGCGTGAGCGAGGTTACCCTCCATATCAACGGCCGAGACTATCGTGTCCGCGCTGCCGACGGCGAAGAGGAAAAACTGGTCCGCGCCGGTCAACTCGTCGACGAGCGCTGCACGAGGGCCAAGTCGGCATTGGGCACGCTCACCGACTCCAGTCTTTTTTTCTACGTCGCGCTGATGCTCGCCGACGACCTAGTCGAAGACGACAAGGCCATTGATCCGGCAGCGACCGAAAGCGTGGTCCGCCTTGCCGACCGGCTCGAATCGCTCGCCGAAAAGCTTGAGAAACAGGCCTAGGCTCCCTACATGCGCCAACTGACGGGTACTGCCGGGCACGAGCGTTCGACTATCCCTGAGGCTTTCTACATCCTAGGGAGCTGTCCCTACCCGGACCGTGGTTCGGGATATATGGCGCCCACCTGACGTTTTGGCGTCAGAGGATAAAGAGGCAAACGACCATGGCGGTCCCGTCACCCATTTCCGAAAAAGCAGGCCTGCGCAGGATGATGCGCAAACAACGGCGCGAATTCGTGACCAGGCTCGAGCCAGCGACTCGCCTCGCGCTCGAGGAGCAGCTGGCCGAGCGTCTCGCTCCGCTCCTTGCCGGCGCGAGCATCCTCGGCGCCTACGCGCCTATCGGTTTCGAGATTTCGCCCCTGCGCGCGCTTGAGCGCGCCAAACGGCTCGGCCGCGACATCGCCTTTCCAGCCTTCGACGAAGGCAGCGACACGTTCATCTACCGGCTAGGCAATCCCGACCAGCGCGGTCCCTTCAATATTCCCCAGCCGTCGACCGACTGTACGGAAGTAAAGCCGGATATGCTGCTGATCCCGTTGCTCGCTATAGACGCACATGGATACCGCCTTGGTCAGGGCAAGGGTCATTTCGATCGCGTCTTGCCCGATCTCCCCGAGGCGCAACGCGTCGCCATTGGCTGGCACATGCAGCGGATCGATGGCGACATACCGCGCGACGATTGGGACGTGCCGATGCACCGGTTCATCTCGCCGCGCAGCGAAGAGGAGTTCGAAGCCCAGTCATGAGCGTTCGCGACCACGAACCAGTCGGCACCCCGAAAGGCCGCGTCGCACTCGGCGTATTCGGCATTTGTGCCTGGATCATCGCCTGGACGATCTTGGCCGTGACCATCGCGGACTGGATCCAGGGCTGGCCGGTCCTGCTGCAAATGGTCTTTTATCTGATCGCAGGGCTCGGATGGGTGCTACCGCTCAAGCCGGCGCTCAGATGGATGGAGACGGGCAACTGGCGCTAGTCTGACGAGCGGCGATACTGGCTTGGTGTCTGGCCGGTCAGATCACGAAAGACGCGATTGAAGCTGGCCTTGCTTCCAAATCCCGAATCCAGCGCGATTTCCAAGATGGTCTGCCCGCTCGTGCGCATTTGCTGCTTGGCATGGTCAACCCGCAATCCATTGACGAGCTCGCTGAAATTCACGCCGAGCCCTTCGTTGATGGAGCGGCTGACATAGGTCGAATTGCTTGCGGCCCGGCGGGTCACATCGTCGAGGGACAGGCCCGGTTCGAGATACCAGCCGCCCTCACGGACAGCTTCACGAATCCGTTCGCCTTCCTGTCGCCAATCGCGTGCAGGCGAGGTGTCTTCCGTGGTCATCGCCTGTGACCCACCCATCTTCGGATAGGGCGCCTGCAAGCGAACCAGCGCCTCGAGCCCGACCATCCCGAGCAAGCCAAGCAGGATCATGTCGACGATGAAGGCGCGCTCATATCCCCATTCCATGAAGAAGTAGGCCAATTCGCCGCCCAGCCAGATCAGGCCCGCGACGGCGACCAGAATGATCAAATGGCGCACCCAGACGGCATCGAACTCGATGCCGTCGGCTCGATTATTGTCGAGCCAATCGCGATATCGTCGATACAAGCGCCATGTCGCGACGATGCCGAACAATAGCAGCACGAGGATCCCGACGAAGACGGCAGGAACGACATAGGGAACATGGACCGCGTCGTTGAATGCCCACTTGGCGCGATAGTCCCCCAGCATCGTGAACGCCCAGAGCTGGTAGAGCCAATAGGCCGCGCCGGGCGCCAGCAGCCACAGCCATCTCCCGGGCTTGCCGCCGACTATCAAGGCGCGGGCGTGCAGGAACAACAAAGGCCCCGTCAGCAATGCCACCTGTGTCGGCAGGAAGGTGAGGCCCGGCCAGATATTGTAGGCCCCGGCAAAGCCGATGAGCATCGGGATCAGCTCGATCACACCGGCAAGGATCAGCAGGCTCAGCCAGGCGATTGCGGGGCGTTCGATCCGCCGTCCGCGCAAGTAGATGAGCACTATCAGGCAAAAGAGCATCAACAGCCCGAGCACGCCGCTACGCGTATTCATCACTAGCTGGTCGATACATTCCTCCCCGACAGATCTGGCGACCCTAGAGGCTAAGACTATCGGGACAAGCCCCGCTTCTGCAGGCGGCGGGACGTCTCAATTCATAAAATGCTGCACATTTCGGGGATTCAGGCCGAACCATCGGCGGCATCGTGACAGGACGGCTCCAACACAAACCCCGATGAGGAGTTCGATCCATGACTATCCGTTTCGTTGCTGCACTGCTTGCCGCCTCCGCCCTTCCCGCAACGCCTGCCCAGGCATTGGATGAGGCGACCGCCTCCATCGACGTCATCTATCAGGGGTTCGATGCGCGTTCCGAGGCCGCTTTTGACGAGGCAATTGCCATCTGGGAACGCTGCCTCGTCAGCGATGTACCGATCACGATTTCGGCGACTGCCATCGCCAACGGCCCGGCCGGCTTTGCCTATCCGAACAGCATTCGCAATCAGGATTACCTGCCTGTTCGCGATGCCTGGTATCCCACTGCGCTGGCAGGTGCCTTGGCGGGCCGCGATGTGAGCGCCGATCCCGACATGGCGATCTACATGAAGCTTGATGATCGACGCTATTATGGGCCGCTTGCTGACCTGCCCGAGGAAAAGACCGACTTCGTCAATGTCGCCGTCCACGAGATCGCGCACGGCCTCGGAATCAGCTCGGCCACCTTCATTCCCTGGCAAGGCGATCCCATCGCTTCCATTGGCATGCCCAATGCTTATGCCAACTTCTTCGACTTTCCCTTTGAGATCCACGAGCAGGACGGCACGCCGTTCGTCTACGATACCTTCATCCGCCTTGGCGACGGACGCAGCTTGATGGACTTTGCCAATCCCTCGATCGATCTCGCTTTTGCCATCGCCAATCCGACGGTTCAATTCGACGGCAAGAACGCGATCGCTGCCAATCAAGGCTATCCGGTCGGGGTCAGCCCCACGAATGTCAGCCACATCCCGCAATTCCCGCGCGGTGCCCAGCCGATCATGCTTCCCGACAGTGGCACCGGCGCGCCGCAGCGCAATCCCGACCGCATCCTGCTGGGCATGCTCGAAGACCTGGGATGGACCATCAGCGAGGGCTGCAAGGCCCGTGCGAGCTAGAATAATCCTGCAAGGAGAATGATGATGAATGCCATCCAGTTGATCGCAGCCCTCGGGATCGCCGCACTCGCCTTCGATGGTGCGCCGGCAACCATCGGTGCCACCGCAAGCCTGATTGCTCAGGACGAAGCATCGCCCGCTGACATTTTAAAGACCCGCCTGATGAGCCTCGATGGCGTTTGGGAAGGGCAACTCGAATATCGGGATTTCTCCAGCAACGAGATGGTCGCGATCCCGCTCAAGCGCACGTTCCATGCATCGCCCGGCGACAATTACGTCATCATAGAGAATGAATTTACCGACCCTGGCTACAAAGTCTTCGGCGCGCAGATGATCGTGCCGGGAGAATCTGGCCTCGTCATCGCGTCGAGCGGGGGTGAGAGTGTCGAGACCGATACCATGCTTCTGGAATCCGTGAGCGAGGCCGCGACGGGCTTCACCGCCATTCTGCACGGGACCATCATCGACGCCGGCGAGCCTGCTCTGGCGCGCTATACGATGACGCTGGATGGGGACCAACTGCGTTTCCAGAAGGACGTGAAGACCAGGCGCGATGCGGACTATCGATTTCGCAATGCGTTCGACGTAACGCGAAGCGCTGAATAGATCGAATTTTCTGAGGGAGGGAATGCAGCGCCATCTTCTAACTGTTTGAGAAGATGGCGCGAGTGACGGGACTCGAACCCGCGACCTCCGGCGTGACAGGCCGGCGCTCTAACCAACTGAGCTACACCCGCATTCGGTGTGGGCGGGCAATTACGAGGCGACCCCAATCCTGTCAACACGCTTCGTGCGCATTTTCACGATTCTTTTTCCTCATCCTCGCCGACATGGGTGAGCGTGCCATGCTCGAACAGGAAGCCGGCTATGTCCGGCGTGCCTGCCGCCGCGAAGATCGTCTTGATGATGATGAGCAACGGCACCGCCAGCAGCGCGCCCAGCACGCCCCAGATCCACGCCCAGAAACTCAAGGAAATGAGGATGAGCAGCGGCGAGATCGAGACGCGCTTGCCGACGACCATCGGCGTGATGAGGTTGGCTTCGATATTATGGAGCACGATGAAGATGATCGGCGGCAGCAAGGCCGCCCAAGGATCGACAAAGCTCATCAACCCGCCGACCGCCAGCAGCAGTGCCGACAGGATGGGACCCAGATAGGGAATGAAATTCGTCACCGCGACGATGCCGCCCCACATGATCGGGCTGTCCATCCCGATTGCCCACAGCGCGAGCGCGACGATCGTGCCCAGCGTCACGTTGATGAAGGTGATGGTGCCGATATAGGTCGACGTTGCATCGACGACCTGCTGGATCACGCGCGCCGTCGTCAGCGCCCCTTCGAAGCTTCCGCGGCTGGTGATCGTGCGCTCACGCATCTTGGTCCAGCGCGACAGGAAGAAGAAGATGACCAGCATCCCGAAGAACATCTGGATGATCGCCACCGGCGCCGAGGTGGCGAACAGGTCGAGCACCGAATCGGGCGTAGTGATCGCCACTGCCGTCTCGCTTCCTGCCGTCAGCGCGACATCGTCGAGCGCATTCTCGATGAAGAGCTCCAGCTCGGCGTAGAATTGGATAAACGGAAGTACCGTCTCGCGGATGCGGTCGATGCGTTCGGGAATCAGCGCGAAATAGTCGATCGCCGGCAACACGATCGACGCGATCACGAAGGTCGCGAACATGATGAAGAGGAAAAGGCTGAGGATCGAGGCGAGCGCACTCGGCACCCCGCGCCGCTCGAACCATTCGAGCAAGGGCACCAGCGCAATCGCAATGACCAAGGCCGCCGTGACCGGCAGGAAGAATTCCGCCCCCGCCGACAAAGCGAAAGGCAAGGCGATGACGAGCAGCAGGCCGAGCGCCAATGCGATGCCCGCCAGCAGCCGCACCCGCTTCACTTCAAGCGTGTGGCTGTCCTGCAGCTCGATATGTTCGTCCGGAAGCCCTGTTGCCATCTCGGCAGCGTAGCGGTGGCGCGGGGCGCGGAAAAGAGAGATTTTCCCAGCTGGTACCTCTGGCCGGACTCGAACCGGCACTCCCGAAGGAAATCGATTTTGAGTCGATCGCGTCTACCAATTCCGCCACAGAGGCAGATACCAGCGGAGCGCGCTAGCTAGCGAAAGCCTCCGCGAAGCGCAAACATCAATTGCGCGGCGCCTGGTGACGATAGCTCAATGCCTCGGCGATCTGGATGCGACCGACCTGCTCGGCACCTGCCAAATCGCCGATCGTGCGCGCCACCCGCAGGACGCGATGATAGGCGCGTGCCGACAGGCGCATTGCGCTTGCCGCATCGGCAAGCAGTTTCGCGCCGGCCTCATCGGGCTTGGCCGCTGCCTCGATCAATTCGGGCGAGGCCTCGGCATTGGTACGCGCGCCCTGCCCCTCATAGCGCCGCGCCTGCATGTTCCGCGCCGCGGCGACACGCTGGGCAACCTCTGCGCTGCCTTCGGCGGGTGGCGGGAGCGTGAGGTCCGCAGCGCTGACGGCCGCCACCTCGACATGCAGGTCGATGCGATCGAGCAGCGGCCCCGAAATCTTCGCCTGATAGTCGGCGGCGCAGCGCGGCGCCCGCGCGCAGGCCAGCGCCGGATCACCGAGATGCCCGCAACGACACGGATTCATCGCCGCGATCAATTGCACGCGGGCGGGAAAGGTAAGGTGTGCATTGGCCCGCGCGACGCTGACTGTGCCGGTTTCCAGTGGCTGACGCAGCGAATCGAGGACGCCGCGCTGGAATTCGGGCAGCTCGTCTAGAAATAGGACGCCAAGATGCGCGAGACTGATCTCACCCGGCTTCACCTTGAGCCCTCCGCCGACCAGCGCGGGCATCGACGCACTGTGATGGGGATCACGAAACGGGCGCCGTCGCTTGAGCTTTCCGCCCTCCAGCGTCCCCGCCACACTAGCGATCATCGAGACCTCGAGCGCTTCAGACGGCGACAATGGCGGCAGAATGGATGGCAGGCTCGCCGCCAGCATCGACTTGCCCGATCCCGGCGGTCCGCTCATCAGCAGGTTGTGCGCGCCCGCCGCGGCAATCTCCAACGCGCGCTTGGGGGTCTCCTGTCCCTTTACCTGCTTTAGGTCCGGCCCGCCGCCCAACTCTTCCGGCGCGCCCGGTTCAGGCGGCGTGATAAGGGAATCGCCCTTGAAATGCGCCATCAGTGCCAAAAGGTCCGGCGCCGCGAGCACCTCAACGTCGCCGGCCCAGGCCGCTTCCGGCCCCTGCGCGGAAGGACAGATCAGCCCCTTATCCTCGCCTACCGCATGCATGGCGGCCAGCAGCACGCCCGGCGACGCGGTAACGCGTCCATCCAACCCCAACTCACCGACGACCACATAATGCGACAGCATCTCGGCATCGATGACACCCATCGCCGCCAACAGGCCCAACGCGATCGGCAAGTCGAAATGCGACCCTTCCTTGGGTAAATCGGCGGGCGAAAGGTTGACCGTTACGCGCTTTGGCGGGAGCGAGAGTCCGATCGCACTCAGGGCGCTACGCACCCGTTCGCGGCTCTCGGCTACAGCCTTGTCCGGCAAACCAACGATGACGAAAGCGGGGAGGCCGGCGCTCAATTGCACCTGGCATTCGACGCCGCGCGCCTCGAGCCCCAGATAGGCCACCGTATCGACGCTGGCGACCATCAGACATGCCTCTTTCGAGGCAAACTATATGCGGGCAACTTCCCCCCTAGCTTCGGCGCTCGCCAGCCTAGAGTGCCCGCCGGTCATTGCAAGGCGTGCATTTTGCCGAATAACCACTTGAGAGAATCATCTCGCGGCACCACATGGAAGCCATGGGTGGGAAGCGAAAGAAATGGATCGACAAGGATCCGGCACGCACGATCGTCTTTGCGGTCGGTGCCTTTCTTATCGTGCTCTCGCCGATCGTCGGTGCGATTCCCGGGCCGGGCGGCCTGTTCGTCTTTGCGGCTGGCCTTGCGCTGTGCCTGCGCACTTCGCGCTGGGCGCGCCGCCAATATGTCCGCTTCAAGCGCTGGCAGCCCGAAGCGGGTCGCTGGGCCGATTGGGGCCTGCAGCGAAAGTCCGCCAAACGCCGCGAGGCCTTGCGCAAACAGGGCGAGCCCGTGCGCGATGCCGCGAAACGAACTGCCAAGGACGGGCATTGATTGCGCGCATCGACCATTTGACAAGCGCTGGTGGCCGCAGTAATAGCGCCGCCAACCGGAGGCCGCGTGAGCGCGGCCCTTTTTCTTTCAGCCGAATTCGTTTGAATTCAAGACGATGGGACATGAGCGATGAAGCGCACTTTCCAGCCGAGCAACCTGGTCCGCAAGCGGCGCCACGGTTTCCGCACCCGTATGGCCGACGCCAACGGTCGCAAGGTTCTGGCTCGCCGCCGCGCCAAGGGCCGCAAGAAGCTCTCCGCCTGAAGACGATCCGGGTACGCCGCGACTTTCTCGCTGCCAATGCGGGAAAGCGCGTCGCGACGCCCGGATTCGTATTGCTCGTCCACCCGCGTGGGGACGACGATCCGGACATGCGCGTAGGGTTCACCGTCAGCCGCAAGGTCGGCAATGCGGTTACCCGCAACCGGATGAAGCGCCGTTTGCGCGAGCTTGCCCGCAAGCTCCTTCCCGATCATGGCACGCCGGGGGCGGATCACGTCATCATCGGTCGCCAGCGCGGCGTCGAACGCGATTTTTCCAAACTCGAGAATGAATTGCGCGGTGCGCTCGACACGCTTGCGGGGAAAGCCGCATGATGTCACGCCTGCTCGTCCTGATCGCGCGCGGCTGGCAAAAGGGGCCCTCGCGCATCCTGCCGCCGACCTGCCGCTTCCAGCCGAGCTGTTCGGCCTATGCCATCACCGCCTGGCAACGCTATGGAGCCTTGAAAGGCAGCTGGCTGGCCGCCAAACGCATTCTTCGATGCCATCCTTGGGGGGGACAGGGTCATGATCCCGTCCCGTAAGATCATTTAGGGCCGTATTCATGAACGATTCTCGCAATCTCATGCTCGCCATCGTGCTGAGCCTCATCGTGCTGGTCGGCTGGAGCGTCGTCGGCGAACGACTGTTCCCGCCCGCTGCCGACACGACGATCACCGTCCAGGACGGCGAAGTCGTCGACCTGCCCGGCCCCAATGACGGCGCCATCGACCCCGGCCCCGATTCGCCGCAGGAATTGCGCGAAGTCGCCGAAGTACTGGCCGAAACCGATCGCGTCCGCATCGAGACCCCTGCCCTCCACGGCTCGATCAACCTCACCGGCGGCCGCATCGACGACCTCACGCTCGAGCGTCACGTCGAAACCCTCAACGGCGAGGATGAAATCCGCCTGCTGACGCCGCGCGGCACCGAACAGGCCTATTTCGCCGATTTCGGCTGGACCGCCGACGGCATCGAAGCCCCCGGCGCCGACACGGCCTTCACTGCCTCGTCCGATACGCTGACCCCCGAAAGCCCGGTCGAACTGAGCTGGACCAACCCCACAGGCCAGACCTTCATCAAGCGCATCTCGGTCGACGAGAACTATCTCTTCTCAGTCGACCTGCGCGTCGAGAACCGCTCCGACAATGCCGTGGCCGTGCGCCCCTACGCGCTCGCCAGCCGCGCCGAGGAATCGCGCGACCGCAGCTTCTGGACCGTCCATGTCGGTCCGATGGGCGTGTTCGACCGCGCCGCCGATTATGGCGTCAGCTATGACGATCTCACCGAAGATGGCATCCAGCGCTACAGCTCGACCGGCGGCTGGATCGGTTTCACCGACAAATATTGGCTGACTGCGGTCATTCCCGACCAGGACAGCCGCGTCGATGCCCGCATGATGCAGGTGCCGTCGGGCGCCTTCCAGACGGACTTCGTCGCCCGCCCCGTCATCGTCCAGCCCAACAATGCGACGACCTATTCCGCGCAGCTGTTCGCCGGCGCCAAGAATAAGGGTCTGCTCGACCAATATGAGAATCAGGGCATCACCCTGCTCTCCAAGTCGATCGACTGGGGCTGGTTCGAATGGTTCATGCGCCCGATCTTCGACCTGCTGCGCATCTTCTTCGACTGGACCGGCAATTTCGGTGTCGCCATCATCATGATGACGATCCTGGTCCGCGCGATCCTCTATCCGGTCGCGAACAAGCAGTTCCGCTCGATGGCCGGCATGCGCCGCGTCCAGCCCAAGCTGAAGAAACTCCAGGAACGCTACAAGGACGACAAGCAGAAGCTGCAGCAGGAAATGCTGAAGCTCTACCAGGAAGAGAAAATCAATCCGGTCGCGGGCTGCCTGCCCATCTTCATCCAGATCCCGATCTTCTACGCGCTTTACAAGGTGTTGCTGGTCAGCGTGGAAATGCGTCACCAGCCCTTCGCGCTGTGGCTCCAGGACCTGTCGGCACCCGATCCGCTCACGCCGGTAAACCTGTTCGGCCTGCTGCCGTTCGAGCCGTGGGGCCCGATCGCCATCGGCATCCTGCCTATCCTGCTCGGCATCACGATGTGGCTCCAGTTCCGCCTCAACCCGGCGCCGATGGACCCGATGCAGAAGCAGATTTTCGGCATCATGCCGTGGGTGCTGATGTTCATCATGGCCCCGTTTGCGGCCGGCCTGCAGCTCTACTGGGTGACCTCGAACATCCTCACCATCGCCCAGCAAAAGTGGCTCTATCACCGCTATGACCTCGAGAAAGAGGGCATGGGCAAGCCTGCGACACCGGCCAAGTCGTGAGCGAGAAGCTGAGCGAACATGAGGAGCGCGCGCGCAAGCTGCTGACGGGACAGGTCGACTTCCTGCTTTCGGCGCCTGCGCTCAAGTTCCTGCCCGATCCCGGCGCGCCGGAAATCGCCTTTGCCGGACGCTCGAACGTCGGCAAGTCGACCCTGCTCAACGCGCTCACTGGGCGGAAGAAGCTAGCACGCACCTCCAACACGCCGGGGCGCACGCAGGAACTGAACTTCTTCGAGGCGGGCAATCCGGTGGAACTGCGGCTCGTCGACATGCCGGGCTATGGATTTGCCAAGGCGCCCGTCGCGATGGTCCAGAAATGGCGCCACCTCGTCGAAGATTATCTGCGCGGTCGCCAGACGCTGAAGCGGACCATGCTGCTGATCGATTCGCGTCGCGGCATCAAGCAGGTCGATCTCGACGTCATGAAGATGCTCGATACCGCCGCGGTCAATTATCACATCGTGCTGACCAAGGCCGACAAGGTGAAAGCAAGCGAGCTTGAAAAGGTTCGCGCCGCCACCGAAGCCGAGGCGCGCAAGCATCCCGCGGCGCACCCGGAAATGTACATCACCAGCGCCGAAAAGGGCATGGGGATTGCCGAATTGCGCGCTGCAATCCTGACGGCTGCCGAGACCTAAAGCGTAAAGCGCTCGATGGTCGTGGGCGAATAGTCCGGACCTTGGCTGTAGCGCTTTACGTCCTGCGTGCGCGCAGGATCGAACCACTCGTCGAGCAGAGCCTGCTGGGCCGGCTCGCAAAGATATTGCACGATCGCGACGTCATTCAGTGCGTTCGGATCGAAACGATCCGTTTCCTGCAGCGACCGCGCAGGATCGACCCGCCCGATCCACACGCGATCGCGAAACCCGTTCGCGCCATTGGCGACATTCTCGCCTGGGCCGACAATCGTCATCGGCGCGCCGCCAACCATGGTGAAAATCGCGCGATCTTTCAGCTCGGCCTCGCGATGCGCGAAGAGATAGCTCGCCGCATTCCAGTCGGCGCAGATGATCACCCCGTCGGCCGGGTCGAGGCCATCGACGACTTGCACGACATCGCGCCAGTCGGGCTTCGATCGCGCCGGGCTGAATAGCACCAGCTCTGCGGCGATGAACACGAATGCGGCAATACCCCACCTTTTGCCCGGCAAGCGACGCACCAGCAGCGCGAGGCCCAAAGCGATGCCAACCGTGAACGGCAACATCGTGCGCCCCATGACCATTGGGGTGATGATGCCGGCGAGATAGATCAGGAGCGGGAAAACCAACGCCAATACAGCGAACATCGCCATGGCTAGCTGGCGCGGTGCCTCAACGCCCTCCGTACGGCCGACTCGAATGCGGGCCAGCACCAACCAAGCCAGCGCAGCGACCTGACTGGCCAGCAGCAACGCGACGATGCCCTGCGCCCCGAACCATCCAGCAAGACCCGGCATGTCGGTGGTCACATCGATGGGGATCGGAATGACCAGCCGCGACAGCAGTCGCAAAAAGTCGAATGCTCCCGGCTGCTGGAGCCAGTTGAAATGCCCGACTTGCGAATAGGCAATGCTGCGCTGGATTTCGGGAATGACCAGCAGCAATCCGCCTGCCAGCAGCGAGACGGCAGCAAGCGGCGGCATGATCCGGGCCTTCCACCCGAAATAAAGAGCGACCAGCCCCGCCGGTGCCATCACGAACCAAGCGGTCGGGTGCGTGTAGACGGCCATGATCGCGAGGATGGCGGCAAGGATGAGGCGCCGCGGCCGCGGTGACCCTTCCCGCGGAAATGCGCTCGCCAATGCTGCCAGCGCCAGCACCTCGAGCAGTACGAGCAACGCATAGGCGCGCGCTTCCTGCGCATAGTCGACGAGATCGGGAAACACCGCGACGAAGGCTGCAAAGATCAGTCCCGTCTTCACGCCATCCAGATTCTTGCCCAGCCAGAAGGCTGCCGGAATGGTCGCGACCCCGAACAGGAAGCTCGGGAACCGCACGATCCATGGCGCTTCGCCAAGCGGCAGCCACAATTTCTGGACGAGATAATAGAGCCCCGGCGAGGGATCGAGCGGACGGATGAACAGGTCTTCGAGCGGCAGTCGCGCAATGATCAGGCTCAGCGCCTCGTCGCCCCACAAAGCATGGTGACCGAGCATGACCGAGCGCACGATCGCCCCCAGCAGGGTGATCGCCGCCAGCCACATCCATGCCGGACGCCCGGCCCAGCCTTTCTCGCGTGTCGCCCCGGCGTTCATCGTCCCCCACCCCTTGTCATAACCGGCAATGTGGGCGATGCGCTTAAAAAAACCCAACCCTTTTTGACCCTGCTGCCCCGAAAGACGTTCTCACCCCATGAAACTGATTATCGGAAACCGCGCTTATTCGAGCTGGTCCATGCGAGGCTGGCTGGCGATGAAGGCATCGGGCCTCGAATTTGAGGAACTGGTCGTGCCCCTGTTCGACGAGCAATGGGACGAGAAACGCGAGGGTAATGAGTTTGCCGCAGGCGGCGGCAAGGTGCCGATCCTGTGGTGCGACGACACCGTCATCTGGGACAGCCTCGCCATCATCGAATATTGCGCGGAAAAGTCCGATCCCGGCATTTTCTGGCCCGAGGATGAGGGCGCCCGCGCCATGGCCCGCTCGATGGCCTGCGAGATGCATTCGAGCTTCACCGCACTGCGCCGCGAAATGCCGATGAACGTGCGGCGTCGCGTCGACGATTTCCAGATGTCCGATGAGGTGCGCGCCGATATCGACCGCATCCTCCAGCTCTGGGCTCAGGCCCGCGCCCGCTATGGCGGCACCGGCGATTATCTGTTCGGCGAATGGAATGCGGTCGACATGATGTTCGCGCCGGTGATCACCCGTTTCCTCACCTATCAGGTCCAGCTGCCCAAATTTGCGGCGGCCTACAGCTATTTCGTGCTCCACCACCCACATGTGGTCGAGTGGATCGAGCTGGCGCAGGAAGAGCCTTGGGAGATCGAGGCCTACGAGCCCGCCAAATGAGCCTCGATCCCGTCGACCTCACGGCCAAGCTGATCGCCTGCCCCTCGGTAACCCCGCGCGAGGCCGGCACGCTCACCTTGCTCACCGAATGGCTTAAGCCGCTTGGCTTTGAATGCCACCATTTCGTTCGCGGCGAGACGCCCGACGGACCGGTCGAAAACCTGATCGCCGTGCGCAAGGCCGCGCAGCCCGGCCCGCATTTCGCCTTTGCCGGCCATGTCGATGTCGTGCCGCCGGGCGAAGGCTGGGACAGCGATCCCTTCCATCCCGTCATCACCGACACCGAGATCATCGGACGCGGCGCGACCGACATGAAGGGCGCGATCGGCGCGTTTGTCGCAGCCCTTGAAGGCATTGAGCAGGATAAGGGCACGCTATCCTTGCTGATCACCGGCGATGAAGAAGGCCCCGCCGTCTACGGCACGCGCGCCATCATCGACGAGTTGGAGACGCAGAGCCTCATTCCCGACATGTGCCTCATCGGCGAGCCAAGCAGCGTCGATCGCCTTGGCGACACGATCAAGCATGGCCGTCGCGGCAGCGTGAACATGTGGCTCGAGACGCCCGGCCATCAGGGCCATGTCGCCTACCCGCACCTTGCCGACAATCCGATCCCAAAGCTTGCGCGGCTCGCCTTCGAGCTCGATGCGCTGGTGCTCGACCATGGCGACCCGCCCTTCCAGGCATCGAACCTGGAATTGACGTTGATCGAATCCGATGACGGTTCGACCGGCATCATTCCCGGTCAGGCACGCGCGCGACTAAACGTCCGATTCAACCGCCATCATTCGGGCGAAGCTTTGGTCAAGAAAGTCGAGGAATTGGCCGCGATCCACGCGCCGGGCACCAAGGTCGAGGCCAAGATTTCGGGCGAGGCTTTCCTCACCCGCGATCATCACATCATCGACCTAGTCAGCGATGCGGTGAACGAGGAAACCGGGCTGACCCCCGAACGCTCGACCGGCGGCGGCACTTCGGACGGCCGCTTCCTCCATCGCCTCTGCCCGGTAATCGAGTTTGGTCTGCCCAATGCAACCATGCACAAGGTCGGCGAGCGCGCTGCCCTGTCGGACATTCGTGAGCTCACCGCCATCTATCGCAATGTGTTGAAGCGGGTCTTCGCCTAGGCTGCCGAGCCGCTGGCCACATCGTTGGCCGGCTCGACCCATTCGCGCTCGGCATTGGCGACCCAGTCGAGAAATTCGGTCTCGTCCATTGGCGGCGCGAAGACATAGCCCTGGACAATCTGGCAGCCCATGGTTCGCAGGATATCGGCCTGCGCGCTATTCTCGATCGCCTCGGCGACGATCTCTGCACCCACCGCATCGATCAGTGTGACCACCGACTGGACGATGTTGCGCGCTTTCTCGCTCCGGTCGATGTCGGCGACCAGGCTCGGGTCGAGCTTCACACGGTCGAGCGGCATGGTGCGCAGACGCGCAATGTTGGAATAGCCCGTCCCGAAATCGTCGATAGCGATGGTTGCGCCGTCGGCCTGCAGGGCGCGCATCTCGGCAATCTGCTCGTCGGTGCAGCGCATGGCGGTCGTCTCGGTAAATTCCAGTTCGACAAACTCAAGTGACACCTTGGCTTCTTCGAACGTCTCGCGGACGCGGGCGAAGAAATCGGAGCGATCGAGCTGGCGCGGGCTGACGTTCACCGCGAGGCGACGCACCCCGCCCTTTTCCTTCCAGCGCGCCAAGATCGCGGCACATTCGCGTAGCACCCAGTCGCCGATATCGGTGATCACGCCGCACCCTTCGGCAATGGCGATGAAGCTGGAGGGTTTGCGCACATCACCCTGCGGATGGTTCCAGCGCAGCAGCGCCTCGGCGCCGGTAATCTCGCCGGTGCGCAGGCTGAGCTGCGGCTGCAGCGCGAGGCTGAATTCGTTGCGTTCGAGGCCCTCGGTGAGCGCGCGCTCGGTCTCGATCTTGCGCTCATACTGGCGCGCCAGCGCGTCGTCGAACAGGCAATGCTGCCCGCCGCCACGCGCCTTGGCTTCGTACATCGAGATATCGGCCGCGCGCATCAGTTGCTCGACGCTGGTGCCATGATCGGGCGACAGGCCGACACCGACCGAGGCGCCGATATCGATCGAATGGCCATGCAGTTCGAACGGCTCGGCAATCGCCAGCGCAATACGGCGCGCCACACGCTCGACCCGGGCGCGGCAATCGAAGCCCGACAGGAAAATGGTGAACTCGTCCCCCGCAAGCCGCGCGAGCAAGGGCTGCGCCATCGCCTCGTTTTCCATTTCGGCAGTAACGACGATGCGCAGGCGGTTGGCGACCATGGTCAGCAGCTGGTCGCCGCGGGCATGGCCGAGATTGTCATTGACCGACTTGAAGCGGTCGAGATCGACGAACAGCATCGCGGCCTGGTCATCCGGCCCCAACGCAGCGAGTTGCTTTTCCGCTTCAGCGCGGAAATGCAGGCGGTTGGGCAGCGAGGTTACCGGATCGAACATGCCCAGCGCATGGGCACGGTCGATCGAGGCGCGGACCTCGGCGAACAGCTTGTCGACCGCTTGGCCGAGCGCCGGCATGCTCTTGTGGACGATGGGCGGCGCCGGGCTGGTAAGGTCGCCCTCCTCGACCGCAAGAAGGCGATCGCCGAGCGCGGAAAGCGCGCGATAGCTGTCGGAGTTGGGACGTTCGGACGCGATGTAGCAGACCATCAGACAGAAGGCGCCGGCAACAAGGCTGGCGACGATCTGCTGGTCGAGTTCGGTAAGATAAAGGAAGGCCGCAAGGCTGAAGACGAACGACGCCAGGCCCGCAGCTCCCGAGAGGAGCGCGTTCGACAGACGTTGCGCGGTCGCCTTCTTCATCATGAGCGGTATTCTGGCCCCTTTTTCACGTCCGGACGACCGTCCACTGTCACCCGAACCTCCCCGACTTAAACGGGCAGGGTTAAGAAAACGTCTAGTTTTGGCCTGATTAAGGATGTGGGGCGCAGTTAACGTGCGCGCCGCAAGACGACGTACAGCGCGCCTCTTCCGCCATGCCGCGGCGAAGCCGGACGAACCGCGGCAATTCGACCGGCATGGCGAGAAGCGGCGAGCCAATCATCGACCGCAGCGCGGATACGACCGCGCTTGACCGGCGGTTCGCCCTTAGGCGCATGGCCGGTGATGAGTAGGATGAGGCGCGCGCCATCGGAAATGGCGGATTCCAGCCCAAGGTCGATCGCTTCCCATGCATCGTCGAGCCGGTGGCCGTGCAGGTCGATCACGCGATCAGGACTCATCTTGCCGCTGGCAAGACGGCGGTCCCATCCACCATCGAGCGTCTTATCGGCATGACGCTTGGGCTGCGCCTTGACGATGACCGGGCGCTTTCGCTCTTGCGCCGCCTTGGCGCGCTGGCGCTGGCCGGGGGTCGTGTCCGGCGGTGCAACCTTGCGCGTTGGCGGTAACTTTGGCGTTTCGCCGGGCTCGCGCGACAGCGGTTCGACGGTCTCGACCACCTTGGCCCAGAGCGCCTGTTCCTCTTTACTCAGCGAGGACATTGCCCGCCGCCCCGAGCCGTGCTGCCGCGCTCTTGGGCACCAGCAAACGCGCACGTCCCGGCGACTGCATCAGGCCTGCAATCCGCTTGGCTGCAGGCCCCGCACCCCAAAAGGTGTCAAACCGGTTGGCGCCCTTGATCGCGCCGCCCGTATCCTGCGCCACCCACAACCCGTCGGCGGCATCGTCTTCCATGTCCAGCCAGACCGGCGCACCCAACGGCATGAAGGCAGGGTCCGCAGCCACGCTGCCGAGCGGCACCACCGGAACTTCGAGGGCGCCCAGTGGCCCCTCGCCTTCCAGCACGCGGAAGAAGATGTAGGACGGGTTCTCGTCCATCAGCGCATCGCCGCGCACCGGGTCGGCGCGAAGATATTCGGACAGGCTGTCGAGATTGATCGTGCCCGGCGCCATGATCTCGCGCTCGCGCAGCAGGCGGCCGATCGGGACATAAGCCCGGCCATTCTGGTCGGCATAGCCGATGCGGATGATGTCGCCGTCGGGCAAGCGCAGACGGCCCGAACCCTGGATCTGCAGGAAGAAAAGGTCGACCGGATCGGCGGCATAAGCAATTTCCAGCCCGCGTCCTTCCAGCGCCCCGTCGACGATCTCGCCGCGGTCAAAGTAACGGACGAATTCACCATTCTCGTTATATCGCCCGCGGCCGGCACCGCTGCCGTCGCTGAACGAGGCGCGCTGGAGGTCATCCGGACGGCGATAGATGGGCGAATTGTAACGCTCGCTGCGGGTAAGGCTGGCGGGTATTTCAGGCTCGAAATAGCCGGTGGCGAAGGCATCGCCATCGCCCAGTTCGACCCAGGCAAAGCTGTAGGTAAAAAATTGCACCGCCTGCGAGGGATCGATCCGCTCCGCGCTATTGCAAAGCGGTGCCCAGTCGGCAGCGATGGTCAGACCGCTCGCATCGTCACGCGCCAGCAATTTGGGACAGGACCGGATGAAGGCAGCCAGCGCGCGCTGCGCCTCCTCCTGCGTCAGTGGCGCGACCGCAGCCGCCCGCAATCCCGCCTCAAGCCCGTTGGTGGGCTCGGGCAGTTCGATGACGGGTTCGGGACGCGGCGGGGCGGGTTCGTCGACCCGGTCGAGCGTTGTCTCGCCCGGGCGTTCGGGCGGCATGGCGACGGCGCTATCGGGCGAACCGGAAGGCCCGCTTGTCGCGCAGCCGGCGAGCAGCAGGGCGGCCAGCGGCCAAGCGGCGCGCAGGCTCATTCCTCTTCGTCGGTCTCGACGAGGGTCCAGTTGGGATCGCCCGATCCGATATCGCGGCGGAAGGTCCAGCGGTCGCGGGTCTGGACGGCATCGTCCATCGCCCCGGCAACGATTTCGCCAGCCTCGTTGCGCGTGATCGCGGCAATATCCGCCTCGAAGCGCACCGTCAGTTCGGCGATCATCTTGTCGAGCTTGGCGCCGACGATCAGCGTCCGGTCGATATTGACGAGGCGATTGTCGAGCGTGAGGCCCTGCTCCTTGCGCGCGGTCACTGCGCTGGCAAAGGCATCATAGACGTCGGCGTCGAGGAACTCGCGCACCTCGTCGAGGTCGCCCTTCCAGAAGGCTTCGAGGATCATGCAATAGGCGCCCTCGGCACCCTCGATGAAGCGCGACACG
This sequence comes from Sphingomicrobium sediminis, assembly GCF_023805295.1. Taxonomy (NCBI): domain Bacteria; kingdom Pseudomonadati; phylum Pseudomonadota; class Alphaproteobacteria; order Sphingomonadales; family Sphingomicrobiaceae; genus Sphingomicrobium; species Sphingomicrobium sediminis. Next base: position 898,444 of record NZ_JAMSHT010000001.1, read on the forward strand.
TCGAAGCCGGGATCGGCGGCGAGCAGCGCACGAACGCCGGGACCGGCGAGCGGAAGATAGGCCATCGACGATTCGTCAAAGGCCGTGCCCTGCGTCGGCTGCGTCTCGGTCTCGGGCGTCGTCACGCGCGCATCGGGTTCCGATGCAGGTTTGGCCAGACTCTGCTCATGCCCGGTACGTTCGCCAAGCACGCTAAACAGCCGGAGCCCGATGAAAAGGGCGATAAGGGCGAGGATTACGAGTGCGGTCACCTAAAATTCCTATGGATCGACGTCATTTGTTCGAAACCTAACATAGGGGTCTTAACCCCAGCTTTCAAAGGTCCGAATGCTCATCAACGCACGAAAGTCGCGTTGCGTCGCATCGGGCAGGCTGCTAACCGCGCTGACGCATCATTTTTTCGCACGCCAAAGCGCGTTGCGCCCCGACAATTTCAAGGAAGTGAACAACATGGCCGACGATACGCCCAATCCCGACGCAAATGCCGCCCCCGAAGGCGCGCCGCCGCAGGGCGATCCCAACCAGCCGCAGGTCATGAGCCTCGCGCAATACGTCAAGGATCTCTCGGTCGAGAATCCCAATGCGCCCAAATCCTACCAGTTCAAGGGCCAGCCCAAGATCGACCTCGCCTTCAACATCGAAGTCAACGATGTCAGCGAAGGCGTTCACGAAATCGTCCTCAAAGTCGACGCCAAGTCGTCGTCGGACGAAGGCGTCCATTTCGTCATCGACCTTGCCTATGCCGGCCTGTTCGGCATCCGCGGCATCCCCAAGGAACATATGCAGCCGATGATGCTGGTCGAAATTCCGCGCATGCTCTTCCCCTTCGCGCGCCAGATCATTGCCGATGCGACGATCCAGGCCGGATTTGCGCCGCTGCTGCTAGACCCGATCGATTTCGGTGCCGTCTACATGCAGCAGATGCAGCAGATGAAGGCGCAGGCCGAGCAGGCCGGTGCTGGCGGCGATGCCGCTCCCGCGCCGACCGGCGACGCCTAAGGGCGCGCTCCTTAGATGAACCTCGTCAAAGCCGGGGGCACGATTGGCGGCCTGACGTTCGTCAGCCGTATCCTCGGCTTCGTTCGCGAAATGGTGTTTTCGCGCGTGATGGGCGCGTCGGCTGCGGCCGACCTGTTCGTCTTCGCCTTCACCATTCCGAACCAATTGCGACGCCTGCTCGGCGAAGGCGCGTTCAGCCAGGGCTTCGTACCCCTGTTCGCGCGCCTCGTCGGCAAGGATGGCGATCTCGACGATGCCAAGCGCTTCGCCGAGGAGGTGCAGGCCGTGTTCCTGCCCGCGCTCATCCTCATCACCGCCATCTTCGCGATCGGCATGCCCTTCGTTGTCGCCGCCATCGCCGATGAAAGCTGGCGCGAGGATCCGGTCATTTTCGGCCAGGCGGTCGAGCTGACGCGGATCACCTTCCCCTATCTCATTTTCATCGCGCTCGTGTCGCTCTTCAGCGGCATCCTCAATTCGCTGTCGCGCTTTGCCGTCGCCGCGTTCGCGCCGGCCCTGCTCAACGTGGCACTGGTCGGCGCCTTGCTGCTATTCGACCAGGGCGGCCTCGTCACCGCACGCGCCATGGCTTGGGGCGTGATTGCCGGCGGTGTGATCCAGCTGGCGACCCTCGTCCTTGCGACGCGTCATGCCGGCCTCAAGCTCAAGCTGTTGCCGCCGCGCATGACGCCGCGCGTCAAGGAACTGCTCAAGCTGATGGTGCCCGCCACCATCGCTGCGGGCGGCTATTATATCAGCCAGCTTTTCTACCTGAAATTCGCGACCCGCTTGCCCGATGGTAGCCTTGTCTATTTGAGCCAGGCCGACCGCCTGAACCAGCTTCCGCTGGCGCTCATCGGCTCGGCCATCGGCGTTGCCATCCTGCCCGCCATCAGCCGCCATATCGGCGCTGCCGAGGTCAAGCAGGCCTCCAACGTCCAGAGCCGCGCCACCGAGCTGGCGATGTTGCTCACCCTGCCCGCGACCATCGCGCTCATCACCATTGCCGAGCCGGTCATGACGACGCTGTTCGAAGGTGGCCGCTTCAGCGAGGAAGACGCCGCCATGTCGGGCCGCGTCCTGTCCTACATGGTCCTCGGCCTACCGGCTTATGTGATGATCAAGATCCTCGCGCCCGGCTTTTTCGCGCGCAAGGATATGAAGACGCCCGCCATCATCACGATGAGCACGCTGGGCCTCGCCGTCGCCATATGGTTCGCCTTTATCGACGAAATGGGCATCATCATCCTGCCGATCGGCACCGCCATTGCCGCCTGGATCAACGCGCTCACGCTTTACGCCCTGCTGCACCATCGCGGCCATTTCAGCTTCGAGCCCTGGCTGGTGACGCGCCTCCTCAAGCAGCTGCTTTGCGCCGGCGTGATGGCAGCCATCCTCTACTATCTCAGCGGCGTCTTCGCCGAATGGTTCGCCGCCGATGGCCTGCGCAAGGCCGCCTCGCTCGGCCTCACCTGCGGTGTCGGGGGCAGCGCCTATCTCGCCCTTGCATGGATCATCGGCGCGATGGACAAGAAGGACATCCTGCTCCTGCTGGGCAAATCGAAATTCAAGGAAAGCAAATAGACATGCGCATCGTTTCGGGCATCCAGCCCACCGGCGACCTCCATCTTGGCAACCTCCTGGGTGCGATCCTGCGCTGGGTGGCGATGCAGGACGAGCCGGGCGAGCGCTTCTTTTTCCTCGCCGACCTCCACGCCATCACCGTCGATAGCGATCCCGACCAGCTGCGCGCCAATGTGCGCGAGATGACCGCGGCCTTGCTGGCAAGCGGCATCGATCCTGAAAAGTCGGTCCTGTTTGCGCATAGCGATGTCCCCGCCCATCCCGAGCTTGCATGGCTGCTCAGTTGCACCGCGCGCATGGGCTGGCTCAATCGCATGACCCAGTTCAAGGCCAAGTCGGGCAAGCATAAGGAAAAGGCCAGTGTCGGCCTCTTCACCTACCCCGTCCTGCAGGCCGCCGACGTCATGCTGTACGGCGCCACCCACGTCCCGGTGGGCGAGGACCAGAAGCAGCATATCGAACTGGCCCGCGACATTGCCGACAGCTTCAACCATCGCACCAGCGAGGAAGTCTTCGTCGCGCCCGCGCCCTACATTCCCAAGGGCCGCGCCGCGCGGATCATGAGCCTGCGCGATGCCTCGAACAAGATGTCCAAGTCAGACCCGTCGGACATGAGCCGCATCAACCTTACCGACGATGACGACACGGTCCGCACCAAGATCAAGAAGGCGCGGACCGACCCCGAGCCCCTGCCCGACACGCTCGACGGGCTCGAAGGGCGCGAGGAAGCGCGCAACCTTGTCGGCATCATGGCCGCCATCAAGGGCCGCAGCGAGGAAGACGTCCTTGCCGAATTTGCCGGCCAGGGCTTCGGCCAATTCAAGCCTGCATTGGGCGATGCGCTCGTCGAAATGCTGGCGCCCATTCGTCAGCGCCTCGAGGAATATCGCGCCAATCCGGACAAGCTCGATGCAGTCCTTGATGCGGGTGCAGAGAAGGCGCGCGCGGCGGCGCAACCGCGGCTCGATCATGCCTACAAGGCAATCGGCCTACGTCGCTAATCCGACATAAAGCTCTGAAAACAGGCAATTTTCCTTCATCTTTGGTTCACGCCTACCTGTGCTATAAGGTAGGGCAATGGCGCCGCGACGGCGCAAACAATGAGTAGGAAAATATCATGACGCCCAAGTTTAGGAACATGATGACCGCTGCCGCCGCGCTCGCCCTTGCCGGGTGCGCCACCGGTTTCGACACCAAGGTAAGCCGTTTCCAGAACATGCCCGCGCCCGAAGGCCAGACCTTCGCGATCGTGCCGGCGGACCAGGAAAATGACGGCAGCCTCGAATTCAATGTCTATGCCGACATGGTCGCGGCCGAAATGGCCGAGGAAGGTTATGTCGAGGCGAGCGATCTCGCCAGCGCCGACCTGATCGTTCAACTCGGTTATGGCGTCGACGATGGCCAGCGTGTCGTGGTCGACCAGGATCCGTTCGGCTATCGCCGCCGCGCTTTCTATGCGCGCTATGGCGGCCTGTGGGGTCGCCCTTATTACCGTTACTACCGCCCGCGCTATTATCGTGGGTCGCGGGTCGGCTTCTATTTCGGCTGGGATGATCCCTTCTGGTACGGCCGCGATCTGCGCGTCTACACCGAATATCGCTCGGCGCTCGATATCGACATCCGCCGTGCTGACACCAACGAAGCGGTTTTCGAAGGCACCGCCAAGGCACGTAGCCGTACCGATGAACTCGGCACGCTCGTTCCCAACCTCATCACCGCGATGTTCACCGACTTCCCCGGCAATTCGGGCGAGACCGTGAAGATCACCGTGAAAGAGGAAGAGAGCGAAGACTAGGCGCCACAGCCCAAGCTTAATCGCCAATCAAAAAGGCCCGCCAGTGTCGCGTCACACTGGCGGGCCTTCTTGCAATGTCGGGGCCAATAACGCGGCCCCTGGGGGAAATCAGTTTTCCAGCTGGCGGGTCAGCAGGCGGATGTCCGCATCCAGCTCGGCATCCGCAGCGCGCAGGCTTTCGATGCGCTTGACCGCGTGGATCACGGTCGTGTGGTCGCGCCCGCCGAAGCGCCGTCCGATATCGGGCAGCGACTTGGGCGTCAGCTGCTTGGACAGGTACATGGCGACCTGCCTCGGGCGGGCCACTTCGCGGGCGCGTCTCGCAGAAGTCATTTCGGCTTTTCGGATCGAGAAGTGCGCAGCGACGCGGGTCTGGATCTCGTCGATCGAGATGCGGCGCTGGTTGGCGCGCAGCACGTTGGCGAGCACTTCCTCCACGAACGGCACGTCGATGTCGCGGCCGGTCATCATCGCATAAGCGGCGATGCGGTTGAGCGCACCTTCGAGTTCGCGGATCGAATTGGTGATGCGGCGGGCGAGGAACTCGACCACGGCGGCCGGCATGTCGACGCCCGGCAGCTGCTCCAACTTCGCCTGCAGGATATTGTAGCGCAGCTCGTAATCGGCGGCGTTGATGTCGGCGACGAGCCCCCAGCTCAGGCGCGACAGGATACGCGGCTCGATGCCATCCAAATCCTGTGGTGCACGATCCGAGGTGATCACCAGGCGGCGACCTGCCGTGATGATCTCGTTCATCGTATGGAAGAATTCTTCCTGGGTCGATTCCTTGCCGGCAATGAATTGGACGTCATCGACCAGCAGGAGATCGGCCGAACGCAGGCGGCTCTTAAACGCGATCGTGTCATTCTCGCGCAGCGCGCGGACAAACTCGACCATGAACTTTTCGGCAGACATGCTGACAACTTGCGCCTCGGGATTCAGCTCGAGGAACTTCTGGCCAGTGGCGTGCAGCAAGTGCGTCTTGCCGCGGCCGGTGCCACCATGAATGAACAGCGGATTGAAGGTCACGCGGTCGCTCGAGGCAAGCGTCTTGGCCGCCGTCGCAGCAACCTCATTGGCCTTGCCGATAATGAAGTGATCGAAGCTGTAGCGCTGATCGAAATTGGGCCGCGGGTGACGCGGCGCTTGGGCGGCGGCGACTTCGGGCGCCGGCTTGGGCTCTTCTTCGAGCACCAGCATGGGCGACGGCTTGGGCGCACCGTCGGCCGCAACGAAGCGCACGTCACGCACGACCGGCAGCGTGTGCCGCCACGCGAGCGCGATTCGATCACCAAAGTGCGACTTCACCCAGTCGGCCATGAACTTTGAGGGCATCTCGATATCGAGCGCGCCGGATTCGGGGTCGAAGGCGCCAAGGCCAGAAGGCTTGATCCAGCCTTCATAGGTGCGCACGCCAAGGTCCCGGCGAAGGCCTTCGCGGATGCTCTGCCACGCGGCATCGAGGGGGGCCTGGGCCACTTCCTCGTTGCTCTTGGGCATAGCTTTTCCTTCGCCTTGCACTGGCTCGCGACTCCCTTGGATACCTGTTTACAGACAAAGCGGCTCTGTTACGCGCAGACCATCCGGTCGCGGCGCCCGTGGCTTCCGGCTCTGTCTTGCCCCCCGGGGCGGAATCGCGCCCGGAAGTCTTGTTCTAAGGCCGTCGCTTGAGTCGATTCAAGACCCGTTTTTTCATTTCAGTGAAATAAAAGGTATTGACAGCGCAAAGCCGGGAAAAATTGAAAAAAGCCCGGTTTTTCGACGCTTTTCGGTTGTGCGCAAAAACCACCTCTTCGCGAATCGCGGGAATCGCTAGACTTTTTTCTGACACGCAAACGAAACGAGCCGCCCGGCTTTCCGGACGGCTCGCATCACGCCGAAAACGGCGTCTCGTTTTGGGGCTGATTAGCCCAGCGCAGCGACGCGCTTCGACAGGCGGCTCATCTTCCGCGCTGCCGTATTCTTGTGCATCACGCCTTTGGCGACACCGCGCGCGATTTCCGGCTGTGCAGCGCGAAGCGCCTGGACGGCATCGTCCTGCTTGCCAGCTTCGATCGCTTCTTCGACCTTCTTGATCTGGGTGCGGATGCGGCTGACGCGCGCGCCGTTGATTTCGGCGCGACGGTCGTTGCGACGGATACGTTTACGTGCCTGCGGCGAATTCGCCATGGATGGACCTCAACTTGCTCGTATAAAAAGAAAATCGGCGCTGACCGTTTGCGGCCGGCACCGTGCAGGGCGACCCCTTACCGACATGCCTCGCTATCGTCAAGCATTCGTCGCGAGAACTAACGCTGACAGCGCGCGCAATAGAATGTCGACCGCCCGCCCTGGACCCGCCGCTTCACCTTGCCCCCGCACGTCCGGCACTCCTCGCCCTCGCGCCCATAGACGTCGAAGCTCTTGGAGAAATAGCCGAGTTCGCCATCGGGCTGGGCAAAATCGCGCAGGCTCGATCCGCCGGCCTCGATCGCTTCGGCCAGCACATCGCCGATCGCGCCGGCCAGCTTGTCGAGCCGCGCCTTGCCCACGCTGCCGGCCGTTCGCCCCGGCGCGATACCGCTGCGATAGAGCGCTTCACACACATATATATTGCCGAGCCCCGCGACGACGCGCTGGTCGAGTAAGGCGAGCTTGATCGCGGTGCCCTTGCCGGCGAGCCGGTCGCCAAGGATCTTGCCGCTCAGCGCACCGCCCAATGGCTCGGGGCCCATGCCGACAAAGCCGTCGAAACCTTCCCATTCGGAGGTCGCGACAAGGTCGACCGATCCGAATCGCCGCGGGTCGTTCAATGACACCACCCGGCCCTCCTCCGTCTCGATCACCAGATGGTCATGTTTGCCGATCTCGTCAGGGTCGATGCGCCAGCGTCCCGACATGCCGAGATGGAAGATCATCGTGTCATCGCGGTCGGTATGGACGAGTCCATATTTCGCGCGCCGCGCCAGCGAGGTCACGCGCGCACCCGTCAGCCGCTGCCCGAGCCCTTCCGGAAACGGGCGGCGCAGATCGGGACGCCGCAATTCGACACGCGCAAGCCGCCGACCTTCGAGGATCGGGGCAAGACCGCGCACGGTGGTTTCGACTTCGGGTAACTCGGGCATGGATCAAACCGACTTAAGACCCGTTCCCGTCATCGCCAACCCCTGCTAGGGCCTTCGCCTATGAGTGACGAACAAGTCTATTTCGGCGACGAACAGGTCGCCCCCGCGGAAAAGACCGCGCGCGTCGGCCGCGTCTTTTCTTCGGTCGCCTCGCGCTATGACCTGATGAACGACCTCATGTCGGGCGGTCTCCACCGTTTGTGGAAGGACCGCTTTGTCGGCAAGGTCAATCCGCGCAAGGGCGAGGCCATTCTCGACATGGCCGGCGGCACCGGCGACATCGCCTTCCGCATGGCCCGCCGCGGCGCCGACGTCACCGTCGCCGACATCAACCCCGACATGCTCGAGGTCGGCCGCGAACGCGCCGGCAAGCGCGGCCTCGACGGCCTTCGCTGGCGTGTCGAAAATGCCGAGACGCTCAATCTCGAAGACAATAGCTTCGACGCCTACACCATCGCCTTCGGCATCCGGAACGTCACCGACATTCCCGCTGCGCTGCGCGAGGCCCACCGCGTCCTCAAGCCCGGCGGCCGTCTCTACGTGCTCGAATTCTCGACCAGCGAATGGCCGGGCTTCGGCAATGCCTACGACCTTTACGCCGAGAACGTCATTCCCAAGGTCGGCGAAGCCGTCACCGGCGATGGCGACAGCTATCAGTATCTTGTCGAATCGATCCGCCGCTTCCCGCGCATGGCCGAGTTCGAACGCATGATCGGTGAGGCCGGGTTCGAACGCACCGGGCACGAGCCCATCCTCGGCGGCCTTGTCGCCATGCATTGGGGTTGGAAGATCTAGTCCATCATGGCGTCGACCTTGCTCCATCTCTCTCGCCTGATGCGCTGGGGGCGCACGCTCGCCCGCCACGGGGCGCTGCGCGGGATCGAAAACGATCCGCTCACCCCGCCGCACGTCAAGCGCCTGCTGCGCATCGCCCGCTTCGGCGCGCGCCAGCCTGCAAAGCCGGACTATGCCGCCGCGCTGCAGGAAATCGGTCCAGCCGCAATCAAGCTCGGCCAAGCGCTCGCAACGCGACCCGACCTCGTCGGCGAGGAAGCGGCCGAAAACCTCCTGCTCCTTCAGGACAACCTCCCGCCCGCGCCCTTCTCAGTCGTCAAGCCGGCAGTCGAGAAGGCCTTGGGCGCACCCTTGGAAGCGCTCTTCACCGAATTTGAGGAAGAACCGGTCGGCGCTGCTTCGATCGCGCAGGTCCACAAAGCCGTTACGACCGAAGGCCGCACCGTCGCGGTCAAGGTGCTGCGCCCGGGGATCGAGGAAACTTTCGCCGACGCGCTCGAAACATACGAATGGGCCGCCGCCCAGGTCGAAGGCCTTGGCGGCGAGGCGACACGCCTGCGCCCGCGCCAGGTCATCGCCCATTTCAAGCAATGGACCCGCCGCGAACTCGACCTCCAGCGCGAGGCCGCCAGCGCGTCCGAGCTGCGCGAGAATATGGTCGCCGAACCCGGCTTCTACGTGCCCGAGATCGACTGGCGCCGCACCGCGCGCCGCGTCCTCACCATGGAATGGCTCGACGGCACCAAGCTCACCCGCAAGAAGCAGCTGCGCGAGGACGGCCATGACGTCGGCCAGCTTTCGCGCATCCTCGTGCGCGCCTTCCTGCGCCAGGCGGTGGTCGACGGTTTCTTCCATGCCGACTTGCACCAGGGCAATCTGATCGCGCTTCCCGACGGCCGCCTTGCTGCGGTCGATTTCGGGATCATGGGCCGCATCGATCGACAGGCACGTTTGTGGCTCGCGGAAATCCTCTACGGCCTCATCACCGGCAATTATCGCCGCGTCGCCGAAATCCATTTCGAGGCGCAATATGTCCCCGCCCATCACAGCGTCGACGAATTCGCTACCGCGCTGCGTGCCGTGGGCGAACCCATTCGCGGTCTGCCTGTCAAGGACATCTCGATCGGTCGCATGCTCGAGGGCCTGTTCTCGATCACCCGCGATTTCGACATGGCGACGCAGCCGCACCTCCTGCTGCTGCAGAAAACCATGGTGATGGAAGAAGGCGTCGTCGTCAGCCTCGATCCCGACATCAACATGTGGGAAGCCGCCGAACCCTTCCTCACCGAATGGGTGCGCAGCGAACTCGGCCCCGAGACTGTGATCGCCGATAAACTCACTGCGCTGCGCCGCACCTTGGAGCGCTTGCCCCGCCTGATCGACAAGATCGACGCCACCTATCCCGAGCCGGGCGGCGCCCCGCCCATGCCACCCTTGCCCGAAGTAAAGGTCATCGAGCGGCCTAATCTATGGGGCTATGTCCTCACCGCGCTGATCGCTGGTGCAGCGGGCGCGGGGCTGGTAGCCTTGCTCTAATGGCGAGGCTTCTCCTCATCGTCGGTGGCGGGATTGCGGCCTACAAGGCTGCGGAGCTTATCCGCCATGCCCGCAAAACTGGCCATGAGGTCACGCCCGTCCTCACCGATGGCGGGTCGCATTTCGTGACGCCGATGAGCCTGGCCGCGCTGGCGGAAAGCCCCGTCTACACATCATTGTGGGACCTCAAGGACGAAACCGAGATGGGGCATATCCAGCTGTCCCGCGCCGCCGACCATGTGCTAGTCTGTCCCGCAACCGCCGACCTCATCGCCAAGATGGCTGCTGGCCTTGCGACAGATCTCGCCACGACGCTGCTGCTCGCCACCGACAAGCCCGTCACCGTCGCCCCGGCGATGAACGTGCGCATGTGGCAGCACCCTGCCACGCAGCGCAATGTCGCCCAGCTTCGCGCCGACGGCATCACCGTCCTCGATCCCGACGAAGGCGCCATGGCCTGCGGCGAATTCGGTCCAGGTCGTCTCCCGGAGCCCGAGGCCATCCTAGCCGCGCTGCCGCTCGACAAGCCGACGGCCGACGCCAAGGGCGAAAGCGGCCCGCTTGCCGGCAAACATATACTCGTGACCGCAGGTCCGACCCACGAGCCGATCGATCCGGTTCGCGTCATCGCCAACCGGTCGTCGGGCAAGCAGGGCTTCGCCATCGCCCGCGCTGCCGCCGCAGCCGGTGCCCGCGTCACCCTGATCGCCGGCCCGGTCAGCCTTCCCACTCCGCCGGGCGTCGGTCGAATCGATGTCGAGACAGCGGTCCAGATGCGCGACGCGGTGATGGGCGCGCTCCCTGCCGACGCCGCCATCATGGTCGCCGCCGTCGCCGACTGGCGCGTCGAGGTTGCGGACAGCAAACTCAAAAAGGGCAAGGGTCCGCCCGCGCTCGAATGGCACGCCAATCCCGACATCCTCGCCGAACTTGGCGAGCATCCCGACCGCCCCGGCCTGCTGGTCGGCTTTGCGGCAGAGACCAACGACGTCGTCACCAATGCGAAAGGCAAACTGGAGCGCAAGAAGGCCGACTGGATCGTCGCCAACGACGTTTCCGGCAACGTGATGGGCGGCGACAATAACCGCATTCACCTCGTCAGCGCCGACGGCGTCGACGATTGGGAAGACCTGCCGAAAAGCGCTGTTGCACAACGGCTTATCGAGAAAATCGCAGAAAGCATCGCATGACCATTTCGATCCAGCTGGCCCGCCTGCCCCATGGCGATGGGCTGCCCGTTCCCGCTTATGCCACGCCCGGCGCTGCCGGCATGGACATCCAGAGCGCCGAGGACGTCACCATCCCGCCCGGCGGCCGCCATGCCGTCGCCACGGGCTTCCGTGTCGCCATTCCCGACGGTTACGAGATCCAGGTGCGCCCTCGCTCCGGCCTTGCCTTCAAACATGGCGTCACCGTTCCTAATACGCCCGGCACGATCGACAGCGACTATCGCGGCGAGCTGAAAGTGCTGCTGATCAACCACGGTCCCGAAGATTTCGTGATCGAGCGCGGTATGCGCGTTGCCCAGATCGTCCCGGCTGCCGTGACCCAGGCGAGCTTCGTCGAGGTCGAGGAACTGGACGAGACCGAGCGCGGCGCGGGCGGCTTCGGGAGCACGGGCACCAAGTGAACCTGTTCGACGAGCCCGACGACAATGCGCTGAGCGAGGACGAACTCGACCGCTACGCGCGGCACATCGTCCTGCCCCAATTGGGCGCGGTCGGACAGAAGCGCCTAAAAAAAGCACGCATCGGCGTGGTCGGCGCGGGCGGGATCGGCGCTGGCATCATCCCGGCGCTTGTCGGCGCAGGCATCGGCAAGATCACGCTCGTCGACGACGATGCCGTCAGCCTCTCCAACCTCCAGCGCCAATGGCTCTTCACCACCGACGATATCGGTAGCGGCAAGGCCCCCCTCGCCCGCCGCTTCGCCGAAGCGCGCAACCCGCATGTCACCCTCGACGCCCATGCCGTGAAGATCGACGAGGCGAATGCCAGTGATCTCCTCGCGGGCCACGACCTCGTCATCGACGGCACCGACAATTTCGCGACCCGCTTGCTCGTCAGCGATACATGTGTCGCACTTGGTATCCCGCTCATCAGCGCCGCGGCGCAGCAACTCCAGGGCCAGGTCGGCCTGTGGCGCGCAAAGCCTTGCTATCGCTGTTTCGTCGGCGACGCCTTCGATGCCGAGGATTGCGACACCTGTGCCGAACTGGGCGTCGTCGGCGCATTGACCGGCATGGTCGGCAATATGGCTGCAATGATGGCGATCCGTTTCATCGCCGGCATTGGCGACGAGGACGCATCCACGCTCCACCTGTATGACGGCATGACCAATCGCTGGCGGCCCATTGCGGTGCCGCCAGATCCTGCCTGCAAGGCCTGCGCCTAGCTCTTCTTCTTGGCCGGGGCCTTTTTCTTGGTCGTGCGACGCTTCTTCTTGGCCGGACCCTTGGCCGCGCGCGCATCGATCAATTCGATCGCCTGCTCGAGCGTCACGTCCTTGGGCTCGGCCCCCTTGGGCAGGGTCGCATTGGTCTTGCCGTCGGTGACATATGGGCCGTAGCGTCCGTCCATCACCTTCACTTCGCCCTCGGTCGTCGGATGCTTGCCCAGCACGGCGATCGGTTCGCGCGCCGCACCGCGACGCCCCTTGCCCTTGTTCGCCGCCGCTTCGGCCAGCGCCGCGACGGCAGCATTCATGCCCGTCTCGAACACCTCTTGGGTGCTCTTAAGACGCGCATAATTGCCGTCATGGACGATATAGGGACCATAGCGCCCGATCGACGCGGAGATCATGTTCCCTGTCTCCGGATGCGGACCGATCTCACGAGGGAGTGACAGCAGCTTCTTCGCCATCTCGAGGTCGAGCGTTGAGCGATCGACATCCTTGGGGATGGACGCCCGCTTCTTCTCGCCATCGACTTCCTGCTCGAGATAAGGGCCGTAGCGACCCGTCTTCATCTCGATCCCCTCGCCCAGCTCGGCGGGGCCGTCATTGGCATCTTCGCCGCGGACGCCGAAAGGACGGGTGTAGTTGCATTCGGGATAGTTGGCGCAGCTGATGAAGGCGCCGAACTTGCCGCCGCGAAGGCTCAGCCGCCCGCCATCCTTGGGACAGGCGCGCGGGTCTGTGCCGTCTTCCTTTTCGGGGAAGAGATAGCGTTCGAGAAATTCGTCCAATGCCGCGGTGATGTCGGAGGGCTTCTGCTCCATGACTTCGCCCGCCTTGGGTTTGAAGTCACGCCAGAAATCGTCGAGCATCTTCTGCCAGCCGAGGCGGCCGCCCGACACATCGTCCAGCTCTTCCTCGAGCTCGGCGGTATAGTCGTAGCTGACATAGCGCTCGAAAAAGCGTTCTAGGAAAGCCGTCACGAGGCGCCCTGAATCCTCCGGCACGAAACGCTTCTGCTCGAGCCGGACATAGTCGCGGTCCTTCAGCGTCTGCAGCGTCGCGGCATAGGTCGAGGGACGACCGATGCCGAGCTCTTCCAAGCGCTTCACCAGGCTCGCTTCGGAGAAACGCGGCGGCGGCTGGGTAAAATGCTGGGTCGCCTTCACATCCTTGCGCACCGGCGCATCGCCTTCGCGCAGCAGCGGCATCTTGCCGCCATCCTCGTCCCCGGCATCGTCGCGGCCTTCTTCGTACAGCGCGAGGAAGCCCGGAAATTTGACGACCTGCCCGGTCGCGCGCAGCGTCACGCGATCGACGCCGTCGGTCAGCTCGACCGTCGTACGCTCAAGTCGCGCTGCGGCCATCTGGCTGGCCAGCGCACGGTTGTAGATGAGGCGGTACAGCTTGGCCGCATCACCCTGCCCCGCGTTATCCTTGCGGAAATTGACCGGACGGATCGCCTCGTGCGCTTCCTGCGCATTCTTGGCCTTGGAGCGGTACTGGCGCGGCTTGTCGGGCAGGTAGCCGCCATCATAGCGGTCGGCGATCGCATGACGCGCTGCGGACAGCGCCTCGCCCGCCATCTGAACGCCATCGGTACGCATGTAGGTGATGGCACCGGCCTCGTAGAGCCCCTGCGCGAGGCTCATCGTGTGGCTTGCCGAGAAGCCGAGCTTGCGCGCGGCTTCCTGCTGCAGCGTCGAGGTCGTGAAGGGCGGCGGCGGGTTCTTGGTGAGCGGCTTGGTCTCGACGCTTTCGACGGTGAAGTTCCCCGCTTCGATCGCAGCCTTCGCGGCGTCTGCTTCTTCCTTAGACCCCAGCGTCAGTCGGTCGATCTTCTTGCCGTCGAAGCGTACCAGGCGCGATTCGAACTCGGTTCCGCCTTGTTCGAACAGGGCCGCGACCTGCCAATATTCCTGCGGCTTGAAAATCTCGATTTCGCGCTCGCGGTCGACGATCAGGCGCAGCGCGACCGACTGGACACGGCCCGCCGAACGCGCACCCGGCAGCTTGCGCCACAGGATCGGCGACAGCGTGAAGCCCACCAGATAGTCGAGCGCCCGGCGCGCGCGATACGCATCGATCAGGTCGGTATCGAGTTCGCGCGGATGCGCCATCGCTTCGGTGACGGCCGCCTTGGTGATCTGGTTGAAGGTGACGCGCTCGACCTCGGACGGGATCGCCTTCTTCTTGGACAGCATCTCCTGGACGTGCCAGCTGATCGCCTCGCCTTCGCGATCAGGGTCGGTCGCGAGGATCAGGGCGTCGGCCTGCTTGGCCGCATCGGTGATGGCCTTCACCTGCTTGGTCTTGTCGCTGTTCGCCGACCATTTCATGGCGAAGTCCTTGTCCGGGTCGACCGAACCGTCCTTCGGCGGCAAGTCGCGAACATGGCCATAGCTGGCGAGCACCTTGTGCCCCGGTCCCAGATATTTCTCGATGGTTTTCGCCTTGGCGGGCGATTCGACGATGACGAGTTTCAAAGCTTGGGCGTCCCTTTACACGTGTACGCGCGATGATCCGCTGCCTCACGTGGGGGTCAAGCCGTTTTAACGCAAGCTCACTTTCTGGCCGGCATGGCGATCGAGCCGTCCGGCTAGGTCGAGTTCGAGCAAAGCCAATTGCACTTCGGCGGCCGACAGTCCCGATTGGCGGATCAACTCGTCGACCATGACCGGCACCGGCCCCAGCAAGGCCTCGACCCGCTCGCTGGCATGTTCGTCATGATCGGCCTGCAGGATCGGGGCGGGCTCGCGATCCTCGGCTACGCCTTTCATGCGCATGTCGATGGGACCGAGGCTGGCGAGGACGTCCTGCGCATTTTCGACCAAGGTCGCTCCGTCGCGGATCAGTCCGTTGCAGCCCCGCGCCCGGGGATCGAGCGGGCTGCCCGGAATCGCCATCACTTCGCGCCCCGCCTCCGCCGCCAGCCGGGCGGTGATGAGACTGCCGGACTTGGGCGCTGCTTCCACGACCAGTGTCCCGGCGGCCAAGCCCGCAATAATCCGGTTACGGTGGGGGAAGTGACGCGCGGTTGGTTGCGTGCCCGGCGGCATTTCAGCGACCAGCAGCCCTTCTTCCGCAATATCGGTCTGCCGCGCTTCGTTTTCGGGCGGATAGACGGTGTCGATCCCGCCTGCGATCACGCCGATCGTGCCGGTCCACAGTGCGCCGTCATGCGCCGCGCTGTCGATGCCGCGAGCAAGCCCTGACACGATGACCTGCCCCTCGCGTCCCAAGTCCGCCGCCAGCTCGCGCGCCAGCCGCACTGCAGCGGCGCTGGCATTGCGCGCGCCGACCATCGCGACGGCAGGCTTGTCGAGCAAATCGGTCTTGCCCTTCACCGTCAGGACGGGCGGTGCATCGTCCAGTTCGGCCAGAAGAGCAGGATAACCGGGCTCTCCCCAGACGAGATATTGCGCGCCCTGCCGTTCGACCCGCTCGATCTCGTCGGCCACCAGGTCGTGGCTGGCCAATTGCGGTGCCCTGCCCTTGCCGCGTCGCGCCAAATCGGGGATGGCCTCGATCGCCGCGCCGGGGCTGCCGAAACGCTGGATGAGCTGGCGGTAGGAAACGGGCCCGATACCGCGCGAGCGGATCAGGCGAAGATGGTCATGGAGCTGAGTTGTCGTCGTCGCCATTTTGGGCTGCCTCGGCTGTCGCGCGCTTCGCGCCGAAGCGCGGCTCGGACCCGCTGAGGATCCGGGCGATATTCGCACGATGCTTCCACCAGATGAGAAGCGTGAAACCGAGCAGCATGGGGAACAAAGTGTCGTCGCCGCGGACCAACGCCGTGACCGGGGCCGCGACCGCGGCCATCAGCCCGCCAGCGGCAGAGATCCGCGTGACGAGGAAGAAGAACAGCCAGGCACCAAAGGCGATCGCGGCATAGATCCAGTTGAGTGCAAGCAGGATGCCGAAGAATGTCGCGACGCCCTTGCCGCCGCGAAACTTCAGCCAGATGGGGTAGAGGTGACCCAAGAGTGCGCCCGTCGCCCCGAACAATTCGGCATTGTCGGGAAAGAAGTGACGCGCCACCAGCACAGCCGCGACACCTTTCAGAAGGTCGAGGAATAACACGAGCGCCCCGATGCCCTTACCCGCCGCACGCACCGCATTGGTCGCCCCGATATTGCCCGAACCGGTCGCGCGTAGGTCGCCTTTGCCGGCGAGACGGACGAGAATGATGCCGAAGGGAATCGACCCCAACAGGTAGCCGATCAGCAGCGGGGCGAATTGGTAGGCGTCGATCATCGCAATCCTCGTTAAGGGCCCTGCCCGCGCCAGACAAGAGACGGGATTGCGGAAATCAGCCATTCGCGGCTAGCAGAGTGGCGATGCAATCCGACGCGCCTCTCCTATTCTTCGACTCCGGTATCGGCGGTCTGTCGATCCTCGGACCGACGCGCGAGCTCTTGCCCAACGCGCCGATTGTCTACGCGGCAGACAATGCCGCCTTTCCTTATGGCACGCGGAGCGAGGCGGAGATTGCGGCGCGCGTCCCCGCCTTGCTGGGCCGTCTGGTCGAACGCGTGCATCCGCGGCTCGTCACCATTGCGTGCAACACCGCCAGCACCATCGCCCTCGATCATGTCCGCGCCGCGCTCGACGTGCCGGTCGTCGGCACGGTCCCGGCCATCAAGCCTGCCGCCGAACATTCGCAAAGCCGCGTCATCGGCGTGCTCGGCACGCAGGCGACCGTTCGCCAGCCTTATGTGGACGACCTGGCCGCGAAGTTTGCAAGCGACTGCACCGTCTTGCGACACGGCTCGGCCGCCTTGGTCGAACTTGCCGAGCAGCGACTGGCGAGCGCATCGGTCGACAAGGCCGATGTGATTGCTGCTGCCCAACCCCTGTTCGACCAGCCGGAAGGAGACCGGCTCGATACCGTCGTCCTGGCGTGCACCCACTTCCCCTTGCTTGCCGACTGGCTCCGCGAGGCGCACCCGGGCGTCGCCTTCATTGACGGAGGTCAAGGAATTGCGAGGCGAATCGCTTATCTCACCAATGGCCAGTCCTGGCCCGATGCCCGTCCCCAAGGCCGCGCCCTGTTCACGGGCGCCGTCCCGCAGGCGCTCGCACCGGCAATGGAAGGCTTTGGAATTACCGACCTTTCGACCCTTTGATTTACGTTTCAAGAAGGGTTAAAGGCCCCGGCCAAGAGAGCGAGACATGGATTATAACGGCATCTTCAAGGCAGCGATCGACCGGCTGCACGACGAGGGACGCTATCGCGTCTTCATCGATATCTTGCGCAACAAGGGCAATTTCCCCAACGCGCGCTGCTTCCACGGCCATAACGGACCCAAGCCGATCACGGTGTGGTGTTCGAACGACTATCTGGGCATGGGACAGCACGACAAGGTCATCGCCGCGATGGAGCAGGCACTGCACGATGTCGGCGCAGGCTCGGGCGGGACGCGCAATATCGGTGGCAACACGCACCTGCATGTGAACCTCGAGGCGGAGCTGGCCGACCTCCATGCCAAGGAAGCGGCCCTGCTCTTCACGTCGGGCTATGTCTCCAACGAAGCGACGTTGTCGACGATCGCCAAGCTGCTGCCCGGCTGCGTCGTCTATTCGGACGAATTGAACCACGCATCGATGATTGCGGGCATCCGCAATTCGGGATGCGAGAAGAAGATCTTCCGCCACAACGATCTGGACCATCTCGAGCAGCTGCTCATGGACGCGCCGGCCGAGGCACCCAAGCTCATCGCGTTCGAAAGCGTCTATTCGATGGACGGCGACATCGCGCCGATCGAGGCGATCTGCGACCTTGCCGATAAATATGGTGCTATCACCTATCTGGACGAAGTTCATGCCGTGGGCATGTACGGCGCGCGCGGCGGCGGCATTTCGGAACGCGACGGCCTGGCCGAGCGGGTCACCATCATCGAAGGCACGCTGGGCAAGGCGTTCGGCGTGATGGGCGGCTATGTCGCGGCCGACAAGACGATCATCGACTGCATCCGCTCCTATGCGCCGGGCTTCATCTTCACTACGAGCCTGTCGCCCGTCCTTGCGGCCGGTGCGCTGGCCAGCGTCAAGCACCTCAAGGGCTCGGACGTCGAGCGCAACGCGCAGCAGGACAAGGCTGCAATGCTCAAGCGAAAGATGGTCGAGGCCGGCTTGCCGGTCATGCCGAGCGTAACCCATATCGTCCCGCTGATGGTCGGCGACCCCGTCAAGGCCAAGGATATCAGCGACATCCTGCTCGCCGAATATGGCTGTTACGTGCAGCCCATCAACTTCCCGACCGTGCCGCGCGGCACGGAGCGGCTGCGCTTCACGCCCGGGCCGTTCCATACGGAAGCGATGATGGACGAGCTGGTGAAGGGCCTGAAGGAAATCTGGGGCCGCCTCGACCTCAAGCTCGCCGCCTAGGCGAGATGTCCCGCAAGGATCGTCAGCGTCCCCAGCATCAGCGATAGGGGCAAGCGCAGCCGCATCCACCATTTGGGCGTCATGCCACGTTGGTGCAGCCAGCCGTCGACAAGCGGCGACAGCAAGATGAGAATGCCGACAACCAGTCCCGACAGGCGCGGGGCGAGGTTCATGAAGCTGAACGACAGGACCAGCAGCATGAAGGCGATGAGGCTCGGCAGCACAGACAGGATCATGATGCCGGCGGGCGGCTTGGCCTTTTGCGCCGCGAACGCCCACCAGGCGCCGCCGAGGAAGGTCAGGATCAGCATCCCGTAGACGACGCCCCAGAACGAGAAGCTGTGCGTCGCGGGGTTGTTCATCTCGCCCAGCGCGATGATCGCGATCGGCGGCAGGAGGCCGGCAAAGCCCAGCACTTTGGGCCAGAAGGGGATCTTGTTCATGACCCCGTTTGTGGACGGTCAAATTTTCACTGGCAAGGTGGCCATAGGTGGTGGCGCGGAGGCGCGCGGGCCGCTACATCTTGGGGCATGAAAATCGCGATCGCTTCCGACCATGCCGGCTTCAACCTGAAAGCCATCCTCGTCCAGACACTCACGACTGCCGGACATGAGGTCGCAGACCTCGGCCCCGACAATCCCGAAAGCGTCGATTATCCCGATTATGGCAAGAAGCTTGCCGACCATATCGCGGCAGGCGAGGCCGAAAAGGGCATCGTCGTGTGCGGGTCGGGCATCGGCATCTCGATCGCCGTCAATCGCAACCCGGCCTGCCGCTGCGCCCGGGTCAGCGAGCCGCTTTCGGCTGCGCTTGCCCGCCAGCATAACGATGCCAACGTCATCGCATTGGGCGAGCGTCTGGTCGGCGTCGACATGGCCAAGGCAATCGTCGAGGCTTTCCTCACCACCGAATTCGAAGGCGGGCGTCACCAGCGCCGCGTCGACAAACTCAGCTAAGGGCAATTCATGGCTTCCGCACCCGACCTCTCCGCGATCCGCAGCGACGGCTTCTTCACCGACGGCGTGGCAACGACCGATCCCGACATCGCCAAGGCACTCGATGCCGAGCTGACACGCGAACAGAAGCAGATCGAGCTGATCGCATCGGAGAATATCGTCTCCAAGGCGGTGCTCGAAGCGCAAGGCAGCGTGCTCACGAATAAATATGCCGAAGGCTATCCGGGCCGCCGTTACTATCAGGGTTGCGCGCCGTCGGACTCGGTCGAGCAGCTCGCCATCGATCGCGCCAAACAACTCTTCGACTGCGCCTATGTAAACGTGCAGCCGCATTCGGGCGCGCAGGCCAATGGCGCAGTCAACCTGGCGCTGATCAAGCCCGGCGACACGATCCTCGGCATGAGCCTCGATGCGGGCGGCCACCTTACGCATGGCGCCAAGCCCGCCCAGTCGGGCAAATGGTTCAACGCGGTGCAATATGGCGTAACCGAGGACACCCACCTTATCGATTATGACGAGGTCGAGCGGCTTGCGGTCGAGCATAAGCCCGCGCTCATCATTGCGGGTGGCAGCGCCTATCCGCGCCAGATCGATTTCGCCCGCTTCCGCGCCATTGCCGACAAGGTGGGCGCCTACCTCCATGTCGACATGGCGCACTTTGCCGGCCTCGTCGCGGCTGGCGAGCATCCGAGCCCCCTGCCCCACGCCCACGTCGTTACGACGACCACGCACAAAACGCTGCGCGGACCGCGAGGCGGCATGATTCTTTCCAATGACGAAGCGCTGGGCAAGAAATTCAACAGCGCGGTATTCCCGGGCCTCCAGGGCGGACCGCTGATGCACGTCATCGCGGCCAAGGCGGTCGCTTTCGGCGAGGCACTACGCCCCGAATTCAAGACCTACTCGCGCCAAGTCATTCGCAATGCACAAGTCCTGTGCGAGCGGCTGAAAGAACGCGGTGCCGACCTGGTCGCCGGCGGGACCGATACGCATGTCGGCCTCATCGACCTTCGCCCGCTCGGTATTACCGGCAAGGATGCCGACGAGGCGCTCGAGCGCGCCAGCATCACCTGCAACAAGAATGGCGTGCCCTTCGACCCGCTGCCTCCACTGAAAACGAGCGGCATCCGTGTCGGCTCGCCCGCCGGCACGACGCGCGGCTTTGGCGAGGAAGAATTCCGCGCCATCGGTGACATGGTTGCCGACGTGCTCGACGGTGTCGCGAAGTCGGGCGGCGAAGGCGATGCCGGGGTCGAGGCCGCGGTGAAGGCCCGCGTCGAAGCGCTGTGCGACCGCTTCCCGATCTACGAGGGCTGATCGGTTGCGCTGTCCCTTCTGTACCCACGAACAAAGCCAGGTGAAGGATAGCCGCCCGTCGGAAGATGGCGCGGCGATCCGGCGGCGTCGCCAATGCGAAGGCTGCGGCGCGCGTTTTACCACCTTCGAACGCGTCCAGCTGCGCGATCTCACCGTCGTCAAGAAAGACGGCAAGCGCGAGCCGTTCGAGCAAGCCAAGCTTCAGGCATCCATCCGCCATGCCTGCCGTAAGCGCAACATTTCCGAAGGCCAGATCGAACGGCTTGCCCATTCGATCCAGCGCCAGCTCGAAACCCAGTCGGGCGACGATGTCGACGCCGGTGCGATCGGCGAAGCGGTGATGGACGGGCTGAAGGCCTTGGACGACGTCGCCTATATCCGCTTCGCCTCTGTCTATCGCGACTTCAAGGAAGCCGGCGACTTCGCCGATTTTGCCGGCAGCGTGGATGAGAAGGATGAGTGACAAGCCCATCGTTGTGCTGGTCAATCCCCAGCTCGGCCAGAATATCGGCAAGGCGGCGCGTGCCATGCTCAATTTCGGGCTTACCGAGATGCGCCTCGTGGCGCCGCGCGATGGCTGGCCCAATCCCGAAGCAGGTCCGGCCGCGTCGGGCGCCGACATCGTCCTCGATCAAGCCAAAGTTTACGACACGACGGCCGAGGCACTTGCGGACGTCAGTCTCGTCTTTGCATCGACCGTTAGGCGCCGCGAACTGAAGACGCCGGTGGTCGGCCCCGAGGACATGGCGCGCGAGATTCACGCGAACGAGGGCAAGTCGGCAATCCTGTTCGGTCCCGAACGCTCCGGCCTCACTGGCGAAGACGTCAACCTCGCGCAGCGCATCGTGACCGTGCCGATCAATCCCGAATTCGGGAGCCTCAACCTCGCCCAGGCGGTGATCCTGCTGGCCTATGAATGGTCGCGCCAAGCTGGCGATGACCTTGCCCAACCGACCATGAAGGACGAAGAGCCGCGCGCGCCGATGGGCGAACTCAACGCGCTGATCGACCATCTCGACGGCGCTCTCGACCAGCGCGGCTACTTCTTTCCCGAAGACCGCGCCGAGGCCACGCGCACGACGATCCGCACGATCCTCACCAAGCCCGGCTGGTCGAGCCGCGAGATCGGTGCCTTGTTCGGGATCGTGAAGACGCTGGAAAAGCCGCCCAAGGGCTAGCCGCGGGTCGCGTCGTAGCGGTCGAATTCGTGCGCGATCGAGGTTTCGATGAGATCCTCGTAGAGCCGGTCCAGCAACTTGCGATCGACGCCCAGTCGCTCGGCCTCGGCATCGACCTTCGCCTTCACGTCCGCCTTGCGCCATTCATCGCGCACCGCCTCGCGGTTCGGTTTGATGCGCGCTGCAGCGTCCATATAGCCGAAACGGCGCTTCAACAGGGCCACGATGTCGCGGTCGACGGCATCCACGCCGGCGCGGACTTCATCCATGGATTGGCAATTTTCCGGGGAAACAACCTCGCTCATGGGCATGTCATAAGCGAGGCCGCAGCGCCCTGCCACCTGAATATATGCCGATATTTCAATTAATTTGCCGTTCAGTTATTGTTCACGGTTCGAGGAGCAGCCTCGAAAGCCTCAGAAGGAGACGTTTTATGATCGACCTTTTGTTGGCGGCAATGATCGCCAATCCTTCGGTTCCGTCGAACCCCAACGAAGTCGTCGTGGTTTGCTGGCGCGAGCAGCTCTCGAGCATTCTCGACCAGTGCGCGTCGATGCCGGCGTCGCAGCTTGCGACGTTCGTGCCCCCTGAGGAGGCGCTGGAATTGAAGGCAGGTTATGGTGCGTACTTCCGCATGGCCAATGAAGGCGCTGGCGAACCCAAGCGCTACAAGGTCGTCCTGCGGACGAGCGTCAACTAACCCCCTCCTTCCGTAAAAAAGAGGGAAACAAGGCGGGCGCCCGAGTATCGGCGCCCGTTTGCGTATCTGAGATAGCCCTGAACGACGTCGCTTAAATGCTTGACGTCGAAGGGCACTTTTCCTAGATGCGCCCTCGCAATTGATCCCACATGTCCGGTGAAGTGGTGATCGCGGCAGGCCATGCCTGCCGGAGCGGTCCGGACATCATATTGAGCTAATTGGAGAAATAGCATGTCGAAGCGCACGAGCGCCAAGTATAAACTCGACCGTCGCATGGGCGAAAACGTCTTTGGTCGCCCGAAGAGCCCGGTCAACCGCCGCGAATATGGCCCCGGCCAGCACGGCCAGCGTCGTAAGGGCAAGATGTCCGACTACGGCCTGCAGCTGCGCGCCAAGCAGAAGCTGAAGGGCTATTACGGCGACGTCACCGAAAAGCAGTTCCGTCGCACCTTCAAGGACGCGTCGAACATGAAGGGCGATACCTCGCAGAACCTCATCGGCCTGCTCGAGCGTCGTCTCGACATGATCGTCTATCGCGCCAAGTTCGCGCCGACTATCTGGGCCGCGCGTCAGCTGGTCAGCCACGGTCACATCCGCGTCAACGGCGTGAAGTGCAACATCGCCTCGCGTCGCTGCGACGTGAACGACGAGATCTCGCTCGGTTCGAAGGCCAAGGAAATGGCCCTCGTCCTCGAAGCGCAGAGCCTCGCCGAGCGCGACATCCCCGACTATGTTTCGGTCGACAGCGATCACCAGGTGACCTTCACCCGCGTGCCGCAGCTCGACGAAGTGCCCTACCCGGTGCGCATGGAACCGAACTTGGTCGTCGAATTCTATTCGCGCTGATCCTTTCTAGCGATCTACGCGTTCAAGAGGGCGGCCCTTCACGGGGTCGCCCTTTTTGCTGCATGGGACATCAATGAGCATCATTCCGCCGCCAGAATGGGCGCCGCACAAGGCGATGTGGATCGGTTTCCCGAGCCATCCCGATCTGTGGGAAGACGATCTCGCGCCGGCACAGGCCGAAGTCGCCGCGATGGCCAAGGCGCTATGGGCCGAGGGCGAAGGCGAGGAGATCTGGCTGGTCGCCGCCACGGAAGAAGCCGCCGCGACGGCGCGCGACATGGCGCCCTTCGCCAAGGTCGTCGTCGAACCATTCGGTGATGTATGGCTCCGCGATACCGGCCCCGTGCTCCGCAGCGATGGCCGGGCGCAGGGCTTCGGCTTCAACGGCTGGGGCGGCAAATATGAGCTTGAAGGCGACGATAGCATCGGCGAGCGGCTCGCGGCCGCGGCCGGCCTGCCCTACGACAAGGCCGACTGGATCCTCGAGGGCGGCGCGATCGACGGCGATGGCACCGGCACCTTCATCACCACCGAGCAATGCCTGCTCAATCCCAACCGCAATCCCGGCCTGTCGCGCGAAGACATCGAAGCGCGGCTGAAACGTGACCTTGGCGCGACCAGGATCGTCTGGCTGGGCGACGGGCTCGCCAACGACCATACGGACGGCCATGTCGATAATCTGGCGCGCTTCGTGGCGCCGGGCAGAGTGGCCATTCCCGAGCCGGCAGGTCCCGACGATGTGAACGCCGACATCTATGGTGACGCGGCGATGCGCCTGCTCGACGCGGAGCTGGAAGTCGTCGCCATCCCCTCGTTGGGAACGCAGGCCGCGGATGGCGAGATCATTCCGGCCAGCTACATGAACTTCCTCATCGGCAATGCCGCCGTCATCGTCCCAATCTACGGCGCCGAAAGCGACCTTGCCGCCATCGAAGCAATTGGCGGGCTCTTTCCCGACAAGCGCATCCACGGCCTTCGCGCCGACCATGTCCTGACGGGCGGCGGCTCGTTCCACTGCATTTCGCAACAGGTACCACAATGACCAAGATCACCGTCTCCGCGCTCCAGCTCGCTCTTGGTGGCAGCGTCGAGGAAAATATCGCCGCCGTGACCGAACTCGTCCGCGAGGCGGCGAGCGAAGGCGCTGAGGTCGTCCTGCCGCCCGAACTGTTCGAAGGCCCCTATTTCTGCCGCGAAGAAGATGAGACCCTCTTCGCGACGGCCAAGCCGACCGCGAAGCATCCAAGCGTGCTGGCGATGCAGAAGCTCGCCGACGAACTCGGTATCTATATCCCGACCAGCTTTTTCGAGCAGGACGGACCGCATCACTACAATTCGCTCGCCATGATCGCGCCGGGCGGCAAGATCGAGGGCGTCTATCGCAAGAGCCACATTCCCGACGGGCCGGGCTATGAGGAGAAATTCTACTTCCGCCCCGGCAATACCGGTTTCAAGACCTGGGACGGCCCCGACGAGCGCCGTCTGGGTGTCGGGATCTGCTGGGACCAATGGTATCCGGAAACCGCGCGCGCGATGATGCTGATGGGTGCCGAAATCCTGTTCTACCCGACCGCGATCGGCTCCGAACCGCACGACCCCGACCTCGACACCAGCCGCATGTGGCGCCGTGCGATGATCGGCCATGCAGTGAGCAATGTCGTGCCCGTCGTCGCCGCCAACCGCATCGGCACCGAATGCGGCCAGCGTTTCTACGGCCACAGCTTCATCTGCGATGAGCGCGGTGATTTGGTCGCTGAATTCGGCGCCGAGGAAACGGGCGTCCTGACGGCCAGCTTCGACCTCGACAAGGTCCGCGAACATCGCGCCGCTTTCGGCTTCTTCCGCGACCGGCGACCCGAACTCTACGGACGCCTGACCCAGGACATTTGATGAAGACGCGCTATCGCCTTTTGAGGAGCGGTGACTGGTTTCACCTTGAGGGGGCAGACGGCGATAGCGTCTATCTGCAGGCATCGATCAAAAGCCAGCCCACCTTGCCCACAACATTCCTTGTCGATGGGCGCGGGCAACCGGATTACACCATCGCCCGCAAAGGCTTTTCGATCCGCTTGAGACGCGGTGAGATGGGACCGGTTTTGGCGCGCCTTCGCGTCGGGTTCATGCGTTCTGCAGCGACTTATCGCCCCTTTCCTGTCCTCGACGCCGAGAAGAACCTCCTGTTCGATCTTGTGCCGCCTAGCGCCCGCAAGGGTGAAGGCATCGGGCGCCGCATTCGCGCTTTCTTCGACAGTGACCTCGATCTCATAAGGGACGGGAAGCGGATCGGGGCGGCTCTATCGCCACGTAGAGGGAGCGGTTTGGCCAGTCTGTTCGCTCAAAAGTCGCCTTATTCGGGCAAGCCCGTCGTTCCTCAAGGAGAATTACGGCTCACCGAAGGTGCCGATGTGGGTGTGCCGCTGGCCATGCTGATCCTGCTGTTCCGCCGCTTCGACTATGGCGCGCTGCGGACGCCGGTCTAGAGATCGCGACGCAGATAGACGCTGTCGACCCAGCGCTCCCCATGCTGCATCGCCTTTTCCTTGTAGCCCGAACGGCTAAACCCGACCTTTTCCAACGCCCGTAGCGAGCCAGGATTGGCGGGATCGACATCGGCGAACATGTAGGGCAGGCCGCGTCCGGAAATGTAGGAGATGAAGGCGTCGAGCGCTTCGGTCGCCAGCCCCTGCCCCCAATGGTCGCGGCGGATCATGAAACCGATTTCGGGCACGCGCCACAGTCCGCACTTGCCGATCAACTCGCCATCCTTCTCGACGATGAAATCGTCGCTATGGTCTTCGGGCGCATCGATCATGCTGGCCAGCCAGTCTTCTGTCTGATCCATGTTCTGATGGACGGGCGTGGACCAGCATTCCATCGTCTCCTCGTCTGTGAAAAGGACATGCAGCGCTTCGGCATCATCTGGGCGCGCACGGCGAAGCGTCAGCCGCTCGGTCTTGAGCTCGTTGGCGCGTTCACCGGTCAGGCCGCTACTCACCGCCTTGCCTAGCGCCTCCAGGAACATGTCCTGCGTAAGACGCCCGGTATTCTGGTTGTAGCGGCTGCAATGATAGCTATCGACGAGCCGCAACCCGTTCGGCGCCATATGCACGTTGCCGTGGCCAAACTTGGTCCCGTTCAATGTCATCCCGAGCGCACGGCAGGCTGCGTCATGCGCAATCTTGCCCAGCGCGAAGAGCGTATGAACCTTGGGGAGCATCGACAATTGCTCCTCGAAGAAAGGCCGGCAGGTCTGGATTTCCGGCCCCGTCGGCTTGTTCTCCGGCGGCAGGCATTTGACCGCATTGAGGATGATCGCGCCCTTCAGTTCGACTCCATCATCGATGCGACGATCATAATCGCCCACCGACAGGCCGACCATACGCAGCGTGTCGAACAGCAGGTCGCCGGCAAAATCGCCCGTGAAGGGGCGCCCCGTGCGATTGGCCCCATGCTTACCCGGCGCAAGCCCCACGATCGCGACACCGGCTTGCGGGTCGCCAAAGGCCGGGACGGGCGCATTGTACCATTCGGGATATTCGGCGCGGCAGGCCATGCGAAAGTCGACGAGCCGCGGGCAGAGCGGGCAATCGCGCGGCGGCTCCGCATCGGGTAGCGGCGACAGGTCGGCAGGGCTGGTCTTGTGCATGGCAAAGCCCTATCGGGCAGCGGTGCGCCAAGACAAGCATCTTTACGGGATCGGTATCGGCTCGAACCGCCGTCACGTTCGACATGGACTCCCTCAAGGGGTGGTCGAGGCCGCGATCGCGCGCCTCGAAGGCGACTTTGGACTGTTCGATGCTAGTTCGATCGTCCTCAACCGTGCATTTGGCGGGGCGGGACGCGATTTTGCCAATGCGGCGGTCATCCTCGAAAGCGAGCTCGAACCGCGCGAGATGCTCGCCGCATTGAAGATACTCGAATATGAATTCGGTCGTCGTCCCGGGAAGCGCTGGGGCCCGCGTGTCCTCGACCTCGATATCCTCGCCTGGGACGGGGGCGCCTATCATGATCGCCATCTCACCGTGCCGCATCCGGCGCTATTCGATCGCGAAACGGCACTCCTGCCTCTTGCCCAGATCGCGCCGCATTGGCGGGTCGCCAATGGCCCTACCCTTGCCCAGGCGGCAGATTTTTTGCGCAGAAGGAAACCGAAAGCGTGATTGGGGCCTTGATGCGATGAGGAACCCCCGCTAGGGCGGCTCCCGGCTGGTTTGGGCCGTTAGCTCAGTTGGTAGAGCAACTGACTTTTAATCAGTAGGTCGCAGGTTCGACCCCTGCACGGCTCACCAGCCTCTTATCCCAGAAAATCTACCAACGCCGATCGCGCTCGAAACGCAATCGGCCCGATACCGACTAGGTACCGGGCCGATCGTTACATCCGGAATGGATGATCTGAGCGGACTAGCGCTCGTAGGTCTGGACACAGCGGTCCGTGCGCTCTTCGGTGCAGGGCGGCAGGTCAGCCTCACCCTGGCGCGGCGTGAAGACGGCCGACTGGTTGGGATTGACCTGGTAGACGGTGCCATCGGCAGCGGTCCATGTCTTGTTGGCACCGCTCGGCGCCGTGCCTTCCATGGAATGGACAGTAATGCCGCGGGCATCCTTCTTGCCCGGGTCGCCCGCAGGCTGTTTGTGATCGTCTGCCTGGGCAGCGCCGGCAAGCGCGACCGCAGCGATGGATGCGATAACGAATTTCATACTCACTCTCCCTCTCGATGTGGGTGGACCAACGCAGTGCGCCGGCCCCGGATAGTCCCAAAGCGAGGAAGAAGGGGCTTTGGTTCCGCCATTGCGGCGCCATCACTAACGGATTGGTAAGGCTGTTCGGTCTAAAACGAGCATCGTTCGCAATATTGGGTGCGGAGGCCCAAGTGACTGAGACGATGATGGAAACCACGCTCTATTCGCTCAACGAGGAGAGCCCGTCGCCCGAGCAGGCCGACCGCCGCACCGGTGAACGCCATCTGACCCTGTTCCGGGTCGGATCCGTAGTCATCGACAAACGCCGCGAACTCTGCCTCATCAAGAATATCTCCGCAGGCGGCATGATGATCCGCGCCTATTGCGCGATCGAGGAAGGCGACGAGCTTTCGGTCGAACTCAAGAATGGCGATCCCATCAAGGGCCGCGTCAGCTGGGTCAAAGGCCAGAATGTCGGCGTCGCCTTTCATGAGCCGATCGACATTATCGAGATCCTGTCGACCTCAATGGACGGTCCGCGCCCGCGAATGCCGCGAATTGAAATCGATTGCCCGGTCACGCTCTACATCGACAGCAAGCCGGTTCAGGCCAAGGGCTGCGACGTCAGCCAGGGCGGTGTGAAGCTGCAGATCGCCGAACGCCTCGAAAATGGCGGCAAGGATATCGGCGTCTCGCTTCCGGGACTCGCGCCGGTGCGCGCCTCGGTCAAATGGCAGGAAGACGGCTATGCCGGCGTCACGTTCAACTCGCTGATGCCGCTCGCCGAACTCGTCGCCTGGCTCGAAGGCCAGCGCGGCCCCGTCCGCAAGGTGGGATAAAGAAAGGGGAGCAAAATGCTCCCCGTCCTTTCAAACCGACAGTGAGGTCGCCTAGCCTTCGCTCGGCGGACGTCCGAAAATCCATTCTTCCGCGAAACGACGCTCGCCCTCGCTCAACTCATGCGATTTGAGGCCCGGACGGCGGGTCGGCGCGTTGGCGCGCTGGCGCGGTTGGGGGACATGGCGACGCACGACATCGGGTTCGAGCCGCTGCGCGAACGCGACACCGGCACGACCATCGGCGCTCCAGGCAATACGGCCGGGCACCGACAGCTTTTCCTTGCGGAACAGGATCTCGGCACCTTCGACCGGCAGGTCCTCGGCCTCGATCAGCGCGCCTTCGGCAGACAGGTTGCGCAAGCGGACGTCGTGATGACGGCCGTCCAGCTCGATGCTCGCCTTCATGAAGAAGTGGGAGCGCGGCGCCTTGCGGTTCTGGTTCGTACTACTCTGATCCATGACAAGGGAAAGTAGCCGCGAGCGGTAAATGATCCTTTAAATCGGGTCCGAAACGAGCAATTTCAGCATCATATTGTTGGCCGGCATCGCACGACGGTCGACCAGCCTTAACCCACGTTTATGCGCCACTTTTTCCAGATCCTCGACTCGGCGCAAACCCCAACGCGAGTCGCGCGACTTGAGGCTGGCATCGAAGTCCAGGTTGCTGGGCGCGGTTTCGACATCGTCGGCAAGCCACGGCCCGTAGAAAATGAGCGGCGCGCCCACTGGCAGGATACGGGCAGCGGCGTCGAGTAGCCCGAGCGTCGCTTTCCACGGCGAAATATGCGCCATGTTGATCGACAGGACGGCATCGGCTGCATCGATGGGCCAGTCGCGGGCAGAGGCATCGATCCGCAGCGGCGCACGAAGGTTGGAAGGCGAACCCGCTTCCTCGCGCCAGGCCCCGATCGAGGCCAAGGCAGCAGGGTCGGGATCGCTCGGCTGCCATTCCAGATGAGGAAAGCGCGCCGCGAAAGCCAAGGCATGCTGGCCTGTCCCGCTGGCTGTCTCGAGGACGAGGCCCGCATCGGGTAGCCAGCCTTCCAACACATCGCCGATGGGCACGACGTTGCGCGCTGCGGCCGGCGCCTCGCGCTTCGCTTCGACGCCAAGGTCCTTCATCTCGTATGGCTGGCTCACGCCCGGCTCTTGATCCCGGCCATCGCTCGGGCGCGACGCTCGCGCACGATCATCCAGACCAGAAGGCCGAACGGCCCCGCCATCAGCGTCAGGAGAAGGATCGGCGCCTGGACGAGGCGGCTCACCATCTTGTGATCGGCATCCTTGGCAATCCATTGGCCAACGAACAGGTCGAACGCGAGATAATGGATCCAGCCAAGCAGCACCCCGGGCTCGCTGTCGAACAGCCTCATGACACCTTCGAGGCTCCCGAACTCGCTCCAGTCGACCCCGTCATCGCTGAAGATCAACGTGCCGAACAAGACGGTGTAGGCCAACGCGAGCAGGCCGACGCCCAAGTAAAAGATCAGCGCATGCACGCTGCCATTGCGCGGTGCGAGGATCAGCGCCGCCCACGGCAGCAGAATGGCGGTGTTGGCGATGGTGAAAAGGTTACCCCAATCCATCATCCGCCCCCATATTTCGCGCCGAGCCCCGTCGAACTGCCGTCGGGCGCGGGCGTCTTGTAGGCAAGGATGGGCTGGCGCGCAGCGAGGGTCTCGTCGAGTCGGCGGCGCGGCGCGTAGTGCGGGGCGGCCTTGAGGCATTCGTCACCCGCCATGGCGCGCTCGGCAACCGAGCGGAACGCCGTGATGAACTGGTCCAGCGTCGCCTTGCTCTCGGTCTCGGTCGGCTCGACCAGCATCGCGCCATGGACGACCAGCGGGAAATACATGGTCATCGGGTGATAGCCCTCGTCGATCAGCCCCTTGGCGAGGTCGAGGGTCGAGAGACCTTCGGCAAAGCCTTTGTCGCTGAACAGGGCCTCGTGCATGCACGGCCCGGCCTTGGCGAACGGCGCATCGACGACGTCCTCCATCGAACGCAAAATGTAATTTGCATTGAGCACGGCATCCTCGGCGACCTGTTTGAGGCCGTCGGCGCCATGACTCAGGATGTAGGCCAGTGCGCGGGTGAACATGCCCATCTGGCCATGAAAGGCGGTCATGCGCCCGAAATGCTTGAGCGGTCCGCCGAAATGCTCGACCGCGAAGCTCAGCGCATCCTCTTCCTCGACCAGATGCACGACCCCATCCTTGGTGCGGGCGGTATAGGGAAGCGGCCCGAACGGCGCGAGCGCCTCGGACAGCACCACCGGACCCGAACCCGGACCACCGCCGCCATGCGGGGTGGAGAAGGTCTTGTGCAGGTTGATGTGCATGGCATCGACGCCAAGGTCGCCGGGGCGGACCTTGCCGACGATGGCGTTGAAGTTCGCCCCGTCGCAATAGACGAAGCCGCCAGCGTCATGGACCGCATCGGAGATAGCCTTGAGGTCGCGCTCGAACAGGCCGAGCGTCGAAGGATTGGTGATCATCACGCCGGCAACGTCAGGGCCGAGGCGCGATTTCAGTGCTTCCAGATCGACGCGGCCATCCTCGTTAGCCGGGATATTTTCGATCCGGTAACCGGCGAAGGCCGCGGTGGCCGGGTTGGTGCCATGCGCGCTTTCGGGCACGAGAATGACCTCGCGGGCATCCCCCCTCGCCTCGAGCGCAGCGCGGATGCAAAGGATTCCGCACAACTCGCCGTGCGCGCCCGCCTTCGGACTCATCGCGACGCTGTGCATGCCGGTGAGTTCGATCAGCCAGAATGCGAGCTCGTTGATGACCTCGAGTGCACCGCGCACGGTGCTGGTCGGCTGCAACGGGTGCACGTCGGCAAAGCCGGGCATCCGCGCAATCTTCTCGTTGAGACGCGGATTGTGCTTCATCGTGCACGAACCAAGCGGGAAGAGCCCGAGGTCGATGGCGTAATTTTGCCTGCTGAGGCGGGTATAGTGCCGCACCGTCTGGGGCTCGGTGAGGCCGGGCAGCCCAATTTCGCTTTTGCGCCCGAAATTGCCGAGGCGACTGGTCGTCTCGCTCGCAGGCGTCGGTTGTTCGGGCTGGATCACGCCAGCGAGGTCGAGCCGCGAAGCAAAGTCGAAATCGACGCCGGTGGTCTCGGTATCGCCAATCTCGAAGATCAGCGGCTCTTCGAGCATCAGCGCGCGATTGCCGGTCGTCGTGTCGGGACCGCTCATCGCATTATGCCCGTCGACAGGCGTGCCGGGCTTCCAGCCGGAGGCGTTGAGGTCGCTCATGACAGCGCCTCCTTCAGTACCGCGCAGAGGGTATGGATATCCTCCTCGGTCGTCGTCTCGGTGACGGCTACGAGCAGCGCATCGTCGAGCCCGTCACTGTCGGGATAGAGACGCCCGAGCGAGACGCCCGCCAGCACGCCTTTGTCGGCAAGATCGCGCACGAGGGCGCGAGCATCACGGCCGACCTTCAGGGTGAATTCGTTGAAGAAATGCGCATTGAGCAGCGTCACGCCCTCGATCGCGCCAAGCTGGTCGGCGGCGAGGCAGGCAAGACGATGATTCTCCGCCGCCAGCGCGCGCAGCCCCTTCTCGCCCAGCAAGGTCATGTGGACACTGAAGGCCAGCGCGCAAAGCCCTGAATTCGTACAGATATTACTGGTCGCTTTCTCGCGGCGAATATGCTGCTCGCGGGTCGACAAAGTGAGGACATAACCGCGCTTGCCTTCGGCATCGACGGTCTCGCCGCACAGGCGGCCCGGCATCATGCGGACATGCTTGGGATCGCGGATCGCGAACAGGCCGAGATAGGGCCCGCCAAATTGCAGGCCGACGCCGATCGACTGGCCCTCGCCAACGACGATATCGGCGCCCAGATTGCCCGGTGCCTCGATCGCGCCCAATGCCACCGGTTCGGTATTGACCGCGATCAGCAGCGCGCCCTTTTCGTGCGCAGCCTCGGCAATGCGCGGGAGGTCAGGCAGGCGGCCAAGAATGTCGGGATATTGCACGACGACGCAACTCGTATCCTCGTCGATCCGCGCAATCAGGCCGTCATCGTCCGGATGCGGCGTGAGGCTCGGCGGTGCACCGGCGATCTCGTCCTCGGTGAACTTGGCCATGGTCCGCACCACCTCGGCATAATGTGGGTGCAGCGCGCCCGAGAGGACGACTTTCTTCTTCTTGCCGCGCGCGATGCGGCTGGCCATCGCCACTGCCTCCCAGCAGGCCGTCGAGCCATCGTACATGCTCGCATTGGCGATTTCGCAGCCATAGAGCCGCGCCACCTGGCTCTGGAATTCGAACAGCATCTGCAGCGTGCCCTGCGCGATTTCCGGCTGGTAGGGCGTGTAGGCGGTCAGAAACTCGCCGCGCTGGATGATATGATCGACGCTCGCCGGGACATGGTGGCGATAGGCGCCGGCGCCGAGGAAGAAAGGCGCGTCGGCGGCAGCAAGATTCTTCTTCGACAGGCGGCGCATATGCTTTTCCACCGCCATTTCGCTGGCATGGGTCGGCAGGCCGCGGATTGGGCCGTCGAGCCGCGCCTCTTCGGGCACGTCAACGAACAGGTCGTCGACGCTCTCGACCCCGATCTTCTCCAGCATCGATGCCCGATCGGCATCGGACAGCGGAAGGTAACGCATAATGCCTCCTAGAGGTTGGCGACGAAGTCCTTGTACGCGGCCTCGTCCATCAGGCCTTCAAGTTCGCTCGGATCGCTCAGCTTGATCTTGAAGAACCAGCCCTCGCCTTCGGGATCGCTGTTCACCAGCGCAGGATCGTCGGCGAGCTTTTCATTGCCCTCGACGACTTCACCCGACACCGGGGCGTAGACATCGCTGGCGGCCTTCACGCTCTCGACGACTGCCGCATCGTCGCCCTTGGCGACAGTGCGCCCCGCCTCGGGCGTTTCGGCGAAAACGATGTCGCCCAGCTGCTCCTGCGCATGCGCGGAGATGCCGACCGTCGCCACGTCGCCATCGACGCGGATCCATTCATGTTCCTTGGTGAAATAGAGGCTCATTACTTCTTCCCCTGTTGGCGCTTGTAGCGATGCGGGACGAACGGCATTGCCGCGACCGTGACGTCGAACAGCTTGCCGCGCTGTTCGGCCTTCACGACCGTGCCTTCGTCGGAAAGGTGGGTGGCGAGATAGCCCATGGCGATGGGCCGCTCGAGGCTGGGCGAGAAACCGCCCGAGGTGATCTTGCCGACGACATTGCCCTCGCCGTCCAAGAGCTTGGCGCCCTCGCGCACCGGCTGGCGGCCGTCGAGGGTGAAGCCGACGCGCTTGACGATGCTGCCATCCTTGAGTTCGCCGAGGATACGCTCGTCGCCCGGAAAGCGGCCTTCCTCGCGGCGGCGCTTGGAGATGGCAAAGCCGAGATCGGCCATGACTGGCGTCGTCTCTTCATCGAGATCGTGACCGTAAAGCGGCAGTCCCGCCTCGAGCCGCAGCGAATCGCGCGCGCCGAGACCGACCGGCTTGACGCGCTTGTCCGACACGAGGCGCGCGGCCAGTTCCTTGACCTTGTCGACATGGACCGAAATCTCGAAGCCGTCTTCGCCGGTATAGCCCGAGCGGCTGATCCACAGCCAGTTGCCGCGCCAGTCGGCGAGCCCTGCGGTCATGAACCCCATGTCGGGCGCGCCCTTGATACCGAGACATTCGACCATCACCGCTTCGGCGTCCGGGCCCTGCAGCGCCAGCAGCGCCTGGTCCTGG
The DNA here is from genome assembly GCF_023805295.1 of Sphingomicrobium sediminis. Classification (NCBI taxonomy): domain Bacteria; kingdom Pseudomonadati; phylum Pseudomonadota; class Alphaproteobacteria; order Sphingomonadales; family Sphingomicrobiaceae; genus Sphingomicrobium; species Sphingomicrobium sediminis. The sequence goes on from NZ_JAMSHT010000001.1 coordinate 933,268, forward strand.
TGCATGGTGACGCCGACATTGCTCGGCAGCTTGCGGAAGAAATGCTTGTAGTCGGCCTGCTTGGTCGCGCCGTTGACGACGGCGATGAAATGCTGGTCGGCATTGGTGACGATAAGGTCGTCCTTGATGCCGCCGCTATCGTTGAGCAGCACCGAATAGCGCGACTTTCCGGGCTTCAAATTCTTGAAATCGCCGGGCAGCAAGCCTTCGAGCGCTTCGGCGACGCGATCGCCGGCAAAGCTCAACTGGCCCATATGGCTGACGTCGAACAGGCCGGCATGCTCGCGGGTCCAATTATGCTCGGCGATGATGCCTTCATACTGGATCGGCATTTCATAGCCTGCAAATTCGACCATGCGCGCACCGCGCTCGCGGTGCCAGCTGTCGAGGGGAAGTTTGGATGGCTCGTTGCCACTCATCGATGCGCCTTTCAAACGGTCCGGTCACGACGGCTTGGACGCCGCCGATCCATGAATTCGGACCCCCGCCTGTCGCATCGACCTGAGAGTTTCGACGGAGCGTGTCCGCCTACCCCTTCGGTGGTGGCCCCGCGCCAGGCGCAGTCCCACACTTTCCAGACTGTCATTGGGGCCAGACGGTCCGTCTGCCTGAGAGATTCCGGGGGCGGTTGCTCCTTCGGCGCCGCAGCACATTCATACCGCGACCTCTCCCGCATGGCCCCCCGATAGCGACACGGAATCGCCACCGGAGACGCCAGAAGCAATGCGCCCCGCCGACCTTTTAGTCAATCGACCAAAAGGCGGTGCGGGGCTGCGAAGATTTAACGCGTGACGTTGTAGCGCAGCTGATCGCCCGACAGCTGGAATCCGACCAGCTGTTCAAAGGTCGCGCGGGCCACGGCGGCGCGCACGGCGGGCTGGCTCAGCGGATCGATGGCGGCGTCGACATCGCCAGGGTCGCGGCGACGGGTGAGCTCGCGCTCGATCTCGGGCGGCAGCTGGGTCGCTGAGCGATTGACGCGGATCGTCGCCTGACCCGGTGCTTCGGCGCTGAGCGAGCCTGCTGCAAAGTTAAGCGTGACCTGGCCGATGCGCTTGGCAACCACGGCATCGCCGCCCTGCACGGCGACGTTGAAGATGGGCAGCGTCAGGCTACGCGCAGGACCGGCTTCGCGGCGCGAGGCGATCACGTCGAAGGTCGCGGTCGAGACGACGCTGGAGGAATCCTCGAAGCAACTGCCATCGAGGTTGGTGATGGTCGCAGTCACGTCGATCGCACTCGACGCCGTGCTTCCCGCCGGGTCGAACAAGGTGACCGAGCCGGTGCCGGCGGGGATAGCGAGCTGCGGGCAAACGCTGCGCGCGGCGATGACGCCGCCGTCGCGAATCGTCCCCTGCCCGCCGCAAGCGGCGAGCGTCAAAGTGGCGGCGGCAATGGCCAGCGGTCGAAGCATGACTGATAATCCCATTCAAATTCGGTTGAACCTATCCATAGGTAGCCCCTTCACGCTTGCCAAGCGATTGACTACATCTCTTGGCATGAATGCCGATGCCCCCAAGCTCGACGTGCTCGTTGCCGCCCCGCGCGGCTTCTGTGCCGGTGTCGACCGCGCCATCAAGATCGTCGAGCTCGCGCTCGAGCGATACGGCCCGCCCGTCTATGTTCGTCACGAGATCGTGCACAACAAGTTCGTCGTCGACCGTCTGCGCGGCCTTGGCGCCGTCTTCGTCGAGACGCTGGACGGTGTCCCCGACGGCAAGCCCGTCGTCTTTTCGGCCCATGGCGTGCCCAAGGCGGTGCCCCGAGCTGCCGAAGCACGCGGGCTCGATTATCTCGACGCCACCTGTCCGCTAGTCAGCAAGGTCCATCGTCAGGCCGAGCGGATGATCGAACATGGCCGCCACATCCTCTTCATCGGCCATGCCGGCCATCCCGAGGTGATCGGCACGTTCGGGCAGGTGCCCGAAGGCCATATGACGCTGGTGGAAACTGACGAGGATGCGCGTACCATCGAGGTCGACGATCCCGAATGTCTCGGCTTCCTCACCCAGACGACCCTGTCGGTCGACGATACCGAAGAGATTATCGAAATCCTCAAGGAACGCTTCCCCGCCATTGTCGGGCCGAAGGGCGAGGATATCTGTTACGCGACCTCCAACCGCCAGGCTGCGGTCAAGCAGATTGCCGGCCAGGTCGATCGCCTGCTGGTCATCGGCGCGCCCAATAGCTCGAACAGCCGCCGCCTCGCCGAACTGGCCGAGCGGCTCGGGACGCCTTCGGTGCTGATCGAGCGCGCCGAGCATATCGATTGGGAATGGCTGGGCACGCCGTCGAGCATCGGGATAACCGCCGGCGCTTCGGCCCCGGAGATCCTCGTCCGCGAAGTCATTGAAGCGCTAGGCGACCGTTTCGAGGTCGCCGAACGCGAGGTCGAGCATGTCGAGGAGCAGATGATCTTCAAGCTGCCCCGCGAACTGGTGGCCTGAGCACGCTTACCTTGGACACGGTAGAAATCTGGACGGACGGCGCCTGCAAGGGCAATCCCGGCCCCGGTGGCTGGGGCGCGATCCTGCGCCATGGCGAGACCGAGAAGGAGCTGTGCGGGAGCGAGGCCAACACCACCAATAATCGCATGGAAATGATGGCCGCCATTGCCGCGCTCGAAGCCTTGAAGCGCCCCTGCAAGGTCATCCTCACCACCGACAGCATCTATGTTCGCGACGGCATCACCAAGTGGATCCACGGCTGGAAGAAGAATGGCTGGCGCAATGCCGCGAAGAAGCCGGTCAAGAATGAGGATCTGTGGCAGCGACTCGAGGAAGCCGCCAAGCCGCACGATATCGAATGGCATTGGGTGAAGGGCCATGACGGCCACCCGGAAAACGAACGCGCCGACGAAATCGCGACGCGCGAGGCCGAATTGGAAGCAGAAAGCTAGAAGAAGCGCTCGGGCAGGAATGCCCGCGTCGACAATCCGCCCGCCACGCCGGTCGGCTCGTCATCCATGAAGATGGCCCGCGCGAGCGCGGCGGCGGCCGGCTGTGACTGGATGCCGGTCCCCCCCTGTCCTGCATACCAGAAGAAAGCGGGCTGACCGGGGTCACGGCCGAACACCGGATTGCGGTCGGGGCTGAAGGTGCGAAGGCCCGCCCATTTGCGCTCCACCTTTTCGACCTTCCAGTCGACGATGGTGCCGAGACGGTCGATGGCCTCGGCGACGGCCAGCTCTTCGGGTGCGGCGTCGCAGGGGTCGCAATCGGTTTCATCGTGCGGGCTGAGCCAAATCGTCTGTTCGCCCTCGCCGCGAAAATAGAAACGGCCCTCGGTATCGGCGACGAGCGGCAGTCCTTTCATGCCTTGGCGATCGACACGCAGCTGCATCATCGTGCGGCGTTTCGGCACGAAGCCCAGCGGTTCGATCCCGCATCGTTTTGCAACCTCGTCGGCCCATGCACCGGCGGCGTTGACCAGCTGTGTCGCTTCGCCCTCGCGGCCATCGCGCAAGCGGATCGCCCAGCGCCCTCCCTTATAAGACGCCTCGGCCAGCTCGGCGCTGGTCAGCATCTTGCCGCCCATGCGGGTCAAGGATGATAGGTAAGCCTGATGCAATCCGGCGACGTCGATATCGCGGCAGCTGGGTTCTGCAAGGCCGCGCGACCAGCCGTCGCGAAGTCCCGGCACTAAGGATTTCAATCGTGCCGGATCGAGCCGTTCAGTCGCAACCCCCGGCGGGATATCGGCAAAGGGCTGCTCCACCGAATCGCGCGCGACATGGATCGCACCGCGCGGGCTGAGGAAACCGTGGGGCGAGAAATTGGCAGGCGGCTGTTCGAGAAAGGCGCGGCTCGCGGCCGTCAGCGGCGAGACAGCCGCGCCGCCATAGCTTTCCAGCCAGAAGGCCGCCGAGCGGCCCGTCGAATGATAGCCGGGGCGCTCCTCGCTCTCGAGCAAGGTGACCTCGAGCCCCCGCCGCGCGAGGTGCGCACCGAGGGCCGCGCCGGCAATCCCGGCACCCACCACGACGGTATCTGAAAAAAAGTCCGGATTCACGTGGGCTTGGTTACGGTTTGGAAAGTCCTGCCGTCTAGACCCTGCATCATGATGAACATGGATTTTACCTTCATCCTCTTGGGCGGGCTGGGCTTGCTGATGGTCTACATGGCCATTCGCGACATCCAGACCTACACGATCGAGAACTGGATCGTCGGGCTCGTGGCCGTGGCCGCGCCGCTCTACTGGTGGTCCGCGGGCGTCGACCTGTGGCCCGATGCGGCAATCCGCATCGGCGTCGCTGCGATCGTCTTCCTGCTGCTGCTGGTCATGTTCAACATGGGAGTGATGGGCGGCGGCGACGTGAAGCTCGCCACCGCACTGGCGCTTTGGTTCACCTGGGCCGGCACCTTGAAGTTCCTGGTCATCATGTCGCTGGCGGGCGGGGCCCTGTCCATCTTGGTCGCCGTCAACCACAAAATCCGCAAAAAACCTGAGAAAGCCGAGGTTCCTTACGGGGTCGCGATCGCCATCGGCGTGTTGTGGTTACTCACCCAACGCTTTCTTAACCATTTTGCCTGATCACTAGGCACAGTTGAATAGGCCCACTTGGGGGAGGCGATTTCGCCATGAACGCAAAGAAACTCATGCTGCTCGTTGGAGCTCTGGTCATCGCGGTGGTTACCGCCGTCATGGCCAAGAATATGTTCTCGGGTGCCGGTGCCGTGGAGGCGGAAGCCGCTGCTGTCCCGACCGGTCCGAAGGTGTTGGTTGCGCGTAAAGCGCTGCCGGTTGGCACCCTCATCGACGCCGAGGCCCTGACTTATCAGGCCTGGCCCGAAGAACTGGTCCAGAATGCCTACTATACCGAAGAGGATGCCGACTCGGATCCGAGCGCGCTGATCGGGACGGTCGTCCGTTCGCAGATCACCGCCGGTCAGCCGATCACGCGTGGTAGCCTTGTCGGTCCCGATGATCGCGGCTTCCTCGCTGCGGCTCTCGGCCCGGGCATGCGCGCCATCACGGTGCCGATCGAAGTGACGCGCGGCGCTGCCGGCTTCATCTTCCCGGGCGACCGTGTGGACATGATCCTCACCCAGAATGTCGCTGCGACCGATGACGGTCCGCCGCTGCAGGCCTCGGAAACGATCATTCGCAACCTGCGCGTTCTCGCCACCGACCAGCGTCTCGACGCCAAGGACGAAGAGGGCAAGCAGGTCGTGACCGGCTTCTCGATGGTGACCTTCGAAGTCACCCCGAAAATCGCCGAGAAGATCCAGGTGTCGCAGAATGTGGGGACGCTGAGCCTGGTGCTGCGCTCGATCGCCGACAATCAGTCGGAGCTCGAACGTGCGGTTGCCGCTGGCGAAGTGGAAGTGCCCGAAGGCGCGACCCCGGCTGACGAACGTCGCATCCTGCTGCAGGTCGCGAACCGTCCGATCGACACCAACACCACCTATACGACGGGTGGCCAGGTTTCGCGCTTCCAGCGCTCGAGCATGGCCCCGGTCAAGAAGCCTGATGCGTACGGCGCGAACAACAATAATGTCCAGGCCGCGGCTGCCAATGCGGTGCCCGCCGGTCCGACGGTCCGTGTCGCTCGTGGCAATGTTGTCAGCATCGTTCCGGTAGGGAGCCGCTAAGATGAAGACCTTGAAGAACACGATCCGTGTCACGGTGGCTGCCGCTGCCCTGACCCTCGCTCCGATGGTCGCCGCGACCCCTGCCCTTGCGCAGTCGGCCGCCGTCCAGCCCGACGAAACGCTGACGCTCAGCCAGGGCACGGGGACCTTGGTCCGCCTGCCCGGCACCATCACCGACGTCTTCATCGCTGATGAAACGATCGCCGATGTGACCGTTCGCTCGAACCGCCAGATCTACATCTTCGGTGAGAATTTCGGTGAGACGACCATCTATGCCACCGGTGCCGGCGGCCAGGTCATCTATGCCGCGAAGATCCAGGTCGGCAATAATATCGGGTCCGTCGACCAGATGCTCACCCTGGCGATGCCGGAAGCCAATATCCGCGCCACGCCGATGAACAATCTGGTTCTCCTGACTGGTACGGTTGAATCGCCGAACGATGCCGAAGAAGCCGAACGCCTCGTTCGTGCCTATGTCGGTGACGGCCTTGAAGTGGTGAGCCGCCTGCGTCAGGCGACCCCGCTGCAGGTCAACCTCAAGGTGAAGATCGCCGAGGTGAACCGCACGCTGATCAAGAATATCGGTGTGAACCTGCTGTCGACCGCCGATAATACGGACGGTTTCCAGTTCGGTATCTCGCAGGGTTCGGCCGTCAACAATGACGGTTCGGTCATCCGCGGTCCGCTGGGTGCCACCCTGCGCGGCGCTGGCAGCCTGTTCGGCCTCGACCTGGTCGGTGCGCTCGAGCTGGCCGAGACCGATGGTCTTGTCACCACGCTCGCCGAACCGAACCTCACCGCGCTCTCTGGCGAAACCGCAAGCTTCCTTGCCGGTGGTGAATTCCCGGTTCCGATCAGCCAGACGCTCGGCGCTGTCTCGATCGAATATAAGAGCTACGGTGTCGGCCTTGCCTTCACCCCGATCGTGCTCGCCGACGGCCGCATCTCGATGCGCGTCCGCCCGGAAGTTTCCGAACTGAGCCAGGAAGGCGCCATCCGCCTCAATGGTTTCGACGTTCCGGCGCTGGTTACCCGCCGCGCGGAAACCACCGTCGAACTGGGTTCGGGCCAGAGCTTCATGATTGCCGGCCTGCTGCGTCAGACGGGCACCAACAATATCGAGAAGACCCCGCTGCTCGGCGACCTTCCGATCCTTGGTGCGCTGTTCCGCTCGACGAGCTTCCGTCGCAATGAGACCGAACTGGTCATCATCGTGACGCCCTATCTCGTGAAGCCGGTTTCGGGCCGCCTGCCGCTACCGACCGATGGCTATCGCCATCCCAACGATGTCGAACGCGTGCTGGAAGGCCAGAGCTATGTCGGCGTGTCGGGTCCCGAAGGGGTCGTCCCTGACGCCCGCGTCGGCGGCACCCAGCAGGCCCCCGCAGCTGCAGCTCCGCAGCCCGGTTTCAGCCTCTAAGCGGTCAAGAAGGGAAACAGCAACATGACCAAGAAGCTCATCCTCCTCTGCGCCGCAAGCGCCGCTTTGGCCGGCTGTGCAGGCTCGATGTACGAAGGCCGCCAGGACGCCGCGGGCCTCGCCCCGGTCAACGTTCCGGTCGTCAGCCAGAGTGTCTACGCCTATGACGTGGCCGCGCCCGGCGGCAACCTGCCGACCAGCGAAGCCGATCGTCTCAACGCCTGGTTCGCCTCGCTCGGCCTGCAATATGGCGACGTCGTCTATGTCGACGGTCCGCTTGCCGCTGCAGCCCGCGACGATGTCGCCGGCGTGGCCAGCCGCTATGGCCTGCTGCTCAGCGACGGTGCCCCGATCACTGCCGGTGCCGTCCCCCCGGGCGCGGTCCGCGTGGTTGTCGGTCGTGCGGTCGCCAGCGTGCCGAACTGCCCGAACTTCGACGGCCGTTCGCAGCCCAACCCCCAGAATGTCGCCATGCCCGGTTACGGCTGCGGCGTGAACGGGGCGCTGGCTGCCATGGTCGCGAACCCGAATGACCTGGTCTACGGCCGTGCCGGCACCGGTGTCACCGACAGCCGTGCTGCCGCCCGTGCTGTCCAGACCTATCGCGAACAGCCCCAGACGGGCCGCGACGGGCTCGAAAAAGTCAACACTCAAGAAGCAGGAGGGCAGTAATGAACGCGCCTTTCCAAGCACGCGCCGGTTTGCGTGAGCCTTTCACCGCTTTCGTCTGCGACGAAGAAACTGCAGACATGCTCCGCCCCGTGGCGGTCGAGCATGGCTGGTCGCCGGACAAGGTCAACAAAGGCGGCCTGCGCAATGCAGTCCAGTCGCTCTCGGTCTCGGCCAGCCCGAACGTGCTGTTCGTCGACCTGTCGGAATCGGCCGACCCGCTCAATGACATCAACTCGCTCGCCGAAGTCTGCGAGCCGGGCACGATCGTCATCGCCGCCGGCCAGGTCAACGATGTCCGCCTCTATCGCGACCTTACCGCGAGCGGCATCCACGATTACCTGCTGAAGCCGTTCACGGTCGACCAACTGCGCGAAACCTTCGCCCAGGCGCAGTCGATCCTGTCGGGTCCGCGTGGTGAAGCCCAGGCCGAAAAGCCGCATGTCATGAGCGCCGTCATCGGCGTGCGTGGCGGCGTCGGCGCCTCGACCATCGCTACCAGCCTTGCCTGGATGCTGGGCGAGAAGGCCAACCGTTCGACGGCCCTCCTCGATCTCGACATCCATTTCGGCACCGGCGCGCTGGCGCTTGACCTCGAGCCTGGCCGCGGTCTCACCGACGCCATCGAGAACCCGTCGCGTATCGACGGCCTGTTCATCGAACGCGCCATGGTCCGTGCCAACGAGAAGCTTTCGGTCCTCTCGGCCGAAGCGCCCATCTCGCAGCCGATGATCACCGACGGCACTGCCTTCTTCCAACTCCAGGAAGAAATGAAGAATGCCTTCGAATCGACGGTCATCGACACGCCGCGCCACATGCTCATCCAGTATCCGCACATGGTCCATGACGCCCATGTCGCGGTGGTGGTCTCTGAGCTGACGCTGGCCGCGACCCGCGACACCATCCGCCTGCTCGCCTGGCTCAAGTCCAACGCGCCGCAGACCAAGGTGATCGTTGCTGCCAACGCCGTGCCCTCGGGCGGTGCGCTGGAAATCAGCCGCAAGGATTTCGAACAGTCGATCGAACGCGATGTCGACATCGTCTTCCCGGCCGATCCGAAGGCGGCGGCCCAAGCTGCCAAGCTCGGCAAGCCGCTTGCGGAAATCGCGACCGGCAAGCTCGCCCAGCCGTTCGCAAAGCTGTCGAACATGGTCCTGAGCCACGCCAGCGAGGACGGCGCCGAAATGCCGACCACCGAAGGCGGTTCGAAGGCCTCGATCATGGATGGCCTCAAGAACATGCTGCAGAAGCCCAAAGCCGAAGCAGCCTAAGGCCAAGTCAAGTCCGCGGGGGGTGCGGGCAACCGGTTGAGACAACCGCCCCCCTCGCATCTACGTTTAGAAGGGGTCCACGCCCATGCTGCTCGTCCTGATGATTGTCGGTCTCCTCGGTGCCGGCGCGCTTGCATATTTCGCTTTCCAGGGGCCGAGCCCCCAGAAGGCCCTCAAGCGCCGCGTCGAAGTGCTGCGCGAGCGTCATTCGCCGGGCGGCGCGACGCAGGCCAATGCGCAGGCTCAGATCCGCAAGCTGATGGAGAAGCGCAAGAACCGCGCCGACAGCTTTGCGGCGACCCTGGTCCCGCGCCCTGCCCTCATGCAGGCCCGCCTCAAGCGTACCGGTAAGAATATCGAGCTGGGCCGCTACGCCATCATCAACGCCGTCATCTTCGGCGTCGTTGCCGCATTGCTCATGCTGCAGGGCTTCCCGTTCCTGCTGGCCATCATGGTCGGCCTGCTGGTCGGCATCGGCCTGCCGCATATGGCCGTCAGCCGCATGATCAAGAAGCGGATCAACACCTTCACCGCCAATTTCCCCGACGCCATCGAACTCATGGTGCGCGGCCTGCGCTCGGGTCTTCCGATCACGGAAACGCTCGCCATCGTCGCCAACGAGATCAAGGGTCCCGTCGCGGACGAGTTCAAGATCGTCGCCGACAAGATGAAGGTGGGCAAGACGATGGAATCGGCGCTTCAGGATACGGCAGACCGCCTCGAGACGCCCGAATTCCAGTTTTTCGTGATCACGTTGGCGATCCAGCGCGAAACCGGTGGTAACCTTGCGGAGACCTTGTCGAACCTCGCCGACGTGCTCCGCAAGCGCTCCCAGATGAAGCTCAAGATCCGTGCGATGAGCTCGGAATCCAAGGCCTCGGCCTGGATCGTCGGCTCGCTGCCCTTCATCGTGTTCGCGCTGATCATGGTGATCAACCCGCCCTACATGTTGGGCTTCTTTCAGGACGAACGTCTGATCATCGCCGGTATCGGCGGTCTGGTCTGGATGTCGATTGGCGTCGGCATCATGGCCAAGATGGTCAGCTTCGAAATCTAGAGCGAGGAAAGGCAGAACCATGGAAGCTACCGGTCCCACCCTCCTCGGTATCGACGTCGTCTGGGTTGCAACCCTGTTGTCGGCGGTCGCCGTCCTGGCCGTGCTCACCGCCATCTATGCGGCGACGACGGCCAAGGATCCGATGGCCAAGCGCGTGAAGGCCCTCAATGCTCGCCGCGAGCAGTTGAAGGCCGGCATCGTTGCCTCGACCAACAAGCGCAAGCCGCTGACGAAGAAGAACAAGGCGGCGGACAATGTCCGCAACCTGCTGACCCAGTTCAAGATGGTCCAGACCGACCAGCTCGAGGCGACCCAAAAGCGTCTCGGCCAGGCCGGTATCCGTTCCAAGGAACTGGCCTACTTCATCATTTTCGCACGCTTCGTGCTGCCGGTCGTGCTCGGCCTGTTCGCGGTCGTGATGATCTATGTCGTGGACTATTTCCCCGAATGGAGCGCGATCAAGAAATATGGCGCCCTCGCGCTGACCGTCTTCGGTTCGTACAAGGCGCCGGACATCTGGCTCAAAAACAAGGTCGACAAGCGCTCCAAGGCGATCCAGAAGGGCCTGCCCGACGCACTCGACCTGTTGGTCATCTGCGCCGAAGCCGGTCTCACCGTCGACGCCGCATTCAGCCGCGTCAGCAAGGAACTGGGCAAGGCCTATCCCGAGCTGGGCGACGAATTCGGCCTGACCGCGATCGAGCTGGGCTTCCTCAACGAGCGTCGCAACGCGTTCGAGAACCTCGCCTATCGCGTTGATCTCGAAGCCGTCCGCGGCGTCGTGACGACGATGATCCAGACCGAGAAATACGGCACCCCGCTGGCCAGCGCGCTGCGCGTCCTCTCGGCCGAATTCCGTAACGAGCGCATGATGCGCGCCGAAGAAAAGGCCGCGCGTCTCCCGGCGATCATGACCGTGCCGCTCATCCTCTTCATTCTGCCGACCCTGTTCGTGGTCATCCTGGGTCCGGCCGCCTGTTCGATCTCCGACAGCTTCATCAACGGCTAGTCGCGACGATCAAGAAGGCTTCCCTGGTGGGGGGAAGGAACCGCCGTCATCCTTAGGGGTGGCGGCGGTTTTCATATCCGGCTTCTTGATGCAACCGGATACGGTATCTCCATGCTGCGCTCTCGTTTTCGTTTGACGGGAACCGCGCGGCGCCCCAGCCTGTTCGATGACAAAAGCAGGGGATATTTCACATGCTCGAATTCAGCCAGGACCAGTGGATCTCGATCGGCCTCATCTTCCTGATGGGCGTGCTCATCGGCGGCTTCCTGATGGCCGGCGGCGGGCGCAAGTGGAAGGAACGCTACAAGGCCGAGAAGCTGCGCCGCGAGCAGGTCGAAGCAGACTATAAGGCAGCCGAAACGGAATGGCGCGAACAGGACAGCCTGCGCGCCGCTGCGCTCAAGGGCCAGGGCAAGGAAGACCCGGCGGTCTAACCTTCGATTTTCGAGAAGTCGGCGGCCCCGTCGACCAGGCTGCGGAAACGCGCGAGCAGGCCGAGGCGGCGCGCCTTTACGTCCGCATCGTCGGCGACGACCATCACTTCCTCGAAGAAGGCATCGATCGGCCCGCGTAGCGAGGCGAGCGCCGCCATTGCTGCAGTGAATTCCTCGTCATTGAGCGCCTGCGTCGTAACCGGCCCTGCCTTCACGAGCGCGTCGGCCAGAGCGGCCTCTTCGCCCTGCAAGGTCTCGTGGTCCCACTCGGCGACTGCACGATCGAACGCCGCGCTCTCACCCACCAACGCCAGCGGATCTTCCTCGCCAGTCTGTTCGAGCGTGCCTGGAATCGACCCCGAGCCCTCGACGCCTTCCTTCTTGAGGATGTTCGACGCGCGCTTGTAAGCGGCCAGCAAGTCGGTCCCGGCATCGGTCTCAACAAACGCCTGCAGCGCCTTCACGCGCGACAGGATGCGGACGAGATCGTCTTCGCCTTCGAGCGCAAATACCGCGTCGATGAGGTCGTGACGGACACCTGCCTCCTTCTGCTGGACCTTGAGGCGGTCAGCGAAGAAGTCGAGCAGGTCGCCCTCGGCAACCGAGAGGCGCAGATCATTCTCCTCGATGAGACGGATCGCTCCGAGCGCAGACCGACGCAGCGCAAACGGATCCTTGGACCCGGTCGGCTTTTCATCAATACCGAAAAAGGCGCGGAGGCTATCCAGCTTGTCCGCTAAACTCACCGCCACCGTCACGGGCGCAGTGGGGACGTCATCCCCCTGCCCGACCGGCTTGTAATGGTCGCGGATGGCATCGGCGATTTCGTCACTTTCGCCCTGCGCGTGGGCGAGGTAGCCGCCGATTAGGCCCTGCAATTCGCCATATTCGCCGACCAGTTCGGTGACGAGGTCGTTCTTCGACAGGCGCGCGGCGCGCTCGACCGTATCGGGGTCGGCGTCGACGATCTTCTCTTCGGCCAGCCAGCGCGCCAGCCTGGCGACGCGATCGACCTTGTCGGCGACGGTGCCGAGCTTTTCGTGGAAGACGATATCGGCCAGCTGGTCGCCGAGGCTTTCTAGCGGCACCTTGAGGTCGTTTTCCCAGAAGAAGCGCGCATCGCTGAGACGCGCGGCGAGCACCTTCTGGTTGCCTTCGATGACCGCCTGCGGATCGCTGCTTTCGAGGTTCGCGGTGCAGACGAAGGCGGGCGCGAGCTTCTCGCCGTCGGTCATCACGAAATATTTCTGGTCGGCGCGCGCGGTCTTCTGGATGACCTCGGGCGGCACGTCGAGAAAGTCGGGGTCGAAGCGACCGAGAAGCGGCACCGGCCATTCGGTCAGCCCCGAATTCTCGATGACGAGCCCTTCGTCCTCGATGAGGTCATAGCCGGCTTCGGCGGCAAGCTTCTTGGCGCCGTCGCGGACGATGCCCTCGCGCTCCTCATGGTCGACCAGCACATGCGCCATACGCAGCTTTTCGACATAGTCGGACGCACCGGCGAAGGTGATCTCGCCCGGATGATGGAAGCGGTGGCCGAGGCTAGCGGCGCCGCAACCAACGCCCTCAATCTCAACCGGCACCACATCGCCGCCCAGCATCGCGACGATGCGATGCAGCGGGCGGACCCAGCGCAAGCTCTCGCTCGACGCCGAGGCTTTGCCCCAGCGCATCGACTTGGGCCACGGAAAGTCGCGAATGATCGCGGTGATTGCGGGGCCGAGGATATCGGCGGTCGGTCGACCCGGCTTGTCGATTACGGCGAAGTAAGTATCGCGTCCCTTGAGGTCGCGCACTTCCAATTCGTCGCGGCTCAGGCCCACCTTGCGCAGGAAGCCTTCGATCGCCTGGTCGGGCGCAGCCGTCGGCGGCCCCTTGGTTTCCTCGCGCACCGCTTCGGTTTCGGCCGGCAGTCCGATTGCGATCAGCGCAAGACGGCGCGGGGTCGAATAGGTCGTGATGCTGTCAGCCTTGAGACCCGCATTGGCGAGCTGCGCGGCGAACAGACGCTCGAGGTCGGCGCGGGCCTTGGCCTGCATGCGCGCCGGAATTTCCTCGGAGAAGAGTTCGAGCAGGAAATCAGCCATTGGCCGTCTCCTCTTCATGCGTCAGCCAGGCGGCACAGGCGCCCTTCGCGAGATCGCGCACGCGGCCGATATAGGCCTGGCGCTCGGCGACCGAGATCACCCCCCTCGCCTGCAGCGTATTGAAGATGTGGCTGGCCTTGATGGCCTGCTCATAGGCCGCCAGCGGCAAGGCGTTGTTGAGGCAGTTCTCCGCCTCGCCCGCAGCCTTCTTGAACAGGTCGAACAGCATTTCGGTGTCGGCCACTTCGAAATGGTATTTCGACATCTGCTTCTCATTTTCGAGGAAGACGTCGCGATAGGTCATGCCGTGATTGTTGAAGGCGAGGTCGAACACATTGTCGACGCCCTGAATGTACATGGCGAGGCGCTCGAGCCCGTAGGTGAGCTCGCCCGCGACCGGCTTGCAGTCGAAACCGCCGACCTGCTGGAAATAGGTGAACTGGGTCACTTCCATCCCGTCGCACCACACTTCCCAGCCGAGGCCCCAGGCGCCCAAAGTCGGGCTTTCCCAGTCATCCTCGACAAAGCGGATATCGTGTTTCAGCGGATCGACATCGATCTCGCGGAGGCTGCCAAGATAGAGGTCCTGCAAATTCTCCGGACTCGGCTTCAGCATCACCTGATACTGGTAATAGTGGCCGAGACGGTTCGGATTTTCGCCATAGCGCCCGTCGGTCGGGCGGCGGCACGGCTGAACGTAGGCGGCGGCCCAGGGCTTGGGCCCCAGCGCGCGCAGCGTCGTCGCCGGATGGAAGGTCCCTGCCCCCATTTCCATGTCATAGGGCTGGAGAATCGCGCAGCCCTGCGCACCCCAATAGGCGTGCAGGCGCAGGATAAGGTCTTGGAAGCTCAGCATGATGGCTTGGGCTTTGGCGAAGGTGGCCGCACGGGTCAAGCAATGAGAGAAGAAGTCACGCTTTCCTCCCAAAAAGGAAGGTCATGGCGACTTTTTGTCAGGAGTTCTTGACATAGTCAGCGAATCGCGACATATTGTCAGCACAACCTGACAAAAGGGAACGCAAACGTGACTAATGAAGACCCCAAGAACAGCGATCAGCAGATCGATAGCGTCATCAAGCGCATCTTTTCGCCGCAGAACGATGCGGACCGCGAATTGATGTGGACGGCCATCGTCGCTTTCGCTTTTGGCGCGCTGATCTTCTGATCATGCTCGCCCCGCCCGCACAGCGCGTCGCCAACGCCCTCGCCATCCTGATCCTGATCGTTTTCATGGTTGGCGTGGCGGACGGGCTCACCAACCTATCGAGTGCAATAGCCGGATGACCTCGCTCATGAAGAACGACCTCAAAGTCCTGCGTGCGATCAATGGCTGGAGCCAGGCCGAGCTGGCGGGACGTCTCGACGTCTCGCGTCAGGCGGTCAATGCGATCGAGACCGGCAAGCACGATCCGTCGCTGCCTCTAGCCTTCAAGATTGCTCGCCTGTTCAACAAACCCATCGAGGAAATTTTCGATGACGAAGCGTGATGAGAACCTGACCGGCGAGCAGCGCGAGGCGAAACGCCGCCGCCGCTTCTGGAAGATGATGGCAGGGTTCGCGCTGGCGGGCTTCCTGTCGGCCTTCTTTGCTGGCTTCTTCACCGGCTTTTCCGACGGCATTGGCAGCCCGATCGCGCTGATCGTCTTCTTGGTCTGCTGCGCCGCCTTCTACACCTGGATCAGCGCCTATTTCTTCCGCACCGTCGACGAGCTCGAAGTCGCCGACAATCTGTGGGGCAGCCTGATCGGCCTCTATTTCTATCTCGGCGCGCAGCCGGCCTGGTGGGTGCTCCACGATGCCGGCGTGGTCGGACCGATCGAACATTGGCCGCTCTATATCGCCACCGTCTTCGTCGCCATGGCCGCCTATGTCGGCCGCAAGATCCTCAACCGCTAGTTTCCGGGACCGATATCATCATGACCGACACCAACAACCTCACCCCCGGCGAAGCCAAATTGAAGGCCCGCGAAAAGGCCACCATGCGGCTCATATTCGGCGGTTTCCTCATCGGCCTCATCGTCGGCGCGTCGCTCGCCATCGGTTCCGACGGCTCGATCTTCGATCCGAACAGCGAATGGTCGCCCAAGGTGAGCCTGGCCATCAGCATCTTCTTCCTCGCCGCACTGCCGCCCTTGCTGTGGTACGCACAAAAAGGCGCGGACGATTACGAGCTGGCGCACCAGCGCTTCGGCTTCGAGATCGCCTTCTTCCTCGTCATCATCGCCTATCCCGTCTGGTACACCCTCTGGAAAGGCGGCTTCCTGATCGAGCCTCAGCACGAGGCCGTATTCGGCACCATGTTCATCGTCAGCCTGATCGGCTACGCCTGGCACAGGTTCCGCTAACTCACTGCAATAACGACACAAATTTATAACCTGAAAGGAAATATCATGCCCAAGTTGCGTCTGAAATCCACCATTTCGCGTCTCGCCCTCGCCCCGCTCGCAGCCTTCGCCGTTGCCGGCGCCACCCCTGCCCTCGCCCAGGAGGCCGTCGATGCCGATCCGGCGCTGTGGGTGGTCGAGGATGAGGATACGACCATCTACCTGTTCGGCACCTTCCACGTGATGAAGGCGGGCGTCGACTGGTTCAATGACGAGGTCCGCGTTGCCTATGACGCGTCGGATGAAGTCGTCGTCGAAGCGGTTCTCCCCGAAGATCCGGCCGAACTCCAGCCGATCATCATGCAATATGCGCTGTCGAAGAATGACACCCCGCTCACGGCCGAACTCTCCGAAGAAGGCCAGACCAAACTGGGCGAGATCCTGACCTCGCTGGGCGCGCCCGCCAATGCACTCGATGCGTTCACGCCGGCCTTTGCCAGCACCAACCTGTTGGCCGCGTTCCTGCCGGCTATGGGTTTCTCCACGGAACTCGGCATCGACAAGCTGATCATCGCCGAGGCGGAGCAGGACGGAAAACCTGTCTCGGCGCTCGAAACCCCCGAGTTCCAGTTTTCGATGCTGTTTGCCGGCCAATCGGAAGAGGAACAGGCCAAGCAGCTCGATCAGATGCTCGCCGATTTCGGGGAGACGCCCGAATTCCTCAACGCAATGCTCGAGGCTTGGAAAACCGGTGATGAAGTCGGCTTCAAGTCGATGCTCGATGAAATGAACGATGAGAGCGAAGAGGCCTACGACATCATCTTCACCAACCGGAACATCACCTGGGCCGACTGGATCGAAGATCGCCTCGCCGAGCCTGGCACCGTCTTCATGGCGGTCGGCACTGGCCACCTCGCCGGTGACGACAGCGTCCAGGTGCAGCTTGAAGAAAAGGGGATTGCCTCGCGCCGCGCCAACTAGGCATGATGCGAGCCAACCTGGCATGAGGAGGGCGCTCCCGCTTTGGGGGCGCCCTTTTTCGTGTCGACAGGACAGGAAGGTGTTTGATGACCCGTATCGCCGCACTCGCCGGAACCGCCATCGCGCTGACGCTCGGCGCATGTTCGTCCACCGGTAGCAATGTCGAACCCTATGATAGCAGCGCTGCAGTCTCGATCGCGCCGCCCGTATCCGCAGCCGACACGACCGATCGCGTCGACCCTGCAATCTGGCTGGTGAGCGACGAGGACACGGCCATCTACCTGCTCGGCACGTTCCACCTGCTGCCCGCCGACTATGAATGGCGCACGCCGCTCATCGATACGGCAATCGCCAACAGCCAGGAGCTGATCCTCGAAACGCTGATCGATCCCGACAAGCCTGCCGAGCTGACCATGGCGATCCAAGAATTGGGCATCAGCCCCGGCCTGCCGCCGATCCTCAGCCGCGTGCCGCCGACGTACCGCCCTCGCCTCGAAGCACGGATCGCACAGAGCGGGTATCCGGTCACTGCCTTCAACGCGATGGAAAGCTGGGCCGCCGGCCTTACCTTCTTCAGCTTCCAGATGGCCGATCTCGGCCTGTCGTCGGATGCCGGGGTCGAGGTCGACCTGCGCGCAGCCTTCGAAGCGGCGAACAAGCCGCTCGGCCAGCTCGAGACCAATGTCGAGCAGCTCTCCTATCTCGACGGCATGAGCGAGGCCACGCAGCGCGCTTTTCTCGCCTCGACGCTCGAATCCCCGGAGGAAACAAAGGCACAGTTCAGCGACATGCTTGCGGCATGGACGCGCGGCGACGTCGATGCCATCGCGATGACCTTCAATGACGGCATGGCCCCCGGCAGCGAACTGCGCGAGGCCATCCTCACGCGTCGCAACGCGAAGTGGGCCGACTGGATCGATGCGCGGCTCGACCAGCCCGGCACGATCATGATCGCAGTCGGTGCAGGCCACCTCGCCGGACCCGACAGCCTCGTGCGGATGGTGTCGGCCGACGGGCACAGCGTCCAGCGCCTGAACTAGGCCACCAAACCTGTCCCAAATCGGGTCTCGCATCGCCGCGACTTGCGTGGCATCGTGCCTGATGAATCAACGGCTTATCTGAAGGTTTTCCTGATGCGTATCCCCTCTTCCCTGCTCGGCATTGCCGCCTCCTTCTCGCTCGCCGCGCCGGCGTTTGCGCAGGATGAAGCGCCCGTCGTGCCGCCCCCCATCATCGTGAATACGGCGCCGCCGGTGAACGTCTATCAGGATGAGGCTTCAGAAGAGGCCGATTTCAACGGGCCCGCTTTGTGGAAGCTCGCTGATGAGGACACCACCATCTACCTTTTCGGCACCATTCATGTCCTGCCGTGGGGTCAGCAATGGCGCACCGATCTAATTGACGAGAAAATTGCGGAATCCGATGCGCTCGTCATCGAGACGCTCGTACCGGAGAACCCCTTCCACATGCTCGGTGCCATGGCCGAGATCGCCTATGATCCGACACTTCCCAAGCTGAAGGATCGCATCGACCCGAAGCTGCATGAGGCGCTCGACGCGCTGATCGCCAAGGGCGAATTGCCCGCGCCTTTCTATGACGGCCTCGAAAATTGGGCCGTCGCCATGTTCCTCGCCGAGAATGTCGAGGAGATCGAACGCGGCCCGGGTGCCGAGGACAGCCTCCAGCGTAGCTTCAAGAACATGGGCAAGCGGATCGGCCAACTCGAGACTTTCACGTTCCAGATCGGCATCTTCGACCGTCTCGATCCCGAATATCAGGAGCTCTGGCTGCAGGGCGTGATCGAAGCCTCGATGGTCGAGGAAGCCGAGGAATCCGCGCAGGACGAATTTCAGACCATGGTCGACACCTGGATCGCCGGCGAGAGCCTCGATCTCACCGTCGAGATGGAAGAATATCAGGTCGAGGAAACCATCGAGGCCAGCGAAGAGGAAATCGCGTTGATGGAAGGCTTCAATGCGCAGTTCCTCGAATATCTGTTGTTCGAGCGCAATCGTAACTGGGTGGACTGGCTTGAACGCCGACTTGACCGACCTGGAACGGTGTTCGTCGCGGTCGGCGCGGGCCATATGTGGGGTGAGAAATCGGTGCCCGATTATCTGGCCGCTGCGGGCTATACGCTCGAACGCCTGCAATAGGGCGCAGCACCTCCCGCAAATGCTTGCCAAAGCGCACTCTTTCCCCTAGAGCGCGCCGGTTCCCGTCATGGTCATCCCTGGAGGCGTGGCGGAGCAAATGAAAAATCATTGGAGAAGAAGCACATGAGCGATCAGCTGACGCTGCCCGCCGAGATGCGCGAACGGGCTGGCAAGGGAGCCTCCCGTGCCCTGCGTAACGAAGGTCGGGTCCCCGCCGTAATCTACGGCGCGAAGAAAGATCCCATCGGCATTCATGTCGAGGAAAAAGAACTCACCAAGATGCTCCAGACGGGGCATTTCATGAACTCGATCGTCGAGGTGAGCGTCGACGGTGACAAGCACCGCACCCTGCCCAAGGACGTGCAGTTCCACCCCGTCACGAGCCGCCCGATCCACGTCGACTTCTTCCGCCTGTCGAAGGGTGCGACCGTCCAGGTCAACATCCCGATCCGCATCACCGATGAAGAAGCATCGCCCGGCAAGAAGGCTGGCGGCGTGCTCAACATCGTGCGCCACGAACTGGAACTGTCGGTCGACGCGACCGCCATTCCGGACGAAGTCGTGGTCAGCCTCGATGGCATGGAAATCGGCGACTCGATTCACCTGTCCGACGTAGAGCTGCCCGAAGGCGCCAAGTCGGTCATCGATCGCGACTTCACGATCCTCACCATGGTCGCGCCGCGCGTCCAGAAGGTTGAAGAAGAAGAGACCGATGAAGAGGGTGAAGAGGTCGCAGCGGACGAGGTCCCGGCCACCGAGCAGAAGGACGATGCCGAAGGCGGCGACGCCGAATAAGCATCGCATTCCTGCGGACATCTTCAAGCCGCCGCTCATCCTATCGGGTGGGCGGCGGTTTTCTTTTGCGTTAGGGAAGCGGCATGCAGATCTGGGCGGGGCTCGGCAATCCGGGCGAGAAATATCGACTTCACCGGCACAATGTCGGCTTCATGGCGCTGGACACCATTGCCGAGACCTATGGATTCTCGCCCGAGAAGAAGCAGTTCAAGGGCATCGTCCGCGAAGGCCGCATCGGGCGGGAAAAGGTCATCCTGCTCAAGCCCCAGACCTTCATGAACAAGAGCGGGGAGTCCGTCCGCGCGGCGCTCGATTTCTACAAGCTCGACGCTGACGATCTCACCGTCTTTCATGACGAACTCGATCTCGCGCCGATGAAAGTGAAAGTCCGCGACGGCGGTGGGCTCGCCGGGCATAACGGCCTCAGGAGCATCAACCAGCATCTCGGCCCCGATTTCCGCCGCGTGCGCATCGGCATCGGCCATCCCGGCCACAAGGACCGCGTGACCGGCCACGTTCTCGGCAACTATGCCAAGGCAGAGATGGACGACCTGATCCACATGCTTGGCGTCATCGCCTCGGAAGCCGAATGGCTAGCCGATGGCGACGGGCCGCGCTTCATGAATGACGTCGCGCTCAGGCAGTCTTCTTAGCCGCCGCCTTCTTCTTCGCTGGCGCCTTCTTGGTCGCGGCTTTCTTGACCGCTGCCGGTTTCTTCGCCGCACCGGCCTTGGTTGCGGCGGCACCAGTGCCCTTCACGACCTGCTTTTGGCGATCGGCCATCGCCTGGCGCATCTTCTGGACGTTCATTGTCACGCGCGCATTGAAGGCGATGGTTACGCGATCTTCCTCGCTCGTATTGGGATGGACCCAATGCTTGGCGCCCGAGGGGAAGACCAGCAACGTGCCGGCATTGGGATGGAAGGTCTGGATGCCCGCCAGGCTCGGCGCCTTGACCAGCCCCTGCCCCGCCGGCGCGCTGCGATGATCGATAAACTCGATCGCGCCCGAATTGGGGTTCTTGTCAGCCGATTTGTCCGGGACCGAGACGTAATAGGCGCCCGACCAGAAGCTGCCCGGATGATCGTGCGGCGTATTGTAGCCGCCCTCCGGGTTCACATTGACCCAGCCATCGCATTCGAGGCGGAGATTTTCGTAATCGGTTGCCTTGCCGCCCATCCGGCGGGTTAGCGCAGCGACTGCTTTCATGATCGCCTGGGCAAGCTCGCGATGGGCCGGCTCCTTGCGCTGGAAGAAGTCCAGTCCCGAATGCCAGCCTTCTCGGTTGGAGCGGATGATCCCCTGCTCCTTCTCGCGACGCGCGGCGATTTCCTTCATCAGCTCGGCGTTGATGCGCTCATGATCCTCGATACGGATGACGGCCAGCGGCGTAGGAAACAGGCTGCGGACGTTGACGATCTTGTGCCCCATCGGGGTCCCCCTTTTCATGCAAGTTTCGACCTTAATGCGGCGCGAACCTTGACCTTTCAACCGAAAAGGGGGTTTTCGCTTGGGGCATGACCACACGACTCCTCTTCGCATCGCCGCTCTACCAGCAGCGCCTCGACGATTCCGACATGCTCGACGAGCTGGCCCGATCGATCCGTTACCTGGCCGAAGCCGATGGCGCCGGACAGCAATGGTGCGAGGAGAAGGACTATTACGGCTATACAAGCTACGCCTCGCTCGACGATCTGCCGCAACGCGATCCGGTCTTTGCCGATCTCGCCAAATGGCTGACCAAGCAGGCGCGCGCGTTCGCCAAGGAATTGGCCTGGGACCACAAGCCCAAATTGGACAGCATCTGGGTCAACCTCATGCATCCGGGCGCCCATCACGCCGCGCACATCCATCCGCATAGCGTGCTTTCGGGCACGCTCTATGTCGACGTCCCCGACGGCGCGGGCACGATCCGCTTCGAGGATCCGCGCCTGCCGATGATGATGGCCGCGCCGCTACGCGAAGGCGACGTCTCGGAGCATTTGCGCACCCATGTCGACATCGCGCCAGAACGCGGCACCCTGCTCCTTTGGGAAAGCTTCCTGCGCCACGAAGTCCGCCCGCATCACGGCGAAGAAGACCGACTAAGCGTCAGCTTCAACTTCGCCTGAGGCCGGCACAGGCTGGCGATAGAGCCGTCTGAGTGCCCAGACGTCATAGGCGAAATGGGCGATCATCGGTGCCAGCAAATTGCCGCTCCACGCATATAGCGCGCCGAGCACGATGCCGATCAGCAGGACATAGGCCATGTAGGCGCGGCTGACCGGGTGGAGCGCTGCGAAGATGACGGCCTGCAGGATGATGGCCAGCCAGAGCGGCATGAGCGTGTCCAGCCAACCCTGCAGCGCCCCGCGAAAGACGATTTCCTCGGCAATCCCGGCAACTGCGCTCAGGAGGAGGACGATCGGCCATGTCAGCTTGAACGGCGCGGCGCCGAAAATGGCGTGGGCCTGGCGGTCCAATTCGGCCCACAGCTTGGGCATCAGGAAGCGATTGGCATAGACGAGCAGGATGATCGTGATGGCCGCGACGATCCCGATAAGGGCCGCCTGCTGTTCGAACGAGAAGCGCTCGAGCGGATCGACGCCGGTCACTCGCTCGGCAAAGAATGCCAGCGCCACCAGCACGCCTTGCGGCAGGACCAGCATCGCCAGCGCCTTGCCCGCGCTCGTTCCTTCGGGAAAAGGCGATTTGATCTCGGTGGTTTCGCTCACGCCCGCTCGCTCCCAAGCTTGTAGAAACAGACCACTTTCTCTAACGCAGCGGCAAGCTAAGAACAGCCCCCCGAAATGCCGGGGCGAACGGAGTTTTTCATGGGTTTCAAATGCGGCATCGTCGGACTGCCCAATGTCGGCAAGTCCACCCTTTTCAACGCACTGACCGAGACGCAGGCGGCGCAGGCGGCCAACTATCCCTTCTGCACCATCGAGCCCAATGTCGGGCAGGTGTCGGTGCCCGATAGCCGCCTCGACAAGATTGCCGAGATCGCCAAGTCGGCCAAGGTCATCCCGACCCAGCTCGCCTTCGTCGACATTGCCGGCCTGGTGAAGGGCGCGTCCAAGGGCGAAGGCCTTGGCAACCAGTTCCTCGCCAACATCCGCGAGGTGGACGCTATCGTCCACGTTCTGCGCTGTTTCGAAGATGATGATATCCAGCACGTCTCCAACCATGTCGACCCGATCGCCGATGCCGAAGTGGTCGAAACCGAATTGCTGCTCGCCGACCTCGAAAGCCTAGAGAAGCGCGTGCCCAATGCACAGAAACGCGCCACGGGCGGCGACAAGGACGCCAAGATCATGGCCAGCGTGCTCGGCAAGGCCCTCGACCTGCTGCGCGACGGCAAGCCCGCGCGCCTCACCGACATCAATGACGAGGAAGAGGCCAAGCATTTTGCGCAGGCGCAGCTCTTGACCGCCAAGCCCGTCCTATATGTCTGCAACGTCAACGAGGACGATGCTGCGACCGGCAACGACTATTCGGCGCGTGTGTTCGAAAAGGCCGAGGCTGAAGGCGCCGAAGCTGTCATCGTATCCGCCGCGATCGAGGCCGACATGGTCGGCATGGATATGGAGGAGCGGCTGGAATTCCTGAAGGAAATGGGCCTCGAGGAAACCGGCCTCAACCGCATCATTCGCGCCGGTTACGACCTTCTCAACCTGCACACCTTCTTCACCGCGGGCCCCAAGGAAGCGCGGGCCTGGACCGTCGCCAAAGGCGCCAAGGCGCCGCAGGCGGCCGGCGAGATCCACACCGACTTCGAGCGCGGCTTCATCCGTGCGGAGACGATCGGCTATGATGACTATGTCACGCTTGGCGGCGAAGCGGCCGCACGCGATGCCGGCAAGCTGCGCCAGGAAGGCAAGGAATATGTCGTCACCGACGGCGACGTGATGCTCTTCAAGTTCAACGTCTAGCGTGCTCTTTCTCGACGATATCGAGGTCGGACAGGTCAACGAGTTCGGCTCGGTCACGACCGATCGCGATGAAATGATCGCCTTCGCGACGCGCTACGACCCGCAGCCCTTTCACCTATCGGACGAGGCGGCTGCACAGACCTATTTCGGCAAGCTTGCGGCTTCGGGCTGGCACACGGCGGCCATGACCATGCGCGTCATGGTCGACTGGTTCATGGCGCATCAGGCGGCGGGCCTCGGATCGCCGGGCGTCGACAATCTGCGCTTCCTCAAGCCCGTTTACGCTGGCGACAAACTGACCGTGACAGGAGAGATCCTGTCGAAACGCTACTCCAAGTCCAAACCCGGCATGGGCAGCTTCCGCTCGCGCACCGATGTCCACAACCAGGATGGGGTTCTGGTGATGAGCTTCGAGAGCGAAATGCTGATGCTGAGGCGGCCGAGCGCCGACTAAAAGCACGCGGCAACCCAAACGAAAAAGGCCCGGCGGATCGTCTCCGCCGGGCCTTTTCTGTTTAGCCGGACTGGTGGGGCCTTAGCCCTTCACCCCGCGGCCATGTTCAGCCGCTTCGTCCTTGGCCTCTTCACGCTCGGCCATATGCTCGGGATCCAGCGGACCCTTCGGCGCGACCTTGCGCTTAGCGTCCGCCCAGATCTGGCGATAGCTCAGATAAGCAAGCACGGTGGCGAAGGCGAGGAAGATGAGGACCGCGAGGCCCGCATTCTTGCGCGTGTCCGCCTTGGGCTCGGCCGCCCAGATCAGGAAGGCAGTGACGTCCTCGGCCATCTGCTCCTTGGTCGGCTCGACCGTCTCGTCGGTATAGGTGATAAGACCATCGACCGAGATGGGCGACGGCATCGCCAGGTTGAGGTTGGGGAAATACGGGTTGTGATACAGACCCGGCCCCGGCGCGACACCCGGATACTTGGCTTCGAGCTCGGCGGGATCTTCATCGTAACCGATGTAGGGATCCTGATAGCCGACCAGCAGCGAGTAGAGATACTGCGCACCACCTTCGCGGTTCTTCGCGATTAGGCTGAGGTCGGGCGGATAGGCGTTGTTGTTGGCGGCGCGACCGGCAACTTCATTCGCATAAGGGCTCGGGATACGATCGGTCGGCACTGCGTCGCGTAGCGTCGCTTCGCCGGTTTGCTCGTTGATCGCCGGCACCTGCCAACGCGACGCGATAACCTTCACCTGATCGGCGGTGTAGCCGATATCCTCGAGGTTGCGGAATGCGACATATTCCATGCCGTGACAGCTCGAGCAGACTTCGGTGTAGACCTGGAAGCCGCGCTGCAGCTGCGCATTGTCATAGCGGCCGAAGACGCCGTCCGAGGCGAAGCTGATGTCCAGCGGCTCCTTGTGGAGCGCATATTCCGCACCCTTTTCGGGCGGATCACTGAAGTAGCTGGTCAGGTCCGTGATCATGGCGATGGCCAGGACCAGGATGAAGACCAGGCCGATCATCGCGCCGAAGAAGCGGACACCCAGGAATTTGATGAGTTCACCCATGTTCGTTCGTCCGTGTCCTTTGTCTTAAGCCTTGGCGAGCCCGTAGGGCGCGCTTTCCGCTTCCTCGCCATGCAGCACCGACTTCGAGATCGAGTCCGGCAGCGGCAGCGGCTTCTCCAGCTTCGAGATGAGCGGGAGGATGATGAGGAAGTGGGCGAAATAATAGAGCGTCCCGATCTGGCTGAGGAACACCCACGGCTGTTCGGCCGGCATCACGCCGCAAATCCCGAGAAGGATGATGTCGGCGATGAAGATCATGAAGAAGACCTTGAACAGCGGGCGATAGTGACCCGAGCGCACCGGCGAACGGTCCAGCCACGGCAGGAAGAAGAGCAGCAGGATCGATGCGAACATCGCCAGCACGCCCCACAGCTTCGCGGGCAGGATGAAGTCGACGGTAAAGGCGCGCAGGATCGCGTAGAACGGCCAGAAATACCATTCGGGGACGATGTGCGCCGGCGTCGCGAGCGGGTTGGCCTCGATATAGTTATCGGGGTGACCCAGCGCGTTCGGCAGGAAGAAGGTGACCGCCACGTAGACCATGAGGAAGGCGAGCACGAACCAGCCATCCTTTGCCGTGTAGAACGGGTGGAACGGCAGCGTGTCCTTTTCGGTCTTCACATCGACGCCAGTCGGGTTCGACGAACCCGGAATGTGCAACGCCCAGGTCTTCAGGATGACCACGCCGGCGATAACGAACGGCATCAGATAGTGAAGCGAGAAGAAGCGGGTCAGCGCAGCCTGGTCGGGCGCATAGCCGCCCAGCAGCCAGACACGCAGCGGCTCGCCTACGACCGGGAAGGCCGAGAAGAAGCCGGTGATAACCTGCGCCCCCCAATAGCTCATCTGCCCCCAGGGAAGCACGTAGCCCATGAAGGCGGTGGCCATCATGAGGAGGTAGACGACGAGGCCGAGCATCCAGACGAGTTCGCGCGGCGCCTTGTAGGAACCGTAAAAGAGCCCGCGGAAGATGTGGATATAGACCACGATGAAGAAGAAGCTCGCGCCATTGGCGTGGGCGTAGCGGAGGAACCAGCCCGCATTGACGTCGCGCATGATGTGCTCGGTCGAGGCGAAGGCCGTCTCGATGCCCGAATTGTACCACATCGCCAGCACGATGCCGGTGACGATCTGGATCATCAGGAAGACACCGGCGAGGACGCCGAAGTTCCATGCATAGTTGAGGTTGCGCGGGACGGGATAACCGCCACCGACGGCACCATAGATCATGCGCGGCAGCGGCAGGCGCTGGTCGATCCAGTGGCCCAGCTGCGTCTTGGGTTCGTAAGGCTTTGCCCAGGCGAAACTCATGGCTCTATCTCTTCCTAACCGATGCGGATGGTCGAATCGTCGAGAAACTCGAATTCGGGAACGACGAGGTTGGTTGGTGCCGGCCCCTTACGGATGCGGCCAGCAGTGTCGTAATGCGAACCGTGGCAGGGGCAGAAGTAGCCGTTATAGTCGCCCTTATTCTCGCCCGTGACCACACCGGTCGGCACGCAGCCCAAGTGGGTGCAGACGCCCATGGTGACGAGCCAATTGGCCTTGCCTTCCTTGGTCCGCTCGGCCAGCGATTCCTTGTCGCGCAGGCCGCTGACGTCGACGGCATTCGCTTCGTCGATTTCGGCCTGCGTGAGGTTGCGGATGAAGACCGGCTGCTTGCGCCAGCTCGCCTTGATCGCCTGGCCCTCGGCGATGTTGGTGAGGTCGACCTCGATCGAGGCCAGCGCCATAACGTCGGCGGGCGGCGCCATCTGGTTCACAAGCGGGAATGCGACCGCGCCGACACCGACGACACCGAAGCTTACCGCTGCGATGTCGAGGAAGTCGCGGCGACGCACGCCGTCATTGCCGTCACCGGCATTGTCTTCTTTCAAGAGGGGGTCAGGCTGTTCGACCGTTGCCATGGATGATCCTGTCACCAAGTTGTCGTTCGCAAAATGGCCCGAACAAGGATGCCCGGACCGTTAGGTTGGGCGCCTGATAGACGCGTGATGGGGGTTTTGCCAAGGCCAGATTTTGACCGTATCTCTCGGATCGTCCCTTGCGCTGCGCGTAACGACGCGCCAAGCCTTCGACATGGAAGCGCTAGACACCCAGCAACAAGCCGCCCGCGACTGGTTCGAAGACCTCCGCACCCGCATCTGCAATGCCTTCGAGGAGATCGAGGCCGAAGCCGGTTCCGATGCCCGCTTCGACTTCCTGCCCTGGGAGCGCGAAGACGCCGACGGCGGCGATGGCGGTGGCGGGGTGCGCGGCATCATGAAGGGCAAGGTCTTCGAGAAGGTCGGCGTCAATGTCTCGACGGTGGGTGGCAGCTTCAGCCCCGAATTCGCTTCGCAAATTCCGGGCGCCGAAGAGGACCCGCGCTTTTTCGCAACGGGCATCAGCCTCGTCGCGCACATGGCCAACCCGCATGTGCCCGCGGTCCACATGAACACCCGGTTCCTCACCACGACCAAGCGCTGGTTCGGCGGGGGCGCCGATCTCAATCCGGCGATCGCCTATGATGAGGACACCGAGGCGTTCCACGCCCGGCTGCGTGCAGCCTGCGCGGCGCATGACCCAACCTACTACGAGCGCTTCAAGAAATGGGCGGACGACTATTTCCACCTGCCCCATCGCGGCGTCGACCGCGGCGTCGGCGGCATCTTCTATGACCGACTCGACGCCGAGGGCGACCTGTTCGACCCTCACTTCGCCTTCACGCGCGATGTCGGCGAGGCCTTCCTCGACATCTTCCCGCAGATTGTCCGCAAGCGGATGGACAGCGAATGGACCGACGAGGATATGGGCAAGCTGCTCGACTTTCGCGGGCGCTATGTCGAATTCAACCTGCTCTATGACCGCGGCACATTGTTCGGCCTCAAGACCGGCGGCAATATCGATGCCATCCTGATGAGCCTGCCACCGCTGGCGCGCTGGAAATAGCCTAGGCGGTAAAGTCCTCGCGGGCCGGATCGGCGGGCATGCCTGCAAGCTGCAGGTAGATGCGCGCAATGATAGCCGAATAGACGACCGTCAGCACCGCCCCTGCGAGGCCGCCAACGAGGCCGGTGAAGAGCGCCGCGAGCGTCATCGGCTCGGGCTCGCCGAAGGCAAGCGCAATCGCGAGACCGCCGATAATCCCGACCACCATCATCAGCACGATGGAGGCGATGGCGAACAGGATGATGAAACCGAACAAGCGCCAGAAGTGACCCTTGGTCAGCACCCAAGTGCGTTTCAGGATGTCGATCGGGCCCACATCCTCGGCGGCGATCACAGGGGTGATGAGCATCATCCGCACCCCGATCCAGATGGCCGCCAGCATGAAGGCCAGGAAGAGCAACACGCCGATGGCGGAAGGCGTCGGAATGGTCGACGGATCGCCGATTTCGGCAAGGCTTGCGCCGAACAAGGCGAGCACCAGCACCATCGCAATGCCGAAGCCGACGATGAAGAGCAGCAGAAACAGCAGGATCGTGACCGGCAGGCGATTGAGACCCCGGCGCAGGCCGTCGCCCACGCTCGCGCCGCGCGTCAGCGCAAGGTAGCTGATCGCGATCGAGCCGACGATGTTGATCAGGGCTGCGACCAGCGAGAGCAGGAGAACACCGCCCGATGCTTCGGCCGGCTCGATTTCGGTGCCAGGCTGCATGCCAAGCTGCGTCTGTTCGGGCGCCACGAGAAACATGATCGTCTGCGGAATCACCACGGTCGCCAGCGCGATGATGAACATCAACCGCCCGTCGCGCGCGATGATCGGCCGGGCATCGTCCCAGGCCTTGCTGATCGAAAGACTGCTCATGTGCATTTCCCCTGCGCTGAAATTTTCGCGACCTTAGCAGAGGCCGCGCCCTTGCCAAGCGGACGAGCGCACCGCACATCGCGGCGCATGGACGTGGAATGGCGAATCTCCGACGAACCTGTCGACTATGAGGCCGCGCTTGCCGACATGACGGCGCGCGCCGCCGCGATTGCTGCCGACGAAGCGGGCGAACGCGTCTGGCTGCTCGAACATCCCCCGCTCTTTACCGCGGGGACCAGCGCCGATCCTGCCGAACTCATGAACCCCGACCAATTTCCAGTCTTCGATGCCGGGCGCGGCGGGCGCTACACCTATCATGGCCCGGGCCAGCGGGTCGGCTACCTCAACCTCGACCTGTCCAAGCGCGGCAAGGACATACGCTGCTTCGTCCATGCGCTCGAAGGCTGGATGATCGATGCCCTGGCCGAGCTCGGCGTCGAAGCGCGGCGCGAGGAAGGCCGGATCGGCATCTGGACCGGCAGCGGCGATCAGGAAGCGAAGATCGGGGCCATCGGCGTGCGCGTGAAGCGCTGGGTCACGCTCCACGGTTTTTCGATCAACGTCGCCCCCGACCTCTCCCATTTCGGCGGCATCGTGCCTTGCGGCATTGCCGATTTCGGTGTCACCAGCCTTGCCCATCTCGGCCTCGATGCCGGTATGGCCGAGCTGGATGCGGCACTAAAGGCACGTTTCCCGGACTTTCTGGAACGTCTCTCTTCCGCTTGCGCGCGAAACGGCTAAGGTCGGCGCGCACTCAACAAAGGGACTTTCGTGATGCGCGCATTCCTCCTTTCGCCCCTCCTATTGCTGGCCGCCTGCGGCGGTGACGAGCCCGAGGAAGTGCCGATTGAAGAGCAGATCGAGGCCGAAGCACCCGAGATCATCGACGGCGAGGACGTGACCGCGATCGACGCCGCGACCGACCGCGACGCGGGGCTGGTCGATGAAGAGGTACCGGGACGCGACGCGGCGAACGACTGATCCGCATTTCCCTGGCCAATCACGGTTGCCAAAAGACCCGCCGGCGGCTTAATTTTTCATTCAAGGGCCTTGGCCTAGACAGGTCGGGCCCAATGATCGGGAGAAGTGGGATAGTGAAGCGTTTCGCCCTTGCCGCCACCGCCGCCTTCGGCGCTGCCGCCATTGTGCCGCAGGCCGCCTCGGCACAGCTCTACATGGTCGCGCCCGATTTCTCGACGCCGCCCGCCGACATGCTGACCCCAGCGCTGGGCCTACCGCTTCCCGAAGCCAATATCCTCGAGCAGCGCGCTGCGATCCTGTGGAATTTGCGCGCCGGCCTCAATGTCGCGGCGCTGCAGTGTCATCACTACAAGATCCTCGACTCGGTCGACAATTATAACAATTTCATCGCCACCCATGCCGGCGAGCTCGGCCCTGCGCATGACACGCTGCAGGGCTATTTCGTGCGCAATGCGGAGACCGAGCGTGAGGGCAAACGCGCCTTCGACCGGTTCAACACGCGCACCTACAACAGTTTCTCCACGCTCTATGGCAAGCGCAGCTTCTGCCAGACGGCGGGCGACATTGCGCGCGATGCGCTGTTCGTGCCGCGCGGCCAGATCATGATGTTCGCGCAGCGCCGCCTTGGCGAGCTGCGTCGCAGCCTACGCCCGACGAGCGACAATTTCTGGACCCGCCGGACCAAGTGGCC
This sequence comes from Sphingomicrobium sediminis, assembly GCF_023805295.1. Taxonomy (NCBI): domain Bacteria; kingdom Pseudomonadati; phylum Pseudomonadota; class Alphaproteobacteria; order Sphingomonadales; family Sphingomicrobiaceae; genus Sphingomicrobium; species Sphingomicrobium sediminis. The sequence goes on from NZ_JAMSHT010000001.1 coordinate 963,957, forward strand.
CGTGAGTTACGGGCCGATCTACAATCACCCGCCGAGTTGTTTCAAGAAAGATGGCACGGTGAAGAAGAAGTGCCTCAGAAGCGACGACGACTAGGCCAGTCCCAAGAGCTTGTGCGTCTGCAGGCTCAAGCGCCATTTGGGCCGTTCCATCACCAGCGCAATAGCGGCTTCGGTCGCCTCTTCGACATTCTCGCCATCCATCGGCTGGATTAGGAAGTTTGCGAAATCGAGGGCTTCCAGCTGATCGAGGTCAAACGGCTGCGGCCAGACGAGCTTGAGTTCATCGCCCGACGTCTGGACCAATTCGCTACCCCATTTGGGACTGATGCAGAGCCAGTCGATCCCCTCGGGCGCTGCGATGGTGCCATTGCTCTCCACCGCAATGCGAAAGCCGCGATCGTGCAGCGCATCGATCAAGTCCGCATCGAGCTGAAGCATGGGTTCGCCGCCGGTGATGACGACGAGACGGTCCTTGCGCCCCTCGCCCCATAGTTCCGCGACCTTGTCAGCCAGCGTAACGGCCTCCGCGAACTTGCCGCCATTGACGCCGTCGGTGCCGACGAAATCGGTGTCGCAAAACTGGCAGATCGCCTTGGTGCGATCCTCTTCGCGGCCGGTCCACAAATTGCAGCCGGCAAAGCGCAGGAAGACCGCGCGGCTCCCCGACTGCATCCCCTCGCCCTGCAGCGTGAGGAAGATTTCTTTCACCGCATAGGTCATGGCGCGGTCGCGTAGACGGTCGGATCATCGAGCCCCGCCGCCGCAAAGCCTTCGCGGCGCAGGCGGCAGCTGTCGCACAGGCCGCAATGCTTGTGATCGGGGGTCGGGTCGTAACAGGACCAGCTCATGCCTGCGTCCATGCCAAGCCGCGCCGCTTCGGCAGCGATTTCGGCCTTAGTCATGTGCTGGAGCGGGGTGTTGATGCGATAGCCCTCGCCGCTATCCGCAGCCTTTGTGCCGAGCCGCGCCACTTCCTGGAAAGCGGCGATGAATTCGGGGCGGCAATCGGGATAGCCCGAATAATCGAGACTGTTCACGCCGATGAAGATGTCATGCGCATTGCCCGCCTCGGCGAAGGCCAAGCAGAGCGACAGGAACACCGTGTTGCGCGCCGGCACGTAGGTCACTGGAATGCCCTCTTCGACGCCGCCCTTGGGCACGTCGATATCATCGGTCAGGGCCGATCCGCCAAAGCGGGTGAGGTCGAGCGGCAGGACGACATGGCGCCTGGCTTCGACATATGCGGCGATGCGGCTGGCGGCCTCCAGCTCGACGCGGTGGCGCTGATTATAGTCAATGGTGAGCGCGAGAATGTCGAAGCCGGCTTCGCGGGCGAGCCCCGCACAGACCATGGAATCCAGCCCGCCCGACAAGAGGATGACGGCTTTCTTGCTCATTGGACGATCCCCAGCTTGGGCGCGATTTGTGCCCAGATTGCGTAGAGCGCCAGGGTCGTGCCGATCGCCGTCACCATGGTCACACCGAACGAAATACCGCCGCGCAGCATCATGGGGATGATCAGGAACATCGGGATGGACGGCAGGAAGAACCAGAAGGCGCCCATGGCGAGGCCTGCCACCTTCTCGGTGTCGCGCGTCTCGCCATAGAGCCACAATATGCTCATCACGCTGACGAGCGGCAACGAGGCGAGCAGGCCGCCCCAGCCGGGCCACTTTTGCGCCACGGTCGAGATGACCGCGACCAAAAGGCCGGAGATGATCGCTTTCAGAATGAACAAGGTCATGATGCGAGCGCCCTTAGCCGCAGAGACGGGCGCGCGACAAGCTTAACAGGCGCGCAGGCGGCGGGCGAGATAGGTCCGGTTGAAGGGGCGACCGTTATGGATGCCCTGCGTCGACAGGCGCAGCGACCGCGGCGTGACGACCTCGACCTCGGTGCTGCCGAAGCCGCCCTCGGTGCAGGTATAGCGCACCAAGGCAGTCTGGCCGCGTTCGGACACGGTCATGCGCGTGCACTGGTTGCTGCGGTGGGTATATTGCGCGAGCAACGACACGTCGCGCAGGCAAAGGCGCTGCGCGCGGGCGTCGCTGCCAGGGATGGTCACTTCCCACAATCCGGGCTCGACCGGGTCGAGAATGCGCGGCGGGGGGCCGTGCTGGTCGGACACCGACGCACTCAGCCCGCCAGCGCCCAGCGCCAGCACCACTGCTCCAATCGTCGATGTTATTGCACGTTTCATCGCAGCCTTCCTACGGGAGGTACAATGAATATAAGCTAAACAGGTTCCTTTTCAGGACCTTTATTCGTCGTTTGTCGACGCTTTTGGCGGCTTGATCGGAAAGCTGGTCGCGCAAAATGCGCAGTCGACGCGGATGAACCCGTCATCGGCCACCATCTCGTCCTGTTCCTCGGGCGGGAAGCGGGCAATGACGCTGGCGATATAGTCGGGGCTGCAGCGGCAACCCTTGCTGAGCGCGATCGGCGTCAGCGTGCGCACTTCGTCTTCTTCGTGGAACAGGCGCCACAAAAGCTGGTCGAGCGGCAGCTCGGTATCGACCAGTTCCTCATCCTTTACCGACCCCGCAAGGATCGCGACGTGCGGCCAGTCGGGATGGTCCAGCTTGGTATGCAGGCGCTCGCGGCCTTCTTCGCCTTCAGGCAGGTGCTGGAACATGAGCCCGCCGACGACCCAGCCCTCGTCCTTTTGCGCGGCATGGATGCGCACCAGCGACGGGATCTGCTCGGACTGGGCGAAATAGCTTTCCGCCGCCTCGGCGATCGAATTGCCTTCGATGGGTGCGATGCCCTGGTACCGCTCCTTGCGCTTGGGCTGGTCGAAAGTGATCGCCAGATAGCCCTTGCCGAACAAGGCGAAGAGCGTCGGGTCGGCAGGCGCTTCGGCGAACTTGGCAGGGTCATATTTGATATGCCCGCGCAATTCGCCGCCGACATAGTCGCACACCATGAGGTCGATGACCCCGTTTTCGGTCTGGGCCTGGAGCGTCAGCTGGCCCGTCTCGTCTTTGAGCAGCGCGCCCAACAACGCCGTCAGGCCGAGCGCCTCCGCCAGCAGCCGCTCGAGCACCGGCGGATAGTCGTGCGGCGCTAGGATCGCATCGATCGACTGGTCAAGGCGCACGAGCCGCCCGCGCGCACCGCGCGTCGGCAGCATCGCGCCAAGGACGACATCTTTCGAGAGTTGGGTGTTATCGGCCATCAGGCGGGTTCGGGGATCTCGTAATCGGCCGCGGCCGCCGACAACGTGTCGACGAATTCGCGGATATGCTCATCGGTGATGTTCAGCGGCGGCAGGACGCGCATGACATTGTCGCCCGCAGCAACCGCCAGCAGGCCGCGCCCGCGCAGCCAGCCGACAAAGGCACGGCTGACGACCTTGTCGGTCATCTTCACGCCGAGCATCAGCCCCATGCCGCGCACGCTTTCGAACATGTCGGGGTGGTTGCCGATCATCTGTTCGAGCGCACCGCGCAGGCGATCGCCGGTCGCTTTGACGCCTTCGAGGAATTCGGGCTCGGCAACGACATCGAGCACGGCTTCGCACGCCGCCATGGCAAGCGGGTTGCCGCCATAGGTCGAGCCGTGCGTGCCGAACACCATGCCCTTGGCCGCTTCTTCGGTGGCGAGGCAGGCCCCCATCGGGAAACCGCCGCCCAGACCCTTGGCCGAGGCCAGCACGTCGGGAACGATGCCATATTGCTCGTAAGCATAGAGCGTGCCGGTGCGCGCGACGCCGCACTGCACTTCGTCGAGGCCGAGCAGCAGGCCATGCTTGTCGCAAAGCTCGCGAAGGCCGGTCATAAACTCCTGGCTTGCGGGACGGATACCGCCCTCGCCCTGCACCGGCTCGACGATGAAGCCGGCGGTGCGATCGGTGATCGCCGCTTCGGCAGCTTCGAGATTATCGAACTCGACATAGGTGAAGCCCGGCAGCAAAGGCTCGAACCCGTCATGCAGCTTTTCCTGGTTGGCTGCCGAGATGGTCGCCATCGTGCGGCCGTGGAAAGCATTTTTAAAGGTGATGATTTCTTTTCGGTGCGGATTGCCGTCCGCGACGTGGAAGCGGCGGATCGTCTTGATCATGCATTCCACGCTCTCGGCGCCCGAATTGGTGAAGAAGACGGTGTCCGCAAACGTCAGGTCGACCAGACGCTGCGCCAGATGCTCACCCTGCGGCGAGCCGTAAAGGTTCGACACATGCATTAGCTTGGCCGCTTGGTCCTGGATCGTCTTGGTGAGATGCGGATGATTGTGGCCCAGCAGGTTCACCGCAATGCCGCTTGCGAAATCCAGATACTTCTCGCCGCCTTCGCCATAGAGATAGGGCCCCTCGCCCTTGACCGGCCGGACTTCGCAACGCGGGTAGACCGGCATGAGCGGCGTGATCGTCATCTTCAAACTTCTCCTGAATCCTTTTGGCGGCGGCCCATCGGGCATCTCCCGCATCCCTCTCACATGTGGGCACCCCTAACGCCAAAGAAAAGGCGCCGCCACCCATATCAGGGTGCGGCGCCTTTCCTTGGGGCAGATCGCCAGGGGGCATGGCAATGCTGCGGGGACTAGAACTTAATCATCCCAATCGTCGTCATCGCGGTCACGGCGATCGTATCGGTAATCGCGATTGTAACGGCGGTCGTTCCAGCGACGGTCGTTTTCCCAACGATTGTCATCATTCCAGTAACGGTCGCGGTCGCCGCGATAGCCGTAGCCGTAATTACCCCAGCGACGGCCGTCACGCAGGTCGCGCTGGATGTCGCGGCGCAGGTTGCGGATGCCGCGCACGGCGCTGCGATATTCGCCGCGGTTGAGACCGCGATAGGCCATCCGGTCGATCCGCTCGTGCAGGCGATAGGCCTTGCGCGTCAGGTTACGCGCTTCACGGTTGCTGATCGCGCCGGTGCGGTCGAAATGGCGGATGTCGCGGCGCATCTGCGCAACGCGGCTCTGCAGTTCGCGGACCTTGCCGTAGGCGAAGTGACGCTGGCCGCCATAATAGCCGCGGTCACCGTAATAGCCGCGATCGCCATAATAGCCTCGGTCCTGTCCGACGCTGACGTTGATATCCACCTTGGGCCGCGCCTCGGCCGCCGCGGGAACCGCGACGAGAGAGGCGCCGACGAGAGCGGTGGTTGCGAGGATCATTTTACGCATGCCCTAATACTCCTTCTTGGCACTTTTGATGCGACCAAGCTGGGGCATCGCCAATGTGTCGGCGCTGAATATGTATGTAAGAAATTGTTCAGGCAGGCGCCCGCGGCTGAAAACCGCGACTTTCGCGGCCTAATTCTTGATTTTCCACCCGCTCGCCAGCAGCCGGTAGCATAGGCCGAACAGGATGAAGTTCAGGATTGCGAGCAGGATCGCACCGATCATGACGGGCGAGTCGGCGACTCCAATGAAGCCGTACCGGAAACCCGAAATGACATAGAAGACGGGGTTGGCAAGGCTCACCGCCTGGAAGGTCTCGCTCAGCGCCTCGATCGAATAGAAAGTGCCCGAGAGCAAGGCGAGCGGCGCGACGACGAAGTTGGTGACCATCGCGGCATGGTCGAACTTCTCTGCCCACACCGAAGTGAGGACACCAAGAAAGCTCAGCAGCAATGCGCCCATCAGGCCGAAATAGAGCACCACCAGCAGGTTCTGCGGCATCACGTCGACACCCGGCCACAGCAACATGACCAGCCAGACCGCACCGCCAACGAAGAAGGCGCGGGTCACCGAGGCGGCGACAATCCCCGCCACCAATTCGCCGATCGACAGCGGCGGCATCAGATAATCGACGATCGTCCCCTGGATCTTGCCGACCAGCAGCGAGAAGCTCGCATTGGCGAACGCCGCCTGGATCATCCCCATGACGATAAGGCCGGGAGCGAGGAATTCCGCGAACGGTACACCCATCAATTCGCGCCCGCCGCGCCCCAACGCGACGGTGAAGATGACCAGATAGAGCAAGGTCGTGACCGCCGGACCCCAAACAGTTTGCAGCTGGACCTTGAAGAAACGCCTCACCTCCTTGATATAGAGCGTGCGTAGACCGCCCCAATTGACGGTGCCGAGGATCGGCTCGCCATATGGAGCGTTCATCCAGGAAGAATTAGGGCTGTTCGGATCAGGTTCGGACATGGGAGCCTCGCTACTAAGGCTGCTGCCCAAACACAATGCGGAGTGAAAATTGAGCTGGACCGACGAACGGATCGAACGGCTGAAAACGATGTGGGCCGAGGGCAAGACGGCTAGCCAGATCGCCGAGGACCTTGGCGGCGTGAGCCGCAATGCGGTGATCGGCAAGGCGCATCGCCTTGGCCTTGAATCGCGCCCCTCGCCTGTGAAAGCCGGCGACAAGAAAAAGAAGGCTGCGGCCAAGAAGCCTGCAGCGAAGAAGGCCGCGCCCAAGAAAAAGGCAGCGCCAAAGAAGGCAGCGCCCGCCAAGAAGGCGGCAGCGCCTGCGGCTGCGGAAAAGCCCAAGGCCGCGCCCAAAGCGGATCCCAAGCCCGCGCCGGCCAAGGCCGATGCCAAGGCGGATGACAAGAAAGCCGACGCGCCCAACGACAAGACCCAGTATCGCTCGATCGGCCCCGGTGGCTTCGTGCGTCAGGGCCCCTCGGACCAGCAGGCCCCGATCCCGCCCGCGCCCCCGCGCCGCCTGATCCCGGCCAAGCCGAGCGAGGAAGTGGCCGACAAGACCAGCCTGCTCGACCTCAACGAGCGCATCTGCCGCTGGCCGATGGGTCATCCGGGCGAGCCCGACTTCCATTTCTGCGGCGAGAAGTCGAACCCGGGCTTCCCCTATTGCGTCGAACATTGCGGCGTCGCCTATCAGGCGCAGCTGCCGCGCCGCGACCGCAAACCCCCGCCCCCGCTGCCCTTCGGCGGCCCGCGGGTTCGCTAAACGAACGAAAAGCCCCGGAGCGAACCTCCGGGGCTTTTTTCAAGGCCGGCGCTGCTCTAGTCGTCTAGAGCCAGCGCCCCAAGGACATGTTCCAGCGCTTTTTCCGGTTCGACGACGATATCAGGCTTGACGCCGGTGCCTTCCCAGCTCTCACCCGTATCGGGATCGAATGTTCGGCCAGCCGGTACGAAGGCGCGAAAGCCGTTGCCAAGGGGAATGAGCCCCCCGAAATGTGCAGCGCCTTTGGTCGCACTACCCACGAGCGTAGCCCTTCCGGTCCGCTTGAGTGCCAGTGCAAAGTGCTCGGCCGCCGATCCGGTGTCTTCGGAAATCAGCACGAATAACCGCGCATCCGCCAAAGCAGGCTGCGTTGCAGGATGCACTTCGTGCTGCAACCGCACGAGTTCGGGCGAACTGTCGACACGACGCAGGTTCGGCCCTGCGCGGAATGGCCCGCCTTCACTGTCATAGATGGTCCGCCGGACCTCCATCACCAGCAGCGCCTGCGTTTCAGTGAACAGGTGTGGGAAGAGGAAGTCCATCTCGGCAAGGCCACCGCCGCGATTCTGGCGCAGGTCGATCACAAGTCCACGTGCGGCCTCGCCGCTTTCGACGAGAGTGGCCAATCGTCCCATAGTCGGCGGATCGCCCCATAGCGAATCAAGCCGCAGATAGGCGACACCCGGTGCGAGATTGCGAACTTCGCGCAATCCGCTGGGCGGGGCAGCGGGAGGGGGTCCCGACGGCCCTTCGGCGAACGCAGCGCCCGACGGCTCAACCTCGATGCGGAGATGTCCGTCCGCATGAATCGCTTGCAGTTTTTCGGTGATCGCTTCCGCAAAAGCTTGGTCAGATAGCGCCGCATCTTGGGAGCCCGACGCAAGATCACGCAGATGGTCCGCATACTCGTGACCAATCTTCGGAAATACGTAGAGCTGCTCGAGCATGTCGGCGAGCCGCAACAGCGCCTCCGATCTTACCTCTTTCGGATCATGTTCGCTCATTGACGGGGCGTTTGCTTCCGCGACTGCATCGGACCCGAGTGACGAACATGCAGATAAAGCGAGAAATCCGGATAGGCTAATCAAAGTTGTCCGTCCGAGGCGGCGCAAAAGGGCGTTCGTCCCGATCATGATACCGTACCCAGCCCTTTCGCCCCAACGCCAAGAATATCGACGTTCTCGAACCGGTCATCGAAGCCGGCTCGCGATAGTGCCTTGATGGCGCGCTCCAATGCGGCAAGGAGATTGCAGTCAATCTCGCGAAATAGTTCGCGGTTCACCGTGATTGCATCTTCCATAAGCGCATTGAGCAAGTTCCATTGTTCTTCGCCCTTTGAGGTCAGACGATATTCGGTACGACGCCGGTCGGACGGATCTTCCTCTGCCTCAAGCAGTCGCATCTTGCGAAGTTTCTGAATTCGCTGGGCCACCAACTGGTGCGGCTGGCCAAGCTGGCGAGAAAGGTCGGATATGGCTTTCCGTTGCCCGGGAGCGATTGCTTGGAGTGTAGAGGATCCCTCGACCGGAATCACCAAACCGCGTCTGCGGTAAACATGGAACATCTGGTCATGCGAGAGGCTCAGCAAGTCCTGCAAGCGTTTGCCAAGGTAGGCTTCGTGAAAACCGAATTTGCTCATGCGCAATATCTCCGCTATCAATTGCGCAACTAATAGCGGAGATATTCGCGAGTCAATGTTTTCTATATAATTCTCGGTCTAGCCGAGGGCTCATAACGACGCCCTGTCTCATTCGTAGTCAGCCTCTTCGATGCGGACCATCAGGTGTGCATAGGGCGTGTCTTTCCACATGACGTAGACCGGAGCCGACGTATCGTTGGTCATGTCCGCATACATGGCCGGGTCGGGCAGGATGATCATCATGTGCGGGCCATCCTTGATCCACATATTGTCCTCGGTCGGCTCGCTCGCCATCGGGTCGAGATTGCTGACGCCGGGCGTGTCGCCTTCGCCTGCCAGCATGTAGGAGACGCCGAAGCTGCCGGTCGGGAAAGGCTCGCCCGACATCATCGCGCCCAATGCCGCCATCCAGGTCGCATCGTTGCACATGGCGCCCATCGCGCCTTCGGGCAGGCAGGTCCAGCCGTTCGACCCTTCGCGCAGCACGTTGCCTTCGCCATCGAGCACGGTCGCACCATCGGTCACCGAGGCCGGTCCGGCCGACAGCGCGCTTTCGATCATCTTGTCCTTGTGATGGTCGAGGCCCGATCCATGGGCGATCGCCACGCCAGCCGACAAGGTCGCGGCAGCCAGGCCGCCCGCCATGAGCTTCATGTTGTTCATCATGTGTCCCTCCTGAGCGCTGGTCGCGCGGCCATTCACGCACGGCGCGAGGCTACTGGCTGCTCGCCAGACTTCAGGGCAGCCCGCATCGCATAGCAGATTGCCGTGCGGTTGTCGCTTGGCAGGGCGGCACGCTCGCCCCTATACCGTTCGCAATATGTCCAACGAACTGTTCGATTCCGCACCCGACCCCAAAACCTCGTCCGATTATGACGCCAGCGCCATCGAGGTGCTGGAGGGTCTGGAGCCGGTGCGTCGCCGGCCCGGCATGTATATTGGCGGCACCGATGCGCGCGCGCTGCATCACCTCGCCGCAGAAGTCCTCGACAACTCGATGGACGAAGCCGTTGCGGGTCATGCCAACCGCATCGAGATCGAGCTGGAGGAAGGCAACCGCCTGACCATCGCCGACAATGGCCGTGGCATCCCCATCGACCCGCACCCCAAGTTTAAGGACAAGTCGGCGCTCGAGGTGATCCTCACCACGCTCCACTCGGGTGGCAAGTTCGAGGGCAAAGCCTACGCGACGAGCGGCGGCCTGCACGGCGTCGGGGTCAGCGTCGTCAACGCACTGTCGACCGAGACCGTCGTCGAAGTCGCCCGCGACAAGAAGGTCTACCGCCAGACCTTCGCCAAGGGCCATGCGACTTCGAAGCTGGAGGAAGTCGGCGCGGCGCCTAACCGGCGCGGGACCAAGGTCACCTTCACGCCCGACCCCGAAATCTTCGGCGCGGATGCCAAATATAATCCCAAGCGCCTCCACGACCTCGCCCGCTCCAAGGCCTATCTCTATGGCGGCGTCGAGATACGCTGGAAGTGCGCGCCCAGCCTCGCCAGCGATGAGGTCCCGGAAAGCGCGGTCTTCAAGTTCGACAACGGCCTTGCCGACCATCTCGAAGAAATGCTCGCCGATCGCGGGACGGTCACCTCGCCGCCTTTCACCGGCAAGCAGGATTTCCCCGACGACCAGGGCCGCTGCGAATGGGCGATCGCCTGGCCGCTCTGGACCGACGGCTACCAGCGTTATTACTGCAACACGATCCCGACGCCCGATGGCGGGACGCATGAGGCCGGCCTTCGCGCCGCGCTGACCAAGGGCCTGCGCGCTTTTGGCGAACTGGTGAACGAGAAGAAGGCCGCCAAGATCAACGCCGATGATGTGTTCGGTGGGATCGAATGTATGCTCAGCGTCTTCATCCGCGATCCGCATTTCCAGTCGCAAACCAAGGATCGCCTGACTTCGACCGAAGCCGCGCGCTTCGTCGAGAATGCGGTGCGCGATCATTTCGATCATTATCTCGCCGACAATATGGACCGCGGCCGCGCGTTGCTGGGCGCCGTCATCGAGCGGATGGACGAGCGCATGAAGCGCAAGGCCGAGCGCGAGGTGAAGCGCAAGACTGCCACCAGCGCCAAGAAACTCCGCTTGCCGGGCAAGCTCACCGACTGCGCCAATGCGGGCGGCGAGGATGGCGATACCGAACTCTTCATCGTCGAAGGGGATTCGGCGGGCGGCAGCGCCAAGCAGGCGCGCAACCGCAAGACGCAGGCCATCCTTCCCATTCGCGGCAAGATCCTCAACGTCGCCAGCGCCACCAAGGAAAAGATCCGCGCCAATGCCGAGATTTCCGACCTTGGTCTCGCGCTCGGCACCGGCTTTCGCGATCAGTATGACGATGACCAGCTCAGATACGACAAGATCATCATCATGACCGACGCGGATGTCGACGGCGCGCATATCGCGACGCTTTTGATGACGTTTTTCTTCCAGGAAATGCCCGAACTGGTGAAGGGCGGTCGCCTCTATCTTGCCCAGCCGCCGCTCTATCGCATCACCGCCGGCTCCAAGTCGGCCTATGCCCGCGACGATGCGCATCTGCGCGAGCTCAAGGAAACCGAATTCAAGGGCAAGAAGGTCGATGTCGGCCGCTTCAAGGGCCTCGGCGAAATGAACCCCAACCAATTGAAGGAAACGACGATGGACCCGGCCAGCCGGAGCCTCATCCGCATCACCCTGCCGCCCGAATATCAGGACCAGCAGGGTGCGCGCGACATGGTCGAGCGGCTGATGGGCAAGAAGCCCGAGCATCGTTTCGAGTTCATTCAGGCCGAAGCAGCGGGCCTCGATGAAGACGCGATCGACGCGTGAAGTCGCGCAAAACCTTTTATTCGCCCCAAAAGGCCCCTAAATAGCGGCGATGGAACGCAAGCCGCGTCTCGGATCGCAAATCCCTCTCCTGCGCCAGAAGAGCCCGCTCTCGGGCTGGGCGCAGTTCGGGATTCGCGTCGGCCTCCTCTTCGCCCTGCTCGCCTTCATCGTGGCGGTGCACTGGATCGACCGCGAGAGCTTCGTCGACAGCGTCGATGGCGAGATCAGCTTTGCCGACGTCATCTACTTTACGATGATCTCGGCGACGACGACCGGCTATGGCGACATCGTGCCCGTGACCGAGGAGGCGCGCCTGTTCGACGCCCTCGTCGTCACCCCTGCGCGCATCTTCTTCATCTTGATCCTGGCGGGCACCGCCTACACCTTCGTGATCAAGCGAACCTGGGACACCTATCTCATGCGACGTCTACAACGCACACTTTCCGGCCACATCGTCGTTGCCGGCTATGGCACATCGGGCGGCGAGGCGGTCGACGAACTGATCGCCCGCGGTGAAGACCCGCGCAAGATCGTCGTCATCGACCAGAATCCCGAGAGTATCGCCAAGGCCGAACGCTTGGGCTGCATCGTACTGCAGGCCGATGCCACGCGCGATGAAACCATGGAAGCGGTGCGCCTGCGTCAGGCCAATACGATGATCATTTCTGCGGGCCGTGACGACACCTCGATCCTCATCTGCCTCACCGCGCGGCATCTATGTCCCAAGCTGCATATCAGCCTTGCGGTACGCGCCGAGGATAACGAATTCCCCGCCCGCGCCGCCGGTGCCACGACGGTTATCAACCCGACCAGCTTTGCCGGCCTGCTGCTCGCCGGTTCGGCGCATGGCGCCGGCATTGCCGACTATCTTGCCGACCTCGCTTCGGCGACCGGTCGTGTGCGCCTGCACGAGCGCGAGATCGAGAATTTCGAAATCGGCAAGCCCCTGTCGGAAGTGGCCATCGGGCTTGGCGTGCGCATCCTTCGCAACAACAAGGCCATCGGCTTCTGGGAAGAAGGCGCGAAGAAGCTGGAGACCGGCGATCGCATCATCGAGATCATCCCGGGCTTTGCCTTCCCACCCTGTAACTAGCAAAAAAGCGGGAAAAAACGCCCCTAAGCGGCGGTAAACCCTTCCGAAACGATTTTGTCTGATCATTTCGCCTCAGAAAGATGGGGTGAACTGTGTTCAAGAACCTGTTGGGAATGGGCAAGAAATCTCCGGACGCCCAGTCCGAGGCGCCGCCGCTCGACCCGGTCGAGGAGCGCCTGGCGCGCCTGCGCGACCATGGCCAGCGCATGGCGAGCGAAGAGAAATACGCACCCCCTCCCCCCGTTCCGCCGAGCCCCGCCCGTCCGCAGCTTAAGGACGTGACCGACGAAGCGCCGGAACCTGTAGAAGAACGCGACGAGACCCCGCCGCAGGACAATGCCGTCCATGACCATCTCGAAGAGATTAAGGAACGGCTCCACGTCGAAGTCCCGGAGGCCGAAGTGGAAGAGCCCGTCGAGGCGGCAGCCCCCGCTCCGCCCCCGGCGCGTCCCAAGCGGCCCCACCCGGCGCTGCGCAAGGTTCGCAAGCAAGCCGTCATGTTCCGCCAGCACGTCCCGCCCAAGCATGAGGATACGCATCTTAGCTTCTGGGGCGGCTGTCCGCGCCTGCCCGAGAGCTTCGAATGGCCGACTTTCACCAAGCCCGACGGCACCAAGCGCGCGCTAAGCTTTGTCGGCCAGATCGACTGCAGCCAGCTTCCCGGTTCGGCAAGCTTCCAGCTTCTCCCCGAGACCGGCGTGCTCGCTTTCTTCATGGACCTGCACTGGGGCGCCTATTGGGAGTGGAAGGTCGTCCATGTCGACGGCGACACGGCCGAATTCGTCGAACTCGACGCCCCCTCCGCTCTGCCGCATCTCTATGACAGCAAGCTCGCCTGGGGCTGGCCGCGCCGCGACGAGGATTGGCCGCGCCTGCTGCCCAAATGGAGCTTCGATCCGGTAACGATCACCGCCAAGGACAGCGCCGACGCCGTCGACCCCGAAAAGGATCGCGAGCAATCCTTCTGGCCCGGCGCGATCGATCGCGACACGGCAGCCGAGGCGATTGCCGAATATGAAGCCGACCTCGATCAGGCGACCGATTTCGAGGTCAGCTACGACGACAAGAAGGCGCTTGAGCGCCCGTTCGAGGCCTTCCCGCAGGATTGGGACGCGATCCGTATCGCGCTCGGCCATCTCGAGCGTCACATTGCCGACCCTTATCGCAAGGGTACGCAGAAGGGCGACAAGGCGCTGACCGGCGACCTTACCGATTGGCGCCGCAAGGTCGAGCGCGCCGAAAAGGCCGAGCGCCCTCTATCGCGCACCATGTGCAACGATTTCTGGAAGATGCTGAAGAAGCATGACGGCCTTGTCGCGCCTTGCCTCTCGCAGATCGTGGTCGACAGCATCGAGGCGACGCTGGCCGCCGGCCATGCCGACAAACTGCCCGAGGAAGCGCTCGCCTACGTGCGCGCCCGACACCGCTTCAGCGCAGGTGACGAGCGCATGCTGTGCGCCCCCACCTTCGTCCAAATGGAGGCCGAAGAGCGCGTCGGCGAGTGGCTGCTGCTGCTTGAAATGGGCGCTAACCCGCCCATCGGCCACCACTTCGCCGAGGGCGTCTACCAGTTCTGGATCCGTCCCGAGGACTTGGCTGCCGGTAATTTCGACGCGGTCGAGCTCTCTGCCGAAGCCTATTAAGGCGCTGGATTTACGACGCGTTTGCCCTTAAGGGCAGCGCCAATCATGGCAACGCAAATTCCCTCTCCGCCCAAAGTGGGCATGGTCTCGCTCGGCTGTCCGAAGGCGCTCGTCGATTCAGAGCGCATCCTCACCAAGCTGCGCGCCGACGGCTATCAGATGAGCCCCGATTATGAGGGCGCCGACGTCGTGCTTGTGAACACTTGCGGCTTTCTCGATAGTGCCAAGGAAGAGAGCCTCGAGGCGATCGGCGAAGCGATGAATGAAAATGGCCGCGTCGTCGTCACCGGCTGCCTCGGCAACGAAGCCGAGCTCATCCGCGCCAAATATCCAAACGTCCTCGCGATCACCGGCCCGCAGCAATATGAGCAGGTGGTCGAGGCCGTGCACGACGCCGTGCCGCCGAGCGTGTCGCCCTATGTCGATCTCGTGCCGCAGCCTGAGACCAAGCTCACGCCGCGCCACTACAGCTATGTGAAGATTTCAGAGGGCTGCAACCATCGCTGCGCCTTCTGCATCATCCCCTCGATCCGCGGCGACCTTGCCAGCCGCCGCCCCGATGCAGTGCTGCGCGAAGCCGAAAAGCTGGTCGCTGCGGGCACCAAGGAATTGCTGATCATCAGCCAGGATACGAGCGCTTACGGCCTCGACCTCAAGCACCAGGCCTGGCCGTGGAAGGATGGCGAGGTCCGCGCGCACATGACCGCCCTTGCCGAGCGGCTTGGCGAGCTGCGCACGCCCGAGGGCGAACAGCCCTGGGTGCGGCTCCACTATGTCTACCCCTACCCCCATGTCGACCGGGTCATCCCGCTCATGGCCGAGGGCAAATTGACCCCCTATCTCGACATCCCCTTCCAGCATGCCGCCCCGTCGGTGCTGAAGGCAATGAAGCGCCCGGCCAATGAGGCCAAGGTGCTCGAGCGACTCAAGGCATGGCGCGACATCTGTCCCGACATTGCGGTACGTTCCAGCTTCGTCGTGGGCTTCCCCGGCGAGACAGAAGCGGACTTCGAATATCTCCTCGAATGGCTCACCGAAGCGCAACTCGACCGCGTCGGCGCTTTCCGTTTCGAACCCGTCGAGGGCGCCGAAGCCAACGCCTTCCCGGGCGCCGTGCCCGAAGAGGTGAAGGAAGAACGCTACGCCCGCATCATGGAGCATTGCGCCAAGATCAGCGCGGCCAAGCTGCAGGCCAAGATCGGCAAAGATATCGACATCATCGTCGATGCGGTGGACGCGGAAACCGGCGGCGCCACCGGCCGCAGCAAGGCCGACGCCCCCGAAATCGACGGCGAAGTCCACCTGCGCGATGCGGGTCACTTGAACGTCGGCGACTTCGCCCGCGTCCATGTCGAGGATGCCGACGAGCATGACCTGTTCGGGGTGCCGCTAGACGCTTAGCACTACTCGACTGCAATCCCGCGCAGTTTGAGCATGCCATCCTCTTCGGCGTGGAAGAGAACGAGCATGAGCGGCGGCTGGCCATCGGCGACCAGGCGCAGGCGGATCGCCTCCTCATCCTCGGCGACGGCGGCGATCGACCTGCCCCCGATATCGTCGCGCAGCATGGGATATTGAGCGACATGCTCGTCGACCGGCATCAGGTCGAGCAGCTTGGAGAACATGCGCGTCTCCACAAAGCCGCGCCATGCTTCCTCGTTTTCGTTCACGACGCCGAGAAAGTCGGCAGCCAGCGCACCGGCTGGCGTAGCTGGCAACTCACTCGTCTCGGCCATTTCGGTGTCCGCTTCGGGCGATGCGAACCCGAGCTCCGAACCCGTTGCCGCGCCCAACAATGGACCGAATGCATCATCGATGGAGACGGGACCACCATTGCGATGCACGACGATCGTCATGCCGCTGTCAAGGAAGGTCCACCATTCGGTCTGGAAGGCCGGATTGCCGCCATTGTGCCATAGCGCCGGCCCAAGCGCGCCAAGCTCCTGATTGACGATCCCAAAGCCGTAGTCCGAGCCACCACCCGGTTCTTCGACACGCGGCTGCAGCCAGATATTGGCAACTTGCGGATCGAGCCCGCCCGCAGCAATGCCCTGACCGAGGTTGAGCAAATCGCGGGCCGAGGAAACCAGGCCGCCATTGCCGACCAGCGCCCAGCTGATCGGGTCCAATTCGCCCCACGAGGCTTCATCCATGGTGCCATATCGGTCGCTGGCATCCGCGCGCGAGGGATCGAAGGCCATCCGATAACCGGTCGACTCGATCCCGAGCGGCTTGAGCACATCCTCGACCAGATAGGCCTCGTAGGACTTGCCAGTAATATCCTCGATTATCGCCGCCACGAGCGAGAAGCCGGTGTTCGAATAATAGTAGCGGCTGCCGGGAGCGGAATTGAGTGGTTCGGCGAACACGGCCGAAAGCATCTGCTCCCGGGACTGGGGCTGGCGGTCGGCACCATGTCCCGGGCCGAAGCCGGCCATATGTGTCAGGAGCTGGTGCACCGTGATGCTCGCTTTGTCCGCGGGCACATTCTCGAAAAAGGCGGAAAGCGTTGCATCGGGGTCGAGCCTGCCTTCGGCCATCAGCTTCGATGCGGCCAGTCCTGTCAGCGGTTTCGTGATCGAACCGATATCGAATTGGGTATCGAGCGTATACGGTATCTCTTCGCCCGGCCTTGCCGATCCGGCACTCACGATCATCGGTTCGCGATCATGCATCGCAATCGCTACGAAACCCGAAAAGCCCTCAGCCTCCAATGCCTGCATTGCCACAGCCAGTGACGCGGCAATGTCGCGCGCCTCCTGCGACGCTTCGGTCTCGCTGCCCGATGCAGCGCAAGCCGGCGATGTGGTTGCCAGCAAGGCGGCAAGGGCGATGGTGATTGGACGACGCATGATATTTCCTTCCGGTTGACGTTTGGCAAAATCGGAGGTCACCTTGCGCGCAAGGGACATCACCTGTCCTGACCAGAGGATTTCGAAAGGTTTCGTGAGATGGCCGGCCTGCCGCTCAAGAGTGATGCGTTCAAGATCGGTTCGGCTGTTTACCGACCGGCCGACCGCGTGGTCGTCCATGATGGTCGAGAGCAACGCCTGGAACCGCGCATTGCAGCGCTGCTGGACATCCTCGCCGCCCATCCCGGCACAATTCTGGCTCGTGATCGCCTGCTCGACGATGTCTGGGGCGACGAAGGCAGCGACGAGGCGCTAACCCAGGCCATATCAAAGCTGCGCCAGGTCCTAGGTGATCGATCGCTGGTGCGGACCGAGCCGCGAAAGGGGTATTCGCTGACGGTCGAGCCGACGCCTCATTCAACGCAGATTGCCGAACCAGCGCCAGCCGCAGCGAAATCGCAGGCTGCAGCGGCGAACCCGGCACGCCTCGTCAGGGTCGCCTTTGCCAGCGGCATTGCGATCGGGCTGCTCGTTGCTGCGCTGGTCGCGGCCTTGATGTGGCCCAAGACCGTCACCGAATTCGAATCCGTCACCGAGTTCGAACCGGTCACCGAGTTTGACGAACAGGGCGACCTGCCTGCATCGCGCACGGTCCGCTGCGTCGGTGACACGCCCGAAGACTGCGAAGATATGATCGAAACCGAAGAATAAGTTTTGAGAACGGGGGATTGATTTCGTGACATTGATGCTTGCTGCGGCGCTGGCCGCTTCCCAGCCGCCCATGCCGCCTATCCTGCCGATGTCGCAGACCGAACAAGTCGCGCCCGACATGCCGGCCATCCTCCCGCTACGCGAGCGAGCCGAACTGATCGACGCCATTCTCGAGGAGCGGCTCGACACGATCATTCCGATGATCATGCGCGAACAGGGGATCGACATGTGGATCCTCATGAGCCGCGAATATTTCGAAGATCCGGTGACCGCCTCGATGCTCGATGCCAACAGCTTTTCGGCGCGGCGGCAGACGATCCTCGTTTTCCATGATCCGGGCGAGGGTCAGGACATCGAGCGGCTGACCGTCAGCCGCTACGGCCTTGCCGGCCTGTTCGAACCGAGCTGGGACCCCGCCGAAGAGCCTGACCAGTGGCGCGCCGTCGCGAAGATCATCGCCGAGCGCGATCCCGACCAGATTGCGATCAACTATTCGGACCTCAAGGCGTTCGGCGACGGCATGACGCTCTCGCAGTATCGCCTGATGATGGACAAGCTTATGCCGCGCTATCGCGAGCGCATCGTCTCGGGCGAGACCCTGTCGATCCGCTGGCTCGAAGAGCGCACGCCGACCGAACTCGGTATCTATCCCGGCATCGTCCGGATTGCCCATGCCATTATCGGCGAGGCACTATCCAACCATGTCATCACCCCCGGCGAGACCACCGCCGACGATGTCCGCTGGTGGATGCGAGAACGGGTCAGCGAGCTTGGGCTCAAGGTCTGGTTCCACCCCTCGATCGGGATTCAGCGCGAAGGCGAGGAAGGCATGCTGAGCGGCGATACTGTGATCATGCCGGGCGACCTTCTCTGGACCGATTTCGGCATCACCTATCTGCGCCTCAACACCGATACGCAGCATCTCGCTTATGTCCTCAAGCCCGGCGAGACGGAGGCACCTGAGGGTATTCGCGCAGGCCTCGCCGCGACCAATCGCGTCGGCGACATCCTCACCGACGCCTTCGAGGCCGGCAAGGACGGCAACGAAATCCTCTTCGCCGCCCGCGAGCGCGCGCTGGCAGAAGGCTTCGACCCCAGCCTCTATTCGCACCCGATCGGCCTGCACGGCCACGGTGCGGGCACGGCCGTCGGCTTCTGGGATAATCAGGAAGGCGATCCGCGCAGCGAATATGTGCTGCGCGCCAACACCGCTTGGTCGATCGAATTCACGACCTACAATGCGGTCCCCGAATGGGGCGGCCAAGTGCTCGACTTCCGCAGCGAGGAAGATGCTTTCTTCGACGGCGAGAGCGTGCGCTATTTCGACGGGCGCCAGACCGAGCTGCACCTCATTGCCTCTGCCCCTTGAACCCACCGCCTCCGCCATCCATTGAATAGGGCATGACCAAACTTCTTGCCGCCGACAAAGGCCAATCCGCCCACGATATCCATCTCATCGACGAGGCCTCTTTCGAGGATTGGAAGAAAAGCCAGCCCCAGCGCATCCGGACGCTCGTCGAGGCGCGGCGGATGGACGGCAAGACGGGCTATGCCCACACCACCCTGCCCGGCGAGAGCGACGATGACTGGTCGATCGTCACGACGGTGGCCAATGTCGATGAATTGTCGCCCTGGTGCCTAGCCAAGGTGGCGGCCGATCTGCCCGAGGGGACCTATCGCCTCGCCAATGGCCGCAAGCCGGGGCCAGCCAAGCTCGGCTGGATCCTCGCCCAGCATCGTTTCAGCCCCTATCTTTCCGATTATCAGCCGCAGGGCCCGCGCGTCCTGCTGACCCCCGAACCCGCCGGCATCGACGCGGCAGCGCGTGCTGCCGAAGCCACCATCCTCGTTCGCGACATGGTCGACACCCCGCCTGAAGATATGGGGCCGGCTGAAATCGAGAAGGAAGTCGAGAAGGTCGCCAAGCGCTACGATGCCAAGGTCACGACGACCAAGGGCGATGCGCTTGAACAGGGCTACCCGATGATCCATTCCGTCGGTCGCGCGGCCGCTCGAAGCCATGCACCGCGTCTCGTCGAACTCACCTGGGGCGATCCCGGCAAGCCGCGCCTTGCCATTGTCGGCAAGGGCGTCAGCTTTGACAGCGGCGGCCTCGACATCAAGTCGTCCAAGGGCATGGCGCTCATGAAAAAGGATATGGGCGGCGCCGCGCATGCCATCGCGCTGGCGCAGATGGTCATGGATGCGCGCCTGCCGGTCCATCTCCACCTGCTCGTGCCGACGGTTGAGAATGCGATTGCCGGTAATGCCTTCCGCCCCGGTGACGTCCTCAAGAGTCGCAAGGGGATAACGGTCGAGATCGACAATACCGATGCCGAAGGCCGCCTCATCCTTGGCGATGCCTTGCACAAGGCTGGCGAGGACGAGCCCGACCTCATCGTCGACTTCGCGACCCTCACCGGCGCCGCACGCGTCGCGCTCGGTCCCGACCTGCCGGTCATGTTCGCCAATGATGACGCCATGGCCGATTCGCTGGAGAAAAGCGGAGCCTCAGTGGGCGACCCCTTGTGGCGACTGCCGCTATGGAACGGCTATGACGACATGCTGAAATCGCAATTGGCCGACATGGTCAATTCGGGCGGCAGCGGTTTTGCAGGGTCCATCACGGCTGCCTTGTTCCTTCGTCGCTTCGTGCCCGAAAATACCGACTGGGTGCATTTCGATACGTTCGCCTGGCGCCCCGCCGCCAAGCCCGGCCGTCCCAAGGGCGGAGAGGCGCTCGGCCTGCGGGCGACCTTCGCCATGCTGGAGGCTCGATACGGACTTTAGCCCGTATCGGCTTATTTTCCTCAAAAAATTGCGGTTTTTTTGAAACCATTGCGTCGCCCGTAGGTTGCCAAGTCATTGTGCCCGTAACCAAAAATCGGGGGACTTAATGGCAGACCTATCGCTGGCTAGTTGGATGCGTACTCTCATCGGGTATGTCCACTCGGGTTCGCCCGATCTCACCAACCGTCAGATGGCGCTGCTGCTTGTCGTTTATTTAACCCCCGGTCCGCATACTGTGCGCGGGTTGGCCGAAACGCTAGGCGTCTCCAAGCCGGTCGTGACCAGAGCCTTGAATACGCTGGGCGGCCTCGGCTATCTCCGCCGTGAACGCGACCAGGACGACCGACGCAACATCTTCGTCGTTCGCACCAATGACGGGACAGAATTCCTTGAAGACTTCCGACAACTCTTCAAATCAGCAGGGACAGGCAACGTCCGCAGAATCGACGAACGCGCGCCCGCACTTGCCGCCACAAATTAGATCGTTTGCGCTGACCGGCACCTCCAACCCGCCGGACCCTGCCACCCATGCCTTCCGCAAGGATTTGGCCGACGTCGCCCTCGCCGGGCGCGTCATAGCGTCGCATTATGCCCTGCCCGTCGAACGCGAACTGCATCGCGATGCAAAGCTTCGCGTCGAGCCCGGCAAGGACAGCGAAGTGATCGCCGACCTCGATGCAGGTGCACCCTTCTGGCTGCTCGACAGTCGTGGTGGCTGGTCATGGGGCTATGGCGGCCCGGACAAACGCGTCGGCTACGTCTCCGAAGAAGCGCTTCTCTAAAAGCTAGATACCGCGTTCGGCGCGGATCGCACGCCATCTGCGGACATTCTCGTTATGCTCTTCGAGCGTGCGCGCAAAGACGTGCCCGCCCGTGCCATCGGCGACATAATAGAGCGCTTCGGTGTCCGCAGGGTCCAGTACCGCGCGGATGCTTTCGATTCCCGGATTGGTGATTGGCCCGACCGGCAGCCCCGTAATCGCCCGTGTATTATAGGGATTCGGATCGTCCAGTTCGCTGCGCCGGATCTGGCGGCCGAGCGGGCGGCCCTGCGTGATCGGATAGATGGTGGTCGCATCTGCACCGAGCATCATGCCCTGCCGGATGCGGTTGGACAGCACGCCCGCCACCATGCGCCGCTCGTCGGCCTGCGCCGTTTCCTTTTCGACGATCGAGGCGAGGATGATCGCTTCGCGCGGGCTGGTCACGACCGCGTTTTCGCTTCGCTGCGGCCAAAGCTCGGCGATCGCTTCGTCCATGGCCGCCTGCATACGCTCGACCAGTTCGGCGCGGGTTTCGCCTCGCTGATAGCTGTACGTGTCGGGAAGCAGGCTCCCTTCCTCGGGAAGCGGCGTGTCGCCTTCCAACAGGATGGCGGCATCGATCCGCTCCTGCACCAATACCGAGGGCATGCCTTCGGGGATGGTGACGAAGCGCTGCACCGCCTTCCCATTCTGCAGGATGTCGAGGATCTGCGCCGCGCTGGCACCCGGCGGGATCGTAAACTCCCCGGCCTGAATGGGTTCGTTGCCGCCCAAGACGCGTGCGCCGAGGCGCCACAGCGAGGGCGACAGCTTGATCTGGTCATTCTCCGCCAATTGCTGGCCGAGCGCGCCAATGCCCGTCCCTTCAGTAACGATGATGCCAGTTTCTTCTTCGGTAGGACCGTTGCCCCACCAGCCATAAGCGACGAATGCGGCGGCGGCCCCTGCCAGGATCAGCAGGACGAGAAGAAAGCGGCGGATCATTGGGCTAGATCGCCTTGACGATCAGGCTGGCATTGGTGCCGCCAAAACCGAAGCTGTTATTGAGGCAGGCTTTCACTTCCCGCTTCTTGGCTTCGAGCGGCACGAGGTCCACGCCCTCGGTCCCTTCGTCCGGATTATGGAGGTTGAGCGTCGGCGGGACGACCTGGTCGCGAATGGCGAGCATGCAGAAGATGCTCTCCACAGCGCCCGCGCCGCCAAGCAAGTGGCCGATGGCCGACTTGGTCGAGCTCATCGAGGCACCGCCGATATCGTCGCCGAACAGGCGCTTCACCGCGCCCAATTCGATCGTATCGGCCATGGTCGAGGTGCCGTGCGCGTTGATATAGTCGATGTCGCCCGGCTCCATGCCGGCCTTCTCGAGCGCGGCCTTCATCGAACGGAACGCGCCGTCACCCTCGGGGTGCGGGGCGGTCACGTGATAGGCATCGCCCGACATGCCGTAACCTACGACTTCGCAGTAAATCTTCGCACCGCGAGCCTTGGCATGCTCATATTCCTCGAGCACGACGACACCGGCGCCCTCGCCCATGACGAAGCCTTCGCGGTCCTTGTCATAGGGACGCGATGCCTCGGTCGGACGATCGTTGAAGCTGGTGTTCAAGGCGCGTGCCTGCGCGAAGCCGGCAATGCCGATCGGGCAGACCGTCGCTTCGGCGCCGCCCGCCAGCATGATGTCGGCATCATTGTCGCGGATCATGCGCGCGGCATCGCCGATCGAGTGGGCACCGGTCGAACAGGCCGTCACGACCGCATGGTTCGGACCCTGGAGGCCGTACTTGATCGAGACTTGGCCCGAGATGAGGTTGATGAGGCGACCATGCACGAAGTGCGGGCTGACACGGCCGGGGCCACGCTCATGTAGCACGAGGCTCTCGCTCTCGATGCCTGGAAGACCGCCAATGCCCGAACCGATCGAGCAACCGGCACGCAGCTTCATCTCGTCGGACATTTCTTCAAGGCCCGCATCCTCAATCGCCTGACCGGCGGCATCGATGCCATAGACGATGAAGGGATCGACCTGGCGCTGGACCTTGTGGTCGACACGCTTGTCGGGATCGAACCCGAATTTGTGATCCTTGTCCTTCACCTCGCAGGCGATGGTGCATTTCTGGTTCGAGGCATCGAACTTGGTGATCGGACCGGCGCCCGATTTGCCGGCAAGGATGTTGCTCCAGCTGGTTTCCACATCGCCGCCCAAGGGGGTGACGAGTCCAAGTCCGGTGACGACGACACGGCGCATAAAATTCTCCACAAATGACAAGGCCCGGCCCTCAACGATGAGGAACCGGGCCCTGCGCTTAGCTTCCCGGCCCCTCGAGGGGTCGGCGGGCGCTTAGCCCTTATTCTTCTCGATATAGTCGATCGCATCCTTGACGGTGCCGATGTCTTCGGCCGCATCGTCAGGGATTTCGACGCCAAATTCTTCTTCGAACGCCATGACCAGCTCGACGATGTCGAGGCTGTCAGCACCGAGATCATCGATGAAGCGGGCTTCCTCGGTGACCTTCTCGGCATCGACGCCAAGATGTTCAACGACGATCTTCTTCACCCGATCAGCAGTATCGCTCATGAAATATCCTCCAATTGATTTGCGCCTGCCCTAGCTTGTGGTTCGGGCCACGGCAAGCCTCGACGCGCAAGGCTTGCTTCCCTAAGGGAAGGTCCATGTCCGACCAACGCCCCCTGTCAGCAGGCGAAATCGAGCTGGCGCGTACCATATTTGGCGACGCGGTCGACTATTCAAGGGTCAAGCTGATTCGCCGCAAATGGGCGTTTTTCCAGCCTAAGGGCGTGGTCATGGCCCCCACTGGCAATATCCACTTCCATCCCGAGAGCGAGGCCTGGTCGGACGATTTCGCCAAGGAAAAGCTCTCGCGCCAGGGCCTGTTCGTCCACGAAATGACCCATGTCTGGCAGACCCAGCGCGGCGGAAAATGGTTTCTCCCGCTCATCCGTCACCCCTTCTGCCGCTATGGCTACGAATTGAAGGAGGGCCGCCCGTTCCTGCGCTACGGCATTGAGCAGCAAGCAGAAATCGTGCGCCACGCCTTCCTGTGGCGCAAAGGCGTCCAACTGGCCGGCAAGCCACCGCTCGAAGACCTCGAACCCCTGCTCCCCTTCGGCACCAAAAACGCCTGAATTCGGCAAAAAACCACTGTCACAAAAAAGCAACTGTCGGCTGAAGAACGTTGCGTCGCTCTTTATTAAAATGACGATTTGATTCACTCTTTTCGCATCACAATCAGGGGAATAGCGATGAAGAGACTTCGTCACGTGACAGCCACGTTCCTGGCAGGCACGGCGGGCATGGCCCTGCTGGCAAGCCCGGCGATGGCGCAATCCACCGAAGAAGCTGAGGCCCAGGAAGCCAACCAGCCCGATGATGACCAGCCCGAAGATGCGATCATCGTCACCGCGACCAAGCGTGCGGTCGATCTTCAGGACGTTCCGTTCTCCATCGGCGCACAGACGCAGCAGGACATCGAGCGCTCGAACGCCTCGACGGTCGAGGACCTGTCGCGCAACGTCGCCGGTCTCTCGATCCAAAACCTCGGACCGGGCCAGAGCCAGGTCTCCGTCCGCGGCGTCTCCGCCGGCCAGGTCGTGCGCGACCAGCCGGGCGTGAAGGAGCAGGTCGGCATCTATCTCGACGAAAGCGTGATCTCGCTCTCGCTGTTCACGCCCGACGTCGACCTGTTCGATCTCAATCGCGTGGAAACGCTGCGCGGGCCGCAGGGTACGCTGTTCGGTTCGGGTAGTGTCGGCGGCACACTGCGCTATATCACCAACCAGCCCGAACTCGGCGTCAGCCTCGGCATGATCGAGACCAACCTCAATGCGGCCGATGGCGGCGGCATTGGCGGGCACATGAAGGGCATGGCCAACATCCCGCTGGGCGAAGATCTCGCCGTGCGCGTGGTCGGCTATTATCAGGACTTCCCGGGCTTTATCGACGCTGTCGGTCCGGCGCAGGAAGACGACGTCAACCATGGCAGCCGCATCGGTGGCCGCCTTGCCCTCCTTTGGGAGCCCGATGACGGCGTGCGCATCACGCCGCGCATCATCTACCAAGAAATCGATACGGACGGCTTCAACCGCGCCGAGATTTACAATCTCTACGGAAATGCTTTCACAACACCTGCTGTGAACCTCGGCGATCGCGGCCAGTACTTGCTTCAGCAGGAAGGCTTCAAGGATGATTTCATGCTCGCCGACCTTACCGCCTCGTTCGATCTTGGCGGCGTCGAGCTGACCAGCGTCACCAGCTATACGGATCGCTCGATCCTCGTTTCGCGGGACGCGTCGGCTCTGACCGGATCTGTCTCGGTTGATATTCTTGTCGGCAACCTTGGCAGCGACGATGTAGTGAACCTGCCTTCAAACCTCCGCGACACCACGGAGCTAGAGCAGTGGACACAGGAAGTGCGCATTTCGTCGATAAACGACGGTCCATTCCAGTGGGTAATCGGCGGCTTCTATTCGGACACCAATCGCGTTTACATGCAACGACTGCCAACTCCCGGCTATGACTTCTACGTCGACGAGGCCTTCGGGGACGGCACTTCGGCAGCAGTTTCCAATAATCTCGCACCCATCGATAGTCCCTATGCTGCCGACATTCCGTACGACATCAAGCAGATCGCGGTCTTCGGTGAGGCCAGCTACAGCTTCGACCAGGTCACGGTAACTGCGGGTGCGCGTTACTATGACTTCGAGGAAGAGCGCGACTTCATCTCGGGCGGCCTGTTCTCCAATGGCGACAATGCCATTGGCGACACGACCTCGTCCGACGGTGTCAGTCCGCGTGTCATCGTGAGCTATGACGTCAACGAGGATCTCACCCTCAACCTGCAGGCTGCCAAGGGCTTCCGCCTTGGCGGCACCAACGATCCGCTCAACATCCCGCTCTGCACGGGCGGTGCGGATGGTCCCGACTTCGCGACCTTTGGTAATCGTCCCAACTATGAGGACGAGACGCTGTGGAACTACGAAGCGGGGATGAAATATTCGGCCAATGGTATCACGTTCAACGCGGCTGCCTTCTACACCGATATTTCGAACCTGCAGGTCACGGCCGATGCCGGCACCTGTTCGAGCCGCGTCGTCTTCAACGCGCCCAAGGCCCATACGCTGGGTGTCGAGGGCGAATTGTCGGCACGCGTCGGTCGCAATTTCGACCTCAGCGTGGCGGGTAGCTACGTGCAGGCCGAATTCGACGAGGACCTGCGCACCGCCGAAGGCGCGATCATCGCGGGAATCCGCGACGGCAACCGCCTCCCCTCGGTTCCGGAATTCCAGATTGCGGCCACCGCGAGCTATTCGGAACAAGTAAGCAACAATGCCGACGGCTATATCGCGGTGACCGTGCAGCATGTCGGTTCGCGCTACACTCAGCCAGGGGACCAAGAAGGCAATCCTGTGACATTCGCTCACGGTCTTCCCTTCAATGGTCAGGACGGCACCGAGACAACCACCGTCGATCTCGAACTGCCGGCTTACGAGCTAGTCGACATTTCGGCGGGTCTCGAGTTCGACAATGGCTTCGACCTCGTGTTTTACGTGAAGAACGTGCTCGACGAGACGCCGCTCCTGTCGTTCAACCGCGAACGCGGCGGGCGCGCCCGTCTGGCCTATCTGATCGGCCAGCCGCGCACCTACGGCGTGACGGTGCGCAAGCGCTTCTAAGCCTGCGCATCATCGATCCAATGGAAGGGCGGCCCTCGGGTCGCCCTTTCTCGTTCTTAAAGCAGGGCCGCGCGGCGCAAATCCTTGTCTCGCCCGAAGCGATGCATCAGCTCGCGAAGTTCGGCCCCGCTAGGGACGAAGAGCGATGCGCCGTCCACCAAGACCTCTTCGCGAGTCGCGAAGGTCACGAGTTTCCAATCACCATCTTCGTTCAGGTGGAAGTTGCCCTGAACCTCGACAGGAATGTCGGTTCCGCTCCAGCGCGCATAATGGTCGGAGCGGAATTGGGGGTGCGGGGCTGCATCATTTGCGAGACCCCAGCGATCCAGCAGCAACGCGCCATCGCGGCCCGAGACGACGAGGTCGATATCGTCCACGCCGTCCGGATCAACACTGTGCAGCGCGACCGCGGTCGAACCGATGATCCACCACGGATCGCGCAAGTCACCAAGCTCGCCCGCCAATCTCACCAGCGATCGGGCGAGTGCGGGGTCGATCACGAAATGGTGTCGGTCGGAGGCGGTGGATTGAAGACCGGCGCTTCCTCGGGCGGCATGGGATAGATCATGCTGAGCTGGACCTTGGGGTCGCCCTTGCACGCCTCGGGAATCGGTTCCTGCAGGAAGCTCTCGTCCTGCGGATAGTCGCCCATGAAGCCGCCACCCGACATGATGTCGTCGCCATCGCGGAAGCTGTGCGGGCCGACTTCGAGATAGGGGCCGTAATCGTTGCGTTTGACGACACCCTCGGTGGTCACGATGACGCTGCGCCCCTCGGACCCGCCGGTGCGGATCGCGACGCAGGGGCCCGAAAGATCAAGCTTGCCGCCGATCAGCGCCTCCATGAAGGCCTCGGGACCGCCATCCTCGGCGCTCTTGTAGAGGATGAGGTGCGGGAGATCGTCGACCGGCGCTTCCGGCTCGTCAGGCAGGCATTGGGGCGCTCCGTCGCCGCAAGGCTCGTCGCCGCCGCATCCGGCCAGCACGAGCGCCGCAGCAAGGAGCGCCAGCCGCCTCACGGCTTCTTGGCGACCCCGACCATGGCGGGACGCAGGAGGCGGCCCTTCAGCGTGTAGCCGGCCTGCATTTCCTGCACGATCGTGCCGGGTTCGGCATCGTCGGTGGGCACTTCGATCATCGCCTGGTGGACGTTGGGGTCGAGTTCGAGACCCTGCGCCGCGACACGTTCGATACCCTGGCGGGTGAAGATCGATTCCATCTCGCGCAGCGTCGCTTCGATCCCCTCGATGAACTTGGCCGCACGACCGTCGCGTGCCTCATCGGGCACATGGTCTAGCGCGCGTTCGAGATGATCCTTCACCGCCAGCATGTCGCGGGCAAAGCCGGTCACCGCAAACTTGGTCGCGTCGGCCTTTTCCTGCTCCAGCCGACGGCGCACATTCTGCACCTCGGCAGCGGCATAAAGCGCATTCTGCTTGGCCTCCTCGAGCTGTCCTTCCAGCTCGGCAAGGCGGTCATGCTCCTGCAGTTCGGGCGAGTCTTCCGCGGTTTCCTCGCGGATTTCCTCGGCTTCTTTATCGATATCGTCGTTCATACCATCCGTCTCGTAAGCGCTTCTGCGGTGAAGTCCACCATCGGGACGACCCGCGCATAGTTCAATCTCGTAGGCCCGATCACGCCGATCACGCCCACCACCTTGTCATCCGCGTCGCGATAGGGCGCGGCAATGACGCTCGACCCTGACAACGCGAACATGCGGTTTTCCGATCCGATGAAGATGCGCACGCCTTCGCCGTCGCGCACCCCTTCGAGGAGCCGCATGATCTCCTGCCGGTTCTCCAATTCCTCGAAAAGCTGTTTCACCTGTTCGAGATTTTCGGCGCTCTTGTCGTCGAGCAGGTTGGCACGGCCGCGCACGATCAGAACTTCGCGGGCCTGCTGGTCCTTGCCCCAATCGGCGAGCCCTGCGGCGACCAGATCGGCAGCCTGATCGTCCAGCTGTTCCTTGCGATCCGAAATATCGCGGCGCAGGCGCGCTTCGGCCTCGGAGAGCGTCAGGCCCGACAGGCGACCGCTCACATAATTGGCAATTTCATTGAGCGCGATCGGGCTGGTGCCCTGCGGCAGCGGCACGACGCGATTTTCGACGCTGCCATCGGCACCCACCATCACGGCAAGGGCGCGCGATTGGTCAAGCGGCATGAAGGCCAGCTGCTTCAATCGTGCTTCGCGCTTGGGTGCCGTCACGATGCCTGCACAGGCCGACAGGCCCGACAGGCGCGTGGTCGTCGCCTCCAGCGCCTGCGCCACGTCGTCGCTATTCAATTCATTCTCGATCGCCGCGCGGGTCCGTGCATGGGGGCGCTGCATCTGCATCATGCCGTCGACGAAGAGGCGAAGCCCGGTTTCGGTCGGCATCCGCCCGGCACTGGTATGCGGCGCGGTGAGCAGCCCCCTCGCCTCCAGCTCCGCCATCACCCCGCGGATCGATGCCGGCGACAGCGGCACGCGCTCGGTCAGCGCTTTCGACCCGACCGGCGCCCCCTGCTCGAGATAGGCAGTCACTACCTCGGCAAAGATGGACCGCATCCGGCCGGTCAAATCGTCAAGCCGCTCGCTCATGCGGGGGATGTAGGAATTGCGAAGAGCTTTCTCAACGCCCCACATAGGGCTTCAGCGGCAGCACATCGACGGCATCGGCGATCGCCTGGTACATGGCGCGGTTGGCGTCGGTGTCGCAGCCGAAATCGGCGACCAAAGTGTCGGTGCGGCCATTGTCGGTCCAGACGATGCGGACGCCCGGAAAGTCGGTCGCCAACGTCGCGCAATTCGCGCCGACATATTCGACACTCCCGTCGGGCCGATAGGGCGCCAGCGCTGCGCTGAAGGCGGCGAATTCGGCGGGGCGGACGGCGAACATGCGCTGCCCTTTCATCGCGGTATGCTGCATGCCCTCGAACACGGCGAGGCCATCGCCATCGACACCGAGGCGATAGACCGGGCAGGTGCCGAAGCAGGGCGTGGTTTCGTAGACGATCTTGGGCGGGTCGGGCCGCTTCGCCATGGTTGCACAACCGGACAGCGCCAGCATCGCCATACTCACGAAAATAAGCCGCTTCATCGCCCTCTCCCTTTCCACCCGACCCTAGCCCCGCTAGGGGCCAAGTCAAAGCACCAATAGGAGACTGTCCCATGCGCCCATCCGGCCGCGCCCCCGATGAACTACGCCCCCTCTCGTTCGAACCCGGTTTCACCAAGCATGCCGAAGGCAGCGTGCTGGCCACGTTCGGCGATACCAAGGTGCTGGTGACGGCCAGCGTCGAGACCAACCTGCCGCCTTGGCTGCGCGGCAAGGGCAAGGGCTGGGTCACCGGCGAATATGGCATGCTGCCGCGTTCGACCCACACGCGTGGCAATCGTGAAGCGGCGCGCGGCAAGCAGGGCGGCCGCACGGTCGAGATCCAGCGACTGATCGGTCGCGCGCTGCGCGCCTGCATCGACCTCGAAAAGCTCGGCGAGCGCCAGATCGTGCTCGATTGCGATGTGATCCAGGCCGATGGCGGCACCCGTACGACCAGCATTTCGGGTGCTTGGGTCGCGCTGCGCCTCGCGGTCGACGGCCTCATCGAGGCGGGACACCTGGAAGAAGACCCGATCACCGACCAGGTCGCTGCCGTCAGCTGTGGTGTCTATGAAGGCACGCCCGTCCTCGACCTCGACTATCCCGAAGATTCGACAGCCGGGTCGGACGGCAATTTCGTGCTGACCGCCAGCGGCAACATCGTCGAAGCGCAGGTCTCGGCCGAAGGCGAAACCTTCGATCAGGAAGCGCTGCTGCGCCTGATGCGGCTCGCCGAAATTGGCTGCAAGGAGATCTTCGCAGCGCAATTGAAGGCCACCGGCCGGTGAAAGTGATCGGCGACAAGCTCGTCCTCGCGACGCACAACAAGGGCAAGCTCCGCGAGATTGCCGAGCTTGTCGCGCCCTTCGGCATCGAGGTGATCGGCGCCGAGGAAGCCGGCCTTCCCGAACCCGAGGAAACCGGCACCACCTTCATCGCCAATGCCGAGCTGAAGGCGCGGCAGGCCGCGGACCTGTCGGGCCATCCCGCGCTGGCTGACGATAGCGGGCTGTGCGTCGATGCGCTGGGCGGCGATCCGGGTATCCGCTCGGCGCGCTGGGCCGAAGATGCCGACGGCAATCGCGATTTCACTCGCGCCATGGAAAAGGTCGAGACCGCGCTGCAAGCCAAGGGCGACGACACGCCACGCGATGCGCACTTCACCTGCGCGCTGTCACTGGCCTGGCCCGACGGGCGCATCGAGACATTCGAGGGCAAGGTGCATGGCACCCTCACCTGGCCGCCGCGCGGCGACAAGGGCTTCGGCTACGACCCGATCTTCGTGCCGCACGACCATGACATCAGCTTCGCCGAAATGGACCCGGCGAAGAAGCATGCGATGAGCCACCGCGCCGACGCATTCCGCCAGCTACTGGATTGGCTAGAGGCCCAGCGTTAGCCGAGGCGTCGCCCGATGATATTGCCCTGCGGCGAATAGCGGCAGACCAGATATTCGAAATTGGCGTTGCTCGCGATGCCGCAGCCGACCTTGTCGGTGTCGGGCCAGACGATCGCGGTATAATGGCCGACATCGCCGAAATTGCCGGTCGAGGACACGTCGGGAATGACGCCCGGCACGAAGAAGCGTTCTTCGTCGACCCAGGCACCGACCATGTCCTCATACTCGAACGCGTCCTTGGTCCCCATCCAGAGGTTTTCGCCTTGGCCGGGACGCGAGGAGCCGCTCGAATGCGCGAACGTGTTGGTGCGCGCCAGTTCCTCGGCATAGGCCTGCGCATCCGCCGCGAGGCTTGCATCATAGGTCATTGCCGACGAGCCGAAGGCGCTGCGCGCGGCATTATGATCATCGAGCATTACCTGCTCGAAGGCCGTCAACGTCTGGCTGGGCGTCGGTGTCGGTGTGGGGCTCGGCGACGGGCTGGGCGTGGGCGACGGCGTGACCGTGCCGACGCTGGCATTGTTGCTCGACCCGGTGCTGACGCTGCCGGTGGTGCCACCACCACCGCCGCCGCCACCGCAGGCCGCAAGCAATAGTGGCGCTGCGAGCGCGGTCATCCTAAGACCAGTGACGAGACCCTTCTTAAGACCTTTATTTCGTTCGGAATTCCGAATCGCCATGACTACCTCCCTTGCACTCTACGTTCACTGGCCCTTTTGCGTTAACAAATGCCCCTATTGTGATTTCAACAGCCATGTGCGCGTTAACGTCGAACAGGACGCATGGCGCGACGCATTGCTCGCAGACCTCGCCCATGAGGCCCGGTTAACTCCCGATTTCACGTTGACGAGCATCTTTTTCGGTGGCGGCACGCCCAGCCTGATGCCCCCCGAATCGGTCGCGGCGATTATTGAGTCCGCAGCGGAGCTTTGGCGGACCGACCCTGAACTCGAAGTGACGCTGGAGGCCAATCCGCAGAGCGCCGAAGCCGCCAAGTTTGCCGCGCTCGCCAGCGCCGGCGTCAATCGCCTGAGCCTCGGGCTCCAGCGCTTCGACGATGCCAGCCTCAAGTTCCTTGGTCGCATGCACGATGCCGGCGAGGGGCTGCGCGCACTGGAAGCGGCACAGGCGGCAGTGGACCGCGTGAGTTTCGACCTCATCACTGCCCTGCCCGGCGACACGCTGGAAAGCTTCGACGCGGTGCTCGATCGGGCGCTGTCGCTCGGTACCGATCATATCTCGCTCTACCAGCTCACCATCGAACCCGGCACGCGCTTCGAGACGATGGTCCGCAAGGGTGAGTTCACGCCGATCGACGAGGAATTGGGCGCCGAGCTGTTCGAGCTCACGACTGAACGCATGACGGCGGCGGGCCTGCCGCCCTACGAGATCAGCAACCATGCCCGCCCCGGCCAGGAAAGCCGGCATAATCTCCAATATTGGCGCTACGGCGATTATGTCGGGATCGGTCCGGGCGCCCATGGCCGACGCGGCGGCATGCGCACGATGCGCCATCGCAAGCCCGAAAACTTCCTCTCGGCCATGGCCCGCAACGGCAATGGCCTGGTCGAGGAAGCCGCGCTCGATCCGCGCGAAGCGGCGCGCGAGGCGCTGGTCATGGGATTACGGCTGAGCGAGGGCCTCGACGTCAATGCGATCGAACAGCGCTTCGGCGTAGCGGCAGTGGACCGCGATGCCGTGGCACTGCTTCAGGATAAAGGGCTGCTCGAGCGCGGCGACCGACTGCGCCTGACGCAGCACGGTCGCCTGCTCAATGATGCGATCCTTGCGGAAATCGCGCTCTAATCGTCGAAACGGGTCGAAGCGGGGCTGACGATCTCGGTCCCGCTGGCGGTCACGCGGCGCACTTCGAGTGCACGCTCGGCAATACCATCGCTGCCGAAGCGGAAGATGCCGTCGACGCCGCCAAAGCCGCCATCGTCGGTCAGCTCGCGCGCCGGAAAGTCGCCACCCGCGGGCCATTGCCGCGCCAGCCGTACGGCCAGGAGCACGCTGTCATAACCAAGGCTCGACAGGCGATAGGGCGAGCTATTGTAGCGGGCGCGATAGCGCTGGACGAACCGGTCAAACTGCGCGTCGGGAACGGCCGCGAAGATCGCGCCGCGCATCCCGGCGACGCGACCGAGATTTTCGGTCGATGCCCAGAGCTCGGTGCCCATCAGGTCGCCCGACAGCTGCAGCGACGGCGCCGCAATTTCGGCGATCGACGCCGAATCGGCGATCAGGACCATGTCGACATCTTCAACCGAAGCGACGCGGCGAGCAGCAGCTTCGACCTCGCTTCGACGACGGTCATAGGTCTCGAGGCGGGCGACACGGCCGCCATTGGCTTCGACCGCGCGCAGGAAGACCTGCACCGAGCGCTGGCCGTAAACACCATTGGGCGCGAGTCCGGCAAAGACGTCGGCGCCTTGGTCGGCGGCATAATCAACGCTGCGACGGATCGACTGGGTGGGCGTGAAGCCCATGATGTAGACGCCATTGCCGGCAACGCTCTCATCATTCGAAAAGGCGATGACCGGCACGTCGGCGCGGCGTGCATAAGGCGCGATGCGAGTCACATTTTCGCCGCGCAGCGGGCCGAGGATCAGCTTGTTTCCTTCGGCCAGCGCCTGCGTCACCGCGACCTCGGCACCACCGCTCGCCGCCGTGTCGTAGATGGTGATCTTGAGGCTTTCTTCCTCGGTGTCGAGCAGCGCCATCGATGCGGCATTGGCAATCGAGCGGCCGATCGCGGCATTGTCGCCCGACAGCGGCACGAGCACGGCAACGCCGTTCTGGACGCCCGGCTGCGCCGTCGCATCATCACCGCCCGTATCGTCCTCGACGACCGGTGGCGCGGTCTCGACACCGCCGCCCGGCGCGCTTTCGCAGGCACCCAGCGCGAGCATCGCGGCACCCGCAGCGATCCACTTGAATTTCGACAAGGCTTGCGAGGCCGCTTCTTTCATGTCTCTTTGGTCCCTCATGACGTCTCAATCCCCCACACCCGGCCTCTATATCGTCGCGACCCCAATCGGCAATCTTTCCGATTTGAGCCCGCGTGCAGCATCAATGCTGGAAGCAGCCGACTTGATCCTTGTCGAGGATAGCCGGGTCACCGGCAAATTGCTCTCCCATCTCGGTATCCGGAAGGCGATGCAGCCCTATCACGACCATTCGAGCGCGGCGGATCGCGACCGCATCCTCGCGAGGCTGGCAAGCGAGGTGGTGGTACTGGTCAGCGATGCAGGCACGCCGCTCATCTCCGATCCGGGCTACAAGCTGGTCGCCGCCGCCCGCCAGGCCGGCGCAAATGTCGGCGCCGTACCGGGACCCAGCGCAGCCATCATGGCGCTCACCTTGTCAGGGCTGCCGACTGACCGCTTCCTGTTCGGCGGTTTCCTGCCGACCAAGGAGAAAGCGCGCCGCGACGTGCTGGATGAATTGGGCGCGGTGCAGGCGACATTGGTGTTCTACGAATCCGGCCCCCGCCTCGCCAAGAGCCTGAGCGCGGCAGCGGATGCGCTGGGAGACCGACCGGCAGCCGTCACGCGTGAGCTTACCAAACTCTATGAAGAAGTCGCGACCGGCAGCCTTCCCGACCTTGCGGCGCGCTATGCCGATGCACCGCCCAAGGGGGAGATCACGCTGGTGATCGGACCTCCCCTCGATGATGGCCCGCCCGACGACGCGGCGATCGACGAGGCCATTCGCGACGCGCTGGCGACCGAAAGCCCCAGCCGCGCCGCCAAGATCGTCGCCGACCGTTTCGGGCTGAAGAAGAACGACATCTACGCCCGCGTCCAGGAATTGAAATCCTGAACCGGCAGGAGGCCGAGGCACGCGGTCGCCGCGGGGAGCGGATCGCGGCATGGTGGCTCCGCCTCAAGGGCTGGCGCATCCTCGACAAGCGCGTCCGAACACCCGTCGGCGAGATCGACCTCATCGCGCGCCGCGGCAAGCAGGTCGCCTTCGTCGAGGTGAAGACGCGACGCACGATTGAGGAAGCCGAGCTGTTCCTCGACGAATATCAGCTCCGCCGTGTCGCGGCCGCCGCCGACGCGCTGAGTCATGACTACGTGGCGCAGGGATATGACGTCCGCATCGACGCCGTCCTGTGGGCGCCGGGCAGCCGGCCCTATCACATGGAAAATGTCTGGCAGGGTTGGTGACAAATTTACCGAATGCCCCTAGGCGGTTCGCATGAGCCGCGCCGCCGCCTTCCAGATGGACCCGATCGAGGGCATCAATATCGCCGGGGATTCGACCTTCGCGTTGATGCTGGAGGCGCAGGATCGCGGTTACACGCTCTACGAATATCAGCCGGGTGCGCTCTCCTATCTGGACGGTCGTGTCCGCGCCAATGCGCGTCCCGTCACCGTCCGGCGCGAAAAGGGCAATCATTTCGAGGCGGGCGAGTATCGCCTGATCGATCTTGGTGAGGAGACCGACGTCATCTGGGTCCGGCAGGATCCGCCCTTCGACATCGGTTACATCACCGCCGCGCACCTGCTCGAACGCGTCGCTGGCGAAAGCCTCGTCCTCAACGATCCGGCCTCGATCCGTGATGCGCCGGAAAAGCTCTTCGTGCTCGATTTCGCCGACTATATGCCGGCAACCCTGATCACGCGCTCCGAGAGCGAGGTGCGCGACTTCCTGGCCGAGCATGGCGACATCATCGTCAAGCCGCTCCACGGCAAGGGCGGCGAAGGCGTGTTCCGCATCGGCAAGGACGGCCAGAACCTGTCCAGCCTCGTCCAGCTTTATCGTCAGGAGTTGAAAGAGCCCTTCATCGCGCAGGCCTTCCTCCCCGCGATCAGCGAGGGCGACAAGCGCATCATCCTCGTCGACGGCGAGCCGATCGGCGGTATCAATCGCGTACCCGCCAAGGGCGAATTCCGCTCCAACATGGTCGTCGGCGGATCGGCCACGAAAACCGAACTGACAGAGCGCGAGCGCGAGATTTGCGCGGCGATCGGGCCCGAGCTCAAGAATCGCGGCCTGCTGTTCGTCGGCATCGACGTCATTGGCGGGCTGATGACCGAGATCAACGTCACCTCGCCGACCGGGCTTGTCGCCCTC
Organism: Sphingomicrobium sediminis; assembly: GCF_023805295.1. Lineage (NCBI taxonomy): Bacteria > Pseudomonadati > Pseudomonadota > Alphaproteobacteria > Sphingomonadales > Sphingomicrobiaceae > Sphingomicrobium > Sphingomicrobium sediminis. Next base: position 1,000,385 of record NZ_JAMSHT010000001.1, read on the forward strand.
GACACGTTCGACGGCATCAATTCCGCCGGCCTCATCTGGGACGCGGTCGAAGTGAGGCTGCGGGACTGACATCATGACCGATTGGGTAGTCGACATCATCGACAAGGGTGGTGCCTTGGGCATCGCATTCCTGATGTTCCTCGAGACTGTCTTCCCGCCGATCCCGTCCGAACTCATCATGAGCCTAGCGGGCATTCGCGCCGGCCAGGGCGAGATGAGCCTGCCGGTCATCATCATCGCCGGCACGTTCGGCGCGATGATGGGCAATATCGCCTGGTATGTCGTGGCCAAGATGCTCGGTATCGCCCGCTTTAAGCCACTGATCGACCGCTACGGGCGCTGGATCACCTTCACCTGGCCCGAGATCGAAAAGACCAAGAAGCTGTTCGCCAAATATGGCACCTTCTTCGTCGGTTTCGGGCGCATGCTGCCAACGGTGCGTAGCCTCATATCAGTGCCGGCGGGCCTGCTCCGCATGCCTTTCTGGCCCTTCGTCATCGCTTCGACCATCGGCACGGCAGGCTGGACCGCCTTGCTCGCGCTGTTCGGCTACCAGCTTGGCGCCAATGTCGAGGAAATCGACAAATATCTTGGGCCGATCAGCACGGCGGTGATCGTCACCATCATTGTTGTCTACGTCTATCGCCTGTGGACCCATCGCAAGGTAAAGCCCGGCGACGACGCCTAGCTGCCGCGCGGATGCGCGTTGCGGTAGACGTCGAGCAAGCGCGCCGCATCGACCTTCGTATAGATTTGCGTCGAACTGAGGCTCGCATGGCCGAGCAGTTCCTGTAGCGACCGCAGGTCGGTCCCCGCGCTCAGCAGGTGGCTGGCAAAGCTGTGGCGCAGTGCGTGCGGCGTCACGCTGTCGGGCAGGCCGAGCCGCCGCCGTGCCTCGCGCACCGAACGCCGCACGAGGTCGGACGAAAGCGGACCACCACGGACCCCGCGGAAGAGCGGCGTGCCGGCATCGAGCGGCCACGGACAGGCCTCGACATATTCCTTCACCGCCTGCGCGACCGCCGGCACGATCGGCACGACGCGCTGCTTGTTGCCCTTGCCGGTGACGCGGATGGCATCGCCGAACGGATGGGTACGCGCATCGAGTTGCATCGCTTCGGCAATGCGCAGCCCCGAACCGTAGAGCAAAAGCAGGATCGCAAAGTCGCGCTTGCCGACCCAATGCTCCTCCTTATGGTGCTTGGCCGCGTCGGCCAGCGCGCGCACGTCGGCGGGCGAAGATGGGCGCGGTAACGTCTTGGGTCGCTTGGGCGCGCGGACATGCGGGACTTGCGGCTGCTCGCCCGCTTCCTTGGCGACGAACGTCAGGAAACCACGCACCGCCGACAGCTCGCGTGCAGCAGAAGCCGCGCCGAGCCCCCCTGCCCTGCGGTCGGCAAGGAAGGCGCGAAGGTCGGTCGCCTTGATCGAGAGCAAAGCGAATTTGCCGATCTCCTCGCCGCGATGCTGGCCGAGAAAGTCGACGAAACGGAAAGCCGTCGCGCGATAGGCGCGCACCGTATGGTCGGAAAGCCGCCGGTCATGGGCAAGATGGTCGGCCCAGCGGACGACCGCTGCGCGGGCAGGATGTGTGTCTAGCGGTTCTTCGTGCACCGCATCAGCATAGCGCCGAGCGTCTCGCCGAGAAAGCCGAGCAATGCCTGACCATGATCGCCGTCGAGCGGCAGGCTGTCTTCCTGTCCCAGCAGGATGAGGCCCGACAGGCGCCCGTCGCCGGCTTCGAACGGGATCAGGGCCTCGGTGCGGATCGCCGGGGCGATCTTGCCAAACAAGGGATCGCCATGATTGGTGGCGCGCATCTGGACACGGCCCCAGCCCATGGCGCGGGTCACCCAGGCGCTCTCGAGACGATGATTGCCCGTGCGGTCGATGCGATAGGCATCCTCGCCTGCCTTGAGCGCGATGGCGCAATGGTCGACCAGCAGCAATTCGGCCCAGCGATGGACGATCGTCGCGAAGAGATCGGGCACGCTGTCGCAGGCCATCAGGCTCAGCACCGCTTCGTGGATCGACGCGGTCGCGCCGGCATGCCCGCGCGCAAACGCAAGCAATTCATCGCGCTCGACCTCGGCAGCGCCGAGCCGGTCGCGAAGGGCCTTCAAAGCCCGATCCTCGAAGCGAATCACTTCAGCCATGACCCTATCCATAGCCGAACAAGGTTAATTTGGCGCCAAGAACTGCGGAAAAAAGCGTCAGCCGATTTTCTGGCCGGTCGACTCCCAGTCCTTGAGGAATGCGGCAAGACCCTTGTCGGTGAGCGGATGGTTGAACATCTTCCAGATGACTTCGGGCGGCGCGGTCATTACGTCAGCGCCCAGTTTCGCGCTGTCGTGGATGTGGATGGGGTTGCGCACGCTGGCGACCAGGATCTCGGTCGCAAAGTCGTAATTGTCGTAGATGATGCGGATGTCGGTGATGAGCTCCATGCCCGGATAGCCGACATCGTCATGCCGCCCGACGAAAGGCGAGATGAAGCTGGCGCCGGCCTTCGCCGCGAGCAGCGCCTGGTTGGCCGAGAAACAGAGCGTCACATTGACCATCGTGCCGTCGCCGGTCAGCGCCTTGCAGGTCTTGAGACCGTCCTTGGTCAGCGGCACCTTGATCGCGATATTGTCGGCGATCTTCCGCAGCACTTCGGCCTCGCGCATCATCTCGGCATGTTCGGTGGCGACGACTTCCGCCGAGACAGGACCGTCGGTGATGCCGCAAATCTCCTTGGTGACCTCGATAATGTCGCGGCCCGATTTCTTGATGAGCGAGGGATTAGTCGTGACCCCGTCGAGCAAGCCGGCGTCGGCAAGTTCCTTGATGTCATCGATATCGGCGGTGTCGGCGAAGAATTTCATTTGGGGTCCCCTGAGGCTGGCGCTGTGCGTTGCCAACCGATACTGAAGTTCAAAGCAGACGTCACCAAGGAACCCGCATGAGCGAGAATGTTTTGGTCGGACAAGACGGCCGTCACCTGTCGATCCGCCTCAATCGCCCCGAAAGCCGTAACGCGATCACCGTCGCCATGTATGCTGCGATGGCCGACGCGGTCGAGCAAGCAGGCAGCGATGACGGCATCGACCTCGTCACCATTTCGGGCGAAGGCGTGGATTTCACCGCCGGCAACGACCTCATGGATTTCATGGCCGAGATGCCGCAGCCGGGCGAGAATACCGACATCCCCGTCTGGCGTTTCCTGCGTGCGATGGCGAAAAACGAAGTGCCGATCATCGCCAAAGTGCACGGCAATGCGATCGGTATCGGCACGACGATGCTGTTCCATTGCGACCTCGTCGTCGCCGCCGACAATGCGCGCTTCAAGATGCCGTTCACCGAGCTGGGCCTGGTGCCCGAGGCTGCGTCCAGCCTGATCATGCCCGAGCTTGCGGGGCGTCGGGCGGCGGCGCGCTACCTGCTGCTGGGCGAGAGTTTCGGGGCCGCCGAAGCCAAGTCCGTCGGGCTGGTCAGCCATGTCGCGCCCGCGGGCGATCTCGATGCCAAGTTTGACGAGGTTGTCACGACCTTACTGTCACGCCCGCCCGAAGCGATGCGCCTGACGCAAAAGCTGCTGCGCACCAGCGACCGCCATGCGATCCTCGAGCGGATGGACCATGAGAATGGGCATTTCGCCGAGCGACTGACGTCGGACGAACTCAAGCAGGCAGTGATGCAATTCTTCGCCGCGCGCGGCGGCGGCAACTAGTTCGCGATATAGACGCGCTTGTTGCGCGTGAGCGAGACGTCGGGACCCGGCAGGAAGAGCAGATCGGTCTTCTGGTTGTAGGTCACCGAGAGGTCGACATAGCCGTTGCCGTTGACCGGCGTTGCAATCGTGAAGTTGCCCGGTCCGATGCCGTAGACGCGGTCCTCGATCTCGTTGACCAGGTCATTGTGCGTGGGCGTCGGATAGATGACCGCGAGGCGTGCCCCCTCACCCAGCGCATGCTGCATGCCCGCCACGGCGCGGAAGACGAGGCCCAGCTGGACCACCATCCACAGCATCACGATGAAGATGGGCAGCGCGAAGGCGAGCTCGATCGCCGCAGCGCCGTGCACGTCCTTCCAGATACGCAGGTTCTTGAGCAGCTTTTTCATCAGTATGTCCGCATCCCCACTTCGACCGTCATCGGCATTTTCCCATTCTCGTTGGGAAGACCGATATAGCGCGGATCGATGACCGGTTCGTAAAGCTCCTTGATCACGATGTTGATGTAGCGGGTCTCGACCTGCGTCGAGAGGCAATCGGTATTGTAATCGAGCGCCGTCACGCCATCGCATTTCAGCGTGTAGGTAACAGTGACCTTGTCCGCACCGACATTGGCCGCCGCCGCGGCTTCGGCCTTGAGATTTTCGTCCACCGCCAGCGTCGTGGTGGTGAGCTTCACCTTCTCGAGCGCACGCTGCGCGCCCTGCTCGATCACCAGCTTGCGGCCATAGGCCATCGACAGGTCGACCACGCCGGTCACCATTAGCGCCATGATCGGCGCGACGATGGCCAGCTCGATCGTTGCCGAGCCCTTCTTGTCTTTCCCCAGTTTGACGAGATGGATCATGATCAGGCCACCAGTCGGATGAGACGTCCGCCTTGATAGGTGGGCACGCCGGAGGGGCAGCCATTCTGGGTGAATTTGTTGGTCGTGGTGCTGTTCCCGCTAAAGGTGATGCGACGCGCCACGAAGCGGGTGCAAACAGCGGTGTTGTTGCCGTCACCATTGTAGGTCATGCCCTGGTTCGGGAAGTAGAGCGCGCCAACCACGGTACCAGTCGACCCGCCATTGATCTTGTTGGGCGACTGGGTGTTGACGTTGGTGGCACGGCGATCCTGATAGATGGCAATGCCCTCATACTTGCCGCTGGTCGAGGCCGTCAGGTCCATCGTCGCACCCGCATTCATATCGAACGAGCCGATCGTGGCGGTGCTCGACGTATCACTGTTGGTCAGAATGATGGTGACATCGGTGCCGGTTAGGCGACCCTGGATCTTCGCGCTACCACCATCGATATAATAGACGCCCGACGGCAGGTTGAGCGTGGTATTCGACGGCACATCGAGTTCGGTGAAGCAGTTCACCTGATCGCCGCCCGAAGTCTTCAGCGTCAGATCGGTCGTCGGGCTGAGCGGGCCGGCCTCTTCGACCGTGATGTTCTTGCCGCCTTGTACGACGACCTTCTGCGCGTCGCATTTCATCTCCGACGGCTCGGGATTGATGTTGGCGTACGGGTCGGACTGCTGGCTGACATAAGGGTCATATTTGTCGACGACCCAGTTGTCTGACTTCTGAATACCGCCGACCGAGGCGATAACCGAAGCCTTCATGATGACCGAGCCCTTCGCGATCGCGGAGTCCGATGCGGTGGCGTTGGTGATCATGCCGCAATCCATCTCGACGCCGCCATTACCGCCGCCGGTGATGCCGGTGAGCGGCTGGGTCTCGAGGCTGACGACACAATAATCGTCCGAACCAGGAATGCTCGCCGCAGTGGCCTCGGCCATGATCCGCGGCGGATTACTCATGAACATGCCGCTGAAGGACAGCGGACGCTCGATCGCCAGCTCAACCTTCACCGGGATGGTCTGGACGCCTGACGCGGCCGGCAGGGTCGTGATCGGATAGCCGGTCACCAGTGCGATGCCGGTATTGTTGTTGATCGACAGATCCTCGTTCACCGCACGCTCGACGGCAGTCTGATCCGAGCCCACCTGCACACGCTCGTAGACACCGGCGATCGCCGCCGAGTCCGCCGCGCGCTGCAACTGACGTTTCCACAGCGTCCACTGGATCGTGTCGGTGGCGAGGCCCGCAGCCCCGATGAACAGCGGCATGGTCGCGGCCATGACGACCAGCACGTTGCCCGTATCGTCAATCCAGATCTTGCGAAACAGCTTGCGCATGCGTCCTAAACTCCTGGCTTTTGCCCATTCGAGCACGGCCATAACGCAGGTAAGGTGAGCGAACCGTTCAAGCTTGTGGTTAACGAAATCCTAGCGACGGCAAATTTGCCGCTTTCCCCTTGTTTGCGGAATTTCCCCGTCTTACATTGGCAATACACCATGTTAAGGCTTGCCTTGCGGGGGTCGGCGGGTTCACCTTCCACACTCGAACGGCAAGCGGGATAAAGGGAAGAGAATGGCGAGCGAGACCAAGACCGAGACGACCACCAAGATCAAACTGGATCCGCCCGACGCGCTGCAGCCGATCGCCACCGATCAGGCCGCCGGCCTCGTGCCGCTGAAGGACGAGGAACGGACCGAGCTGGACAAAAAGGTCACGACCTTTGTCGACGAACTCGCCGCGCTCGACGCCAACAGCCCCGAATTCGGCAAGAAGGTCGACCAGCTGACCGCCATGGGGCGCAAGGAGATCAAGGAAGCAGCCGGTGCCTCCAACCGCTTCCTCGACCGCCCGGTCAAGGCGATCGACAGCGACACCGGGATCGGCGCCGACCTCACCAAGCTGCGCCAGACGGTCGAAGAACTCGACCCCAGCGAAAACAGCCGGATGTTCACCACCCGCAAGCTCCTTGGCATCATCCCCTTCGGCAAGCGCGTGAACCGCTATTTCGACAAGTATCGCTCCTCGCAGAGCCATATCAGCGCGATCCTCGAACGGCTCGATAATGGCAAGGACGAGCTGTTGATGGACAATGCCGCCATCGACACGGAACGTGCTGGCCTGTGGAAGACGATGCACAAGCTCGAACAGATGATTCACATCTCCAAGAGCCTCGATGCCGAACTGGAAGCCAAGGCCAACGAGCTCGACGCGACCGATCCGGCCAAGGCCAAGGCGATGCGCGAAAGCGCCCTCTTCTACACCCGCCAACGTACGCAGGACCTGCTGACGCAAATGGCCGTGACGGTGCAGGGTTATCTCGCGCTCGATCTCGTCAAGAAGAACAATGTCGAGCTGGTGAAGGGCGTCGACCGCGCCTCGACCACCACCGTCTCGGCGCTGCGCACCGCGGTGACCGTCGCCTCGGCGATGAGCAACCAGAAGCTCGTGCTCGAGCAGATTACTGCGCTCAATACCACGACCGCCGGCATGATCGACAGCACGGGCGAGATGCTCAAGCAGAATACCGCCCAGATCCACGAACAGGCGGCCAGCTCGACCATTCCGCTGGAGACGCTGCAACGCGCCTTCCAGAACATTTACGACACGATGGATTCGATCGACCAGTTCAAGCTTCAGGCCCTCGGCAACATGAAGCAGACCGTCGACGTCCTCGAAGACGAAGTCGAGAAGTCGAAGGGCTATATCGCACGCGCAGAAGGGGTCCAGCAGGGCAAACTGGAAAACCAGCAATCGCCCTTTGAAGCCATCGAATGAGCGTAGAAACCGAAATCCAAGCCATCGAGCGGCAGGTCCGCGAGCTGGAGCGCCTTCCCGCGCTTCAGGGCAAGGTCGATGCGTCGATCGACCGCGCCGATCGTATCCTCGACCATGTCAATCGCAGCCGCGCCGCGCGTCAGGCTCGCGCCCATGACGGTGCCGAAGTCGCGCGCCGACTGGGTCAGGCCGGCTTCTATGTGGCACTGGTGTGCGTCGCGACCATCGCCATCGGCCTGTTCGCGCCGATCGGTATTTTCGGTTTCCTCGGTGCCGTCGGACTCGCCATCGGCCTCGCCGCCATCGCGCTCTTCTGGCCGCGCAAGGACATCGAAATGGCCGAAGCCACCGAAAAGGTCGGCAATGCAGAACTGGTGCGCCGGTTCGACCGCTACATGCACCAGGAGCGCAAGGCCCTGCCCCCGCCCGCCAAGCGCGAAGTCGATGCCATTCTCTCGCGCCTGCCGGAACTGCGCGAAGTCCTCGAACGCGTGCCCGCCGGCGACCCGCAGGCCGCCGATGCGCGCCGCCTGATGAGCCGCCACCTGCCTGGCTTGATCGACCGCTACGAGCAGGTCCCTGCCGGCTATCGCGACTCCATCGACAATGAGGGGCTGAGCGTGGACGAACGCCTGGTCGATGGCCTCAAGGCCGGCCGCAAGGCGCTCGACGAATTGGGCGAGAATCTGGCCAAGAAGGACGTCCGCGCGCTCGAAACGCACGGACGCTTCCTCAAAACCAAATATGGGGACAAGCAAAGTCCGGTCGACTAACCGGCAACGCCTTTCGCCTTGAGCGCAGCCAGCGCCTCGGCATCCACATAATCGGACAGCACTTCATCGCTATGCTCGCCCAGTGCGGGCGGCGGCAGAGCGGCATCGGCGCGCTTCCCGTCGAGGCGGACAGGTGAGCCGACCATCGGGACTTCGCCCAAGGCCCCTGCCCCGCGCCGCTGCGCCGCACCGCGATGCACGGCCTGCGGGTCGGCTAGCGCCTGGCTGATCGTATTGATCGGGCCCGCGGGGATGCCCGCTTCCAGCAGCTTTGCCATCCAATGCTCTGCCGGATGATCCGCGATCACCGCGCCGACCTTGGCGATGCACACTTCGCGATTGGCGACGCGCGCGGCATTGGTGACGAAGCGTTCATCCTCGGCCCATTCGGGATGACCGCAAAGCTTGGCCAGCCGAGCGAACTGTCTGTCGTTGCCGACCGCGATGACGAGCGGTTGGTCGCTCGCTTGGAAGGGCTGGTACGGCACGATATTGGGATGGCCATTGCCGAGCCGCTGCGGGTCGCGCCCCGAGACCAGCGCATTACTTGCCTGGTTGGCCAGCACTGCGAGTTGCGTGTCGAGCAGCGCCATGTCGACGTGCGCGCCCTCTCCCGTGCGCTCTCGCTCGATCAGCGCCGCCTGAATCGCATTGGCGGCATACATGCCGGTGAAGATGTCGGCGATCGCCACGCCGACCTTCAGCGGCCCGCCATTTTCGACCTCGTCGGGTAGGCCGGTGACGCTCATCATGCCGCCCATGGCCTGGATGATGTAGTCGTAGCCGGCGCGGTCGGCATAAGGCCCGTCCTGCCCGAAGCCGGTGATCGAGCAGCAGACGAGCCGCGGATTGGCCTTTCGCAGCGACGCGACGTCGAGGCCGTATTTCTCAAGCCCCCCGACCCGGAAGTTTTCGACGAGCACGTCGGCGTTCACGGCCATCTGGCGCAAGATATCTGCGCCCTCCGGCTGCGCGAAATCGAGCGCGACGCTCTTCTTCCCGCGATTGGCGGCAAGAAAATAGGCCGCGACGCGCTCGCCTTCATGTTCGTGCCAGGGCGGGCCCCAATGGCGCGTGTCATCGCCCGCGCCCGGCTTCTCGATCTTGATGACCTCGGCGCCCAGATCGGCCAGCAATTGCGTGCACCACGGCCCCGCCAACACGCGGCTGAGGTCGAGCACCTTGATACCGGAAAGCGGATTGGCGCTCACGCGGCCTTCCTCCATTTGCGCTTGTCGGCCAGCACGGCGCGGGCCGCATTGTGCCCCGGCGCGCCGGTGACCCCGCCGCCCGGATGCGCGCCCGAACCGCACAGATAGAGGCCGTCCAGTGGCATCCGATAGCTGTCGTCACCTAGCCGCGGCCGTGCCGAGAAAATCTGGTCCATGGTGATCTTGCCATGGAAGATATCGCCGCCAATCAGGCCGAAGCGGCTTTCGAGATCGGCGGGCGAATGGACCTGCCGCGCGATGACGCTCTCGGCAAAGCCCGGCGCGTAGCGGTCGACGGTCGCGATGATATGGTCCGCCGCCTGCTCGCGCACCGCCTCCCACGGCGTATTGCCGGGCAATTTGTAGCGGAAATGCTGGCAGAACAAGCTGGCGACATGGCCATGCTTTGGGGCGAGCGAGGGATCGAGCGTGGTCGGCACCAGCATCTCGATCACCGGATCGGTCGACCAGCCGTCGAGCACCGCGCTAGCATGCGCGCGCGCCATATGGTCGAGGCTCGGCGACATGATGATGCCGGCGGTCAGGTGATTGCCGCGCCCCGGAAGGCTGGTGAAATTGGGCAGTCGCTTCAGCGCCACGTTCATGCGGAAGGTCGCGCTTTCGCAGGCCCAGTTGCGATAATGCTGACGCGCCGCCTTGGGGAAGGCGTCCTCGGGGAGCAGATGCTCCGACAGGAGCCGCGGATTGGCGTTGGAGATAACAGTCCGGGCGCGGATCGGCTTACCGCCAACAACCACGCCGGCAGCGCGGCCCTTTTCCACGATGACTTCGCTGACCGGGCTGTTGACGCGGATATCCCCGCCAGCCTCGCGCACAGCGCGGGCCATCGCTTCGGTGATCGCCCCCATGCCGCCGATTGCATGGCCCCACGCGCCCTGCACGCCATTGGCCTCGCCGAGCAAATGATGGAGGAGCACATAAGCTGTGCCCGGATCATAGGGCGAGGCGAAATGGCCGACGATACCGTCGAAGCCGAACAGGGCTTTGGCCAGCTCGCCCTCGAACCGCGCATCGAGAATGTCGCCCGCGCTCTTGGTGAAGAAAGCCGCCAGCGTCTCGACCTCAGCCTGGTTCATGCCGACCACGTCGCGCGCGAGCCGCAGCCAATCGGTCAGATTGCCGACCGATTTCTGTGCGCGCGGCGGGGCTTTGAGCATCCATTTGCGCACCAGCCGGACCAGCACGTCCAGCTCGGCCTCATAGGCGTCGTAAGCCGGGCCATCGGCCTTGTGATGCCGCGCCAGTTCGCTGCGCGTCAGCCCGTCGCGACCAGCGAGCAGATAATCGCTCCCCACGGTTGGCAGGAAATTGTCGACCTTTCGCAGCACGACCTCGAGCCCGTGCCGCTCCAGCTCCATGTCGCGGATGATCTTGGGCTGGAGCAGGCTGACCGTGTAGCTCGCCGCGCTGTTGCGATAGCCGGGATGGAATTCGTCCGTGACCGCCGCGCCGCCGACCTTGTCGGCAGCCTCGACCAGCAAAACGTCGAGCCCCTTTTTGGCGAGATAATAGGCGCAGGTCAGTCCATTATGCCCCGCCCCGATGATTACCGCGTCATGCATCAGCGCATCAGCACCAATTCTTCGCTCATGGTCGGGTGGAGCGCGACCGTATTGTCGAAATCGGCCTTTTTGAGGCCGGCTTTCACCGCCACTGCTGCCGCCTGCATGATTTCAGGCGCTTCCGGCCCGATCATGTGGATGCCGACGACACGGTCGGTATTGGCGTCCGTGACGATCTTGTAGAGCGAGCGCTCGTTGCGTCCGGCGAGCACATTCTTCATCGCCCGAAAGTCGCTCGTATAGACCTTGATCGAACCGCCCAGCTTGTTGCGCGCCTCGCTCTCGGTCATGCCGACCGAGGCGATGGGCGGGTGCGAGAAGACCGCGCTCGGCACGCATTCATAGTCGACCGTGCGATCCTGCCCGTCGAACAGATTGTCGGCGACGGCATGGCCCTCGCGAATGGCGACGGGCGTCAGCTGGATGCGATCGGTGACATCGCCCACGGCATAGATGTGATCGACATTGGTGCGGCTATATTCATCGACCTTGATGGCCCCGCGCTCGCCCGTTTCGATGCCGAGCTTGTCGAGACCCAGTCCCTCGATATTGGGCAAGCGACCCGTCGCGAACAGCAAGGCGTCCACTTCCATATCCTCGCACCCGTCCATGGTGAGGTGGAGCGAGCCGTCCTCCTGCTTCTCGACCTTCTTGAAATGCGAATTGAACTTGAAGTCGATGCCCTTGGTCATGCTGATCTGCATGAGGCGGTCGCGCATCTGCTCGTCATAGCCGCGCAGGATCGTGTCCGAGCGCTGGACGATGGTCACTTTGGAGCCGAACTGGTGGAAGATTCCGGCAAATTCGTTGGCGATATAGCCGCCGCCCGCAATGGCGATCCGCTTGGGCAGCGCATCGAGCTTGAATACGTCGTTGGAGACGATGGCGTGTTCGGCGCAGCCCTCGATGTCGGGCACATGCGGACGCGCGCCAACCGCGATCAGAATATATTTGGCGGTGACGCTCGTGCCGTCCGACAGGGCCACCTCATGACCGCCCGCCAGCGTGGCGCGGCAGTCATGGACGGTGACGTCATTATTGCCGAGCGTGTCGCGATACAGGCCCTCCAGCCGGTCGACTTCGTGCGCGACACTGTCGCGCAGCTTGGCCCAATCGAACGCCTTGCCCTCGACATCCCAGCCGAAGCGGACGCAATCTTCCAGATCTTCGGCAAAATGCGCGCCATAGACGAGCAGCTTCTTGGGCACGCAGCCGCGAATGACGCAGGTCCCGCCGACGCGATATTCCTCGGCGATCCCGACCTTGGCGCCGTGGCTCGCGGCGATACGCGCGGCGCGCACGCCGCCCGATCCGGCCCCGATCACGAAGAAGTCGTAGTCGTAGCTGCTCATAGTCCTGCTTTCTCGATAAGGGCACGGGTCGACGGATCGAACTGGCTGCGCTGTTCGGGATCGTCCACCTGCCGCGCCATGTCCTTGCCGAGCTCGACGCCGAACTGGTCGAACGGATTGATGCCGAGCAGTGCCGCTTCGACATAGGTGCGATGCTCGTAGAAGGCGATGAGCGCGCCAAGGGTCGCTGCGTCGAGCCGCTGCATCAGCAAGGTGATTGACGGGCGGTCGCCGGGATAGGCACGCGCGGCATCATCATCGTTGGCGCGGCCCGTCATCAGCGCGGCGCCCTGCGCAAAGGCATTGAGCAGGAGTTGGCGATGCTGGCGCGGATCCTGGCTGTCTTCATTCTCCGTTACGGCGAGAAATTCGACCGGGACGAGATGGCTGCCCTGGTGGAGCAGCTGGAAGACGGCATGCTGGCCATCAGTGCCGACCCCGCCCCACAGGATCGCGCTGGACGGCCGGCCGAGCGGTTCGCCGTCAGCGGTCACCGACTTGCCGTTGCTCTCCATTACCAGCTGCTGGAGATAGGGCACCAGCATGCGCAGCCGCTCGTCATAGGCGAAGATGGCGCGCGTCTCGGCGCCCCGATTGTGCGTGTAATAAAGGTCGCTGAACGCGGCCATGACCGGCAGGTTCTCGGTCAGCGGCGCCAGCTTGAAATGACGGTCCATCGCCGCTGCACCTTCGAGCAATTCCTCGAAACGATCCCAGCCGAGCGCCATGGCAATCGAGATGCCCACCGGCGACCAGAGCGAATAGCGCCCGCCCACCGTATCGGCGAAAGGCAGGATGCGCGTCTCGTCAATACCATGCTCGATGGCCTTTTCGGGATTGGCGGTCACCGCGATGACGCGGCCATAGGGATCCTCCATCCCCGCCCCTTCGAGCCAGTCGAGCGCCGCCGACAGGTTGGTCAGCGTCTCGGTGGTCGTGAAGCTCTTAGAGACGGCGACGATCAACGTCGTCTCGGGGTCGAGCCCGATCAGCGCCTCGTCCATCGCCTCACCATCGATATTGGCGACCAGCCGCAGGTCGCAGCGCGTGCCCTCGCGGCCCAGCGCATCGACCGCAAGCGCCGGCCCGAGCACCGAGCCGCCAATGCCGATATGCAGCACCGCCTCGACCTCCCCGAACGCGCCGCCCTCGATCGCGTCGAGCAGGTTGCGCATGCGCTGGCGCAGCTTCGCGGCGATCTCGTTATCCTCGTTCGCGCCCTCGCCGCGCTCGGCGACATGGGTCGCAGCGCGCCCTTCGCTCGGATTGACGATCTCGCCCGAGAAGAGCGCCTTGCGACGGCCTTCAAGATCCGCCGCCTCGGCCAACTCGGTGAAGAAGCCCACCAGATCTTTGTCGAGATGGGTCTTGGACATGTCCATGCGGATGCCCGCTGCCTCCAGCACCATCCGGTCGAGCCGGTCTGGCTCGCTGTCGAAAAGGGCTTCGATGGGCGGCCCTTCATAGTTTGAGATGGTGTCGAAGGCGGCTTGGACGGGATCGCGCTGAGTCATGGTGACCGGTCTTAGCGACCATCGGCGCAATTGCCATCCCTGCTTGACCTTCAGGCCCCGAACGACAAAGGGAAGCTGCATGATCAAGCCATTCACAAAGTCCAAGGAAAAGAAGGACAAGGCCGACGAGGGCAAAGGCGGCTTTTTCCGCTTCCTGATTTTCCTCGTCATCTTTGCCTGGGGCATGCGCAGCTTCGTCGCGGCGCCCTTCTCGATTCCCTCGGGCTCGATGCTGCCGACCATGTGGGTGGGCGACTATCTGGTCGTGTCGAAATGGCCCTATGGCTATTCGCGCTACAGCTTCCCCTTCGGCATTCCCTCGTTCGACGGTCGCATCTTCGAAGGCGATCCGGAGCCGGGCGACATCATCGTCTTCCGCCCGCCGGGCCAGGAAGATGTCGACTATGTGAAGCGCGTCATCGGCGTGCCGGGCGACCGCATCGAAGTGCGCGGCGGCCAGCTGGTGATCAATGGCGAGATGGTCGAACGCGTCCGCCTCGATCGCGACTTCGCGCTCCCGATCAGCGCAAATAGCCGCTGCAAGGTCGTGCCGGGCGCCACCAAGTTCGTGCAACCGGACGAAAGCGGCCAGGAATATTGCCTCTATCCGCAATTCCGCGAAACGCTGCCCAACGGGATCAGCTATCGCGTCCTCGACCAGACGCCGACCGGCGAGCTCGACGAATTCCGTCCCGTCACCGTGCCCGAGGACCATTTCTTCGTGATGGGTGACAATCGCGACGACAGTTATGACAGCCGCGCCCAGCCCTTCCGCGGCGGCGTCGGCATGCTGCCGCGCGAGAATATCGTCGGCCGCGCCGAGTTCACCTATTGGTCGAGCGACGGCAGCGCGACCTGGTACCTGCCCTGGACCTGGTTCAGCGCGTTGCGCGGCTCGCGCGTCGGGCTCGACTATGGCGATGAGTGAGGCCGGTCTTGCTGCGGCCGACCAGCTGCTCGGCTATCGTCCCAAGGATGCCGACCTGTTCGAAACCGCGCTGACGCATGGCAGCCATGGCTCCACGCAAAAGGGCGCGGCAAGCTATGAACGGCTTGAATTTCTCGGCGACCGCGTCCTCGGGCTGATCGTCGCCGAATGGCTCTACACCCGCTTTGCCAATGAGGATGAGGGCAAGATTGCGCGGCGCTACAACGCGCTCGTTGCGCGCGAGACGTGCGCCGAAGTCGGCCGCGCCCTCGGCGTCCCCGATCATATCCGCTTGGGCCGGCAGGCCCGCGAGGACCAGGCACAGCATGGCGACAATGTCATCGGCGATGTCGTCGAGGCGCTGCTAGGTGCGCTCTATCTCGACGCCGGTCTCGACGCCTGCACGCAGTTCGTCCAAGCCAATTGGAAACCGTGGGTCGACGGGCAGAAGAAAGCGCCGCTGCATCCCAAGTCGGCGCTGCAGGAGCTGGCTGCCGCGCGCAAGCTGGGTAGCCCGACTTATGCGCTAACCGAGACCAAGGGGCCGCCGCACAATCCGCGTTTCACCGTCACCGTCACCCTGCGCGGCGACAAGCAGGCTAGCGCCGAGGGTTCGAGCAAGCAGGACGCAGAAACCGCTGCCGCAAAGGCATTATTGGAGCAATTGTCATGAGTAAGTGCGGTCTCGTCGCCGTTCTGGGCGCCCCCAATGCGGGCAAGTCAACCCTCGTCAATGCGCTGGTCGGCCAGAAGGTCGCCATCGTGTCGCCCAAGGCGCAGACGACCCGTGTCCGCCTGATGGGCATCGCCATCCACGAGGACGCGCAGATCATGCTGCTGGATACGCCCGGCATCTTCTCGCCCGGTCGCCGCCTCGACCGCGCCATGGTCAAGGCGGCCTGGGACGGCGCCGAAGAGGCCGACCGTCTGATCATCCTGATCGACAGCGCCGCGAGCCTGTCCAAGAAGGTCGAGATGCTGCTCGAAGGAGTCGAACAGAGGCCCGAAAAGAAGATCCTCGTCCTCAACAAGACCGACATTGCGAACAAGCGCGCCTTGCTCGAGCTTGCGCAGAAACTGTCCGACCGGCTCGACCCCGAAGCGGTTTTCTTCATTTCTTCGACCGAGGGCGAAGGAGTTGCCGACCTCAAGCAGCATCTTGCCGACGCGATGCCCGAGGGCCCCTGGCACTTCCCCGAAGACCAGCTGTCCGACGCTACCGATCGAATGATCGCGGCGGAAATGACGCGCGAGCAGCTCTACAACCAGCTGCACCAGGAACTGCCTTATGCGAGCGCGGTGGTGACCGAGAAGTGGGAAGAGCGCAAAGACGGCTCGACCGCGATCCACCAGCAGATCCGCATCGCGCGCGACAGCCAGAAGGGCATCGTACTCGGCAAGGGCGGCTCCAAGCTGAAGTCGATCGGCGAGAAAGCGCGCGCCGAAATCGCCGAACATCTCGGCCGCAAGGTCCACCTCTTCCTTCACGTGAAGGTCGATCCCAAGTGGGACGAGGACCGCTCGGTCTATGAGGAAGTCGGGCTCGACTGGACCCAATAATCACGCGACTGCATTATTCGATTACAACATTAGTCGAAGTAACGCAGCCGTTCGTCCAAGCGGTCGCGACGCATCCGCTTCATCACGCCAGCATCTCCACTGTCCCTGCCCCCAATGGGACACAGAAAGTGGAGAAAAGTATGATTATCGAAAGCCTCGCGCTGGCCCTCGCCGCGCCCCAACCGACCCATAGCTTCGACCATCGCGGCTACACCTATTCCTATGTCGAGACGACCGACGAGAAGGGCCGCACCGTCTATACCGGCACACGCGAAGACGGTGTGGCGTTCGAGTTTACGCTGCTCGACAATGGCGTAGTAACCGGCAAGGTCGGCAGCCGTTCGGTCCGCTTCCGCGCCCCGCACGACTAGGCGCGATCCGCCAGCAGCTCTTCGACGAGCGCCGGGACGAGTTCGCCTGCCGGACCCATCCTGCTCTCGTCGAAGAATATGCTGCCCTGGCTCGGCTCGAGATTGAGTTCGATCGTTCGCGCCCCACGATATTTCGCGCTCTGGACGAAGCCGGCAGCCGGATAAACCGCACCCGACGTGCCGATCGAGACGAACAGGTCGGCGCGCATCAGCGCCGTCTCGATCCGCTCCATCTCATAGGGGATCTCGCCGAACCAGACGATGTCCGGCCGCAGCATCTTCTGCTCGCAATGCGGACAGGGCGGATAGTCGAGCAATGCCCCCTCGACCGGCGACCGCTCGCCGCAACCAAGACACAGGCCGCTTTTCAGCTCGCCATGCATGTGCAGCAGGCGCTTGGCCCCTGCCCGCTCATGCAGATCGTCGACATTCTGCGTCACGATCAGCAGCTCGCCATCCCATTCGGCATCGAGCCGCGCCAGCGCCTCATGCGCCTTATTGGGCTCGACCTCGGCCAACTGCGCGCGCCGCGCGTCGTAGAAACTGTGGACGAGATGCGGGTCGGCGACGAACGCCCCCGGCGTCGCCACATCCTCGACCCGGTGCCCCTCCCACAGGCCATCGGACCCGCGAAAGGTCGCAAGCCCGCTCTCGGCCGAAATGCCCGCGCCGGTGAGGATGACGATGTTGCGGATCCGCATCAGGTCAAAAATGATGCGAAATTCATGAAACCGCAACCGCTTCGGTGCATTACGGCATTGACACGAGTGTAAACAGTGGCGAGATTGTGGCGATGGTCCAGCGTGCTTTTCATCATCCTATCGGTATTCAGAAGGCCGACATCGACCATATGGGTCATGTCAACAATTCGGTCTATCTGAAGTGGGTTCAGGATGCGGTCGTCGACTATTGGTCGAAGGTCGCCCCGCCCGAGGCCGTCGCGCGCCACCTCTGGGTCGCGCTGAAGCATGAGATCAGCTACCGCCGCCCCACCTTCCTCGACGATGTCGTCGTTGCCGACGTCATTGCCGACCGGGTCCAGGGCGCGCGCGCCTTCTTCACCACCGTCATCAAGCGCGGCGAGGAAACCATCGCCGAAGTGAAGAGCGTCTGGTGCTGCCTCGATGCGGTGAGCCAGAAGCCTGCCCGCCTCGCCAAGGACGTGGTCAGCCGCTTCGTACCGGGCGAGCGCTAGCGCCTTGCTAAGGCGCACGCGCTGCGCCACAACCGGCCCATGAAAATCGCGCTTTTCGCCCCCGACGGCCGGATGGGCCGCGCCATTTCCGATGCGGCTGCCCAAACCGGTGATATCGAGATCGTCGAAGAAGGCGGCGACGTCCTCATCGACTTTTCCGCGCCCGACGCGCTGCGCGCCTCGATCGACCGCGCCTTGAGCGGCAACATGCCCCTCCTCGTCGGCACCACCGGCCTCGACGAGGGCCATGAAAGCCTGCTCGCCTCGGCCGCCGAAGATATTGCTGTCCTCAAGGCGCCCAACACCTCGCTCGGTGTCGCGCTTCTGTCCGACCTGGTCGAACGCGCGGCGCGCGTGCTCAGCCGAGAAGATTGGGACATCGAAATTGTCGAGGCGCATCACAAGCATAAGGCCGACGCCCCCTCTGGCACCGCATTGCATCTGGGGCTCGCAGCCGAAAAAGGCCGCGTCGAAGATGCCCATGACGAAATGGGCCGCTGCGGCACGGGCCTCAAACGGGAAACCGGCTCCATCGGCTACGCCGCCGTGCGCGGCGGGACTGTCGCTGGCGATCATGACGTCCTCTTTCTCGGGCCCCAAGAGCGGCTCATTCTCTCGCACCGCGCCGAAAGCCGCGCCATTTTCGCCCGCGGCGCCATCGCTGCCGCGCGTTTCCTCAAGGAACAGGGGCCGGGCCTCTATTCCATGGCCGACGTGATCGACGCCGAATGATCAAATATGCGCTGATCTTCGCCATTATCGTTGGCGGCATTCTTCTGTGGCGCGCGATCCGGCCCGGCGCTTCCAGCACCGATCTGTCGCGCCTGCCGGGCATGGAAGAATTCAAAAAGAAGTGGGAGAACGACAATCCCGAAGGCCCCGCTTTGTCCGAGGAAGACATCAACGAGTGGAAGGCGGCGCTTGACGGTCTTGCGCTCCCCGCCGCCATCCTGACCCCCGACCCCTCGCTTCCGGTCGAAGCCGGCGGCAATCGCTTGGGCGGTCCCGCTTATCTACCGGCAGGTGAAGCCTGGCCCAAGGCTGCCAACGGCTTGCCCGCCATCTTCCTGGCACAGATCGATTTCACCCAATTGCCCGACCTGCCGGACTTTCCGCGTCGCGGAATCCTGCAATTGTTCGTCGCCTCCGATGACCTGTCGGGCATGAATATCGACGACCCCACTGCGCCCGACATCATCGCGCTCTACCATCGCGGCGGGCTCGAGGACGCAGTCCAGCAAGGACCCTATATTGAGCCTGAGGGCGAAGGCACCTCACCACTCATGGACAAGGCCGTGACCGAAGGCGTTGCGCTGACGCCGACATTGGCCATGCTAGGCGTGTCCTCGTCCAGTTGGCAGGGCGATGAAGCGTTGGACGGGCTTGGCCGCCGCGAGGGCTTCAATAAGCTGGAGGACCATCTCTACGACGAGAAACGTGGGCTTCCGGCGGCGCATCATGTCGGTGGGCATCCCGAATTCGTGCAGAGCGATTTGCGCTTCGACGGCAATAAGGATTTCGACCGCGTCCTGCTGCGCCTCACGTCGGACAAATACCTCCAGTGGGGCGATGTCGGCGAGGCCAATTTCCTGATCCGCCGCGACGACCTGGTGGCGCGCCAGTTCGACCGCCTGCTCTTCACCTGGGACTGTTCGTAGGACGCGCCCCGTGAAGAAGGACAACATTTTCGAATTCTACCGCCGGCTAGCCGAGGATAATCCAGAGCCCGAGACAGAGCTGGAATTCGGCAACCCCTATCAGCTGGTTGTTGCGGTCGCCTTGTCGGCGCAAGCCACCGATGTCGGCGTCAACAAGGCGACGCGCGCTTTGTTCGAGAAAGTGAAGACGCCGCAGCAGATGCTCGATCTCGGCGAAGATGCGCTCAAGGAGCACATCAAGACGATCGGCCTGTTCAACACCAAGGCCAAGAATGTGATTCTGGCCGCGCGGATCCTGGTCGACGAGTTTGATGGCGAAGTGCCTGAGGACCGCGCTAGCCTCGAAAAGCTGCCGGGTGTCGGCCGCAAGACCGCCAATGTCGTCCTGAATTGCGCCTTCGGGCATGAGACTTTCGCGGTCGACACGCACATCTTCCGGGTCGGCAATCGCACCGGTTTGGCGCCCGGCAAAACGCCGCTCGCGGTCGAGAAGAAGCTCGACAAGCAGACACCCCAGCCCTTCCGCGTCGGCGCGCACCATTGGTTGATCCTGCACGGCCGATACGTCTGCAAGGCACGCAAACCCGAATGCTGGCGCTGTACCGTCGCGGACCTGTGTCGCTTCAAGAAGAAGACGCCGGACCCCGCCGCCACTTGAGCGCATCTCCGCGTGCACCGCGACCAAACTGAAATATTTCAGTAAAATATAATACGACAAAAATTGCGGAAAACTCTAATTCGCTGTCCAGCGAATGTTACAGTTTGACGAAAAAGCGCCCGTCTTTGTTGTCAATTTGCAAACTCTCTGTCATAGTTCAGTCATGAAGTAGAGGAGAGTTGTGATGAAGAAGCTCTTGGCTGCGGCCTTTGCTGCAACGCTGACCGCCACCCCCGCCCTCGCGCAGGATGCCGGCGGCTACGGAAATACTGCGCACAAGGAAATGCTCGCGGGCGATTATGAGGAAGCCGAACGCGAACTGCGTAGCGCGGCACTCACCGACGTCGGTGCCCGGATCAACCTGGCGCAGATTTTCGCCAAGACCGATCGCGAAGCCGAAGCCCTCATCCTGCTCCGCTCGGTACTCGAGAATGACGACATTCTTCTCGAGACAGTCGATGGTGAGCTCATCAGCAGCCATGACGTCGCCGATGTCCTGATGGCCCGCATGGGCGCAGGCTCGATGATGGCCAGCGCCGAGCGCTAGTCCTTCCAGACCCGCTCGAACCGGTCGCCTAGGCCGGTGAGCGCTTCATATTGCGAAATGCCGGCCTCGCGCGCGATGGAGCAGACGTCATAATCGACGCGCATCCAGTCGCCCTCGCGAAGGTCGGTATTTGCATGGGTGACGTCCACCGCGACCAAATCCATCGACACCCGCCCGAGCAAGGGAAGCTTGCGCCCGGCGATCCGAGCATGGCCTTTCCCGCTCATGTTGCGCGGGAACCCGTCGGCATAGCCAAGGTTGAGGATCGCCACCGGCGTGTCGCGATCCGCCGTGAAGGTCGCGTTATATCCGATCGCGTCGCCTGCCTTTAGAAGGCGCAGCTGCAGGACCTGCGCCTGCACCTCGACGACAGGTTCGATCATGCCCGCCATGGCGGCAACCGGAATGCCGCCATAGAGCGCAATGCCCGGCCGCACGAGATCGAAGGCATAGTCCTCGCCAAGGCAGATGGCGGCACTGTTGGCGAGGCTGTAGCGCCGCGCGGCAACCTGCGCCTTGGCCTCGCGAAAGCGCGACAGCTGCTGGGCATTGAGCGGATGTTCTGGCTCGTCGGCGCACGCCATGTGGCTGTGCAGAGTATCGATCCGAAGGCCGTCCAGCTCGCCCAGTTCGTCCATGCCGACGCCCAACCGGTTCATGCCGGTTTCGACCATGACGTCGCATGGCCGATCGGGCGCAATGGCGCGCCAGCGCTGCACCTGCATCACGCTGTTGAGGACCGGGCGCGCCGGGCTGGAGGCAGCGGCGGCCCCGTCATCGGGACCCACACCATGGAACACGCCGAGCCGCGCGCCCTCGGGCAACGCGCCCAGCTGTTCTGCCTCGTTCCAAGTGGCGACGAAAAAATCGCGCGCGCCCTCGTCGAAAAGGGTTTCCATCACGGGCCGCGCGCCCAAGCCATAGCCATCGGCCTTGATCGCGGCGCCCGTCTCGACGCCCGCAGCATCACGAAGCGCGCGCCAATTGTGGCGAAGCGCTTCGGCGTGGACGATCAGTTTCAATGGGCGATGGGCCATGGCCGATGCCTAGCCGTCCCCCTCGCCTGCGTCCATCGCCGCCCTGTTTTTCTCCCAATTCCGGCCATCGAATTCGACAACGTCCAGGCGAATCTCGGTGTCGAGACACTTGGCATGGACACTCCAGGCTTCGGGGTGGCTGCGCGGCTGGTAGAAGCTCTTGGTGCCGCAATGACGGCAGAAGAGATGCTCCGCCGCCCGTGTGCCGAAACGGTAGGATTGCAATGCTTCCCGCCCCTCAAGGAGCGTGAATTGCTCGTGCGGCACGAAGATATGCAGATAACCAGTGGTGCTGCAGATCGAACAATTGCAATGCCAGGCCTCGACCGGCTCGTCCGGCAATTCGACCTCGAAGCGCACCGCGCCGCAATGGCAGCCACCCGTCGCCATCAGTCTTCCGCCGTGGTGTGGATGTGCAATTCGCCCTCAAGCGTGCGGTGTACCGGGCATTTGTCGGCAATCTCGATCAGCTTCTTGCGCTGCGCCTCGTCGAAGTCGCCCGACAAGCGGATGTGCCGGTCGATGACTTGGATCATCTTGTCTCCGCCCTCGACGTCGGATTTCTGGTCCTCGCCATGATCGCGGCTATGTTCGAGTTCGACCGCGACATGGTCGAGCGGGATCTTCTTGTAGTCCGCATACATCTTGATGGTCATCGACGTGCAGGTGCCCAGCGCACCGAGCAGCAGGTCGTATGGCGTAGGCCCGTCATCCAGCCCGCCATAACTCACCGGCTCGTCGGCGATGAACCGGTGCGTCGGCGTCGTCACCCATTGCGCGAACTTGCCGCCCGCCGTCTCGACCCGGATCGTGCCGTCCAGTGGCCGCTGGACATGATCCTCATCCATTTCCGGCGCATATTTGTCGGCCCAGGCCGAGATGATGTCGGCGGCATAGCGCGCCTGCTTGGGATCCATCAGCAAATGGTCGGCACCGTCCAGCGCGACAAAGCTCTTGGGATGCATGGCCGCTTCGAAAATCTTGCGCGCATGGTCGATCGCGACCAGTTCATCGGTCGGCGCGTGCATGACGAGGAGCGGCTTGGCGAGCGCCTTCAACCGGTCTTCTTGCAACTGACCCCGTGTCCGCTCGACAAATTCCTTTTTTACGAAGAAATCGCGGCCGGCGATCTTCACCGTCGCCTCGCCCGCCATCTCGATCTCCTCGATCCCGTCGCCGAGATTGTGGAGCACATGGTCGGTGTCCGACGGCGCCCCGATGGTCGCAATGGCCTTCACGCTCGGGACTTCATTTGCAGCAGCAATGACGGCCGCACCGCCAAGGCTATGCCCGATCAGCAATTCGGGCGGGTAGCCTTTGTCCGCAAGCGCGTCGGCCGCAGCACAGAGATCGTCGACCTGCGTAGCGAAGCTCGCGAAATCGCCCTCCGAGCCGCCAAGTCCGGCAAAATCGAAGCGCAGCACCCCGATACCTTTCTCGGCCAGCGCGCGGGCGATCGTCGTCGCGGCGCGGCTATCCTTTCCGCATGTAAAGCAATGCGCGAATATGGCGCAGGCGCGCGGCGAACCGTAACGCGGCAGTTCAAGCCGCCCGTCGAGCTTGTGCCCGTTTGCGCCTTCGAACGAAAATCTCTCGGTTCTGTGCATCGGGCCCCTCATGTCGTGCTGATCCGGTTTCGAGATAGCATACGCATGAAGCCGCATGATCGTTACCCGTTAGCGACAAAAAGGCCGCCCCTTGCCAGTGGCAGGGACGGCCTTCGTGATGGCGTCAAGTGCGATCAGTTGCGCGGCGCGCGATAGCGAACCTTCTTGTCACCGACCTTGCCTTTGACGACGCCGTCTTCATCGACCGAGAGGCGGAACCGGACGCCGTCCTCGCGCTCGCCTTCATAGACCGTGTCGCCATTGTCGGCGGTCGAGGTCGCATAAGCATAGCTGCGGCCCTCATGTTCGAAATTGGCCATGGCAACGTCCATCACCTTGGTCACGACACCGCTGCGGCATTCCTTGACGTCTTTTCCGCTGCCGAGCACCACCGCGCTACGGCTGCCGCACGCATTGCGCGCCGCCTTCTTGGCCCGGTCTTCAAGCGCTTCGCGCCCTTCGACGCTGGCAAGGTCGAGCCCTTCGGTAGAAACGGTCACCTGGACCGGTTCGGCCATGGCCGGCGTCGCGGCGAGGCTGGCGGCGGTAAGTGCAGTCATCATCATTTTCATCTTCAACATTGTGCTTCCCCTTGGAATTGAATCGATCGGTCTGTTCCGATGGGGACTCCATTTACGCGGCAGATTGGGGCTGCGGGAGCAACAAGGTTGCGTTCCTGTTCTGCATTATTGCAGAATGGGATCGAACGGGGCCTTGGGAGGCAGCCATGTATGACTGGAACGACCTTCGCTATTTCTTGGCGGTCGCCGAGGAGGGCAGCACGCTCAAGGCGGCAGACAGGATGGGGGCGAACCAGACTACGGTAGCGCGCCGCATCGCAGCGCTGGAGGAGGCGCTCGGTCACAGCCTCTTCGAACGCCGCCGTGCGGGGTATCGCCTGACCGAGACCGGCGCGCGGTTCGTCGAGCTGGCCAAACCCGTGCGCGAGGCTGCCGAGGCGCTGGCCGCCGACGCCGATGCCAGCAGTCGCAACCTGTCGGGTACGGTCCGGCTATCGACGAACGAGCTCTATTCCGAGGCCATGCTCACGCCGCTCATCATC
The DNA here is from genome assembly GCF_023805295.1 of Sphingomicrobium sediminis. NCBI lineage: Bacteria > Pseudomonadati > Pseudomonadota > Alphaproteobacteria > Sphingomonadales > Sphingomicrobiaceae > Sphingomicrobium > Sphingomicrobium sediminis. The sequence goes on from NZ_JAMSHT010000001.1 coordinate 1,024,782, forward strand.
GCATTCAAGAAGCAATTCCCGGATATCCGGATCGAACTCGATCACAGCCACGAGGCGCGCGACCTCGCCAAGGGTGAGGCCGATATCGGGCTACGCGTGGCGGAAAGGATCAAGGGCGATGCACTGGTTACCCGACGGATCGGGCAGGACCGTTGGACCTTCTATTGCAGCAAGGCCTATGCCGAAGAACATGGCAAACCCACCAGCTTCCGGCACATTCCCAAGCATCCGATCGTCGGTGGCGGCGGGCCGGGCATCTGGGACATTTATGGCCGCTGGCTCGAAATCTACGCGCCGAACGTCGAACCGGTGATGATGTATGACAGTTCTACCGGGTTACTCGCCGCAGTCCGCTCCGGCGCAGGCATCGCGGCAATGCCGACCATCGCTGTGGGCGACGACCCGCAATTGGTCCAATGCTTCGCCTCGGGCCCCGTGCGGCGCCATGTCTACCTCGTCACCCACGAGCGCGTACGCAGCGCACCGCATGTGCGGGCGGTCATGGACTTTCTCGGGGAGAAACTGGTCGAACGCGCCACCCGCATGGGGCTGCGCTAGCGGGCGCTATTCGACCGTTACCGACTTGGCGAGATTTCGCGGCTGGTCGACATCGGTGCCCTTGGCGACAGCGACATGATAGGCGAGCAGTTGCACCGGCACCGCATAGACGATGGGCTGGATCAGCGGATGCGCCTTGGGCATCTCGATCGTGGCGATCGCATCGTCGCCCGCCTCGTCGATCCCCTCGCTGTCCGAGATGAGGATGATCTTGCCGCCGCGCGCGGCTACTTCCTGCATGTTGGACACGGTCTTGTCGAAATAGGGACCTGACGGCGCGAGGCAGATGACCGGCACCTGGTCGTCGATGAGCGCGATCGGACCATGCTTCATCTCGCCGGCAGCATAACCTTCGGCGTGGATGTAGCTGATTTCCTTCAATTTCAGCGCCCCTTCGAGCGCGAGCGGATAGTCCGGCCCCCGCCCCAGATAGAGGACATCGCGCGCCGGCGAGACGAGGTGCGCCATCGAGGCGATATCGTCGTCATGATCGAGCGCCTGCTGCATCGCCTCGGGCGCTTCCTGCAGATGCTCGACAATCTCGGCTTCTTCCTCAGCCGACAACATGCCCTTGGCCCGCGCCAGCCGCGCTGCAAAGGCCGCGAGCACCGCCAGCTGGCAGGTAAAGGCCTTCGTCGACGCGACGCCGATTTCGGGACCCGCATGGGTCGGCAGCAGGAGGTCCGCCTCGCGCGCCATGGTGCTTGTCGGCACGTTGATCACCGCGGCGATGACCTGCCCGCATTCCTTGGCGTGACGGAGTGCCGCCAGCGTGTCCGCCGTCTCACCCGATTGCGAAATGAAGAGCGAGAGTTCGCCCTGCACGAGTATGGGGTCGCGGTAGCGGAATTCGCTCGCCACATCGATGTCGACGGGCACGCGCGCAAAGCGCTCAATCCAATATTTGGCGACCATCCCGGCATAGAAGCTGGTGCCGCAAGCAACGATCGTCACACGGTTGATGGTCGACAGCTCGAGCCGGTTGTCGGGCAGCGAAATCTCGCCGTCATAAGGACGCAGATAGGATTGCAGCGTCTGCGCAAGCACGATCGGCTGCTCGAAGATTTCCTTCTGCATGTAGTGGCGGTAATTGCCCTTCTCGACCGCGCTGGCCGAGGCGCCGGACTCGACGATCTCGCGTTCGACAGGCTGATTGTCGGCATCGTAGATCTGGACCGTCTCGCGCGTGAGGACTGCCCAATCGCCTTCGTCGAGATAGGCGATACGCTGCGTCCAGGGCGCCAGCGCGATGGCGTCCGAGCCCAGATAATTCTCGCCCTCGCCATAGCCGATGGTCAGCGGGCTGCCGCGGCGCGCACCGATGACGAGATCGTCATGATCGCGGAACAGGAAAGCCATGGCGAAGGCCCCGTGCAGGCGCGAGAGGATCGCGGCGACCGCATCCTTCGGGCTCGCCCCGCCTTCGAGTTCGCGCGAGACAAGATGCGCGACGACTTCGCTGTCCGTGTCCGACTGCATTTCGTGCCCGTCGGCGACCAGCTCTTCACGCAAGCTTTTGAAATTCTCGATGATGCCGTTGTGGATGATCGCCACATTACCCGCGATATGCGGGTGCGCGTTTTTCTCGACCGGCGCGCCATGGGTGGCCCAGCGGGTGTGCGCGATGCCGATCTCGCCCTGCATCGGCTGCTCTTCGAGAAGCTGTTCGAGATTGCCGAGCTTGCCCTCGGCGCGGCGACGCTGGAAATCCTCGTCCTTGAGCGTGCAGATGCCAGCGCTGTCATAACCGCGATATTCGAGCCGCTTCAGCCCGTCGAACAACCGATCGGCCACCGGCGACTTGCCGACAATCGCAACGATCCCGCACATCTACTTCTTACCCTTTTTATCGCGGAAGCGCTTGGCCGCGCCGTCCAACTGCTTCTGTTCGCCGCGCGCGACGGCAATGGCATCGGCGCTCACATTCTTGGTGACGACGCTGCCTGCACCGATAATCGCGCCCTCGCCAATGGTGACCGGCGCGACCAATGCGCTGTTCGAGCCAATGAAGGCCCCAGCCCCGATTTGGGTACGATACTTGCCGTATCCGTCATAATTGCAGGTGATGGTGCCCGCACCGATATTCGCGCCCGCGCCCACCTCGGCATCGCCGAGATAGGTAAGGTGGTTGGCCTTCGCACCCGCACCCAGCACGGCTTTCTTCATCTCGACGAAATTGCCGACCTTGGAGCCGTCGCGCATGTCCGCGCCGGGCCGCAGCCGGGCATAGGGACCCACTTCGCATTCTTCGCCAACGCTCGCGCCCTCGAGGTGCGAGAAAGCGCGAATGCGGCTGCCCGTACCGACGCTGACGCCGGGACCGAACACGACATGGGGCTCGATCTCGACATCATTGGCGATCTCGGTATCCCAGCTGAAGAAGACGGTCTCGGGCGCGCGGAGCGTGACGCCATTGTCCATGGCTTCCTCACGCTTATGCTCCTGCCATTGCGCTTCGGCGGCGGCGAGTTCAGCACGGCTATTGATGCCGGTCACCTCTCGCTCGCTGCCTTTTACGACGACCGGCTGCGCGCCCTCGCGCCGCGCGATGCGGACGATGTCGGGGAGGTAATATTCGCCTGCCTTATTGTCGTTGCCGACCTGGTCGAGCCAGCCGAACAGGCGCGCGCCGTCCACGGCCATGATGCCCGAATTGCACAAGCGACATTTCAATTGTTCGGGGCTGGCGTCGCGCGCTTCGACCATCTGGTCGATTGTGTCGTCGCCCATGGTTATGATGCGGCCATAGGCCTTGGTGTCCTCGGGCTCGAAGCCCAAGACGACGATGCCGGGTGCGTCGTCCGCCCCCAGCCGCTCGACCATGCCATGCATCGTTTCGGGCGAGACCATCGGCACGTCGCCGAAAAGGATGAGGACGGGGCCGGCATGGCCTTCCAACGCCCCCGCGCATTGCTGCACGGCATGTCCGGTCCCCAGCTGCTCTGCCTGTTCGGCAAAGTCGATGCTGCGCGCTGAAAGCGCTTCTTCCAATTGCTCTTTCCACTGGCCGACCACGACCACCGAGCGCGTCGGCGACATGGCATCGACGCTGCCGAGCAGATGCTCGATCATCGGCTTGCCGGCAATGGGGTGGAGCACCTTGTGCAGGCGCGATTTCATCCGCGTGCCTTTGCCCGCGGCCAGGATGATGACGGCGATTTCACTCATGGGCCGACCCCTGCCACGAGGGGCCGCCCTTGACCAGTGGGCTCAAGACTTTTTCGCTGCAGGCTTCTTCGCCGGCGCTTTCTTGGGCGCCGGTTTCTTCTTGGCTGCCGCCTTTTTGGGGGCTGCCTTTTTCGCCGGCGCCTTCTTGGCAGGGGCCTTCTTCGCAGCCGGCTTGGGCGCCGCTTTCTTCGCCGCGGGCTTCTTGGTCGCTGCCTTCTTCTTGGCGGCGGGCTTCTTCTTGGCAGCCGTTTTCTTCGTTGCGGCCTTCTTCTTGGGCGCTGCCTTCTTGGCCGGCGCGACCTCGTCTTCCCAATCACCCGACAGCATACGCTGCGCAGCATCGGCGATGCCTTCGGCAATCATCGCGCCGATCTTGGTAGTGGTGGTCATGACATCGGCAGCGGCCTTGTTGGCCTTCGATGCCGCATCGAGGCTCGCTTCCTGGATCTTCTTGCGCGCCTTGGGGCTTGCCGCGAGCGCCGCTGCTGCTGCTGCCAGCCCTGCAGCAATCACTTCGGGGCTGAGCGCGATATTCTTGATCTTGTCTTTATCTGGTTTCTTCCCGGCCATTTTTCCCTCCTCCATTGAAAAACCTTCAAGGAATCAGACGGTCCGGGGCGCGAAACGTTCCTTGGCCGTCAGACCCTGCAATCCTCGATCACCCGCGCGACTTCGGGCCGGCTGGGCATGACGATCGGCGCCCGCGCGCCCTGCGTCACTACGAAGCGCCCCCGCGAAAAAGCGATCAGGTCCGCCACCGGGCTCCATGCCGAGAAACGGTTGCCGTCTTCGAGCGTCACCATGCCTTCGGATGTGCCGACAATGCTCATGCCCTCGTCTGCCAGCAATCCGGTCAGCTCCAGCGTCATCATGCGCGTCGTGCGATTGCAGTGCAGCACGGCGAGCGACCCCAATGTGGCCCGGCTCTCGACCGCGTCGATCCGCTCATAGTCCCAGCGCGCGGCGACCACTGGCTGCGCGCGGGTCATGTCGTAGAGATTGGTGGGCTGCTGCGCTGCGATGAGCAGCGCAATGGCAAGGCTCACAGCTTGTCGACCTTGGCCTTCAGCGCAGCAAGTTCGGCGCGCAGCTCGTCGACTTCCTTATGGTCATTGTCCTTGGCGCTGGCGCTCTTTGCTGCACCGCTGCCGCCGGTAAAGGCGGTCGCTGCCGACTGGAACATTTCCATGTTGCGCTTGGCCATGTCGGTCAGCACGGTCGGATCGAAGGCACCGCCCATCGCCGCCTGCTGCTTCTTGAAGGCGTCCATCGCGGCTTCGAGATAGTTGGGCACCGCGCCCTGCATCGCGCCGCCATACATACTGATCAGCTCACGCAGGAACGAGACGGGCAGCATTCCGCCGCCATCGGCCTCTTCCTCGACGATGATCTGGGTCAGCACCTGATGAGTGATGTCCTCGCCCGACTTGGCATCAACGACTTCGACGTCGCGCCCTTCGCGGATCATCTCCGACAGATCGTCGAGCGTGATGTAGCTCGACCGTTCGGTGTCGTAGAGACGCCGGTTGGCATATTTTTTGACGATGACTTTGGCCATGTGGCGCCTTTCGAAAATTGCTGCAGCAGCACATAGCACCGCGCGTTACCGCACTGCAACAAAGCGCTGCAGCAAATTTTTTTGCGCATCTTGCGTAACCATCTGCGCGGACCTCCCGAACAAGAGGGCAGCGGGGACGCTTTCGCTACCTGCTTCAGTCTCAAAGGGAGCACCAAATTATGAAGATGACCACTGCCACCGCAGCCGCCACGGCGCTGCTCGCACTCGCCGCCTGCAACAATGCCGAAGAGGCCCCGGCCGCCAATGACGGCGCCGATGTCGCCGAAGCCGGCGCTGCCATGGAAGCCGACGTCCAGGAAGCCTCGGCCGAGCAGGTCCAGTGCTACGGCGTCGCGCTCGCTGGCAAGAATGACTGCGCTGCGGGCCCCGGCACCAGCTGCGCCGGCACCTCGACCGTCGATTACCAGGGCAATGCCTGGAAGTATGTCGATGGCGGCGAGGAAGCCTGCAACGAGCTCGGCGGCACGCTGACCGAGCAGGACAATAACGAACCCGGCCTCCCGGCCTAACCCGTTCCCCCGGACGGCTGTCCGCCCTCCCCTCTCTCGGCATCGCGACGCGTGGCGAGCGGGGCGGGCAGCCACCCCGGGACCAAAAGAAAGCCAGAGGTTTTCCAGATGGTCGGCACTCGTTTCACCGCTTCTCAGCCCCCGCTGGCGCCCCGCGCCGGGATCGGCTTGAAGCCCGCTCATTTTCGGCCGCTCCTCGAGCGCCGGGCGCTGGGCGGCGAGACGGGTGCCGGCCCCCACTGGGTGGAGGTCCACCCGCAAAATTACATGATGGACGGCGGCCCGATGCATCGCTGGCTGACCGCGATCCGCGCCGATATGCCCGTCAGCATGCACAGCGTCGGACTCTCCATCGGCGATCCCGACGGCCATGATGCGGCCGAGTTAGAGCGCCTCGCCCTTCTCGTCGACCGCTACGAGCCCGCCATGGTCTCGGACCATCTCAGCTGGTCGAGCCTTGCCGGCGAAGCGATCCCCGATCTCCTGCCGCTGCCGATGACCGAGGAAAGCCTCGATCATTTCGTGCGCGAAGTGGACATCATCCAGGAGCGCCTCAAACGCCCCATCCTCATCGAGAATCCCAGCCGCATGATTGCCTTCGCCGAGGATAGCTATGAGGAAGTCGACTTCCTCAAGGCGCTGTCCAAGCGTTCGGGCTGCGGCCTCCTCATCGACGTCAACAACATCCTCGTCGGCCGCACCAATGTCGGGCTCGATCCCGAGGCCTATGTCGCCGCCCTGCCCGCCGACGCGATCGGCGAAGTGCATGTCGCCGGCCATACGGTCGAGGAGCATGAGGGCGGCGCCTTGCTCGCCATCGACGATCACGGCTCGCCCGTCGGCGAGGAATGCTGGACCCTGCTCGAAACGTTGATCGACCGGATCGGCCCCCGCCCGGTGCTGGTCGAGCGCGACAATGACGTCCCCGAATATGACGAGCTTGCAGCCGAAGCGGCGCGGGCCGATGCTATCCTGATGCGCGAGCTGACCCATGCGGCCTGACGCCCAGATCGCCATGCGCACGGCGCTAGAGCGCGGCCCCGCATTCGTTCGCGACGGACTATTTTCCGGCTCGCGCGCCGCACAGCTGCGCGGGCTGAAGGCCTACGCCAACACGATCAGCCATGCGCGCTTCGTGGCGCTGGAGGAGACCTTCCCGCGCACCCGCGAGATGATGGGGCATGACGCCTTCCACCAGCTTGCCGAGGCCTTTTTGAGCGCGGACAGCAATCTCCGTGGCCCGATCCGTCTCATCGGATCGGGCTTCCCCGCGCTCGTCCCCGATGCAGCGGCGCGCGACTTGGCTGCTGCCGAATGGCACTGGCTGGCCGCTCACGGTGCCGCCGAGGCCGAAGCGCTGACGCTGCACTCGATCAAGGAGCTTTCGCCCGAAGTGTTGGTGGCGACCGAAGTGTCGCTTCACCCCGCCACGCGCACCGTGATGTTGGAGGCGCCAGAGGATTTAGCTTGGGATGGGATGCCAAAGAGCGACGACCCGATCCTGCTGCTGACGCGGCCCGATGTCGATGTGCTGCTCCACCGGCTCCCGACATCTGCGGCAGGCCTCTTCGTCCAGCTACGCAGCCCGACCATGCTCGGCTCCCTGCTCGAAATCGATGCGGACAGCGTCACCACGTTGATCCAGGCCGGCGCCCTCACACGATCCAAGGAAAGCCCCACGACATGAAGATTTTCAACGACCTCAAAAAGGTCGCCAAACGACCCCTCGTCCAGGACATCGTCCTGCTCCTCACCAGGCTCGGCCTTGGCGGTATCTTCTGGGTGTCGGGCCGCACCAAGGTCGAGGAAGGCAGCCTGCTCGACATCAAGCCGACCACCTACGGCCTGTTCGAAAATCTTTATGGCGGCGTCCCGCTCCTGCCCTCGGACGTGTCGGCAGTGCTCGCCACCTATGCCGAACATGCGTTGCCGCTGCTCCTCGCCGTGGGTCTCCTCTCACGCTTCGCCGCAGCGGGCCTGTTCGTCATGACCTTGGTCATCCAGCTTTTCGTCTTCCCCGGCGCCTTCCTCAGCCCGCATCTCGGCTGGTTTGCCTTGGCACTGGTGGTGATGACGCAGGGCCCCGGGCGCTTCAGCCTCGATTATCTGCTAGGCAAGAAGGCGTGATCCTATCGGACGATGATCTTCGCACCCTCATGGGTGCCGGCCAGCAGGGCGACAAACGGTCCTATCGGATCGCGCTTGCCGCCATGTCGGATTGGCTGGGGCGCTATTTCGCCAAGCGCATCGCCCCGGCCTTGGTCGACGATCTCGTCCAGGACACGTTGATGGCGATCCACGCCAAGCGCGCCAGCTACGATGCGGCGCGGCCCATTTACCCTTGGCTCGCCGCCATCGCCCGCTATCGCTGGATCGACATGCTGCGCAAACTGTCGCGCCGAGACGAGGTGGAGCTGGAAATCGAACCGCCCGTGCCCAGCATGGAAAATCCGGTCCTGGCCAGGCTCAGCATCGACCAGCTGATGGCCCATATCCCGGAGGCGCAGGCCCATGCCATCACCCTCACCAAGGTCGAGGGACGCTCGATCGCCGAAACCGCGGCGATCACCGGCCAGAGCGAGAGTTCGGTCAAAGTGAATGTTCACCGCGGCTTGAAAAAGCTCGCGACCCTAGTTGAAAGCGATTGAATACCATGAATACCGACAACCTCATCGACCAGCTTGCCGACGATGCCGGGCCCGTCCGCGCCCTCACTCCGCGCGAGGGGCAATTGCTGCTCGCCGGCGCGGCTGCGCTGACACTCACCATCGTGATCGGCATTGCCGGGCTGCGGCCGCAGCTCACCAACGGCACCGCCGATGCGATCAGCCTTGTCGTCACTGCGTTGTTCGGGCTGCTCTCGGTCGCCGCCGGTCTCAGCGCCGTCCGCCTCGCCCAGCCGCAGGTCGGCGGTGCGCAGGGCGGCGCGGCATGGGTCTTCGCTGCCATGCTGCTCTTCCCCGCAATCTCGGTAATCGAACATGGCATCGGTTCGCCCGACAGCTCGCTGCCAGAACTCGGCATGCTGTGCCTTGGCTATGGCGCTGCGGCGAGCCTGATCACTGCAGTCGCGCTGACCGCCTTCCTGCGCAAGGGCGCACCCGTCCTGCCCGAAAAGGCAGGCTTCATGGTCGGCCTTGCCGCGGGCTCCGTGGGCGCCTTTGCGATCACGCTGGAATGCGGCGGCTCTAGCTTTGCGCACCTTGCCTTCTGGCATGTCGGCATCGTCGCCTTTTGGGCCCTGGTCGGGCGCTTCGGCCTGGCGCACCTGCTGCGCTGGTAGGCGCGGCCATCGACATTCGCGTTTGATGCATGTTAGTTTTCCACCTCTTAAGGGGGGCGGACATGGAACTTACACGCACATTTCGGATCGGCATCATGGCGTTGGCGATGCTGGCGCCGTCCACGCTGCACGCGGCGCATCCCGATTTCGACGAGGGTGAGTTCGACTGGCTGCGCACGCAGCTGGAGCGAGACGGCATTCAGGACGTCCACGCCGTGCTGGTCGACTATAAGGGCGAGCGCGTTTTCGAGGAATATTACGAGGCGCCCGATGCCGACTGGGGCACCTCGCTCGGTACGGTCATGCAGACGCCGGATCGCCGCCACGACCTGCGTTCGGTATCGAAAAGCGTCGCCGCCATCGCGCTCGGCATCGCGCTCGGCGATGATTGGCGAACCGATCTCGAACGGCCGTTGATTTCCTTCTTCCCCGACCATGCCGACCGAGCCGGTGACGGCATCGAGGCCGTCACGCTGGCCGATGCGCTGACCATGCGCGCGGGACTGCAATGGAACGAGATGACCGAGCCCTATCGCTTTCCCGACGGCACGCTCAACGAGAATAATGACGAGATCCGCCTTTACGGCACGGGCGATCCGCTCGGCCTCGTCCTGGCCCGCCCGGTCGTCAGCCCGCCGGGTGGACAATGGTACTATAATGGCGGCCTCACCCAGGCGATCGGCTATCTGGTCGAGGTGCAATCGGGACAATCCTTTCTCTCTCTCGTCGAGGAGCGCCTCTTCGATCCCATGGGCATCGAGGGCTATGACTGGCGCACGGACGAGGATTGGGCCGACGGGTCACCTCCCGCAATCGCATCGGGGCTGCGGCTGACACCCGACGATCTCGCCAAGTTCGGCAAACTCATCCTCCAACGCGGCACGTGGGAGGGCGAGCAATTGGTCGACCCGGAATGGATCGACGAGATGATCGCCGCGCAAGCCCCTTCCATCCCCTGGTTCAATTTCGGCGAGATGACCTCGGGCTACGGTTTCCAATGGTATCGCGGGCGCCTGCGCGGACAGGATGTCGCCTTCGGGGTCGGCAATGGCGATCAGCGATTAATGGTCTTTCCGGCGCTCGACATGGTCATCACGATCATGGCCGGCCGCTACAACAATTTCACCCAGGCCACCGGACAGCTTGTCGGCCTGGCCGTGCTCGATGCACTCGATGACAAGGTCGAGGCAGCAGCGTTGGAGCCCGAAATCTGGGCGCAGGTCGAAAAGCGCAATGCGACATGGGTCAGCATGGATTTCGAGGAGCACATGTCGGTCTACCATCCCGATTTCCAGCGCTGGGCCCTCAACTCGCCGCGCATCCTCGACCGCGAGACCTTCGCCGGCCTATGGGACGCCATCAAGGCCGACGAGGAAGCGCTGACGCTGGAGGTGCTGCCCGAGCGCCTGCAATGGCTCGTGCCGGGCCAAGCCGCGGTGGCGCATTATACGATCGACGAGACCTGGCTCGAGGATGGCAAGACCAAGCGCGGCAACCTGCGCTTTTCCGATATCTTCGTGCTTCACGAGGGCCAATGGCTCTACATGGGCGGCCACCGCGACGGCATGGCCCTGCCGCGGCCACCCCAGAACTGACTTGAACGCGCCCCGCCCCTCCGCTAGGCGCGAAGAACTGGCTCAAAGGCACCCGTAGCTCAGCTGGATAGAGCGCTGCCCTCCGAAGGCAGAGGCCAGAGGTTCGAATCCTCTCGGGTGCGCCAGCATTGACTTAGCAAAGCCTCCTCAACACGATGCCCCCAACGCAACAAATGGGGGCACACATGAACAATTTGAAACTCTGGATTGCAGCACTGCTTGCCAGCATGCCTGTCGCGGCCATGCTGGCGCACGGCACGACGGCTGCGGCACAATCCACACCAACACTTTCAAGCATAGAGGCCGCCGACTGCCGCGCCCTCGCGAACATGATAGATGGCCAGGTCATCATCATGGAGCGTTGGCGTGTTGCGGTGCGCAACATGGCCGAAAGCGGGCATGAAACCGATCGCGGTCTACGCAACTTCAACAACATGCAGGCCTCGGCCAATCGAGCGATCGATGCTATCAACAACACGAACGGTGGCTACGAACGTCAATGCCTCGGCGTGCGGATCACCCGCAGCACGTTCAACGCCGTATGCGGCAATGCGCAGGACAAATTCTGCGCAGGCTTTGACTTCTAGGCGCCCCATTCAATCACCAGTCCCATGTCCGGCAGCAAGGCATCCTCGACGAAGACGGGATAGGCCTCCGCCAGCGCGCTGAGGTCGCGACGTTCATCCACTTTCAAACCAGCCGAAGGTCGCCTTTGCGACATCAGCGATGCAGGCCTGCGAGCGGTGATCCCGCTCCCCCACGCTTGGACGGCCGGTATCCGACGAAGCACTCAACCCGGAGCCGTTGCCAATACGGCTCCGTTAGAAGCTGAAGCACCTTTTGCCTCCCAATCTCGCTTGAATCCAATTCCGCCCTTTCTTCCGTACGGAGAATGTACGTAATATGATGGCGGACGCTATCCGACAAAGTACGACATTAGAAGGTCGGTTTTCTGGGGATAAGTTGTACCAACGCGTTCCGGAATGTCTGACTTCCCCGCCCTCCGAAGGCAGAGGCCAGAGGTTCGAATCCTCTCGGGTGCGCCAGCTAAAATACAGCCGCGCAATCTCTTCTCTTTGGCAGTCTTCGCTGTCCAAAAACAGCCTTCCTATACCCGTTGCTATTAACTTATGTTATAATAATAATTGCCGAATCGAAATTTATGGGGGTTTTCGATGCCTGGTAGCGATGCGACCTTGCGCAAGGTCGAACTCAAAATGTCTGCGAGCGGTGCCAATCAAGCCGTCGTGAAAATCGACGGCTGGATGCGTGTGATGGCGAACGGCGACACGTATCAATTCGACGTCGAAGAAGGCTATTGCTTCGACTTGGAACTGGTCTGTCTGGGTAACGCAGGGGCCAAGGCAACATTGAAATACAAGGCGCTCAAGACCAAGCTCAAAACCAAGAGCTGTTCGACAGGCAAGGCTGACAGCAGCCTCTCCGTTTCCGTCAAGAACAATGAAAGCGTCGCCTACGGGCTGGTGGCGATCAAGGTGGCATGATGATGCGCAGCCTGACCCTTTCATCGATCGCGCTCGCCTCCCTGACACTCGCCCTTCCCGCGGCGGCCCAGCAAGCTGCGGATCCTGACGAGATCGCCAAACTTCGCGCGGATGTCGACGCAGCGCAGCGCGACCTTGAACGGCTGCAGGCACGCTTGGATGCGCTTGAAGGCGGTTTGGCAACGACAGAACCGGCACAATTGGCGCACAATGTCGAGCGGAACCTCCCGGATCAATCCGATCCCGAAGCGACTGAGTTTGCCGCGGCAGCGAAAGATCGGGCCGAGGCCATAGTCGAAAATGGCGTGAGTGGCTTAGTGACCGGTACCGGCGGCTTGTCCGAACAATTACCGACCAAGGACATAGATATCGCCTTTCAGGGCAGTTCGAGCGGCGGTCGCGTGTCGCTGGCGTTATCCAACAACGAATTGGACGCACGCTCGTCGGACGGGCTCCCATGCATCGCTTCCGATGAAGGCCTTAGGATCGGCTCCGACAATCCATGCAAGGGACGGGGCACGCCCTACACCATTCGCACCACGAAGCTCATCGTTTCGGCACCGGCCAACAAGTCGGGCGACACAAGCTTTGCCACGCTCGACAGTTTGGCCAGCGGGGTGAAGGCTGAGCTCAATTTTGCGAGTTTCGATGGCGAAACCCCGTCGGCCAGCGAGATTCGCGCATCGACCATTTATCGCCTTGCCGTAGCGGAATGTCTGGCCAAGGCGATCGCCGGCGTCGATTGCTATAAAATTGACGATGCATTTCTGGCGACGCTCGCGCCGGCCACTCGGGATGCCTGGAACGATTATATCTTCGAGGAAACGCTGGCTGGCGCCCGCGGCATCTCCGTGGGCGCATCCCTCGGCTATAACGAATATAGCTATTTCGACACACCGACGCTGATGAAGGATAAGGATCGTGAGGTAGGCTTTGGTGTGTCTGCGGGACTGCTTCTCTTCCCGAGGCGCGGCAGTTCGCTGCTGCTTGAAGGCGAGTATCAATATGGCTTCAAAGAAGCCAAAAGTCAGATCACTTGTCCCACTGACATCGAGGACGATGCCGACTTTTTCACCTGTATCGAAGGGCCGCTAGCCGCGCCGACGCGCACTGACAAATTCATTATGTCGGCCGCCTATCGACAACAAATCGAGATTGCTGGCGGTACCATTATCAAGGATCTCGCCATCGCCCCGACCCTTCAGTTCGATGTTCTCAATGATGACTTGTCGATCGACGTGCCGGTATACCTGGTGCGTAGCAAGAAAGACGGTCTTGTTGCTGGCATTCGGCTCGGCTGGGAGGATGAAGACGATGAAAGCGACTTCAAGATCGGCATCTTCTACGGGCAGGCCTTTGACTTGTTTGGAAACTAGGCCAAATTGTCTCTGACGCCGATTTCGCGTCGTAAGTTTGAGTATTTAGGGGGCAAAATGAACCGTATTCACGTAGTCACGACCGCAATTCTTGCGGCGCTACCGGTTACTTCAATGATTGGGACCGTCGGCGCCTCGCAGCAAAGCACCAATTTGTCGGCCCGCGAAGTGGCGGATTGTCGGGAGCTGGCGGGCCGTGAACTCGTGCTTTCACACTGGAAGAATGAAGTCACGTCAATGCAAAGCCGTCCGGCCCAATCGGATCAAGGCGTGGCAGACTTCATTCGCTTGCGCGACGCATATAACGGGTCGGCCAACGCATATACCAGCTTCCGCAATCGCTACATCAGCCAGTGTGGCAGCAAGTCGATGTCGCGACAGCTTTGGACGGAGATGTGCCAGGGAGCGCAGGACCAATTCTGTACCTCCTTCAATCCGTAAGCGCGATCCCGCCTTTCATCGCTCCTAAAGCGTGATCACCAGCCCCTTGTCGGGCGGCCAGGATCCCTCGACGAACGCCGGATAGGCCTCGGCCAGCGCACCGAGGCCTTTTCGCTCATCAATCTCCATCCAGCCGAAGGTCGCGTTTGCAGCGGCAGCGACATAGTCCTGCGCTCGGCGGTCGAATTCGGCGGGGCCCCATTCCTTGATGCGTTCGAGGATATAGCTCGGCGCGAAGAAGAAGTTCTCCTCGCCCGATGACTTGTCACCGCCCTCGTCCGAGCCCGTCCCTTCGGCCCAATGCGTCATGCCGACATTGATGCGGTGGACGAGCTGGTCGCCAAGTCGCGCATTGAGTGACGACACCAAGGAGCGGTTGCCTGCCATGTCGACGAGCACGGACGGCTTGTCCGCCAACGCATCCAGATCGTCATAAGTGACAACCTGGTCATAGAGCCCGGTGGCCTCGACAAAGCCGACATTACCCGCCGACGTCAGTCCGACGACAGCCGGCCCGCCGTCGTCGCGATGAAGGCCGAAGGCGAGCCCGAGGCTGGTCTTGGATGAGGCGCTGGCGATCAGCACTTGCGTGGCATCGTGAAAATTCTCGCGGTGCAGCGCGTCGTGCAGGCAGAAGCTCGTCATGTGTAGCGGCGCCAGCAGGACGCGGACATTTTCCGCCGTCGGGTCCGACGGACCGATGCGCTGGTAGCGATTGTAGAGCGGCGGCAGCACCTGCCGGTGCGGCATCATGTCGACAAAGCCGGTCGCCCGCACCTCGCCCGGCTGCATCACCAGCTCGTCAGCGGGCGGGAAATAGCCATAGACCCGTTCGCCGGTGGGGAAGTCGGAGTGACGGCTCTCGACGATTTCGGCGACCGACCAGACGGGGATGACGCCCCATCCTTCCTCGCTCGCCGGGAAGAAATGCCAATAGCCGATGAGATCGCCGACCGCGCCATAGGTCATGTTGTTGGCGGTGAAGGAGAAACGCTCGATCCGGGCACGCACCTGCCCGTCTTCGAGGGCAGCAGCGTCGCGCTCGACCAGTCTGCCTTGTGACAGGTCCTTCCGGTTCACTTCGAACAGCTGGCCCATGCTTTTCTCTCCCGATGACTAGTTGCGGCGACGCTGCCAGCTATCGCACCAAAGAAAAAGCCCCCGCCCGGACGAACCGGACGGGGGCCTTTTTCTTGGCCGGAGCCGTCAGAGCCTAGAACTCGTAACGGGCACCGATCTTCAGACGCCAGGTCGACGAGGTGACGCGCACATCCGGCTCTTCGTCACGGAAGCTGTTGAAGCGTTCGATGACATAGAGGCCGTCGTCGTCGACACCACCTTCGATCATGCCGCGGCCGGTGCCGTAGGTACGAAGCTCGTTCCAGTTGCCGTCGATGAAGTTCAGGAAGTTATCCATCGTGACATAGAGCTCAATACGGTCGTCGACACCGAACAGGCGACCCGGACCCGGGACTTCCTGGGCCAGACGCAGGTCCATGTCGAAGAACCACGGGTTGCGGCAGGTGTTGGCCGCAATCGAGGTGCCCGGCGTGTACTCGCAGTTGGTGTCGTCCAGGAAGTTCAGGAAGTCGCTGACCGCGTCGTCGTCCGAGAAGGGCGACAGGTTCGGGTCGTCGATCCCCGTCGGGATGTACGCCAGTGCGTTGAAGTCGCCCGACGAGCTGTCCTGGAAACCGAAGTCGCGGTCGGCGCCTTCACCATAGACGAGGCTGTACGGACGGCCCGAGGTGGCACGGAAGAAGATGCCCAGCGACGTATCGAAATCGTCGATGAACTCTTCACGAAGGCCGAGGCTGACCGAGAAGTTGTGCTCCGACACGTAGGTCGAAGTACGCGTTTCCGGATAGCGACGGTCGAACGCGGCCGTACGGTCGTAGCCCGAGGTTGCGGTCGAGTTGTCGTTGGTACGACGCTCGTTTGCATCCGTGTAGGCGTAACCGAAGTTGAAGTAGCCGCCACCACCGTTGGTGAGGAGACCACCCTGCCAGCCCTTGCGCAGGATGAAGCTCAGCGCGTGGCTGGTGTAGCCATCCGAGTTGGTCAGCTGGATTTCATCGTCACGACCGGTGCCGAAGCAGACCGGCGAGAGATTGCTCCACTGATACTGACCGTCGCTGTCCTTGGCGATCGTGGCATCACAGCCGTCACGCGTCGGATCGATCGGCGTGTAGATCGGGCGACCGTCGACGGCGAAACCACCGGTCGAGGCCAGACGATCGAGGTCAGGCGCCATGATCAGGTCGACGAAGTTGTACGGGTTCTCGTAACGCGACAGGATGTAGTCGACGTTGAGCTGCCAGTCGTCAAACAGACCGCCATTACCGTCACCGAAGCGCGTACCGAAGCCGAGGTTGGCACGAACGACCGTCGGGATCTTGAGATCCTGGTCGATCGACTGGGTGTCACCCAGGCCACGAGCAGCCGATTCCGAAGCATCGTCGGCAACGCAGTCGATGAAGCCCGTGAACTGACCGTCCACGACGACGTCAATCTGACCGTCCTGCATCGCTTCGCCCGAGCAATCCGCGAAACGCGAGTTGCCGCCGGCGAGGAAGCCGTTGTTCGAGAAGGCGTTCGACAGCCACACTGCCGGATCGCCGCCCGAGAAGACGCCGACGCCGCCGGTAAGCTGGCTGTTGTAGAAGAAGCCGTCATTCTGAAGCTCGTAGGTGAAGGCTGCGCGGGGCAGGATCACCGGATCGAGATTGTCGAAGGACGGATTGTTCGCGAAGCCATAACGCTCGACGAAGTTCGAGTTCAGCGGCGGGGCGCTGCCTTCGTAGAATTCGGCACGAACACCGAGCAGCACGTTGAGCTGGTCATTCACGGCCCAATCGTCCTGAATGTAGGCCGACCAGATCGTGCGGTTCCAGGCCGCCGCTGCGTCATTCGGATCGCCCGACGGGGTGCGGTTGATGTCCGCAGCCCAGCCATCGCCGAGAACGAGATCTTCACCATCGGGGAAGAAGCCGCGGCCCGTAGCGAGCTTGCCTTCACGCAGGTCGTCGAAGTTTTCGAAATACAGCGTGCCGGTGGCGTTGATGATGAACAGGTTGAAGACGTCGAGATAGTTATACTCGCCGCCGACCGTGATGTAGTGGTCGCCAGCTTCATAGTTGGCGATCGCCTTGATCTGGTCGACCGTCGTGTCGAGCTGGTTGGCCGAGCGGAAAATGCCCGGGCCCGAGACGAGCGTACCGGCTTCGCAGCCCGGTTCACCGATGACGTCTTCGAGATCCTGGCCCATCGGGACGGTACAACCGTCTTCGAGGACACCGACGACGAGACGGGTCAGCGGGTTGTCGCCCTGGGCTTCACCGCCGCCGACCGGACCCTGCACGTCGCTGACTTCAGCGCGGCTGTAACGGATTTCGGTCGAGAGACGATCGGTCCACTGCGAGAAGAGACGGCCCGAATAGTAATCCGAGACAGTGCCTTCGAGTTCGAAGCTGTTGAGGCCGCCGTAGCTGCTACCACCGAAGTCGGGTTCGACATTTTCTTCTTCGAGGCGCTGGTAGGTCGCTTCGAGACGATGATTGTCGGTGATGTAGGCGTCGAGACGACCGAAATAGCGCTGGTTGGCTTCGGGCGCCGAACGCGGGATCGGGCCGATGTCGTAGCCGTAGACCGAGCTCAGGATCGAGGCGAACTCGTTGAACTGCGCTTCGTTGACGAAGTCTTCCTCGTTCGGGAAGCCCATGCCGGCGGGACCGTCTTCGATGACGCTCGAGCTGTCGAGCTCTTCGTAACCGGCGAAGAAAAAGAGGCGATCGGGGATGATCGGACCGCCGAGGGTGGCGCCAAAGCGCTTCTCGTCGAATTCGGCCGGCTCGAAGGTTTCGCCGCCGGCAGTGTCACCGCGCATGTTCTGGTCGCGATATTCGAAGAAGGCCGAACCGTGGAAACGGTTGGTACCCGACTTGGTCACGACGTTGATGGCGCAGCCCGTAAAGGCACCATATTCGACGTCGAACGGTGCGAATTCGATGGCCGTTTCTTCGACGGCGTCGAAGGGAAGCGGCAGCGAGTTACGCGACGCGAACGGCGTGCCATTGAGGCCGAAAAGGTCGGCCTGGGCGATACCGTCGACGGTGAAGACGTTGGTACGGTCGTTACCGCCAAGGCAGCTGATGCGGTCGACTTCGTCGCCCGAGCGCTCGATGTTGACGCGCGGGTCGATACGGATGAAGTCGCGAACATCGCGGCTGATGGTCGGGAGCGAGGTCAGCACTTCCGCGCTGATCGACTGGCCCGGGCCGATGGCGAGCTGGGTCTGGCCAGCCTGCGAACCGGTGATGACGATCGCTTCTTCGGCACCCGCGGCAAGCGAGAAGGTGAAGCTGGTGTTACCCGACAGGTTGATGTTCACATTGTTGACGGTCTGGCCCTGGTAACCCTGGGCGTAGACTTCGACAGTGTAAGGGCCGCCGGTGGGCAGCGCCTGCGTGACGAAGCGGCCGTCAGCGCCGGTGGTCTGGGTGTAGACCGCGCCGGTACGCGTATCGGTGATCGTGACGACGGCGTCGTTAAGCGCCGCGCCTTCGTCGGATTGGACAACACCCTGGATGCCCGAAGTGGTCTGCTGCGCTGCGGCAGGCGTTGCGACCATCATACCCGTGGTCGTAAGCGCGCTGGCCGCCAGCAGGACGGAAAGCTTTTTCATATTGTTGAGTCCCCGCATTGAGATTCGATTGAAGCGCATCGGAAGCCCTTTCGCGACGTCGCTTGATGCGCGCGCTAGGGACCAAATGTGACAATCCGATTGCGATCAACCCATTGGGTCAATCTTTTTTGGAATTGCGCCATTTACGTCGCATTTTTTTGGCAGTTTTTCGACAGAAAGAACAAAAGGGAGCCACTTTTGTTACAATTTCACGAAAGGCTCGGCCACCCTTCGATTCGCGCCACGAAGTCGCTCAGCCAGCCATTTGTCTGGTGCCCGTCCACCACGCGATGGTCGATCGTCAGGGTCACGTAGGCCATCGGGCGGATGACCATCACGTCCTGGCCATCCAGTTCGCGTACCACGACGCGCTTTTCCAGCTTGCCGATCCCGAGGATCGCCGCCTGCCCGCCATGCAGGATGATCGGCGCGGCGAGCAGGCTGCCGGAGACGCCATGGTTGGAAATGGTGAAGCTGCCGCCTGTGACTTCCTTGCGTTCGAGCTTGCCCTCGCGGGCCCGCGCAGTGAGGTCGTCGAGCGCTGCGCCAATCTCCTCGAGGCTCTTCGCGCCGCAGTCGCGCACGACGGGCACGACAAGCCCCTTGTCACCTAGAGCCGTGCCGACCCCGATATCGATCGTGTCGGAAATGGCGATGCGATCATCTTCCCAGCGACCGTTGATCGCGGGTGCGGCACCCATCGCGTCGGCAGCGGCCTTCACGATATAGGCGGTGTAGCTGAGCTTGACGCCCTTGGCCTTCATCGCCGCCTTGTGCGCAGCGACCGCGGAGAAGTCCGCTTCGAACAGGGCCGTGACATGCGGCGCGTCGGTGACTGCCTTGACCATATTGCCGGCAATCGTCTTGCGCATACGATCATGCGGAATGTCTGCGCTGTCGAACGGCTCGACCACGCGCGGCTGCGCGGTGGCGGGTTTGCCGACATGGCTGACCGTGGCACCTGCTACTGCCTTGTCGACATCTTCCAGCGTGACGCGCCCGTCGCGCCCGGTGCCTTCGATATGCGAAGGATCGAGATCATGCTGGATCAGCGCCCGCTTCACCGCCGGCGACAGGCGCGTTTCCTTGCAGATTTCCGCCTTCGACGTCGCCGCGGGTGCAGGCGCGTCGGCCTTGGGCTCGCTCTTCGGTTCGGGCGCTGCCTCTTGCGGTGCGGCAGCCTCGCCAGCCGGATCGATCCGCGCCAGCAAAGCACCCGGCTCGGCCTCGGCATCGCTATCGAGCAGGATTTCAGTGAGCACACCCGCTGCCGGGGCCGGCACTTCCTGCGTGACCTTGTCGGTCTCCAGTTCGACCAGCGGATCATTTTCCTCGACGCGCTGGCCAAGCTTCGCCAGCCAGCCGCGCACGACAGCCTTGGTGCCTTCCTGCTCTTCGGGAACGAGGACGTCGATCAGGCTCATCAGAACTCCAGCATCTCGTCGATCTTGGCGCGGATATCGGCAACGCTCGGCACCGCGGCCTCGAGCAATTTGGGATGATGCGGGCTCGGAATGTCGGGCATGGTCACCCGCTCGACCGGCGCATCCAGATCGAGGAATGCCTCGTCCGCAACTACTGCCGCGATTTCCGCGCCGAAGCCGCCAGTACGCAAATCCTCATGTACGATAAGGCAGCGATGCGTCTTGGCGACGCTTTCCAGCACCGCTTCCTTGTCCCACGGCATCAGCGTGCGCAGGTCGATGACATCGGCCTCGCCATCCTTGGCCGCCTCTTCGCATCGCGGCACCATCGCGCCCCAGGTGACGATCGTGATCTTGTCGCCTTCGCGGGTTTTCTTGGCCTTGCCGAACGGCAGGACATAACCCTCGCCCGGCCACGGCCGACGCGCCCAGCTTTCATCCAGCATCGCGCGATGCTCGAAGAAGATAGTCGGATCGTTGCCGCGCAGCGCCATGCGCAACAGGCCCACCGCATCCTCGGCATTGGAGGGCACCGCGACCTTCCAGCCGGGATTATGGACGAACTGCACTTCGTTGGTCTGGCTGTGCCAGGGATCGCCGCATTTGAAGAAGCCGCCCGGAATGCGCAGCACCATCGGCGCGGCGAAGCGATTGTCGGTGCGCCAGCGGATAGTGCCGCAATCGTTGATCTGCTCGGTCGCCGGCTCGGCATATTTGCGGAACTGGATTTCCGGCACGGGCAGCAACCCTGCCATCGCCATGCCCACGGCGCGGCCGACGATGCCCTCTTCGTTGAGGCTGGTGTCGAACACGCGGTCGTGGCCGAATTTTTCCTGCAGGCCCAGGGTCACGGCATGGACGCCGCCCTTGGGGCCGACATCTTCGCCGAAGACACTCATCCTGGGATTGGCATCGAGTTCCTGGTCGAGCACGCGGCGGATCGCGGTGACCATGTTGATGCGCTGCCCCTCGGGACGCGGATCCTCGTGCGTGCCCTCGAGGCTCAGCCCTGCCTGCCCGCCGACAATGGCATGCTCGCCTTCGTAGAAGACACCATCGGCTACCTTGGCCGGGTCGGACACGTCACGCGCCTCGGCTTCCTCGCGCGCCTTGTCGACTTCCTGCGCGACCGAAGCCTCGATCATGTCCCAGTCGAGATTGTTGTTGAGCGCCTTCAGCTTGGGCAGCGGATCGCGGGCCCATTCGGCGGCAATCTCTTCTTCGGACTTGTAGGTCTGCGTGTCCTGCGCCGAATGCCCTTCGAGCCGCGGCACAGTCAGGCGACACAGCACCGGTCCCTTGCGCGCACGGACATGGGCGATCGATTGGGCGATCTGCTTGGCGGCTGCTTCGGGATCGGTCCCGTCGCCGTCGAAAATGGTCAGGCCTTTGAAGCTCGCGAGATTCGCGGCGATATTCTGCCCCGGCGTCTGGTAGGTCGACGGCACGGAAATGCCGTAGCCATTATCCTCGATGAAGAAGAGCATCGGCAGTTGCTGCGTCGTCGCAATGGTCAGCGCCGACCAGAAGCCGCCCGTGGAACAGCTCGCATCGCCGCCCAATACGACCGCGATGGCGCCGTCATCCTCTTCGCCCAGCACGCTGGCCTTGTAGGTGATCGCCTGCGCCCAGCCGGCTGCGGGCGTATATTGTGCCCCTACCCCGCCGCACATCGGCAGCGCGTGGCAGCCGCCAGGATTAGGATAGTTGAAGACGACGCCGATATCCTTGCCGTCCGAATAGCCGCCTTCGCGCCCCATATTGGAGCCCAGAGCATCGGCAAGCGGCACGCCCAGCGCCAGCAGCATCGGGCGCGAGCGATAATAGCCGCACGCCGCATCGCCATCGCGAAGATGCAGGCCGAGAATGACCTGCGCCATGTCATGGCCGCGCGCGGAAAATTGGTAGAGGACCTTTTTGGCCGGAACGAGCTCTTCCTCTTCCAGCCGATCCATCTCGCGGCTCGTCAGGACGAGGCGCGCGACATCCTCCCAGCTAAAGGCGGGGTCCTCGCTTTCGAGCTGGGGCGCCGGCTGCTTCACATCCTCAGCCATCCATCGCCTCCAGGACGGCGTTGCAGAAGCGGTCGACATCCTCGTCGGCCATCCCGCACACGTTGAAGCGGCCGCTATCGGCCATGTAGATGGCATGATCGATCCGCAGCTTCTCAACCTGTTCGGGCGAGAGCGGCATCATCGAGAACATTCCCTTCTGATCGGCGATATAGGCAAGGCGCGGGTCGCTGCTGGCGATACGCTTGCGCAGGTCGACGATCCGCCCGCGCATCATGTCCAGCTCGTCGAGCCATTCGGCGCGCAGCTCATCGCTTTCGAGGATGATGCGCACTGCAGCCGCGCTGTGATCGGGTGGCATCGACCACATGGTGCGGGCGATCTGCATGATGTGGCTATTGACGACTTTCGCGCGTTCCTCGCTGCCCGTCTTGACGAACAGGCAGCCGACGCGGTCGCGATAGACGCCGAAATTCTTGTCGCAGCTCTGCGCGACGATCACCTCGTCGCAGGCATGGACGAGGCCGCGAAGCCCCTCGGCATCCTCGTCGATCCCGTCGCCCAGCCCCTGATAGGCGATGTCGACGAAGGGGATGATGCCCTTTTCCGCGCATTTGGCGCGCACCTTGGCCCACTGGCCGGCATCGAGGTCGGCGCCGGTCGGGTTGTGGCAGCAGCCGTGCAGCAAAGCGACGTCGCCCGGACGCGCGGCATCGAAGGCCGCCATCATCGCGTCGAAGTCGATCCGGGTCTCGCCCTTCAGATAATAATCATATTCGACGATCTCGAGGCCGGCCCCGCGGATCACCGGCGGGTGATTGGCCCAGGTCGGCGTGCCCACCAGCACGCGGGTCGCGGGGTTGGCGGCTTTCGCGAGCATGAAGCCCAAGGTCAGCGCACCGCAGCCGCCCGGGGTCTGCAGGCCGATCAGCCCGTCCATCTGCGCGAGGTCGTCGCCGAACACGATCGGCTTCAACAACTCGGCATATTTCTTGTCGCCCGACATGCCGAGATAGGCCTTGGTCTCCTGCGTCTCCCACAGGATCTTCTCGGCCTTCTTTATCGCCGAAAGGATCGGGGTCGCGCCGTTCGATGTGCGATACACGCCGACGCCAACGTCGATCTTGCCCGGACGGTCGTCTTCCGCGGCCAATTGGATGAGCCGCAGGAGCGAGTCGGTCTGGATGGGTTCGAGCCCGGTGAACAGGCCCCCTGTTTCAGTCGTCATGCGCGGCGGTCTAGCGCCAATGACGCCCTAGCGTAAAGCGGGGCCAGAGACTTTTTACGCGTCGTAATCGACCCGCACATCATCGCCCACCGGCACCGATTGGCAGGTGAGGATGTAGCCAGCCTCGATTTCCTCGTCGGTCAGGCCATAGCGCGCGCCCTGTTCGACGCTGCCCGTCACGACCTTGGCGCGGCAGGTGGCGCACACGCCCGCCTTGCAGGCATAGGGTGCGGGCAAGCCGGCTTCGCGGGCGGAATCGAGCATGTTCTCGCCATTGAATTCGACCTTGCGCGCTCGACCGTCGAGATTGACCCAGAAAGTGTGGCCCGCAGCCTCGGCCTTGGCGGCCTCGACCTTCTGCGCCTCGGCTGCAGACGGGGTCGATGCGGTGAAGCGCTCGATATGGATGCGTTCCTTGTCGATGCCATGTTCAAGCAGGCTCGCCTCGGCCGCGTCCATCATCGGCCCGGGGCCGCAGATGAAATAGGCATCCACGCCCTTGGGGTCGTCGAGCAGATTGTCGATGACGCGGTCGCAGGTCGCGCGGTCGAGCATGCCGTTGAACAAATCGACATCGCCTTCCTCGTCCGACAGGAAGTGGAAGGGCTGGAAACGCGAAAGATAGCGGTCCTTGAGATCACTGATTCCGTCGAGGAAGATGATCGAGTTGCTGTCGCGATTGCCGTAGAACAGTGTGAAGCTGGCCTGCGGCTCAATGCTGAGCGCGGTGCGGATGAGGCTCATCACCGGCGTGATCCCTGAGCCGCCAGCAAAGCCGACATAATGGCGCGGCGGCGCATCCTCGGCGAAGGGATAGGTAAAGCTGCCGTGCGGCGGCATCACTTCCAACGTGTCACCGG
This sequence comes from Sphingomicrobium sediminis, assembly GCF_023805295.1. NCBI lineage: Bacteria > Pseudomonadati > Pseudomonadota > Alphaproteobacteria > Sphingomonadales > Sphingomicrobiaceae > Sphingomicrobium > Sphingomicrobium sediminis. Next base: position 1,049,004 of record NZ_JAMSHT010000001.1, read on the forward strand.
CACTGAGATGGTCGCCCACCCAGTTCGAAAAGCGCCCGCCCGAAATGCGCTTCACCGTGACTTTCAGCTGCCCCTCATGCGGCGCGACGCAGAGCGAATAATTCCGCCGCACTTCCTCGCCGTCGATATCGGCCTTGAGCGTCAGGTGCTGCCCCGCCTTGAAGGCGAAGAGCGGCTTGTGCTCGTCGGGCACGTCGAACCGGATCGAGTTGGCATCCTCGGTCTCGCGCACGATCTCCGCGACGCGGAGCGCAATGAAATGGTCCGAGCTCATCCTACCACTTCGCGTCCGGATAGGTGCGCGGCAAATATTGCATCACCGCGAGCAAATGGCCGAGATGTTCGGAATGGTGGCCGCGACGACCGCCCAGGATCGGGCGCTGGTCATCGGGAACGGCAAGCGTCCCCTCGGTGAGCGCCGCCTCGATCTCGGCCCGATAGTCAGCCTCGAACTCACGCGGATCGACCGCGATGCCCCGTTTCACGAGCTCTTCCAGTTCCTCGGTCACTTCGAACAGTTCTGGGACGAAGCGCCAGTTCCAGTCGATACCGGCCGCCATTTTCTCATGGCTTTCCTCGGTCCCGTCACCCAGACGCACGACCCAGTCGCGCGCCAGTTCACGGTGATAGGCGACTTCCTTGACGCTCTTGGCCGCAATGCCCGCAATCGCTTCATCGCTCGACCCGGCCAGCCGCTCCAGCAGCATGTGCTGCCAGGTCGAAAAGAGGAATTGCCGCGCCATGGTCTGCGCAAAATCGCCATTGGGCTGCTCGACCATTAGGCAGTTGCGGAAATCGAGAACATCGCGGCGGAATGCCAGCGCGTCAGCATCGGCCCATTTCGCGTCATGCTGCGCCGCGAGGCCCAGCCAGTTGGTCGCCTGGCCGATCAGGTCGAGCCCCATATTTGCGAGGCTCAGGTCGACTTCGACCGACGCCGCATGCCCGCACCATTCGGAAAGCCGCTGCCCCAGGATCAGCGCATCGTCGCCCAGCATCGTCACATAGGCGGTCGTCGCCTCGTCATGGCTACCCGCAGCCGGCGCGTCGAACTCGCCCTTGGACGATCCGTCCTTCGCTGCGGCCTTGGCTTCATCCTTTTCGGAAATCGTCGGCAGGCTCGGCATCAGATATGTTTCACCTCGTCGGGGATCTCGTAGAAAGTCGGATGGCGATAAACTTTGTCCTGCGCGGGTTCGAAGGTCTGGCCGCTCGTATCCGGATCGCTGGCAACGATGTCCGAGGACTTCACCACCCAGAGCGACACGCCTTCCATCCGGCGGGTATAGGTATCGCGCGCATGGTTGAGCGCCATGTCCTTGTCAGGGGCGTGCACGCTGCCGACATGACGGTGCGACAAGCCTCCCTTCGCGCGGACGAAGACTTCCCAAAGCGGCCAGTCTGACATGCAATTTCCCCTCTTCCTGTGGGACGGGGCTTAGGCGGTTGGAACGGCCCTTGTCTAGGCGACCTGTTTCGCGGCGCGCTTGGCCTGGTGAGCATCGGCCGCTGCGCGAACCCAAGCTTGGCTTTCCCACGCCTCGCGGCGAGCCTTCATGCGCTCCTTGGCGACCGGTCCCTCGCCGCGGACGACGGCGTAAAATTCTTCCCAGTCCACCTCGCCGAAATCATAGCCATTCTTGTCCTCGTTCCATGCAAGGTCGGGATCGGGAACGGTGAGTCCGGCAAATTCGGCCTGCGGCACGGTAATGTCGACGAATTTCTGGCGAAGCTCGTCATTGGTCTCGCGCTTGATCCGCCAGCGCATCGAGCGCTCGGTATTGGGCGACTTGTCGTCGGGCGGGCCGAACATCATCAGGCTCGGCCACCACCAGCGGTTGAGCGCGTCCTGCGCCATGCGCTTCTGCTCTTCGGTGCCGTTGGTCAGCGCCAGCATCGCCTCATAGCCCTGTCGCTGGTGGAAGCTTTCTTCCTTGCACACGCGCACCATGGCGCGGGCATAGGGGCCGTAGCTGGTGCGCTGCAGCGGCACCTGGTTCATGATCGCCGCCCCGTCGACCAGCCAGCCGATCGCGGCAATGTCGGCCCAGGTGAGCGTCGGATAATTGAAGATGGTGCTATACTTCGCCTTGCCCGAATGCAGCGCCTCGATCATCTCCTCGCGGCTCGTGCCCAGCGTCTCGGCAGCGCAATAGAGATAGAGGCCATGCCCCGCTTCGTCCTGCACCTTGGCAAGCAGAATCGCCTTGCGGCGCAGCGAAGGCGCGCGGGTGATCCAGTTGCCCTCGGGCAGCATACCCACGATCTCGCTATGCGCATGCTGCGAAATCTGCCGCACCAGCGTCTTGCGATAGGCCTCGGGCATCCAGTCCTTGGGCTCGATGAACTCGTCGGCTGCGACCCGCGCTTCGAAGGCGTCGATCAGCTCCTGCGGCTCGGCCTCGCCGATCGCGGTGACTTTGGCGCCCTTCGGCGGCTCTTTCTGCTTGTCGAGTTCAGTCGTATACATGACACAGGATTTAGGGCTTTTCGGGGCGATATTCAATCGCGACGAAGGACCGTGTGGTGCGTAAGGGGGACGAGGCGAATGCCGAACGCGTTTGTGGGGTCGGTGATTCATTGGGGCGATGCCGCCCTGCTTTGCGATGGCAAGGTGAAGATCAGCGGTGACGGGGAGGAATTGGCCGCCGCCGGCGACTTCCCCGAAGGCCCAATCTGGATCGCAGCCTACCAGCATGATCCCGACCACCTCCTGCTTCGTATCGGATCGCATGAGCCGCCCGACGAATTCGGCTTTGTCCACGACTTGAAGTCGATGTTCGCCATTGGTCTCCCCCGGCAAATCGGCGGCTTTCGCGGCCTCAGCGCGGGCTCCGGTATGTTGAACGAGAATCGGCTCGACCTCGACGTCCGCAAGGGGCGCGCTGACGAGATCCATCTGACGACGACGCACCTGCATCCCGGCAATCTCAACGCCTGGGGCCAGCAATTCCGGTGCAGCACCGAGCGCGTAGCGGGTGGCACACGCTTCCGTCTTGATGCGATGCTCCATCCGCGAAAGGGCAGCCCCAAGCCGCTGGACGAGGAGATCAGGCTCGAAGTCGATATCGTCATCCCCCCGCCCCATGGCCATCACAAGCAACGCTACGACGGCGAAGAGTCCATCGAAGATCGTGACGCGATCGACTGGCGCCAAATGCGCTTCGCCAATGTCGTGCCGGGCCATGTTCGCTGGGGCCAGAACCGCACCGACGACGGGCCGTTCGTGACCGTCAACCAGTATAGCGACAGTGTCATGCGCGAACCCCGACTACTGCTCCGGCCCGCCCGCGCCGTCGTGCGCAGCTCGTCCGGCCATTATCGGGGCAGCACACAGAGCGATGGTCCCGAACTTCTACTGCCGATCGGATGGGACCGCATCCTCGAGTTGCTCTACGAACGACCGCAGGCGCGTCTGGCACTTGAAGGCGACGGGATCGGCTATCTCGACGGCCAGAGCGGGCGGAGCGTCTTTGAGTGCGGCGGCCACATGCGCCAGCCCATCGAGCGCATCGCCATCGACCTTAACTGGGATGGCGAGTGGCTCTCGTTGAAGGCGGACGGCAAGATCATGCGACAGCATCGCAATTTCGGCCCCGACGTGGATGTCGCCATCTATTTCCATGCCCATTGGCTCGCCGCCCATCGGCGTCTACCTTCGGCCAAACCCGAAGGAGCAGCCACATGATGCGAGATTGCCCCAAATGCGGATCGAGCCAGGTCGAGGAAGGGTTCGAGATCGACAAGGCCCATGGTGAACGCGTTCAGGCCGCCTTTCACAAGGGCAAGCCCGACAAGCGCTGGTGGGGGCTGAAGACCAGCAAGGCCGACACGCTGCCGATCACGCAATATCGCTGCGCGCGGTGCGGCTATCTGGAGAGTTACGCGATATGACCGTCGAGAAGACCATCCTCATCGAGCGCGACGATCATGTCGCGACGCTCACCCTCAACCGGCCCGACCGGCTGAACAGTTTCACCGCGGCGATGCATCGCGAGCTTGCTGCCGCGATCCGCGAGGTCGACGATGCGCGCGTCATCATTCTTACCGGCGCGGGGCGGGGTTTCTGTGCGGGGCAGGACCTCAACGACCGCAAGGTAGCGCCGGGCGAGAAGGTCGACCTCGGCGAGACAGTCGAGGAAAGCTGGAACCCGCTCATCCGCACGTTGAAGAGCATTCCGCAGCCCGTACTCTGCGCCGTCAACGGCGTCGCCGCGGGCGCCGGTGCCAATATTGCGCTTGCGTGCGACCTCACTTTTGCGGCGCGCTCGGCGCGCTTCATCCAGAGCTTTTCCGCGCTCGGCCTGATCCCTGACAGTGGCGGCAGCTGGCACTTGCCGCGCCTCGTCGGGCAGCAACGCGCGCTGGGTCTCGCCCTCACCGGCGAACCCATCGACGCGGAAATGGCCGAAGAATGGGGCCTCATCTGGAAGGTGCTCGACGATGACCTCCTGATGGAGGAAGTTCGCGCCACCGCGCATAAGCTGGCCAGCCTGCCCCCACTCGGCCTCGCCGCGATCAAGAAGATGATCCGCTCAAGCTGGCAGCGCAGCCTCGATGAAGAACTCGACCTGCAGCGCGACGAGATGCGCCGCCTCGGTTTCACCGAAGATTATGCCGAGGGCGTCGCTGCCTTCCTCGAAAAGCGCAAGGCAACCTTCAAGGGCCGCTAGGCGCGCTGAAACAATTGAAACCCGATTGCGGGCGCTGCGACCTCAACATGTGACAGGTCGCGGCCAATCCTTTGTGCATGCAAAGGAGAATAAAAATGAAGTCCATCGCCCTTTTCCCGCTCGTCATTGCCGGCATGGTCGGCGCTGCGATCGCGGCCCCCGCCCCTGCCAAGGCCCAGGCCGGCAGCGACCCGATCATCGAGGGTCTGTGCAATGTCGACCATTTCGCGGTGTTCAAGGACAGCGTGCGCATCAAATGTGGTCGCCAGAACAATAGCGGCCTCTATCACGGCCCCTATTTCGTCATGACGGTCAGCGATTGGGAGCATGCCAACCTCATCGCGCAGGTCGTCACCCAGACCAAGAATGCCAACAATCCCAAGCCGGTGCGCCTGTGGTATGACAAGCGCGGCCAGCTCAATCCCGGCAATTGCAATATCGAGAATTGCCGTACGCTCGTCGCGGTCGCGATGGAGTAGGCGCTAGCCGACCAGTCCCGCCAGCAAGGCAAGGCTGGAAATCAGGGCCTGCGCGAGTGCGACCCCGCTCAGGAACCCTGCCACCCCGATCCCGAGGAGCCGCGCCGCCCGTGTAAGGCCACGCGGCTCCTCTGCGTGGCGCACGGCGTCGCAGGTGAAGCTGGCATGGTCCATTTTCATCACCGCGCAGCCGAGGACTTACACGCCGAAGATGCGCCCTTCTTCGGCTCCGGAACGGACCCATTGCGCCCGGGTGGCAAAGCCTCCTATGCCTCTCACCGACCAGCCGGAGAGGATGCCCGCGATGAAGACGCTCGAACTGATGAACTATGCCCGCGACCAGTGGATTCGCGGCGACGGCGGGCTGCGCGATATTCCCAGCGCCATCGACGGCAGCATCGTCGCCGCAACCGGTTCGGACGGGCTCGATTTTGCAGCGATGCTCGATCATGCGCGCCATGTCGGTGGCCCCGCGCTCCGCAAGATGACCTTCCACGAGCGCGCTTGGATGCTCAAGGATCTCGGCCTCGCCATCATGGCGCGCAAGGAAGAGCTCTATGCGCTCAATCCGCATTCGGGCGCGACGCGCGGCGATGGCTGGATCGATATCGATGGCGGCGCGCTGACTCTGCTCAGCTACTCCTCCACCGGCCGCAAGAAACTGCCCGACGCGCATGTCCTGCTCGACGGCGAGCAGGAGCCGCTGGCCAAGGAGCCCGGCTTCGTCGGCCAGCACATCATGACGCCAAAGCAGGGCGCGGCGGTGCATATCAACGCCTTCAACTTCCCCGTCTGGGGCATGCTGGAGAAAGTCGCGCCGACCCTGCTTGCGGGCATGCCCTGCATCGTCAAACCCGCGACGGCGACCAGCTATCTCGCCGAGGCCGCCTTCCGCATCATGATCGAGACGGGCGTGCTGCCCGATGGCGCGGTGCAGCTGGTCGTCGGCGGGGTCGGCGACATGTTCGAGCATCTGACCGGCCAGGACGTCGTCAGCTTCACCGGATCGGCGCAGACCGCCAACAAGCTCAAAAATCACCCGACCGTGCTGCGCGAGAGCGTCACCTTCGTCGCCGAGCAAGACAGCTTGAACGCGTCCGTCCTCGGACCCGATGCCGGTCCCGACACGCCCGAATTCGACCTGTTCGTGAGTGAGGTGGTGCGCGAAATGACCGTCAAGGCGGGCCAGAAATGCACCGCCATCCGCCGCGCGATGGTTCCGGCGCAGCATCTCGATGCGGTCGAGGCCGCGATGACCGAAAAGCTCGCCGCCATGACCATCGGCGACCCGCGCGAGAAAGAGACACAGCTAGGCGCGCTCGTCAGTTGTTCGCAGCGCGACGATGTCCGCGAGAAGATCGCCGAACTGGTCGAAGGCGGCGCGCGCATCGTCCATGGCGACCCGGATGCTTCGGTGGGGATCGAGGGCGGTGCCTTCATCACCCCTACCCTCCTGCGCGCCGACGAGCCCTGGGCTGCCGATGCGGTACACGATGTCGAAGCCTTCGGGCCGGTCGCCACCATCATGCCGTACAGCGACTTGGACGACGCCATCGCGCTCGCCAATCGCGGCATGGGCAGCCTTGCCCTCTCTATGTTCTCGAACGACGCGCAAGCTGCCGCCACCTTCGTGCGCGGCGCGGCGGCCTTCCATGGCCGCATGCTCGTCATCAACCGCGACAATGCCAAGCTATCCACCGGCCACGGCTCGCCCCTTCCCGTGCTCGTCCATGGCGGCCCCGGCCGCGCCGGCGGCAGCGAGGAAATGGGCGGCGTACGCGGGCTGCATCACTACATGCAGCGCACCGCCATCCAGTCGACCCCCGCCATGATCGCGGCGATCAGCGGCCAATATGTCGCCGGCGCGCCCAAGACGAAGAGCGATGTCCACCCCTTCCGCCTCAAGATGAACGAGATGGAATTGGGCCAGACCTTCTTCAGCGACACGCGCGAAGTCACGATCGAGGATATCGAGCATTTCGCCTATTTCACCGGCGACACCTTCTACGCCCATATGGACGAGGAGGCCGCCAAGGCCTCGCCCATCTTCGAAGGCCGCGTCGCGCACGGCTATCTCATCCTGAGCTTCGCCGCGGGCCTCTTCGTCGATCCCGATCCGGGGCCCGTCCTTGCTAACACCGGGCTTGAGGACCTCAAATTCCTCACCCCGCTCTATCCGGGCGACACGATGCGGGTCGAACTCACCGTCAAATCCAAGTCGATCAAGTCGGACGAAACCGGCGTGGTCAAATGGGCGGTCGAGATTTTCAACCAGGACGACGAACCGGTCGCGACCTACACTCTACTGACGGAGAACACCCCCTGATGAATCTGCGTAGCCTGGCCGGGGCCGGTATCATTGCCCTCGCCGCCACCATGACGACCGCACAGGAAAGCCCTGACCTCGCCGACCAAGTCGTCGATGTCGACCTCGACCACGGCGCTTATGTCCTGAGCTACGAGGTTGTCAGTTACGAAATCGACGATCCCGCCCGGGTCGCGGATGCTCGGGAGATGTTCGACATGCTGAGCGGCATGCAGGAGGACATCCGTATTTGCCTCGACGCCCGATATGAGGAGGTCGCAAAGACCTTCGAAGAGCGTACCAACGACTTCGAGAATGAACTTGGGTGCAAGGAGCGCGTCGTCCAAGTCTCGGATGACGGGCACGATTTCACCGAGGTATCGCGGTGCCCGATCCCCTATGAAACGGCGGGCTCCTATACCGACTTGGAACGACAGGTAGTGCAGACCAGCCGAGCCTGGCAAGCCACCATCACCAACAATCAGGTCTTCGGCGATGGCAGTCCGACGCATCGGTCGGTGATGAAGCAGAGTCTGACCCATGTCGGCGAATGCACGGGCGACGAGCTCGACCTGACAGCAGAACTCGAAGCCGAGATTGCAGAAATGGAAAAGCCCAAGGCGTAAGGCCCCGGGCTCTTCCTGATTTCAGGCTGTGAAAAGCGGCCTTAGCCGAGCTTCGTGATCGCTTCGTCGACCAGCTTGGCGTCGGTGTCGGCATCCGCCTTGTCGGCGATCAGCTTGGCCGCTGCGGCCTTGGCGGCTTCCGCCGTCTTGGCCTTGAGGTCGGCGATCGCGGCGCGCTGTTCGGCAGCGATCTTGGCTTCCGCCATGGCCTTCTTGCGAGCGACCATTTCCTTGGCGTCGACGGCCGCCTTGGCGACGATGCTGTCGGCCTCTTCCTCGGCACGGGCGACGATCGCCTTGGCGTCCTGCTCGGCCGCACGCGCCTTCTTCTGATATTCGGCCTTCAGCGCCTCGGCTTCCTCGCGAAGCGTCTTGGCTTCGTCGAGCTGCTCGCGGATCGCGTCGATCTTCGCATCGAGGCTCTTGGCGACCGCTGCCGGCACCTTCTTCCACAGCATCAGCGCGATGACCGTAGCCATGGCGAAGGCGACCCAAACGGCACCGTCCTTGAAGTAGCTCTTCTCGGTCGCTGCGTTGGTGGCGATTTCCGGTTCGATCACCGCTGCAAGGAGGAAAACGAGATCAGCCATCGGCCAATTCCTTCTTCACCGCAGCAGTTGCGGTTTTCTTGTCGACCTTGAGGCCGGCAACCTTGAGCGCCATCGCCTGCGTGGCTTCGGCGGCAAGGCCTTCGAGTTCGGCCAGCGCAGCTTCGCGCTGTGCCGACAGCTCGGCGGCTGCGGTGTCGAGCTTCTTGTCGATCGACTTTTCGGCACGCTTCAGGCTGGCTTCGGTCTTCTTCGCTGCAGTCGCCTTGGCCTGCGCGGTGGCCTTGCCGGCCTCGCCACGCGCCGCGTCGAGCTGCTCGCGATAATCCTCTTCCAGCTTGTCGGCAGCGGCCTGCGCTGCCTCGGCTTCCCGAAGGTCGGCTGCGATCTTCTCGTCACGCAGATCCACCGTCTTCTGGATCTTGGGCACCATGCCATAGCCGATGAAGACCAGGATGGCGCCAAAGAAGACCGTCAGCCAGAAGATCTGCGAGGCGTAGATTTCCGCGATTTGCGCGAGTTGCGGCATGAACCGACCCTCAAGAAAAGCCTAAAGAGAAGTTACGCGACGAAGAGCAGGATCATCGCGACGACGAACGCCAGCAGGCCGAGAAGTTCGGCAGCGGCGAAGCCGATGAACAGGCGACCCTGCTGGCCGTCAGCGGCGGCCGGGTTGCGCAGCGCGCTCTCGAGGAAGGAACCGAAAACGTTACCCACACCGAGGGCGGCCATGCCGACGCCAATCGCGGCGAGACCGGCACCAAGCAGCTTTGCGGCTTCTGCGTCCATGATAAAAACTCCCAGTTGAAAAAATCGTGATTAGTGAAGGTTGATCGCGTCGTTGAGATACAGCGACGTGAGCAGGGCGAAAACGTAGGCCTGGATGCCTGCGACCAGGATCTCGAGCATCGAGATGCCGATCATCAGCACGAAGCTGGGCACCGAGACGATGGCGAGCGTAGCGATCCCGCCGGCGGTCCCGTTGATGACGAAGCCGGCAAGCACCTTGAGAAGGATGTGCCCGGCGGTCATCGCGACGAAGAGACGCAGGCCGAGGCTGATCGGGCGGAACATGAAGCTGAACAGCTCGATCAGGAAAATGAGCGGCACCATCACCTTGGGCGTGCCGTGCGGCACGAAAAGGCTGAAGAAGTGCAGGCCGTGCTTGAAAAAGCCGACGATGAGAACCAGCAGGAAGCTCACGACGGCGAGGACGCCGGTGATCGTGATGTGGCTGGTCACAGTAAAGGCGTGCACGCCGAAAATCGCGGTGGGCAAGAGGCCCAGCAGGTTGGCGAACAGGATGAACATGAAGAGCGCGAACACGTAGGGGACGAACTTGCGTCCTTCCTTGCCGATATTCGTGTCGATCATGTCGGTGATGAAGCCGGTGAAGCCTTCGACGGCCATCTGCCAGCGACCCGGAACCAGGTCGCGCTTCATTCCGCCCCACATGAAAATGCCGAGCGCGATCAACGTCGCCGCCATCCAGGCTGCGCTGTTGGTAAAGGGAATCTGGTAACCGGCGATTTCCCAGCCTTCGCCGAAGAGCGGGTGCACTTCGAACTGGTACATCGGATCGATCTTGCCGGCTTCTTCGCCTTCCTTGGCCACTTAGCTCTCGTCCCGTTCACTGCCGCCCGACATGGTGCCGGACGAAAATTTCACGATGCTCCAGAACCCGCCGACGATCCCGAGGACCAGGCCGACGATCAGGAGCAGGCCCCCTGTATCGAAGATGCGGTCCATCGCATATCCGACCAAAGTGCCGCCAAACAGGCCGCCCAGAAGATAGGAAAGGACCCGCGATCCCGCAGCCTCGTTCTTGTCGGGCTTTTTGCGGTTCGCTCCGGTCCGTTCCGCTTCCTTTGCCTGCGCTCGCCGCAATCGCTCTTCGAGCGAATCGATGCGCGCATCCTCGGGAAGTTTCGACGCGTCCTGTCCGGGTTCGTTTTCAGCCACCATTCCTCCCGTAAACCAAGTGCCAGCCCTTCGAATGAAAGCTGGCACCAGGAGCCGGGGCTTTCAACGAGCCCGCTTAGGCAGCGCCCCTTTATGAAGCAGGGGTTTGAGTGTCAACCGCATGGGTGGAACACAAACGCACTTTTTACGCTTATCCAACATGGTACGAGCAATTTCCGCGCCGCGTCGTGTGCTGCTGCCGATCATCGGCATGGCGGCATTCGGCCTCATGGCGTGCCAGGACGCTTCCGAGACCGATGGCACGCAGGACCCGCCGAGCGCGACCATGACCGATCCCCCTGCCCCCGAAGCGATGCAGGAACAGGCCACCGCGGTGCGCATCGAGGTCGAGGACGATCTCGTCGACTATACCTATGCCTGGTCCGCCGAGGCCGCCGCGATTCCCGCCATCGACACGTCGTTCCGCGAACAAAGCGACACGGCACTCGCCGAGTTACGCCGGATGGCCGAGGACGAGGCCAAATTCCGCAGCGAAAACGGCATGGAGTTTGGCGGCCTGTTCGGTTCGACCGAATGGGAAACTGCGGGCCAGAGCGAACGCTTGCTCAGCCTGGCGGGCGAGACTGCAGCCTATACGGGCGGCGCGCACCCCAATTCGGGCGCTATCGCCCTGCTGTGGGATCGCGAGGCGAATGACGAAATCACCATCCGCACCCTGTTCGGCAGCGATCGCAGCCGCGACGGCGCATTGCGCGACGGCTTTTGCGAAAAGCTCAAGGCCGAGCAAATGGACCGGCGCGGCGTCGAGCTGGAGGGCAGTTTCGGCCAGTGCCCCGGCCTCGAGCAGATTATCATCGCACCCAAGGATGGCGACGGCGACGGCCTGTTCGAGCGCATCCTCATGACCGCCAGCCCCTATGTCGCAGGCCCCTATGCCGAGGGCAGTTACGAGATCGAACTGCCGGTCGATGCCGCCATCCGCAATGCGATCGCCGAGCCCTTTCGCGCAAGCTTCGCTGCCGACTAGGCTTGGCCGACGGCGCGGCGCGCGCTAGCCTCCCCATTGCCGAATCTCGCTGAAGAGCGGGAGAATGCCGATGAACGATGCGACGCCTCTCGACGCCAAGGGCCATCGCGACCGCCTGCGCCAACGCTTCCTCGAAGAAGGCGAGACGGCATTGCTCGATCACGAGCTGGTCGAATATCTCCTCACCCTCGCCAATCGCCGCGGCGACACCAAGGCGACCGCCAAAAGATTGATCGCCCAATTTGGCGGCTATGCCGAATTGCTGGAGGCCGAAGTCGGCACGATGCGCGCCGAAGGTCTTACCGAGCCCCAGATCGGCGCCCTCAAGATCGCGCAGGCGACCGCACGCCGCCTTTTGGAGACCCGCACTGAGGGCCGCGATGCACTGTCGAGCTGGCAGGCGGTCACCGACTATCTGTCGGCCAAGATGGCTTGGCGCGGCACCGAGGAAGTGCGCGTCCTCTTTCTCGACACCAAGAATCGCCTGATCGCCAACGAAGCCATGTGGAACGGTACGATCGACGAAAGCGCGGTCCATGTCCGCGAAGTCATCGCCCGCGCGCTCGCCCTCAGGGCTTCGGCCATCATCATCGCGCACAACCACCCCTCGGGCGACGCCACTCCCAGCCGCGCCGACATCCGCATCACCCGCGAAATCGCCGATGCGGGCCGCCCCCTCAAGATCCGCCTTCACGATCACATCATTATCGGCACCGGCGGCACCGTAAGCCTGCGCGCGGAAGGTCACCTTTAGACCTATGTTGCAAAGATCATTAAGTCGGCTAGGCTACATAAGAGTTTTAGTTGCTTCGGGGGGAGTAAGGTAAGGCGTGGTTGAAGAGGGGTTTTCCACAAAAGCGAGAAGTTTTGGCGCGCGTGTGCTCGTCGACTGGGTCGTCGACCATATCAAGATGGCGCTGTCCGTCGCGGCGATGAGCACCTACGGCCTGCTCGCCGTCAACGATGTCGCCCCGACGCCGAAAGAGATCGCCGTATCTGCCGGCCTTGCCGAGCAGCGCACGACCAGCGCCCCGGCCGTCGCAGCCGTACCCGACCGCCCTGAAGGCCTCGTCGCCTTCCGCTTCGAGAATGACGGATCCAGCGCCGGCCAGATTGGCGAACGCATCCAGCTGGAGGTCCAGCGCCAGATCGTCTCGATCGGCCCCGAACTGGAGGGACTGCGCTTGCAGTGGGGCTTGACCGGCCTCTCTTCGGGTGCGGCGTCCAAGAGCGAGATCGACCTCGTTTACCGGCTGAAGATGAATAACGGCGCCGAAAAGGCCTGCCGCGTCAGCAATATCGAATTCGTGAACCAGCCGGCGTTGGCGCGCAGCGTCGCACTTAACATCAACAATTCCATCCAAGCATCGAAATCGGGGGCTCTTACATGCAGTTGAAAACCAGTATCGTCGCCATCTCCACGCTCCTTCTTGCCAGCTGTGGCGGCAGCGAAAGCGCGGTCGAGGAAGCGCCCGCCGACGAACTCGAGGCGCCCGCAAACGATGTCGGCGCGGCCGAAGATGATGGCAGCCTTTTCGGGGGTGAAGAGGAACAGGCTGCAGCAGCGCCGCAGCCGGTAGCACTCTCTTGCGACGCGACGGCCTACTGCTCCGGCCCGCTGGTCGTGACCGCCAACAACCTCGTTCTCTCGCGCGGCGATCGCGAACTCTATGTTCGCGGACCGGCCACTTTCCAGAACCGGTCGAACGAAGACATTCGTATCGTCCTTTCGAACAAACAGGCCGACATCACGCTCGACAATGGCAGTGCGGCATCGACCTATCGAGGCGACATAACCGGCATGAACAAATGCCGGAATTCAGCCCAGGAATGTTTCGATGCCGATCCCAACCAGTTCACGACGTTGGTTCCCGGCGACAGCCCGGCCAGGATCAATCTCTATATGCGCGGCAACCTGCAAACCTCGCTCATTCCGTCCCTTTCGGAAGTTGCGACCGGAACGCTGGTCCTCGAGGCCTACCTCGTGGAAGCGGGTCGGCCTGCCCGCCGCATCGACATCACGCTGTCCGGCATTCCCATCAAGAACCAGATCACCCAATAAGACGATGATCTACCACTCCCAATTGAGGGGGTGACGAAGCGTTGCGGCGACTGCTAGGCGGTCGCCGCACGTTTCTTTTTGCCGGAGCTAAAAAGCCGCCATGGTCCCCCGTTACGCCCGTCCCGAAATGACCGCCATCTGGTCGACCGAAAATCGTTACCGCATTTGGTGGGCGATCGAGGTCTTTGCTGCCGAAGCCATGGGCGAAATCGGCATGATCGATGCCGATGACGCGAAGACCATCCGCAAGGCCTATGACGACAATGTATTGGGCGAGATCGACGTGCCGGCCATCGACGCGATCGAGGCAGTCACCAAGCATGACGTCATCGCCTTCCTGACCTGGGCCGGAGAGAAATTGGGGCCCGAGCGCCGCTGGCTGCACCAGGGCATGACTAGCTCCGACGTGCTCGACACCAGCCTGGCGGTCCAGCTCACCCAGTCGGCCGATCTGCTTATCAAGGGTTTGGAAGAACTGCTGGACGTCCTCAAGCGCCGCGCCCACGAGCATAAGCTCACCCCCACCATGGGCCGCAGCCACGGCATCCATGCCGAACCGACCAGCTTCGGACTGAAGCTCGCGCAGGCCTATGCCGAATTCGACCGCGGCCTCACGCGTCTCAAGCATGCGCGCGAGGAAATTGCGACCTGCGCCATTTCGGGCGCGGTCGGCACCTTCGCCAATATCGATCCCCGCATCGAAGAGCATGTCGCGAAGGAATTGGGCCTCCAGCCCGAGCCGATCTCGACGCAGGTCATCCCGCGCGACCGCCACGCCGAATTTTTCGCAACGCTTGCCGTCGTCGCCAGCTCGATCGAGCGCCTAGCTGTCGAGGTTCGCCATCTCCAGCGCACCGAAGTACTCGAGGCCGAGGAATATTTCTCGCCGGGCCAGAAGGGCTCGTCGGCCATGCCGCACAAGCGCAACCCGGTACTCACCGAAAACCTCACCGGCCTTGCCCGTATGGTCCGCGCCTATGCGCTGCCGGCGATGGAAAATGTCGCTCTCTGGCACGAGCGCGACATCTCGCACTCGTCGGTCGAGCGCTTCATCGGCCCCGATGCCTGCATCACGTTGGACTTCGCGCTTGCCCGCCTGACCGGCGTCATGGACAAGCTCGTTGTCTATCCCGAGCGGATGCAAAAGAATCTCGACAAGATGGGCGGCCTCATTCACTCGCAGCGTGTCCTCCTCGCGCTGACGCAGAAAGGGCTGACGCGCGAGGACAGCTATGCCATCGTCCAGCGCAATGCGATGAAGGTCTGGGACAGCGACGGCGAGCTGAAGCTGCTCAACCTGTTGAAGGCGGATGATGAAGTCGCCGCCAAGATGAGCGAGGAAGAATTGGAAGCCCTGTTCGATCTCGACCATCACCTCGCGCGCGTCGATCATATTTTCAGCCGGGTTTTCTCCTGAGCGCGCACGCCGCCCTCAAGGCCGCGACCGCGACGGCCCATATTTCGCTCGACCGGAAATTCTCCTCGCTCGACCTGGAACTACAGGAGGACTACGCGACTTTCCTGACCGCGCAGGCCGCCGCACTCCTGCCCATGGAAGCGGCCATGGACCATGCCGGCACCGCCGCAAGCTGGAGCGATTGGCCCGCAGCAAAACGCAGCGATGCCATCCGCACTGATCTCGAAAATCTCGGGCTCCCGATGCCCGATCCGGTCGAGGTTCCGGCCTTTGGCGGCGAAGCCGAAATCTTCGGCATGCTCTATGTGCTCGAAGGCTCGCGCCTCGGCGGCAAAGTGCAGTCGCGCCTCATCGCCAATGACGCGCCGAGCGCCTTCCTCTTGCACTCAAGCCCGCTTCCGTGGAAAAAATTCATTTCGTTACTTGAACAAAAACTGGCCAGCCCCGTTGACTGCGCTCTGGCGCAGCGGGCCGCGAACGATGCATTCGGCTGCTTCGCCGCAGCTGCCAGGCGTTTTTTGGGGGCATGATGACGAGTACCGACGTAGACGATTTCGAGGGTCCAGTTGACCTTACAAACTGCGATCGCGAGCCGATCCACCAGCTCGGCGCGATCCAGCCGATCGGCTTCCTTCTGGTCGTCTCGATCGACTGGCAGGTGATGCGCCATTCGAAAAATGTCAGCGAATTCCTCCCTGTCGAGGGCGATGACCTTGTTGGTACGCGCGTCCAGGAATTCTTCAGCGGCGAAGCCATCCATGCTCTGCGCAACCGCCTCGCGCTGTTGCGCGGCCCCGATGCCATGGAGCGCCTCTTCAACATCGAATTGACCGAGAAGGTCGCGACCAAATTCGATGTCGCGGTCCACATGGTCGACGGCGATATCGTAATCGAGGCCGAACCGGCGCGCGAAAAGGAATATGGCGATGCCACCGGAACGGTGCGCTCGATGGTCAGCCGCCTCGACACCGCCAATTCAATGGAAAGCTTTTTCCGCGAAGGCGCCCGCCAGGTCCGCGCCCTCACCGGCTTTGACCGCGTCATGGTCTACAAGTTCGACAATGACGGATCGGGCGAAGTCGTCGCCGAGGCCGTGAAAAGCGGCATCGGAAGTTTCCTCGGCCTGCACTATCCGGCCAGCGACATTCCCAAACAGGCACGCGAACTTTACAAACGCTCCTTGCTGCGCGTCATCACCGACGTGGAGTCCACGCCGGTCAGCATCAAGCCGGGGCGCAATATCGAGGGCAAACCGCTCGATTTGTCGCTGTCGATCCTGCGCGCTGTCAGCCCGATCCATATCGAATATCTCAAGAATATGGGCGTGAAGGCGAGCATGTCGATCAGTTTGGTCGTTGAGGGTGAGCTGTGGGGCCTCATTGCCTGCCATCATTACAGCCCGCGATGCCCCAGTTTCGAACGCCGCTCGGTCGCCGAACTGTTCGGTCAGCTCTTTTCTATGCGGATCGAGAGCCGCGAGCGCCAGGAACTGATGGAGTTGGAGCGGCAGGCACGCGACATGTCGGACCAATTGTTGGGCGCGATTGCCACTGACGAGAGCCTCCTGCGCGACCCGCAATGGTTTTCCGAGATCATCACCGGCGTCATTCCGGCTGATGGCGTCGCGGTCTGGATCAACGGCAATTATGCCTTTGCAGGGCAAACGCCCGATACCGAACAGTTTGCGCGCATCGTGAAAGCGCTAAACGGTCTGGCTGCGGGTCGCGTCTACTCGACCGATCGCATTTCCGGCCTGGTCGACAATGCCGACCAATTTGTCGCGCGCGCGGCCGGGTTGCTCGCAATACCGATCAGCCGCACGCCGCGTGATTATGTGGTGCTGTTTCGCGAAGAGCGGATCCGCTCGGTTCGCTGGGCCGGCAATCCGCAGAAACCGGCCGAATATGGCCCCAACGGTGTCCGTCTCCACCCGCGCGAAAGCTTTGCCGAGTGGAAGCAATTGGTCGAGGGTCGCTCGCGTCCCTTTACGTCCGTTGAAAAGCGTATCGCCGAAACGCTCCGCGGCACGCTGATCGAAGTCGTGCTACGCCTTGCCGACGAAGCGTCGCTTGAGCGCAAGGCGGCCTCCGACCGGCAGGAATTGCTGATCGCCGAACTCAACCACCGCGTTCGCAACATCCTCTCGCTGATCCGTGGTCTCATCCGCCAGTCGAAGCCCGACCCGGACACGCCGATCGAGGATTTCGTCGCCATGGTCGACGGGCGCATCCATGCGCTCGCACGTGCGCACAACCAGATTACCGAGGACCATTGGGGCCCGGCGCAATTCCAGCAATTGCTCGATGCTGAGGTCGCAGCCTTCTTGGTCAACCAGAAGGACCGCGTCTCCACCGACGGCCCGGGCATCCTGCTCAATCCGCAAGCCTATTCGACCATGGCACTCGTGATCCACGAGCTGGTCACCAACTCGGCCAAATATGGCAGCCTGTCGGACTCGGGTACGGTGCATGTCAGCTGGCATCTCGACAATACCGACCACCTCACGATCGAATGGACCGAACGTGACGGGCCGGTCGTCTCGCCGCCAACGCGCAAAGGCTTCGGTACCACCATCATCGAACGCAGCGTCCCCTACGATTTGGGAGGCAAGGCCGATCTCGACTACAGGCCTGAGGGCCTACGTGCGCGCTTCGTCATCCCGCCGCGGCACCTCACGCTGCGCACTGGCGACGAGGGCAAGCAGGCCGTCAATCCGCGCCCTGAAACGAGGCAGCCGCAGCCGGCCGACAGCAACGAGAATAAGAATGCGCGGCTGCTCGAGGACAAGCACATCCTCCTCGTAGAGGACAGTCTCATCATCGCGCTCGATGCCGAGGACATTCTCACTCGCCTTGGCGCTGCGCATGTGAATACCGAAGCGAATGTCGGCAATGCGATCGCCTATCTCGACCGCGAAACGCCAGATTTCGCCGTGCTCGATATCAACCTTGGCGACATGAACAGCTTCCCCATCGCCGACCTGTTGGCGCAGAAGGGCGTGCCGTTCGTCTTCGCCACCGGTTATGGCGAGCAGGCCGACATGCCCGCCGAGCACAAGGCGCGGATGGTCCTCCAGAAGCCCTACACGATCAACACGGTCGGGCGGCGTCTCGAGGAACTGTTTTCCGAAAGCTAGGGCTTAACGCGGCGAATAATCCGTTTCGCCCGTCAGGCTCTTGTAGACCGCTTCGATGAACTTGTCGGCGCTGATGAAGCCTTCGCTGACCTCGTAGGCGTCGGTGAGGCCGCGCGCCTGCACCTGTTCCAGGCTCTCGCCCGCATCGATGCCGGCTTTCACGCCATCGCGCAGGTCGAGCAGCATGTCGTGATAGGCACGAAGCTCCGCAAAACTCGCCACGGGACCATGGCCCGGGATGATCGTCCATTCGCTGTCGACGCGGCTGAGCACGGTCTTGGCAGAAGCGATCAGGCCCTCGATCGACCCACCGGCGCCAAGATCGATGTAGGGCCAGGTGACCTCATGGAAATAGGTGTCGCCCATATGGACCACCTTGGAACCCATGAAATAGACATGGCTATCGCCATCAGTGTGGGCGTGATGGACATGGTCGATGCCGATGATCTCGCCATTCCATTCGAGGTCCACCCCGGACTCGAAGGTCAGCACCGGCAGGGCGCCATGCCCCATGTCCTGCCCGATCCGCTCGGCGATCCGCTTGCGCACATTGTCATGCGCCAACACCAGCGCGCCCTCGTCGGCGAGGTTCTCGTTACCGCCCGTATGGTCGCCATGATAATGGGTGTTCACCACGAACTCGACCGGCGCATCGTTGACGCTGGCGACGGCGGCGAGAATTTTGGGGGTCAGCGGCGCGAACTGGTCGTCGACCAGTATATTGCCATCTTCGCCGTGCTGGAGCGCGATATTGCCGCCCTGCCCGAACAGCACGCAGACACGTTCGCTCACACACTCGACGGTGATCTCGACATCGTCCATGTCCTGCGCGGCAGCAGGCGCGGCGACGAGCGCGGTGGTGGCGGCAAGGCCGGCGAGAATCGTAGTTCGCATGTGGATGTCCCCTTCGGTTTCACTGTCGAAACAAGGGGCAGCGGCGACTTGTTCCTCTAGCCTTCGAACAGGTCCTTGATGCGGCCGAAGAAGCTTTTGGTCGCGGGGCATTCGTCACCCGTCTCGGTCTCGCGGAATGCCTTGAGCAATTCCTTCTGCTTCTTCGACAATTTAGACGGCGTCTCGACATGGACCCGCACAATCATGTCGCCGCGGCCGCGCTGATTGACGACATTCATGCCCGCGCCGCGCTGGTGCAGCGCCTCGCCCGACTGGATACCCGGTGCGATCTTGAAATTGACTTTCTCGCCATCGACACCCGGCACTTCGACTTCGCCGCCAAGGGCAGCGGTCGTGAAGCTCACCGGCACTTCGGCGATAAGGGTCGAGCCCTCGCGCTGGAAGATGGGATGCCGCTTCATGTGGACGAAGAGATAAAGGTCGCCCGCCGGCGCGCCGCGCACGCCCGCTTCGCCTTCCTGGGCGACGCGGATACGCGTGCCTTCATCAACGCCCGCCGGGATCTTGACCTCCAGCTTGCGCTTCTTGAGGACGCGGCCCTCGCCATTGCAGTGACCGCACGGGTCGGCCACGACCTGGCCCGAGCCCATGCAATTGGGGCAGCCACGCTCGACAAGGAAGAAACCCTGCTGCGCGCGGACTTTGCCAGCGCCGCCGCAGGTCTCGCAGACGACCGGCTTGGAAGTGCCTTCCGAGCCATTGCCCTCGCACGGCTCGCAATCGGCTAGCGCTTCGACGGTGATGGTCTTTTCGATCCCCGAAAATGCTTCTTCGAGGCTCAGTTCGAGATCGTAGCGAAGGTCGGACCCGCGGCCTGGTGCGGGGCGCCTTGCGCCGCCACCGCCACGCGCGGCGCCGTCCATGAAATCGCCGAAGATCGACGAAAAGATGTCGGAAAAATCGCCCGAACCGCCGCCGCCGCCAAAGGGGCCGCCACCACCACCGCCATTTTCGAAGGCGGCCTTGCCAAAGCGATCATAGGCGGCGCGCTTCTGCGGATCCTTGAGGACATCATAGGCCTCGTTGATCGACTTGAAGCGCGCTTCCTGGTCGGAGCAGCCATTGTGGCGGTCGGGATGGCAATCCATCGCCGCCTTGCGATAGGCGCGCTTGATCGTGTCGGCATCCGCGCCGCGATCCACGCCCAGAAGTTCGTAATAGTCAGTGTCGGCCATGAGCCCGTCCCAAGCACAACGCGACAAGGCGCCGTTCCCCGCGTTGGAGGAACGGCGCCGTCATCGCTTAGTCGGCCTTTTCTTCGCTCTTATCGTCTTCGTCGACTTCACTGAATTCGGCATCGACGACCTCTTCGTCATCGGCCTTGCCAGCGTCGGCATCGGCGCCAGCATCACCCGAACCCGCTTCGGCACCTTCGGCCTGCTGCGCGGCGTAGATGGCCTGGCCCAACGCCATGGCCGACTTGGCGAGCGCCTCGGACTTCTCCTTGATGGCGGCATTGTCGTCGCCTTCAAGCGCTTCCTTGGTCTCCTTAAGCGCCGTCTCAATTTCCGACTTCACGCCGGCATCGACCTTGTCGCCATGCTCTTCGAGCTGCTTCTCGGTCGTATGGACGAGGCTGTCGGCCTGGTTGCGCACTTCGGCGCTTTCCTTTTTGGCCTTGTCTTCGTCGGCATACTGTTCGGCTTCCTGGACCATCTTCTCGATGTCATCGTCCGAAAGACCGCCCGAGGCCTGGATGCGGATCTGCTGTTCCTTGCCCGTACCCTTGTCCTTGGCGCTGACGTTGACGATGCCGTTGGCGTCGATGTCGAACGTGACCTCGATCTGCGGCACGCCGCGCGGCGCGGCGGGAATGCCGACCAGGTCGAACTGGCCCAGCATCTTGTTGTCCTGCGCCATTTCGCGCTCGCCCTGGAAGACGCGGATGGTCACCGCATTCTGATTGTCTTCCGCGGTCGAGAAGGTCTGGCTCTTCTTGGTCGGGATCGTCGTGTTGCGATCGATCATGCGGGTGAAGACACCACCCAGCGTCTCGATGCCGAGGCTCAGCGGCGTCACGTCGAGCAGCAGCACGTCCTTGACGTCGCCTTGGAGCACGCCCGCCTGAATTGCCGCGCCCATGGCGACGACTTCGTCGGGGTTCACACCCGTATGCGGCTTCTTGCCGAAGAACTGCTCGACCGTCTCGCGCACTTTGGGCATGCGGGTCATGCCGCCGACGAGAACGACTTCGTCGATATCCTCGGCCTTCGCGCCCGCATCCTTGAGCGCCTTCTTGCAGGGCTCGAGCGTACGCTTGATGAGGTCGCCGACCAGCTTTTCAAGGTCCGAACGCGTGATCGTTTCCACGAGATGGAGCGGGGTGGAAGAGCCACCTTCCATGCGTGCGGTGATGAAGGGCTGGTTCACCTCGGTGGTCGAGGTCGAGGACAGCTCGATCTTCGCCTTTTCCGCAGCTTCCTTGAGGCGCTGCAGCGCAAGGCGATCCTTCTTGAGGTCGATGCCTTCCTTCTCTTTGAATTTGTCGGCGAGATATTCGACGATCGCAGCGTCGAAATCCTCACCGCCGAGGAAGGTGTCGCCATTGGTCGACTTCACCTCAAAGACGCCGTCGCCAAGCTCGAGGATCGAGATGTCGAAGGTACCACCACCAAGGTCGTACACCGCAATGGTCTTGTTGCCCTCCTGCTTGTCGATCCCGTAACCGAGCGCCGCAGCGGTCGGCTCGTTGATGATGCGCAGGACTTCGAGGCCAGCAATCTTGCCGGCATCCTTGGTCGCCTGGCGCTGGGCATCGTTGAAGTAGGCAGGAACGGTAATCACGGCCTGCGTGACCGTCTCACCGAGATAGGCCTCGGCGGTTTCCTTCATCTTCTGGAGAATGAAGGCCGAAATCTGCGACGGCGAGAAATTCTTGTCGCCCGCCTTGACCCAGGCATCGCCATTGTCGCCTTTGACGATTTCGTACGGGACGAGCTCGGTGTCCTTCTTGGTCACCGGGTCATCGAAGCGGCGGCCGATGAGGCGCTTCACCGCGAACACGGTATTGTCGGGGTTGGTGACGGCCTGGCGCTTGGCCGGCTGGCCGACGAGGCGCTCGCCATCCTTGGTGAAGGCAACGATCGACGGGGTCGTGCGCGCGCCTTCCGAATTCTCGATCACCTTGGGCTTGCCGCCCTCCATGACAGCCACACAGCTGTTGGTGGTGCCAAGGTCGATACCAATGACTTTCGACATCTGGTTTCCCTCTCTCAATTCAACTCTTGTTTGGCGCCCTCCCCCGAGAGCGCACCTGTTTCAAACTCGAGGGCGATATAGGTGGCGTATTTTCACCATCAAGGGCTGCAGGCAACATGCACGTCAAAAGCCGCGAGGCAATCAGGTGTGTTGGTCGCGCGACACAGCCGGATCGTCGAAAGGCCGGGTTCTTCTATGATCTCTCTGATGAGTCACTCGACAATCTCGGACCCTTGAAAGATCGCCGAACAAAACATTGAAAAACTGGGATTTTTCAAGTAGAACGTTCTAGTCAGCTAGACGCTGTGCCATTCGGATGGAAGTGACCAACGCCTGGCCGACTGCCTTACGCAAATGAAAGGGAGACGGCGCATGACCGAATTTGGAGAAATCATCAGCTACAGCCGGCAACATCATGTCGGCATCATCAAGGCCGAGAGCGATGGCGCGGAGCTGGTCGCGGACTATCGCAACATCGAGGAAAGCGGGTTGCAGGACCTCAAGCGCCACGGCCGCGTCGCGTTTGACCGCATCGATCACGCGGATGGCCACGCCCATGCCGAGCATATCGTGCCGGTGCAGCCGATCGGCGCGGGCAGTACGCACCGGCACATGGGCGATGCACGGTGGCGGGTCACCAGAACAGACTTTTAACGGCTGGAGCGACGATGCTCCCAGACGAGGATTGCGACCCCGGTCGCAATCGGTACGCCGAACAAGAGGGCGTAGGTCTGGGCATATTCCAAGATTAGCCGTGGCTCGGAAAAAAGGCCGAGCCACAGCGGAAATAACATGATCAGGGGCGTCCAGATGCAGCCCCATCCCAGGTTACGGACGTAATTTTGTTCGCCGCGCATATGCGCCTTACGGCATTGCCATCCCGCCATTCACGTGCAGCGTCTGGCCGGTAATGTAGCTGGCTTCATCGCTCGCCAGATAGGCAACCGCAGCGCCGATATCGGCGCCCGACCCCATCTTGCCCATCGGGATACGACCAAGGATCGCGCCCTGCTGCTTTTCATCGAGCGCATCGGTCATGGCGCTAGCCATGAAGCCCGGTGCGACGGCGTTGACGGTGATGTTGCGGCTGGCCACTTCCTGCGCCAGCGCCTTGCCCATGCCGACAAGGCCGGCCTTGGCCGCGACATAGTTCATCTGCCCCGGATTGCCCGTCTCCCCGACGACCGAGCTGATATTGATGATCCGCCCGCCGCGCGCCCGCATCATCGGCTTCACCGCAGCACGCATCAGCCGGAACGCAGCTTCGAGGTTCACCTTGATGACCTGCTCCCACTCCTCGTCCTTCATGCGCATGGCGAGATTGTCGCGGGTGATGCCGGCATTGTTCACGAGGATATCAAGCTTGCCGAGTGCCTCGACCGCAGCCGGCACGAGCCCGTCGACGCTTTCGGCGTTCGAAAGGTCCGCAACCAGCGTCACATGGTCGCCGCCCAGTTCGGCCGCGAACGCCTTCAGCTTCTCCTCGTTCGATCCCGACAGCGCGAGCCGCGCGCCCTGCGCCGCAAGCGCCTTCGAAATTTCCGAACCGAGACCACCGGACGCACCGGTGACGAGCGCGGTTTTACCTTCGAGTGAGAACATCAGATTTCCTTCGCAAATGCTTCGAGGTCGCCCATCGTGACGAGGCTCGTCATGGCCGCGTCGGGGGCGATTTTCTTGACCATGCCGGCGAGCACCTTGCCGCCGACTTCGACGAAATGCGTGACGCCCTGGTCGGCCATCCAGGCGACACTTTCGCGCCAGCGCACGCGGCCCGTAACCTGTTCGATCAGCTGGGCACGGATCGTGTTCACGTCCTGTGTCGCCTCGGCGGTCACATTGGCGACCAGCGGCACGCTTGGGCCCACCAGCACATCGTCGGCCAGCGCCACTGCCATTGCGTCGGCAGCAGGCTTCATCAGCGAACAATGGAACGGGGCGGAGACGGGCAGCAGGATGGCGCGCTTGGCACCCATATCCTTGGCTCGCTCGACGACACGCTCGATCGCGCCCTTGTGACCCGACAGCACGACTTGGCCCGGATCATTGTCGTTGGCGACTTCGCATACCTCGCCCTCGGCGCAGGCAGCGGCAATCTCTTCGGCCTTGGCGATATCGACGCCGAGAAGCGCGGCCATTGCGCCCTCGCCCACCGGCACCGCCTGCTGCATCGCATCGCCGCGCGTTCGCAGCAGCTTGGCCGTGGTCGACAGTTCGAACGCGCCAGCGCCCGCCAGCGCCGAATATTCGCCAAGGCTGTGCCCGGCGACGAAGCTCGCTTTGTTGGCAAGGTCGATGCCGCTGGCGCGCAGCACTGCGATCGAATGCGCCATGATGGCGGGCTGGGCGTTGGCGGTCATGGTCAACTCGTCGGCCGGACCTTCGGCCATCAGCTTGAACAGATGCTGGCCCAGCGCCTCGTCGACTTCGCCGAATACGTCCGCGGCGGTCTTGCTCGCTTCGGCCAGTTCGACGCCCATGCCGACCTTCTGGCTGCCCTGCCCCGGAAAAATGAATGCGTACATGAAAGCTCCCCTGTGTCCTGGCGCGGAGGTACTCAGGCACGTTCGGCCTGACAAGCCTTCGCGAAGTTTCGACAAATGGAAGCCGATACGCCTTGGCATCTGCGCCGAAGTCGCTACATGGGCGCTCCCCGTCGCCTCCCGGCCGTTCTGCCCGGCGGCGGAAGTATCTGTAAATTGGAGTATTTCAATGAAAAACCTGTTTCTCGCCGCGTCGGCTGCTGCCGCGCTGATCGCCACGCCTGCCTTTGCGCAGGTCGGCCCCGAAACCGAAATCTATGCCGGTGGCAGCGTCGGTTATCACGACATCGAAAGCCTCGACCTCAGCGACTTCGGCGCCACGGGCACCCTCGACGTTGACGGCCTCGTCTATGGCGGTTTCGCCGGCGTGAAGATCGGCGGCGAAGGCAATGTCTTCTACGGCGTCGAAGGCAACTACATGGCCGGTAGCGACGCGATCGACGCCGAATATGGCGTGGCCGCCCTCGTCGGCACCAAGGTTGGCGTCGCCGACCTGTACGTCCGTTCGGGCTACCAGCTCGTCGACTTCGACACCGAATTCCTCGCCAACGAAGGCGCGGACGCGTTCGCCATGACCGGTGACGACCGCAACGCCTTCATCGTCGGCTTCCTCGACGGCTTCGGCGACGACGACAAGGCCGAAGGCTGGCTCGTCGGTGTCGGCGCCGATGTCGGCCTCGGCAACTTCATGCTCCGCGGCAATGTCGACACGATCGAGTTCGACTCGCTGCGCGTGAGCGCCGGCGTCGGTATCCGCTTCTAAGCGATACGCCCCACGAAAAGAGGGGCCGGGCGGCGTATATGCCGTCCGGCCCCTTTTTTGTTGTCCGATCTGCGGTCCGATCAGCGCATCGTCATGCCGCCATCGACCATATATTCGCTACCGGTGACGTAGGACGCATCGTCGCTGAGCAGGAAGGCGGCCACGGCGGCGACTTCATCGGAATTGCCGACGCGGCCCAGCGGCACCGCTTCCTGGATGCGCTTCTGCATATCCTTCATATCGTTCTCGCTCATGCCGCCACTTTCCTCCGAGTATCGCGCGAAGAAACCCGTATCGATGGGGCCTGGCGCCACCGCATTCACCCGGATTCCGCGCGGCGCGAGTTCGCGCGCCCAATTGCGCGCCATCGAGGCGTTGCAGGCCTTGGTCGCGGCGTAGACACTACCCATCGGCATGCCGAGATGTGGCGCGACCGACGAGGTCATGAGGATCGATCCGCCATCCTTCACCAGCGGCGCCAGTGCGTTCATCTGCAACACCGGCCCCCGCACATTGACGTTCATCATCTGGTCGAATTCCTCGGCCGACGTGTCGCCGATGGGGGTCTGCCCCCCATAGCCTGCATTGAGGTAGAGCGCGTCGATCTGCCCCATCTTTTCGGCGGCTTTTTTGAGCTCCGCCACCGCATCGGGGTCGCCCGCGTCGTTGCGCAGGACCAGGCTGGTCGGCGGCAATTCGCGGCCGGCACGATCGAGATTATCCTGGCTGGTGCCGGTCACGCCGACCTCGCCGCCTTCCTCGACGATGCGTTTGGCCGTCGCCAGCCCGATGCCGCTCGTCCCGCCGGTGATGAGTACGCGCTTGCCTTCGAAACGTCCGCCCATCTGCCTGTCTCCTTCTGCCTGTTGGGATATCGACACGCCAACGGCAGGCGAAGACTAGTCGTTCCGCCCGGGTGGATGAGGCAGTCGTGCTTGCGGCAGTTCCTCGCGCAGTCGGCGCGCAAAGCTGCGAAGGCACACTTCGCTCCGACCCAGCGGACCGGGTTCGTAGGCATCGCTTTCCATCCCCGCCTGCACCCGCGCGATCAGTTCGGTATCCTCGGCATTGACCTGCCGGTTGATGCGCCAGTTGAGATAGCGTGCTGCCTTCATCTCGCGGCGATCGTCGGGAAGGGCATAGCTGATTTCGCGGATCACCGTTTCCGTCGCGCTCACCGGCAGGAACTGCATGAAATCGACCTGGTCGGGATAGATGTCGAAGGCGACATTGGGAAACAGCTTGAAATAGATCCATTTGCGCTTGTGGCTGTCCGGCAGGTGCGCTGCGTCGGGCAGGAATTGCTGGTAGGCACGCTCGGACGGATTGGCCGACGGCGTGTCGCGCAAATCGCCCCACATCTTGTCGACATGGGCGCCAGCCTCGATCCCGTAGCTCTTGCCAAACAGGCGTGTGAGACCGGGATGGCCAACCGGAATGTGCAGCGCGTCGGAATAATTGTCGGCGATCGTCTTCCAGTTGAGCCTGCGCGGTCGCAGCGTCACCCGCCCGATCGGCTCCATTTGGGCAAAGCGATAGGGCGCAATTTCCTCGGCATAGGGCGCCATCATCTCGGCAACCGACGGCGCGCCTTCCTGCAGCGTCACGAAGTAAAAGCCCTGCCATTCTTCCAGCGGGACGGGTTTGAGCCCTAGGCCATGCGTATCGAGCACCGGATAATCCTCGCGATGCGGCACGCCCTTCAATGCCCCGTCCCGCCCATAGCTCCAGCCATGATAAGGACAGGTCAGCACGCGGTCGCAGCCACCCTCGCCATCGACCAGCCGGCTGCCGCGATGGCGGCAGACATTGTGGAAGGCACGCACGGTCCCGTCATCGCCGCGAATGACGATGATACTCTCGCCGAGATAATCGAGTTTGCGCCAGTCGCCCGGCTGCGAGATTTCGCTGACATGGCAAACGACCTGCGGCGCTTTCCTGAGAAACGCCGCCTTCTCCGCCTCGAAGAACTCCGCATCATGATAGACCCAGCCGGGCAGGCTGAGATCGTCTTGCGGATCGCTGCGCGGTTCGGGTCGCGTCGCCATGCGCGAAGGCTTGCCACAGCGCCCGAAGGGCGGCAATGGGAACGGGCTTGTTTCATTGTCGCCGCCGCCACCCCGGCGCGCGGCCCTGACTCCCGTTTGCACGAAAGAAACAAGTCATCATGATCCGACCCGCACTTGCCGCAGACCGTGACGCGCTGCGTGCCATTGCCGAGGGCACCCAGATGTTCCTCGGCGACGAACTCGATCATTTCGCCGCCATGCTCGATGCCGAGCTTGAAAGCGGCGCCAAGCCCACCCTGCTCGTCGCCGATCACGGCAACGGCCCGGAAGCCGCCGCCTATTGGCAGCCCGAAGCGATGGCGCAGGGCGTCGCCAACCTCCTCTTCATCGGCACGCGCCCCGAGGCACGGCGCAGCGGCCATGGCGCGGCGCTGCTGCAGGCGTTCGAGGCGGAAGCCCGCAAGGCCAACCGCCTCGCCATCATCGAGACCGCGAGCGATGCCATGTTCGCGCCCGCCTGGGCGCTCTATCGCGGCCATGGCTATAGCAAGGAGGCGCGCATCGCTGATTATTATGACGATGGCCTCGACAAATTGATCTTTTCCAAGCGCCTCTAACGACTTGCAATAGGGGGCACTTTGCCCTTATAGGCGCCCCCAGCCGACGGAGGATTCTCCGCCGGCCTTTGAATGTTGACGATAGCCGGAGGGGCGTTCGCATGGTGCGGCGTCAGCGATCGGCCAAGAATAAGAGAGAAATGATATGGCTCTTTACGAGCATATCTTCCTCGCGCGTCAGGACCTTGCCCAGGCACAGGTCGATACGCTGACCGAGGAAGCGACCAAGATCATTACCGACAATGACGGTAAGGTCGTGGAAACCGAAAATTGGGGCCTCAAGTCGATGGCCTACAAGATCCAGAAGAACCGCAAAGCGCACTATGTGATGCTGCGTCTCGACACGCCGCCGGCCGCCGTTGCCGAGCTCGAGCGCCAGACCCGCATCAACGAAGACATTGTCCGCTACATGACCATCCGCGTCGACGAGCATGAAGAAGGCCCGTCCGTGCAGATGCGCAAGAATGACCGCGACGGCCGTCGCGGCAAGAAGGAGCGCAACTAATGGCCCGTCCGTTCTTCCGCCGCCGCAAGTCGTGCCCCTTCTCGGGCAATGACGCGCCCGTCATCGATTACAAGGACACGCGCCTGCTCCAGGGTTTCATCTCGGAGCGTGGCAAGATCGTGCCTTCCCGCATCACCGCAGTTTCGGCCAAGAAGCAGCGCGAACTCGCCAAGGCGATCAAGCGCGCGCGTCACATCGGCCTGCTGCCCTACGTCGTTAAGTAAGGAGAGCTACGATGGACGTTATCCTGCTTGAACGCGTCGAAAAGCTTGGTGGCATCGGCGATGTCGTGACCGTGAAGAATGGTTATGCGCGCAATTTCCTGCTGCCGAACAAGAAGGCCCTTCGCGCCAACGCCGCCAACAAGGCTGTTTTCGAAGCCAACCGTGAGCGCATTGAAAAGGAAAATGCCGAGAAGCGCGACAGCGCCGAAGGCGAAGCCAAGAAGATGGACGGCACCACGCTGGTTCTCATCCGCCAGGCTTCGAACACCGGCCAGCTGTACGGCTCGGTCGCGACTCGCGACATCGTCGCCGGCATGGACGAAGAAGGCCACAAGATCGAAAAGAGCCAGGTCCAGCTCATCCGTCCGATCAAGACCATCGGCATGCACGACGTCACTGTCGTCCTGCACCCCGAAGTCTCGATCACGGTGAAGGCCAACGTGGCCCGCTCGCCCGAGGAAGCCGAACTCCAGGCCCAGGGCATCGACATCATCCAGCAGATGTATGAAGAAGAGCAGGCCGAACTGGTCGAGAATGCGATCGACGCCGGCGTGGACGAAGAAGTCGTCCTCGAGCCCGGCCAAGTCGTTGCCGAAGACGGTTCGATCGAAGTCGCCGACCCGGCTGCTGCCAAGGAAGAGGAAATCGCCGAAATCGAAGCCGAGGCCGAAGCTGCCGACGCTGACGAAGGCGATGCCGAAGCCGAAGCGGACACCGCTGAGGAAGCGAGCGAAGAAGAGAAGTAAGCTTCTCCTCATTGCCGAAAAGAAATGGGCCGCTCGGGAAACCGGGCGGCCTTTTTCGCGTGCGGAACGCGCTGCGCATGTCCCTCGTTATCCTGTCGACCCCCAAGGAGGACGATGATGAGCGACAAGGAAAATGTTTCGAACGAACGCGCACCCGCGCTGAGCGAAGAAGATCGCATCGACGCGATGGACGCGGACAATTTCGATCCGGTGAAATATCAGGCGCAGGGCCAGGGCGGCCCGGTCAAGGGCCTGTCCGAAGACGAGGAAGAATAAGGCTAGCCGACGCGGCCGGTCACTTCGTGACCGACCTTGCGGAAGAAAGCCTGCTCGCGGCTCACCGATCCCTTGAAATAGGGTTCGGCCAGCATCCGGCGCGACCAGGCCTCGATGCGCGGATAGCGCGCCCAGTCCACCTCGGCATTGGCATGGTCGAGATTGGCAAAGGGTGACGCCACGGCGAGATCGGCAAGCGTCAGCCTTCCCCCCACCAGATAGCCATCTGCATCGGGCACCTGCCCCTCGAAATAGTCGAGGATGGGTGGCAATTCCTCGCATTCCGCCCGGCGCGCCTCTTCAAGGTCGCCGGGCTGTTTTGCGAATAACGGCGACACCACTCGATTGAAGAACATCTTCAGCCCGCAGCTGACCAGAATGGTGTCGGCAAACTCGTCCCACCAGATGACCTTGCCCAGCGCCTCGGCATCTTTGGGCAGCAGTGATGGTTCGGGCTGCAGCGCTTCGAAATAGTGGATGATCGCGCTTGAATCGGCGAGCGTGTAGTCGCCATGGCGCAGCCCGGGGATCTTGCCGAACGGGCTGGCCTCGCGAAATTCCGGATCGGGATCGCGCATGCCGAGCGATTTCACCTTGAAGTCGAATTCCTTCAGCATCGCCGCAGCGATAACCTTGCGCACATAGGGCGACATGCTCGCCCCGTAGATGATCATCTCGCTCATACGATTCGGTAGTAATCCGCAACCCGGTCCAGCGCCAGCGTAAGCACCAACTTGCCCGACCGCGCCGGCCATTTGAGCGCGCTTTCCGCCTCGCGCATGCCCTGGCCCGCACAGACCACGCGCCACAGAATATCGCCGAGCCCCTTGCCCGCCGCATCGATCGCCCCCTCGAAGCGCCGCTTGGCATCCATCTGGCTGCCCGACAGATCGGGCATGTCCCCGCTGCCGCCGCGGCTGCGTGCCACGGGCGCTGCGTCCCAGGCCATGGTGATGCGCTGCGACAGTTGCGCGCGCTCATAATCGTCGCGCAATCGCTCGCCCGCATCATGCTGGCGCTCGCTGATATGCCCGCGCGAGCGTAGCCAGCCCAGCGGGCTCTCCAGCCGGTTCACGGTCACGCTTCGGGCCTTGGCCTTACCGCCAACCGTCTCACCTTCGATCGCCGCGTCCTCAAGAATACGTCCTGCCTTCGCCTTCATGCCTCTTCTCCTTCGCCGAGTCGCTTTTTACTTGCCATGACGGCACATCTGTAGGACAGAGGAAAACCGATTTGGTTATTTCATAGGGGAGAAGCGGCGATGCTCTCACGCATTCGCGAAGTGCGCAAAGCCAAGAAAATGACGCTCGCCGAGGTCGCGGCCCGGTGCCAACCGCCGACCACGGCGCAGACCATCGGCCGGCTCGAGACCGGCACGCGCACGCTGTCGCTGGCCTGGCTCAACCGCATTGCTGGCGCGCTCGGCGTCGATGCCGCAGAACTGGTCGCCAACGAGGAAACGCAGGAAGTCGAGGTCGCTGCCATCCTCGAAGCTGGTGGCAATGCCCAGGCCCCGACCCAGCGCCTCATCGCGCTCCCCCCCAGCCCGGCAAGCGACATCGTCGCCTTGCGCGTCGAGGCGGGGATTGGCGACTATCGCAGCGGCGACGAAATCTGGTGCCGACAGCTGGGGCCCGACGATTTCGGCAGCGCGCTCAACAAGGACGTACTCGTCCCGCGCCCGGCCGGCCGCTACATTTTCGGCCGCCTGATCGATCGCCAGGGTGGCAATCTCCTCATCCTCCCCCCGGGGGCAGGTAGCCGCCAGCAAGTCGTCAAAGACCCGCCCTGGCTGGCCACGGTCGAAACGCTGGTGCGCAAGCTCTAATCTAGGGAATGGGATCGCACATGGTGGGCGGTGACGGGCTCGAACCGCCGACCCTCTCGGTGTAAACGAGATGCTCTACCAACTGAGCTAACCGCCCTACCTGTGCGAACGGTCAGGCTCCTGCCATCCCTCCTGGCGATGATCAACCTTTTCCGTGCGGTCGGCCCAGCAGGGCTCGTCCTGCGCGACGATGAGCATCACCAGGCCGCTGGTCATGGCGTAGATGAAGGCACCCTCTAGCGAGCCGCCGCCGACCTCGGTCTGCCACATCTGGAAACCCGCCCCGCCAATCGCGAGGAACAGGCCGAGCCACGTGAAGACGAGAAGCCCGAGGCCCGACAAAGCGAGCCATTTCGACGCATTGAAGGCGCGCCGCGTGCCCTTGATAGACAGGGCCATGCGTCCGGCCCCGGCAAGCACCGCAATGCCGCCCACCAGTTCGAGCGCGATGATCGACCACATGGCAAACGAGACGAGCCCCGGCGAGGTGACCGCCGGGATGACGCTATCGGTGTACACCGCATTGTCAGCTTGCGAGAGGACGTAGGCGACCGCGCCGCGTGCCGCCTCCAGATTGGCCATATTCTGCAGGGCATAGAGAAAAGCCTGCAGGCCAGCGGCCAGCACGACCAGGATCTTGATATAGCGGATCGTCATCCCTCACCCCCTCGAGACGCCGTTTACTTTGCGTAACAAAGATCGAATTGAAGCCCTCGTCAAGCGCTTGTGACAAATTTGTGTCTAGACAGCGAAGCGCGGGCCGAGCTTGGCGAAGTAGCGGCGGAGCGCATGGCTGGCATCGCGCGACAGCTCGACGAAGACGCGGCGACCGTCATGCGGATCGGCGCGGCGCAGGAAGATGTTGCGGTCGACCATGGTTTTCATCCAGCGCAGCGCCGTCGTCGGCGGCACTGCAGCGGCCATGCACAGCGAGCTGACCGGGACGCGATGCTGCGCGATTTCGGCGGCCAGCAGGTCGAGCATCATGTCCCACGCCGGATCGTGGAACAGCTCCTTGTCGAAATAGTCCTCGCGAAGCCGGCGCGCGCGGATCATCGATCGCACCGTTTCCACCGACAATTCGGGCAGGTCGCCTGAGGCCGGCGCACTCACCATGCCCGACGCCGCATCGGCCTCGCCATCCTGAGACAGGCGCGACAGCGCCGCAGCGATGCGCTGCACCTCTTCCGAAAGCCGCTTCAGCTGGCCATCGTTCCCGCTCGAACTTTCGCCGACACCGCTGCCGGACATGTCCTGCGCGGCGAGCAGCGCCATCGCCCCGCTGCGCGTCGCCGCATCGGCGGCCACGAGAATATCGACGTCGCCGCCGACCCGCGCCGTGACGGGATCGACCATCTGCCGCGGCACCGCGACGGCGGCGGGAATGGCGGCGCTGTCGACGCGCGCGTCGAAGGCCATCAGCCAGCGATCGAGCGCTGCGCCCTTATCTTCGTCGATTTCGACCCAGACCGGATATTCGCCCAGTTCATCGACGCCATTGTCGCCGACATGCAGCAAATTGCCGACGGCGAGGCCAATCCGTTCCAATTCCCCCTGCACGCGTCTCGCCGCCATGTCGCTCGAGACGACAAGGTCGATGCGGCGCGGCGCAGCCATGGCCTCGGCCTGCGAAAGGGTCGGATATTGCTCGGTCACTTGATGGTCCCCCAAGACGCCGGTCCCCCATCACTTCGGGCAGGACCGTCACATTTGTACCGAGCGGCGCAACCCTAGCCCCAAGCGGCGCGCTCGACCAGAGCAAAGTGAACGCTCCGTTCCGGACCGATCGGCAAGCCGCGCGCAAGCATCACCGGGCTAGGGAGCGTGCCATGATGTGCTCGGATGATCGAAACAAGGCGGACCGACATGCACTGCGCGGCGCGGCGCGCGCACGGCGCCTCGCCGAATTGCAGGCGGTGTTGCTGGATTGCGAAACGATGCTCGCGACGATCGACCCCGATTGTCCGGAAGCGCGCGAATTGAGCCTGCGGATCGACCGCGCCCGGCGCGACATCGATCGGCTCCAGGGGGTCAGCAAAAGCCGCCCTGCCGATGCCGATACGCAGCGCAAACTGTTCCGCGAGCTCGCCCACTGGGCCGGAAACCTGCCCGAGGCGCTCGAACCCGATCGCAGCAGTGATGAGGCGGACGGAGACGACAATCTCCCCCCGCCCCTCCCCAAGAAGCGCTAGGCCATGAAGGCGTCGATGCGCGGCGCCTGCCAGCCCGCCGTCGCGACGAAGCCCGGATTGAAATATTTGGGCTTGTCATAGGCGAGCGACTTGCCGTCGAGCCCGTCGACGCGGCCGCCGGCGGCCAGCAGCACCGCATGGCCCGCAGCCGTGTCCCACTCGCAGGTCGGCGAGAGGCGCGGATAGATGTCCGCACGCCCTTCGGCGACGATGCAGAATTTGAGGCTCGATCCGACCGAAACACGTTCGGGCTCGCGGCCGCCGAACACGCTGCCAAGATAGTCGACCGTTTCCTGGCTCAGATGCGACTTGGAGGCGACCGCGACGCGGTCCTCGCCCAATTCGCGGGTCATGATGACGCTGCGCGTGCCACCCGGTCCCTCGAGCCATGCCCCACGACCGTTGAGGCCGAGATGCAAGCGACCCGTCGCCGGCGAAAAGACGATCCCCATCACCGGCAGTCCGTTCTCGATCAGGCCTATATTGACCGTATAATCCTCGCCGCCGCGGATGAATTCCTTGGTCCCGTCGAGCGGGTCGACCAGGAAGAAGGTATCTTCGTGCGCAGGCACGTTGCCGGCCGCGACCTGCTCCTCGGCGATCACCGGCACGTCGCCGCAATGCTGCTTCAGCGCGGCAAGGATGACCTTTTCGGCGGCATGATCGGCCTCCGTGACGGGCGACTTGTCGCCCTTCACGTCGACGTCGAAGCCGCGCTCCACGATCTTGAGGATTTCATCGCCTGCCTCGCGCGCGGTCTGGCCGAGCGCGTCGAGCAATTCGATACTGGCAACGCCCATCTTAGCGCGGCGCCATCCGGATACCGCCGTCGAGACGGATGCTCTCGGCATTGAGGTAGGGCGTTTCGGCGATGAAGGCGGCCAGCTCCGCATACTCCTCGGCCTTGCCGAGACGCTTGGGGAACGGCACCTGCGCGCCGAGGGCATCCTGCACCTTCTCGGGCATCATCGCGACCATCGGGGTCTTGAAGACGCCGGGCAGGATCGTGTTGACGCGCACGCCGTCATTCATCAGGTCGCGCGCGATCGGCAGCGCCATGGCCAGCACGCCGCCCTTGGACGCCGAATAGGCCGCCTGGCCGATCTGGCCGTCCTCGGCCGCCACCGACGCCGTATTGATGATGCAGCCACGCTCGCCATCTTCCAGCGGGTCGAGCCCGACCATGCCCTGCGCCGAATAGGCGATGCAGCGGAACGAGCCGATAAGGTTGATGTTGATGGCCAATTCGAACTGAATCATCGGATAGAGCAGCCGCTCGCCAGTTTCCTTGTTGACGCCAACCGTCTTGGCGGCATTGGCGACGCCCGCGCAGTTGACGAGGATCCGCTCCTGCCCATGCGCCTCGCGCGCCTTGTCGAAGCCGGCCCTCACCGCTTCGTCGCTGGTCACGTCGACATTGCAGAACACGCCGCCAATCTCGCCCGCGACCTTTTCGCCCGCATCCTCGTTGCGATCGAAGATCGCGACCTTGGCACCCATGCTCGCAAGCTTGCGCGCGGTCGCTTCGCCGAGGCCCGACGCACCGCCGGTGACGACTGCTGCTACTCCGTTGACGTCCATCATCTGTCTCCTGTGATCACTGTTCGGCGCCTGCTCTAAGGACCCCACCCGCGCTTGCCAAGCATCGAGCGACCGCAATCGCCCTCGCCCATTCATTCCGGATACAGTATGATCGCCGCAGCTTCGGGTCAGAGAGGGGACGAACCATGACCATCAAGACAATGCGAACCATGCTTGCTGCCACTGCTGTACTGGCTCTGACCGCGCCGGCGATGGCCGGACCGGGCTATCTCAAGATCGGCGATATCCAAGGCGAGAGCGAGCGCACGGGCGGCACCGAAGCACATGATGAGTGGATCGAGGTCCAGTCGATCAGCTGGGCGACGATGGGCGACCTTTTGCGCGAAGTCGACGCGCTCGACCCTGACGATGACGGCGATGGCATCGACAGCATGACGCGCGGCCAGGAATTCAAGGTCAACCGCATCGAAATGTCGATCGTGGCGCCCGACGGCGAAGGCGATGGCGATATGGACGTCGAGACCGTACGCCGCGAGCGGGGCAGTGGCATGGCCACCGGCAAGCGCCAGCACAAACCCTTCACGGTCATCAAGGAAATCGACAAAGCCAGCCCCCAGCTTGCCCGCAGCGCCGATGCCGGCGGGAACGGCGAGGTCGTCGAGACCCAACGGCGCGTGATCATCAAGGAAGTCGGCAAGCGCGACGCGGAAGCCGGCGAAGATGGCGAAGTCCGCCGCGAAGTCCGCATCCGCCGCGAGGTCGACAGGGCCTCTCCCGATATGGCGCGCGGCGAGATCGACAAGTCGACCCCGATCCTGATGGCCTCAGGGCAGTTTGCGACCTGCGAGGTCGGCGCCAAGATGGATGCGCTGAGCGTGCGCGACGGCGACGACACCTATGTCCTTACCGATGCGATGGTCACCGCCTGCATGGGCAGCACGTCGAGCGATCGCCCGACCGAGGAAGTCGCCTTCTACTACAACAAGATCGCCTTCAGCTATGGCAGCCGGGCCTTGCACCAACCGGGCGGCAGCGCCACTGGCGCCACCCGCCGCCGCTAGCCCGCGTCGACCCGCGCCAGCAACGCTTCCACGGCGACCTGCTGGCCGGGCTCCACGCTGAGCTCGGCAACCGTCCCGTCGAATGGCGCGGTGAGGCCATGCTCCATCTTCATCGCTTCGAGCGTTAGAAGTCGCTGCCCCGCCTTAACTTCATCACCCTCGGCCACCGAAACGCTCGTCACCTTGCCCGGCATCGGCGCAAGGATCGCGCCGTCGCCTGCGGCAGCGCCGCCCGAACCCGGACGATGCGAAAGCATGAACTCATGCGCCTCGCCTGCACTGAACAGAACGACTCGTTCGTCATCGCGAAAACCGGACGAAGGCAAAGTCTCGCCGCCATCGGCCAGGTCGACCGTCACCGTCTCCCCCTTGAAACTCAGCGCCACCGCAGCGCGAGGCGCGGCATTGAGGCGGAAACCTGCCAAGGGCTGCGGCTCTTCCCCAGCCAGCGCAATCATCGCCGCCGTGCGCCAATGCGCATCGCTCGGCGCGCCATCGGGGACAAGCGCTTCTTCATGCTCGGCGATAAAACCCGTGTCGAGATCGGCCTCGACGAAATCGTCTTGCGTCAGCGCCCGCAGCAGGAATGCGGCATTCGTCCGCACCGGCCAGACTTCAACGCCAGACAGCGTGCGTGCCAGCCCCTCGATCGCCGCATCGCGATCCTCGCCATGCGCGATGAGCTTTGCGATCATCGGGTCGTAATGCGGGCTGATCACATCGCCCTCTTCGACACCCGTTTCGATGCGACGCCGACGACGCCCGCGCCACTGCTCGCGGCCGAGGTCGAAATGATTGAGCCGCCCGGTCGAAGGCAGGAACCCCGTCGCCGGATCTTCCGCATAGAGTCGCGCCTCAATCGCATGCCCGTCGATCGCCAAATCCTCCTGCGCCACCGGGATCGGCTCGCCCGACGCCACGCGCAGTTGCCATTCGACCAGGTCGACGCCGGTAATCTCTTCGGTCACCGGATGCTCGACCTGCAGGCGCGTATTCATTTCCATGAAGTAGATGCGGTCGGCGCGCAGCCCCTCGCTCGCATCGGCGATGAACTCGACCGTGCCCGCGCCCTCATAATTCACCGCTTGCCCCGCGCGGACCGCGGCTGCGCAGACTTCGGCGCGGGTCTCTTCGTCCATGCCGGGCGCGGGCGCTTCCTCAATGACTTTCTGGTGGCGGCGCTGTAGCGAGCAATCGCGTTCGAACAGGTGAACGACAGTGCCATGGCTGTCGCCGAACAATTGCACTTCGATATGGCGCGGGCTCTCGATCCATTTCTCGAGGATGACGACGTCATTGCCGAAC
Source organism: Sphingomicrobium sediminis (assembly GCF_023805295.1). Classification (NCBI taxonomy): domain Bacteria; kingdom Pseudomonadati; phylum Pseudomonadota; class Alphaproteobacteria; order Sphingomonadales; family Sphingomicrobiaceae; genus Sphingomicrobium; species Sphingomicrobium sediminis. The sequence continues at coordinate 1,086,924 of NZ_JAMSHT010000001.1, forward strand.
GAGGCCGTCGCCTCGCGCTTCACGCTGGCCAGCGCATCGGCGAAATCGCCAGCAGCCTCGACTTTGCGCATGCCCTTGCCGCCGCCACCAGCAACCGCCTTGATCAGCACCGGATAGCCGATTGTGTCGGCTTCGGCGGTCAACGTCGCCTCCGACTGGTCCTCGCCCAGATAGCCCGGCGTCACCGGCACGCCCGCATCGGCCATCAGTTTCTTGGCAGCATCCTTGAGGCCCATGGCGCGGATGCTCTCGGGCTTCGGACCGACCCAGATCAGCCCTGCATCGATCACTGCCTGCGCAAAATCGGCATTCTCGCTTAGGAAGCCATAGCCGGGATGAATCGCTTCAGCGCCGGTCTCCATCGCGGCTTCGATGATCTTGTCGCCACGTAGATAACTTTCCGCGCTCGCCGCCGGCCCGATGCACACCGCCCTGTCCGCCATGCGCACGTGGAGCGCCTTGGCATCCGCTTCGGAATAGACCGCGACGCAGCGTATCCCCATGGCCTGCGCGGTCCGCATGACACGACAGGCGATTTCGCCGCGATTGGCGATGAGCAGGCTCTTGATCATGGCGCCAGCGATAGAGGCCGTGCCGAACCGGGTCCAGACCTAGAAATTGATGCGGGGCAGCATGTCGTCGCCGAACACCACTGCGGTGATCGCCACGTTCATGCCGAGGAAGGCCGCCAAGGCCCAACGCCAACCGAGCCGTTCGTCGCGAAACTGCGCGGCGAAAAGAAGACCGGCAACGCCAACGGTTGCCGCAAAGATCGGCCATTGGCCAAGCCCTAATATCGCGCCGATCCGCGCTTCGTCATTGGGGCTACCCATCGCCGTCAGCACGGCGGCCATCAGGCGCTGGAAGAAGACCACCCACAGGATAATCGCCGTCCAGCGCCACTGCATCGCCCGCGCCGCAATCGCAATCACCAGCATGATGCCCGGCCCTGCAATATTGGTCCACAGCCGCGCCGTATCGCTCATCGACGTCGAATAGTTGACCGTGTTGGTCCCCATGCTCCCGCTCGCCCCGAACGCAATCGCCGTGAGCATATGCGCCAGCTCATGAATGAGATGCAGCACGATCCCGATGAGAATCGTCATCAAAAATGTCGTCACGAAGGACGGTTTCTCTTTGGCCATAAGATCCCCCAGCGACTTAGTTTTCAGATAGAGATCGCGCGCGCTCTAACTCTTCCCGCGCGATTCCAGTCAGCCAGCTTCTGCCCAACTGCAATCCTTCGATCGAAAGCGCGAAACTTTCCAATGCTCCCACGAATGCCGCAGCCTTTACCTCTTCGTCGCGGCCGCCAAACACCGTGCTCAAATGCGACATCAGTTCACGTAGCTGTTGCTCGTCTTTCGTTTCGATCACTTGAGATGCTGCTTCGCCATAGATCAAGCTCGCGCCGTCCTGACGAGGTGAAAAAGAAGACCAATCCAGCGACCAAAGGCTCGGACAATCAGCCATCAGGCGTTCCACAGTAGGATCATAAAAGCTTTGGCGAGTCATATTTACATCCGGAAAACGCCGAACTTCGGCTGGTCGGGTACCGGCGCATTGAGGCACGCGGCAAACGCCAGGCCCAGCACATCGCGCGTCTGCGCCGGATCGATGATGCCATCGTCCCACAGGCGCGCGGTGGCGTGCCAGGGATTGCCCTCATCCTCATATTTCTGGCGGATCGGCTTCTTGAATTCCTCCGCCTCTTCCTCGCTCCATGTGTCCGCATCGCGGTGCACCGTTGCAAGCACGCTGGCCGCCTGTTCGCCGCCCATCACCGAGATACGCGAATTGGGCCAGGTGAAGAGGAAGTTGGGGCTGTAGGCGCGCCCCGCCATGCCGTAATTGCCCGCGCCGAAGCTGCCGCCGATCAGCACGGTGATCTTGGGCACCTGCGCGGTGGCGACCGCAGTCACCAACTTGGCGCCATGCTTGGCGATCCCTTCCGCCTCATACTTCCCGCCGACCATGAAGCCCGACACGTTCTGGAGGAAAAGGAGCGGGATTTTCCGCTCCGCCGCCAGCTCGATGAAATGCGCGCCTTTGACCGCGCTTTCGCTGAAAATCACGCCATTATTGGCGAGGATCGCGACCGGCAGGCCATGGATATGCGCAAAGCCGCACACCAGGCTCGACCCGTAGAGCGGTTTGAATTCGTGAAACTCGCTGCCATCGACGATGCGCGCAATCACCTCATGCACGTCGTAGGGCGCGCGGACATCCTCGGGGATGATCGAATAAAGCTCCTCGGCGTCATATTTGGGCGCGCGCGGTTCGGCATAATTAAGGTCGGCATTTTCCGCGCCCTGCGGCACAGTTGACAAGATATCGCGCACGATGGTCAGCGCATGCTCGTCATTTTCGGCCAAATGGTCGACCACGCCCGACTTGCGCGCATGCAAATCGCCGCCGCCTAGGTCCTCGGCCGAGATTTCCTCGCCCGTCGCCGCCTTTACCAGCGGCGGCCCGGCAAGGAAGATCGTCCCCTGCTCCTTCACGATGACGCTCTCGTCGCTCATCGCGGGGACATAGGCGCCGCCCGCCGTGCAGCTCCCCATGACGCAGGCAATCTGCGGGATCGCCTTGGCGCTCATATTGGCTTGGTTGAAGAAGATGCGCCCGAAATGGTCGCGGTCGGGGAAGACTTCCGCCTGATGTGGCAGGTTCGCGCCGCCCGAGTCGACCAGGTAGATGCACGGCAGCCGGTTGGCCTCGGCAATCTCCTGCGCGCGCAGATGCTTCTTCACCGTCATCGGATAATAGGTGCCGCCCTTCACAGTGGCATCGTTGCACACGATCATCGCCTGCCGACCCGACACACGCCCGATGCCCGCGATCATGCCCGCGCCCGGCACCTGGCCTTCATACATATCGCAGGCCGCCAGCTGGCCGATCTCGAGAAAGGGCGAACCGGGATCGAGCAACCGCTCAACACGCTCACGCGGGAGCAGCTTGCCGCGGGCAACATGCCTTTCGCGATGCCGCTCGGGCCCGCCCTTGGCGGCCTCCGCCACGTCATCACGAAGCCGCTCCACGAGCGCGCGATTATGCTTTGCCCGGGCTTGCGCCTCGGGCGAGGAAAGGTCGATCTTGCTGTCCAGCGTCGGTGCACTCATGGGCCGTGGCCTAGCGCGGCAAACCCGCTTTGGGAAGCTACTGCGCCGCGGCCATCTTGTCCTCGGAGAGCTTGCGCAAATAGGCGACCAGGTCCGCACGCTCTTCGTCGGTAAGGTGCGAGGTCACATTGGCGCCGATAAAGCTCATCAGCCCGATATCGCGCCCGCCAGGCGCCTCGCCGGTCGTCAGCATTTGCACCAGTTCGGCATCCGAATAGGTCCCGACCATCTGGCTGAGGTCGGGCGCGAAGCCATCCTCGCCATCGAGCTGCGGCCCGTGGCAGTCGGCACAGTTGACCGTCGCGACATAGCGACCCAGCGCATATTCCTCGCCCGGATCGGGCGGATGGTTGCCGGCATAGAGCGGCACTTCTTCGGCAGATGTCGGATATTGGCCTGCCGCACGCGCTTCCGCGAGACCGGGATTGAGCTTGGTCAGCGGCGTCGGCTCGCCCGTCGGTTCGAGCGTGCGCAGATAGGCGATCAACGCTGCCATGTCGGCGTCCGAGACCTTCTGATAGACCTTGGACGGCATCATGTAGATTTCATCTCGCGTGGGATGCACCCCCTCGCGCAGAAGCGTCTCCAGTTGCTCGTCCGTCAAATCGGGCACGGCACGCGTGACATTGGAAGCCCAGATGCCGTCCAGCGTCGGATCGAAATTACCCATATGTGTGCCGGTCAATGTGGGCGTGTGACAGGCGGTGCAGAGCAGCACCTTCGACACCCGCTCGCCATGCGCGACCTTGGCCGCCTCGTCATCGCCATAATCGGCGCCCTGAAAAGTCACCGCGGCGTCTTCGAGCACTGCGCCTTCTAGAGAATCCTCGTTCGATTGTTCGACAGCGCACGCAAACAGGCTGGCCCCCGCCAGCAGGACGACAAACCCCCGCATCCTGCATCTCCCTCTGTTGTGACAGCAGAGTTAACACAGGTTAGGCTGACTGGGAAGCAGCGGGGCTATTCGTCCTCCGACAGCGCCATCACGTAATCGATGACGGCAGTGCGCTCTGCGTCGGTGAGCGCAGACAATTCGCGCCGCGCCACGAGGGTCATCATGCCGCTGGTCTCATAGTGTCGATTGATGCCCTTGCTCAGCAACAGCTCGAGGGCTTGGGCATCATAGGCACCCATATTCTGCAGCCCCGGCGCGCCGTTCGGCACGCCGCTCAGATCAGCGCCATGGCACTCGGCGCAGGTCACCGACGCGATGTAGCGGCCCAACGCAAATTGCGGCCCGAAATCGGGCGGGACATTGTCGCGAAAGGCATCGACCTTGGCGTTGCTCGTCGAAAAAATACCGAGTTCGACCAGTCGCTCGGTCGCCTCGCCATCCTTGGGAAATGGCCAATTGCGCCCGGCCGGCTCGAGCGAGCGCAGATACATGGCCAGCGCCGCCATGTCGGGATCGGACAGGCGCTGCAGGCTCTTGGACGGCATATAGAAGAGATTTTCGCGCCAGCGATGCTCGCCGGTGCGCATCAGCCGCTCGAACTCGGCGTCGCTATACTTGCCGATCTCACGCGTCAGGTTGGGGGCGTAGATGACCTCGCCATCGGGATCGTCGGCAAAGGCCTCGCCCTGCAAATTCTCGGCATGGCAGCTGGTGCAGCCAAGCACGTCGGCCAGCCGCGCGCCATGCGCGCGTCGCTCTGCCACCGACGATGATTGCGCGCCGATAAAGGTCGCGTCGGCAAAGTCGGCCCGCGCGATCGGCTCGTCCTGCGTGCAGGACATGAGCGCCGTGCCGGCAAGGAAAATGAAGGTAGTTCGGATCATGGGGCACCTCCTCATCACTCGGCCTAAGCCGAATTATGGGGAGGCGCATTGACCCGCGTCAAATCGGCCTAGTTGCCGGCGCCCACCAGTTCGCGCCCGATCAGCATGCGGCGGATTTCATTGGTGCCCGCTCCGATGTCGAGCAGCTTGGCATCGCGCAGGAAGCGTTCGACCGGCCAGTCCTTGGTGTAACCCGCGCCGCCCAGCGCCTGGACCGCCTCGCCCGCCACCTTGAACGCGCTTTCGCTCGCCAGCAGGATCGCGCCCGCTGCATCGAACCGCGTCGTCTTGTCGGCATCGCAATTCTTCGCGACCGTATAGACGTAGGCACGCGCCGAATTGAGCGCGACATACATGTCGGCAATCTTGGCCTGCATCAGCTGGAAGCTGCCGATCGGCGTGCCGAACTGCTTGCGCTCGCGCACATAGGGCAGAACCACGTCGAGACAGGCCTGCATGATGCCGAGCTGGATGCCGGCCAGCACCGTGCGCTCGTAGTCGAGCCCGCTCATCAGCACAGCGACACCGCCATTGAGCGGCCCCATGACGCGATCCTCGGGCACGAAGCAATCGTTGAACACCAGCTCCGCCGTCGGCGAGCCGCGCATGCCCATCTTGTCGAGCTTCTGGCCGATCGAGAAACCCTCGTCGTCCTTTTCGATCAGGAAGGTGGTGATGCCGCGCGAGCCTTCGCCCGTCTTTGCATAGACGACCAGCGTGTCGGCATAGGCGCCGTTGGTGATCCAGAATTTGGTGCCGTTCAGGCGATAACCGCCATCGACCTTGTCGGCCTTCAGCTTCATCGAAACGACGTCCGAGCCCGCGCCCGCCTCGCTCATCGCCAGCGCGCCGACATGTTCGCCCGAAATCAGGGGCGCGAGATATTTTTCCTTCTGCTCGGGGGTCGCCCATTTGGCGATCTGGTTGATGCAGAGGTTGGTATGCGCGCCATAGGAAAGGCCGACCGAGGCCGAGGCCCGTGCAATTTCTTCCTGCGCGACCACATGTTCAAGATAACCGAGGCCAAGCCCGCCATCTTCTTCCGGCACCGTGATGCCGTGCAGGCCGAGCTCGCCAATCTGCGGCCACAGCTCGATGGGGAAGCGATCTTCCTCGTCGATCGCCGCCGCGATCGGCTCGATCTTGTCCATCGAGAAGCGACGCGTCGTATCGCGGATCGTGTCAGCCATCTCGCCAAGCTGGAAGTCGAGGCCGGGTTCGTTGCTCATGTGAATCTTCTCTCCTGTTCGGGCTGCCGCCTAGCAGGAGATGAAGCGCCCTTACAAGGCGTCAGGCGCGTCCTCGGGCAGCGTCGTCGCGGGGCGCGTATTGCCCTGATGGCAGGTGATGCAATTAACGCGGTTGCGATCCATCGCCGTATGGCTGGCAAAGGGTTCACCCGGCAGCATGTCGCTCTCGTTGATCATCATGGTGAGGCGCATCATCTCGCGCGCGCGGCGCTTCTCCGCCTTGGCATCGCTGGCGAAATCGTAGGTCGACAGCGGCGCGCCCTCCTCGCCGACATGACAATAGCTGCACCGGACGCCCAGCGCCTGGGTGAAATGCTTCATAAGCGCGGTCACGTCTTCCTTGGGCGTATGCGGGTCGAGGACCTGCGCATTTGCAAGTCTGTCGGCATGTTCGGGATGCGCATTGGCGGCGGCAACGGCAAAGGCGGTTGCGCCGATGGCCAGCGCGGCGATCGAACGCTTCAAGGGTCAGCCCGCCATCAAAGGCGAGGAATAGAGATTGCAGCGCCCGCTCATCGGGTCGCGGCGGCAATCCCGGGTGCGATTATCCTCGCGGTCGCTGCGGCGGGCCTTGTTCTTGGCTGCCTTTTCGCGTTCGCGGGCCTCATCGTCATCATCGGGGTCGGCTGCGGCGCGTCGATCCTGGCTGGACTTCACTTCGTCCCCGACCAGCGCGACCGACGTCAGCGCGAACGGGCTCGCTATTGCCAGTGTTGCCGCAATCAGCATCGACATCCCACTTCTCCCCTTTTCGTGAAACGAGCCCGCCCGAAAATCCGAGCCTTTAGCCGTTTCGCCGCATAGCTTGGTCATCCGACCTGAACCGGAGATTGATAGCCGCCCCTCCAGTCACTATGTCGCTTGCCAAACAACATACTCCCGGAGGACCCGATGAGCCAGACTGTAATTCTTTCCTATGCCCGTACACCGATGGGCTCGATGCAGGGAGCGCTCTCGGACGCCTCCGCGACCGATCTTGGTGCCACCGCCGTCAAGGCAGCGGTCGAGCGCGCCGGTGTCGACGGCGCCAATATCGACCGTATCTACATGGGCTGCGTGCTGCCCGCCGGCCTCGGCCAGGCCCCGGCTCGCCAGGCGGCGCTCAAGGCCGGCCTGCCCAAATCGGTCCAAGCGACCACGGTCAACAAGGTGTGCGGCTCGGGCATGCAGACGGTCATCCAGGCTGACGAAGCGATCCGCGCCGGCAACGCCACCACGATCATCGCGGGCGGCATGGAGTCGATGACCAACGCCCCCTACCTCCTCAAGAAGCACCGTTCCGGCGCGCGCATCGGGCATGACACGGCCTATGACCACATGTTCCTCGACGGCCTCGAAGATGCCTACGAAGAAGGCCGCGCCATGGGCAGCTTCGCGCAGGAAACCGCCAACGACTACCAGCTGACCCGCGAGCAGATGGACGATTATTCGATCGAGAGCCTGGCGCGCGCCAATGCCGCCATCGCCGAAGGCCGCTTTGAGGGCGAAGTCGTTCCCGTCACCATCTCGACCCGCAAAGGCGATGTCGTGGTCGACACGGACGAAGCCCCCGGCCGCGGTAATCCCTCCAAGATCCCGCAGCTGCGCCCCGCCTTCGCCAAGGACGGCACTATCACCGCGGCGACCAGCTCGTCCATCTCGGACGGTGCCGCCGCGATTGTCGTGACGTCCAAGGACGCCGCCGAGGCCGCCGGCCAGACCCCGGTTGCGCATATCGTGGCGACAGCTGCCCATGCGCAGGAGCCGAGCGAGTTCACCATCGCCCCCATCGGCGCCATCGAGAAAGTGCTCGATAAGGCCGGCTGGAACGTCGACGATGTCGAACTGTGGGAAGTCAACGAGGCCTTCGCCTGCGTCGCCATGTTCGCGATGAAGGATCTCGGCATCCCGCACGACAAGATCAACGTGAATGGCGGCGGCACTGCGCTCGGTCACCCGATCGGCGCCAGCGGCACCCGCATCCTCGTCACGCTCTTGAACGCGATGAAGAAGCGCGGCCTCAAGAAGGGCGTCGCGAGCCTCTGCATCGGCGGCGGCGAAGCCACGGCCATCGCGGTGGAGATGGCGTAAATGCTGGGCCGCGCTACCAAGACAGCGCGGATCTACCGCATGGTGAAGGAGAAGCATGTCTGCCCCTTTGGCTTGCAGGCGCTGCATCTCCTTCGCTCGCGCGGTTACAAGGTCGAGGACCATCCGCTGCGCACCGCCGAAGAAACCGAGGCACTGAAGGCCGAGCTGGGCGTGAAGACCACGCCGCAAATCTTCATCGGCGAGGAGCGGATTGGCGGTTATACCGACCTGCGGACACATTTCGGCCTCAAGAATCCCGACCCGGACAAGAAAACCTATCGGCCGGTCGCGATGCTATTCGGTCTCGCGGCCTTCATGGCGCTCGCGATGAACCTCGACGTGCTGCGCAACATTCCGGGGTCATTTTTCCAGACGTGGACGATGGACTTCGTGCCCATCGCCATGTGCATGCTCGCGCTCCTCAAACTGCAGGATGTGCGCAGCTTCGCGACCATGTTCCTGGGCTACGACCTGCTCGCCAAGCGCTGGGTGCCCTATGCCAGCCTCTATCCCTTTCTTGAGGCGACGGCGGGCGTGCTGATGCTCGGCAAGGTATTCCTCGAGATCGCCGTCCCCATCGCCTTGTTCATCGGGACGATCGGTGCAATCAGCGTCTTCTATGCGGTCTATGTCCAGAAGCGCGATCTCAAATGCGCCTGTGTCGGCGGCAATAACAATGTCCCGCTAGGCTTCATCAGCCTTACTGAAAACCTCATGATGGTCGGCATGGCAGTCTGGATGGGGCTCACCCTCCTCCAGGCCGCCCCGTTTCATGATGGGACAGTGCTGGAGCCTGTCGCCGTACAGAGCGTTCTTCCCCTAAAATAGAGGGGAAATTCCCATGAAGAAGTTCATTCTTGCCACCGCTGCGCTGGCGCTTGCTGCCTGCGCGTCCGAAGAACCCGTGACGTCCGACGATGTCGAAGAGAGCGATATCGCGCTCGGCGATGAGGTGTCGTCCGTCGCCGGCACGCCCTATGCCAATACGAGTTGGGAATGGACGTCCAACGATGGCAGCCGCATCCAGACCACCTTCACCGAGGACAGCGCCTACCAGTTGGGATCAGGTGAAGTTGAAGATTTCGGTAGTTGGAGTTGGAATTCGGAAACGACCGAAATCTGCCTAACCAGCGCGCTTGAAGAGCAGGATGGCGATTGCTGGAAAATGGTGGCGGACCCAGTCAATGAGGGTGAAGAGCAGCTGGCCACAAATCAAGCCGGAGAGGACCTGATCCTGCTGCGATTGCCCTATACGATCGCGCGGGTCGAAGCTCCGCAATAAAAATTCGCTAGAGCCCCTTGCGACCGAAGGTCGGACGGACCGGCGCTGCGGCGGCAACGGGAGGCGCTGCCGGCGCTGCGGCTGGTTGCGGGGCAAGCGGCGCGCCGATTCCGGCTGCGCTACCGCTGCGATTGACCGCGACACCCTGCTCCAGCAGCGTTTCGATCAGCTGTCCCTTGAGACCCTCGCGTACATCGTCGCTCGCCCCCACGGTATTGATCACGAACTGACCCGACATCGGGATCACCGTGAAGCTCGCGCCGCCGGCATGGAATTCGAGCGTGCCCATATAGGCGACTGTCATCCCTTGCTGGCGCAGTCTTTCCGCGAAGCTGGCGAGCAAGGCGTCGGGATCGCGGTGCTGCGCATCGTCGTAGAAGATCACGTCCTTGCCGCGATCCTTGATCACATCGTCGCCGCTCGGCACAAACTCCATCAGCGCATCGCCACCGGCGAACCGCAAGGCGAGCATGAAGCTCACTCCTGCCCAACCGAAGGCCGCAATGAAGAAGGTGCCGGTATCGTCGAAACTGACGATTCCGATCAGCAGGCCGCCGAAGAAAATCACCGCCCAGTAAGGCAGGAATTTCTTGGCCGCCGCAGCGGAGCGCTCTTGAAACCATTCCAACATGAAAGCCGGTTTACCGCGAAAAATTGAACGAGTGGTTGAGATGCAATCCACTCTTTGCGCCCCAGAGTCGCCTAGCCGACATAGTTATGGTAAACCCGCGCTTTCCAACGAGGGGGAAACATCATGAAGAAACTCGTTCTGCTCGCAGGCGCACTGACGCTCGCCGCCTGCAACAATGCCGATTCCGCCGCCGACGAGGCGCCCGCCGAAGACATGGCGATGGAAGCCGATGACGGCGCTGCGGAAGAAGAAAGCATGGCCGGCACCTACGAGGTCACCTGGCCCGATGGCAGCACCAGCGTCACCACCGTCAGCGAAGACATGACCTGGTCGGCGGTCGGCGAAGATGGCGAGACCGTCTCCGGCACCATTTCCGAGAATGAGGAAGGCCAGACCTGCTTCGCCCAGGATGGCAGCGACGAGGCACCGCGCTGCTGGACCAATAGCGAGGCCGCCGAAGACGGTTCCTGGCAATCGACCGACCAGGACGGCACCACGATTACGGTCCGTCGTACCGCGTAAGCACCGCCACCTGATAAGGCCTCGCTTCGGCGGGGCCTTTTCATTTGGACTCAATTGATAAGGGAAACACGCATGAAGAAACTCATCCTGCTTGCCGGCGCTGCCATGATGGCGGCCTGCTCGCCCGCCGCCGAAGACGAAGCGGCACCGGCGGAAGAGGTCACCGAAGACGCCTCGATGGAAGCTGCTGGCGATACCTCGCTGCTCGGCACCACCTGGACCTTTACCGATCCAGACGGGAACGAAGTCATCGAGACGATCGACGCCGATGGCAATTACATCGCCGACAGCACCGACGGCGCGCATCTCGACCATGGCACGATGCGGATGGTCGACGGGCAAGGCTGCTTCACCAGCGCCATGAATGACGAAGGCGAAATTTGCTGGACGATCGAGCCGCACAATGTCGGCGAGACGCAAACCACGGTCGGCAGCAACGGCGATTCCCTCGACGTGACGCGTGTCGAATATACCGAACTCAGCATGCCGGGCGGCTGAAGCCCGTCTTTGCAACAAGGGGAAATGACATGAAGAAACTCATCCTGATGGCCGGCGCTGCAACGCTGGCCGCCTGCTCGCCCGCCGCCGAGGAAGAGGCGGCACCCGCCGAAGAACCGGTCGAAGAAGCCGCTATGGAGGCCGAAGGTCCGGGCATGGTCGGAACCTATACGATGACTGCCGAAGACGGCAGCGCATTCGGCACGGCCACCCACAATGCCGACGGCACGTACGTCTGGAACGATGCCGACGGATCGACCGGCACGGGCACTTGGGAAAATGTCGATGGCGCGCTGTGCGTCAATGGCGACGAAGCCGAGGGCGAGGAAGATAGCGGCGTGACCTGCTGGACCCCCGGAGAGACCGGCGAGGACGGGCGCACCGCCTGGACCAGCGATGCCGAGGAGCCGCAAACGGCCTATTCGACGTTCGAAGCGGCCTAAACCTTAAAAACCGCAGAAATCGGGGCGTCCTTTATCATAAGGGGCGCCCCATTTTCGTTGCGACACCGTAACCGAAAAACGGAACTTTTCCCCCCTCTTCATCCGTTGAACGCACAAGACCCGCTGGGGTCGACTATTGTTACAAAGAGGGAATGAAATGAAAAAAGTAATGCTTCTTGCCGGCACCATGATGCTGGCTGCCTGTGGCGCCAACGATGATGCCACCGATGCCGACATGAACGAAATGGTTACCGAAGACACGACCGAAGTCAGCGATGCCGACCGTACGGCACCTGACGGCGAAACCGTCGTCGGCAGCTATTCCATGCGCGACCCGGACGGCAATGAGCGCGGTACGCTCACCATCAACAGCGACTGGTCCTATTCGCGCACCATGGGTGATGAGACCGAAACCGGCACGTTCAGCTTCAATGATGAAGACTGGCCCTGCTTCGATGCCGCCGACGATGATGCCGGCCCGATCTGCTACCCGGGTGGCGACGGCAGCGTGAACGATGACGGTAGCTGGACCAGCTATGATTCTGACGGCAATGAAACTGGCACGATCATTCGTATCCAGGACAGCGCCGAAAGCATCGAGACCGCGACTGCAGATGGCGATGGCGAACAAGCCGTCGCCTCGCCGGGTCAGGGTAGCCCCGGCCGCGAAGACACGTTGAGCACCGATTAACAAGAAGCTCATCGATCAAAAGGAAAAGGCCCGGTGTTCCGCCGGGCCTTTTTCATTGCGAGTTGGTCGGATGGAAGTTGATGCGCCCGCCGCCGCCGCTTGTCAGCACGCCACGCGCCTGCAGGAATTCGAGCAGCTTCAATTTGAACATCGAACGCTCGCCCGCATCGGCATCCTTGCTTTCGATGCGAAACATCGACCGTTCGGGCGTCACTTCCCAATGCGCTTTGTCCGCATTTGCCCAGAGACGCTGGCCGATGAAGACATTCATCCCATCTTTCTCAAGCTCCGCCCCGAAAGTGTCGAGCAGGAAGCGACCGCTGCGCCGCTCGGGATCGTCATAATAGACATGGTCGAGCGTCGGCGGGGCCAGGCGCTCGTCCGTCTCCACCGCATTCTTCACCGCCTTGGTGGCGACCATGCCGATGACCCGGTTACGCGCCATCAGCTTCAGCGCGCCGACGAAATAGACGCCGGCCAGGGCAAAGAAGCCGTTCCAGTCCTTGGCGCCGAGCCAGGCCATGATAATCACCGGCACGATCAAGATCGCGCCCTGCACGAACAGCGCAGAGCGGCGCTCCATGAAAGCGTCGTGGATAGGCGTCAGGATGTGGCGTTCGATCCCCATTCGCCCTCCTTTAGCAGAAGTGGCTCAACATGGGGTAAAAGCGGTCAGTCGAAGACTTCGTCCGGATCGACGCCCCAAAGGTCACCTTGGTCGATCCAGCCCTCGCGTTCGCCGACGCGGATCAGGCAGCGCGTGCCGTTGCACTCCTCCAGCCGACCGACCACGCCGGGCTCCGCGCGATAGCGTACCGGATCGTCGGCATCGGGACCGCTGCGAATGGCGGCGGGGATCGAGCTGTTGACCATGCCGGTCCGGCGATCGGCGAGAAAAGCGACCGCCATCCAACCCTGGACCCCGTCCGGATCTTCGACCTTGCGCCAATTGTCGTAGCGCTGAACCACCTTGATCGGCAGGTCGCGGCGCTGGAAAAACCAGATGGCAGGATATTTCTCGCCCGGGCCCGTGCGCATGTTCACCTGGCCCGAGCTGATCGAGGCCCAATAGGGTACCTCGCGCTCATCCTGCGCCAGGGCCGTCGAGGCCAGAGTGACTGCAAGCAGGCCTGCAACTACGCGCATTTACGCCCCCGTCAGGATCCGGTCGACCAGCTGCTTCACGGTCGGCACGAAGCCGTTGGAATAAAAAGGATCATCCTTGAAACGATATGCCGAATGGCCGGCAAACATCAAATTCTCGTCGACCGGCCCGCCATGGGCGATGTCCTGGAGCGTCTTCTGGATGCAGAAGCTACGCGGGTCGGCTAGGCGGCCCGTCGTATTCTTCTCATTATCCGCCCAGCTGGAGAAACTGCACTGCGAGAGGCAGCCCATACAGTCGGCCTGGTCCTTGCGGATCTCAGCAAACTCTTCCGGCGTCACAAAGATGAGCGTGTCCTCGGGCGTCTTCATCGCCTCGGTGAACCCCGCGCCATGGAATTCGCGCGCGCGATTGAGGTCGGCCTTGGTGACGTAGTAATTCTTGCGCCCCTTCACCCCGACATCGAGCGCGAAGGTATGCTCGCCAGTCTCTTCCTTGGTGAAGGCGATCTGGCGGTCGCTGCGGGCTTCGAGATTGCGCAGGAACGGATTGCGCACCGCGCTTGAATAGAAACCGGTGGGCGAGAATTTGTGCAGGAGGACGTCACCCTCCTCCAGCGTCATCAGCCGCGCCTTCCACTCGGGCGGGATCGGGCTTTCCTGGGTAAGCAGCGGGCGCGTACCGAACTGGAAGGCGATTGGGCCCAATTCCTCGTTGTCGATCCAGTTGTTCCACTCGTCGAGGCGCCAGACGCCGCCCGCCATCACGATCGGCACTTCGGGCGCGCCATTGTCACGCATCATCTTCCTAAGCTCTGCAACGCGAGGGTACGGATCCTGCGGCTTCTTCGGGTCCTCGGCGTTCGAAAGGCCGTTATGCCCGCCCGCAAGCCACGGATCTTCGTAAACAACCGCGCCAAGTCCTTCGGGATACTTCGAGTAAGCCCGCTTCCACAGCGCGCGGAAGGCACGGCCCGACGACACGATGGGAAGATATTTGACGCCATATTGGCGAGCAATTTCGCTCAGCCGGTAGGGCATGCCAGCACCGCAGGTCACACCGTCGACGAGTTCACCGACATTCTCCAGCGTTCCATGAAGGACGCGTTCGGCGCCGCCCATCTCCCATAGGACGTTGATGTTGATCGCGCCCTTACCGCCAGCAAGGTCGTGCGCGCGCGTCACCTGCGCCGTGGCGCCATCGACGGCGTATTGGATCAGCTCTTCATGGCGGCCGCGACGGGTCATTTCTTCATAGACCTGCGGGATGATCCGGCCGTCGGGATCGTAGCTGTCGGCATTGACCGCACTGACCGTACCGATGCCGCCGGCCGCCGCCCAGGCGCCCGAGGATGCATGGTTGGTTGCCGATACGCCCTTGCCGCCTTCGATCAGCGGCCAGACTTCCTTGCCATTATACTGGATGGGCGAAAGACCCTTGAACACGTTCACTAATCTCCTGAGATTCGAGAGCAGGCTATAGGGGGCATCCTCGCCCGCCACAATCCCGCCTTAATTGCCGTGGCCGCCTCAGTCGGCGATGGCGTAGTCGAGCCCGATGTCGACCGCTGGCGCACCCATCGTGATCTTGCTGGTCGAGATATAGTCGACGCCGGTCTCGGCAATCGCGCGGATGGTCTCCAGCGAGACCCCGCCCGATGCTTCCAGCGGCACCCTGCCCTTCACGATGGCGATGGCCTCACGCAGCACGTCCGGCGGCATATTGTCGAGCAGCAGGCGGTCGGCCCCGGCCTCCAGCGCCGGTTCGATCTGGTCCAGCCGGTCGACCTCGACCTGCACATCCAACCCGTGATCGGCCGCCTTGGCCCTGCGCACCGTCTCGGCAATGTCGCCGCCATTCACGGCGATATGATTGTCCTTGATGAGCAGCCCATCATCCATGCGCAGGCGATGATTGGTCGCCCCGCCCATGGCACTGGCATATTTGCTCAGTGCGCGCAGGCCCGGGATCGTCTTGCGCGTATCGAGCACCTGCGCCTCGGTATGCGAAATCTCGTCGGCAAAACGACGCGCCATCGTCGCAATCCCGCACAGGACCTGCATCGTATTGAGCGCCGAGCGTTCCGCGCTGAGCATCGCCCGCGCCTTGCCCTCGATGTGCATCAGGTCGCGTCCCGCCTCGACCCTCTCCCCGTCCTCGACCAATTGTTCGATGACGACATCGGGGTCCAGCCCACGGAAAAAGGCTGCGGCAACTTCCATGCCTGCGACGACGATATCCTCGCGCGTGTCCATGATCGCGGTGAAGCGCGCATCCTCGTCGAGGGTCGACGCAGAGGTGACGTCGCCGCCCTCGCCCAGATCCTCGGCAAGCACGGCGCGGACATATTCATCCAGATCGAAATGTTCGGGTAGGTCGCTCATGGCTTGGCTGTGCCTGCCATCGCGCCGAACCTCAAGCCTTCCCTTCGGCAGCGCGCGCCATCTCGGCGACGAGCCCCATCGTATTGCCCTTGGTCGGCTGCCAATGCGCCTCGTCATGCTCGCGCACATAATGATGCTGGCGCCGTTCGACATAATTGTCGCCGTCCCAGCCGATCACCTTGATGACGCAATTATGCCGGTCGGCGGTGATATGGTTGAAGCTGGGCGGCTCAATCTTGATCCGCGTCGAAAAAGCCGTGCCCGCCTGGATGACCAGCGCCGAGCCGTCCCCCTTGGGCAGGTCGACGGTGCGATGCACGCTCGACGTATGATTGTGGCCCGACAGGATGAGGTCGATGCCGACATCGTCGGTCGCGCTGACTGCTGCGACCTGGTTCTGGATCGGGTCGGACAATTCCTCGCCGCGCGGCAATTTCCACATCGGATGGTGCAGCATCAGGATGCGAAGATCATCGTCCTGCGCCTCGCCGAACTTGTCGCGCATCAGCTGGATCTGCTCGTCCGAAATCTCGCCATTCTTGATCACCAGCCCGCGCATCGAATTGAGGCCGAGGATCGCGAATCCCTCTTCGTTGAGCCAAGGGTTCAGCTCCTCGCCCCACTCGCCCATATGCTTCTCATAGGTCGCATTGGGGCTCATGAAGCGTTTGACGAGGTTGAAGCTCGGCACGTCATGATTGCCCGGCACGACCATCAGGCGGTGGCCGCGCTGCTCGATCTTGTCGAGCCAGTTGCGTGCGGCTTCGAACTCCTCCTCCTTGGCCCATTGGGTGAGGTCGCCGGCAATGGCGACGAGATCGCTTTCGGTTTCCGCAAGATATTGCTCGGTCGCCGCGACCAGATGCTCTTCATGGATGCCGAAATGGACGTCGGAAAAGTGTAGGATCGTATGCATGGGGCGCCAACGCACGGGGCTTGGCCTTGGCTCCCGCGCCTGTCACAAGACGTGCCATGGACAGGACCAGCGCCAATACGGGCACGCGCCCCGTTTCAGACCGTCTCGCGTTCGACGAGAATAGCCTCACCCAGTGGATGCAAAAGCATGTCGAGGGTTTCGAAGGCCCGCTCGAGGTCGAACAGTTCAAGGGTGGCCAGTCCAACCCGACCTACAAGCTCACGGCCAAGTCGGGCCAATATGTGCTGCGCCGCAAGCCGCCCGGCCGCCTGCTGCCCGGCGCGCATGCGGTCGAACGCGAATATCGCGTGATGACGCAATTGGGCCTAAATGGCTTTCCGGCGCCGAGGACCCACGGTCTCGAGGAAGATGCCGAGATCATCGGCACGCCTTTCTTCGTCATGGATATGGTGCCGGGCCGGATCATCTGGGAAGCGCATTTCCCCGACACGGACGACCGCGCCGCGCACTTCGATGCGATGAACGCCACGATCGCGCAGCTGCACAGCTTCGATCCTGCCGCCATCGGTCTCTGCGACTATGGGAAGGGCGAGGATTTCATCGCTCGCCAGGTCGCGCGCTGGTCGGGGCAATATGTGAATGATGTCGAGGCAGGCCGCGTCGAGGCGATGGACAAGCTGGTCGACTGGCTCAAGGACAATGCCCCCGACCGCTCGGGCGAACCCGTTCGCGTCATCCATGGCGATTTTCGCTGCGACAACATGATCTTCGACGCGGAGAAGCCGGAAGTACTTGCCGTGCTCGATTGGGAACTCTCGACGCTGGGCGATCCCGGCGCCGACTTTGCCTATCACCTGCTCATGTATCGCATGCCGAGCGCGGGTAGTTTCACCGGCCTGTTGGGCCGCGATCTGGCCGAACTCGGCATCCCCAGCGAAGCCGATTATGTCGCCGCTTATTGCGAGCGTACCGGCCGCGACGGTGTTGCCGACCTCGACTATCTCATCGTCTACAACATGTTCCGACTGGCCGCGATCGTGCACGGCATCAAGGGCCGCGTCGCCCGCGGAAACGCATCGAGCGCCCATGCGGTCGAAACCGCAAAGGCGCTCGAACCCCTGGCCGAGCTGGCCTGGGCCAACGCCCAGGCCGCCCGGCTCTAGAATTTACTCGGTCGGGAAACCGCGACGACGCAGCAGTGCGTCGACGTCCGGATCGCGGCCGCGGAAGGCGCGATAAGCCTCCGCGCGGTCGGTCGCATTGCCCGTCGCGAGGATATTCTCCGCAAACGCGGCGGCGATTGCCGGATCGTAGACGTTGCCGGTCGCCTCGAAGGCCTCCCACGTATCCGCATCCATCGTCTCCGACCACAGATAGCTGTAATAGCCGGCCGAATAAGCGTCCGAGCTGAACAGGTGGTTGAAGTGCGGCAGGCGGTGACGCATCACCGTCTCGACCGGCATCCCGATATTGGCAAGCGCCGAGCGTTCGAACGCATCGACATCGACATCGCCGTCAGGATCGGTGTGCAACGCCATGTCGACCAGGGCCGACGAGAGATATTGCACCGTCGCAAAGCCTTCGTTGAAAGTCGACGAGGCGGCAATCTTGTCGAGCAATTCCTGCGGCATGCGCTCGCCCGTCTCGTAATGGACGGCAAAGCGCTCGAGCACCGGCTCGCTAAGCAGCCAATTCTCGTTCACCTGGCTCGGATACTCCACGAAGTCGCGCTGGTTGCCGGTGAGGCTCGGATAGTCGACGTCCACCAGCATGTAGTGGATGGCATGGCCGAATTCGTGCCACAGCGTCTGTGCGTCATCCAGGCTGATGAGCACCGGCTCGCCCGGCGCGGGCTTCACGAAATTGTTGTTGTTGGTGAACAGGCCCGGCTCATTGCCTTCAAGCGTCGTGCCGATGCGGAAGCTGTTCATCCACGCGCCCGAGCGCTTGCCGTCGCGCGCATAGGTGTCGAAGTAGAACAGGCCGATATTCTCGCCCGTCCGGCTGTTGGTCACCTCGAAGGTGCGAATGTCCGGATGATAAACGGGCACGTCGCCCGTATTTTCGGTCATCGAGATGCCGTAGAGCTGCTCGGCCGACCAGATCATGCCGTCGACCATGTTGTTCAATTCGAAATAGGGCTTCAGCTCGTCCTGGCTGAGGTCATATTTCGCCTTGCGCACCTGCTCCTGGTAGAAGCGATAGTCCCACGGCTTGATCTCGCGGACGCCGTCGGCGCTGGCGAATACCATCATGTCGTCGACTTCCTCGCCGACGCGTGCGACAGCGGCGGGCCACACCTTCATCATCAGCTCCATGGCGCGATCGGGGGTGCCGGCCATCGTGTCCTGCATCCGCCAGTGCGCATGGCTCTCATAACCGAGCAGGTCGGCGCGCAGCGCGCGGACCTTCACGATCTCGGCGATGATCGCATTGGTGTCATTCTCATCGCCATTGTCGCCGCGATTGACGAAGGCGTTCCACACCTGCTCACGGAAGGCGCGGTCGGTGCCGTAGGACAGGACCGGCTGCACCATCGAGCGGGTATTCTTGATCGCATAGCCGTCCATGCCCTGCGCTTCGGCAGCGGCCTTGGCGGCACCGACGACGTCGGCGGGCACGCCCGCCAGCTGGGCTGCGGTCGCCTGCGTGTAGACATTCTCGTCCGCCAGCACGCGGCTGGAAAATTCGCTGAACAGTTCGGCAAGGCGGCCATTATAGGCCGACAGCTGCTCCTTGCCCGCCGCATCGAGCAGCGCGCCGTTGCGCACATAGCTCTCATAGCGACGCTCGAGGACGCGCATCTGCTGGTCGGTAAGGTCGAGCGTCTCGCGCGCATCGTAGAGCGTCTTGATGCGCCAGAAGAGCTGCTCGTTCAGCGTCACCTTGTCGAAGGCGGCCGACAATTTGGGGCTCCATTCGGCCTGGATGGCGCGCACTTCGGGGGTCGAGATATTGCTCGTGTAAATGCCGAAGATGGACTGGACGCGCGACAAGGTCTCGCCCGACAGCTCCAACCGGTCGATCGTGTTGGCGAAGGTCGGCATCGAGCGCTGCATCGTGATGCTGTCAATCTCGGCCAGATATTCGTCGATCGCAAAGGCGAAGGCCTCGTCGAACATTTCGACCGAATAATCCTGCCACTGCGGCACGCCGCCATAGGGACCGGTCCATTCCTGCAAAACGGGGTTGTATGCCACGGCCTCGGCCTCCTGTCGGTCGGCGGCACCGGTGGCCATCGCGGCCGCGTCGGCGATCGCCGCATCATACGAGCCCGCACCCATGCATCCGGACAGCGTCAGCGCTGACGCGCAGGCCAGCAACATCGTCTTTTTCATGCGAAAATTCCCATTGGTGTTCATATCGGCGCCTTCATGGCATCGACCGCCTGAACCCACAAGGAACGGTTCGATTAACGACCCGACAGGTAGGCCATCAGCCGGACATCGACCGCCGCCCCCGCTGCGCGCCGCCGCGCGACGAAATCGGGCACGTCGGCCAGCGGGATCTTGTGGACGATGATATTCTCGCCCTCGACACCGCCGCCCTCGCCTACTTTCACGCAATCGAGCGCCCGCACTGCGGTGAAGCTCTCGGCCACCAGCCCCGGCGAGGAATAGAATTCCCCGATCACTTCGATGCGCCCGGGGCGATAGCCCGTTTCCTCTTCCAGCTCGCGAAAGGCCGCCTTCTCGAAGTCATCGTCGGCCCCGCCCTCGTCATCGCCGACCAGGCCGGCAGGCAGTTCGAGGCAGGACTTGCCGATGGGGATGCGATGCTGCTCGACCATCAACAGGCAGTCATCGACGATCGCCTCGATCACCACGGCGCGGATCCCGCGCGCGCGGCGAACAAACTCCCACGTCCCCGATTTTACCGCGGTGATGAACTTGCCCTGATATTTGATTTCGCCCTTGGGGCTCATGTCCGCGCTCATAGCTCGATCAGCTTGTCGGGGATCTCGTTCGTGTCTTCGCTGGTCTTGGGAAAATGCTCGGCCAGCACCTCGCCGACCACTTCGATCGCCGCGACGATGCCGTCGGCGACGCGGCCTTCCTTGACCGGCCCCAGCAGCGCGATCATCGCATCGCCCCAGATTTCGTGGCCGACCCGCTCGGTGATCGCCTCATCGTGGACGATTTCGGCGCGATGCTCGCCCATCGAGAGATAGATGAGCACGCCGGTGCGCCCGATCGTACGCCGCTCCGCGCCCGCCTTGTAGATATCGACCGCACGCCGACGCACGCGCCGCGTCTTGGTCGAACCCGGAATGAGCGCGAGACGCAGCGGCATATATTTCATCGCCAACCAGATCAGCACGAAGGCGAGCAAGGTCATGAGCAGGACGAGCGTCATGAGCTCGCCAAGGCGCGGCGCGGTCCAGCCGCCCGTCACCATCTCGTACATGCCTTCCAGCAGCCCCGGCACGAAGGTCAGCAGCCCAAGCACCACGAAGGCGCCAAGCGCCGCCCATTGCAGCCCCGCATCATGATAGCGATCCGACAAATCGGTCGTGACCGCGATGATCTCGCCGTCCGATGCTTCCTCGGCCTTGGAAATGGCCGCGCTCACCCGTTCGTGATCCTTGGCCGTCAACTCGTACATCTACCAACTCCCCCCGGCGCCGCCGCCGCCAAATGATCCGCCCCCGCCGCTGAAGCCGCCAAAGCCGCCCCCGCCGCCGAAACCACCAAATCCGCCGCTGCTGCCGCCGCCGAAACCGCCGCGACCACCGCTGGCGATCCGCGCCGCAGCATCGATGCCCCACAGCAAAACTGCAAGGTCTCCTGAATCGAAACCGCCGCGCCGACGCCGTTTGCGCCGACGACGGCCCTTCTTGCCCTTGCCGCGATAGGCAACGCCCATCCGTCGCCGCGCAAAGGCGAGAATGAACCAGATCATGATAAGGAAGCCGATCATCGCGCCCATGCCGGCGCGGCCTGCTTGGGCGACGATTTCTTCCTGTTGCACTGCCTCGGCCTCGGCGCGCGCTGCCGCCTCTTCGGGGCTCAGGGACATGCGCTCGAAAATGCGCGTCAGCCCGGCATCGATGCCCGCATAATAATTGCCGTCCCGAAACGCCGGCAGAATGTCCTCGCGCACGATCAGGCCTGCAGTGACATCGGTGAGGTTGATCCGCGCGCCATAGCCGGTGGCGATCCACACTTCGCGATCATTGGGCGCGACGAGCAGGACGACCCCATCATCCGCCTCGGCATCACCGACTTCCCAGAGACGGCCGAGCTGGTAGCCATAGTCGAACGGCTCCAGCCCATCCAAGCTGTCGACGATTGCCACCACCACCTGGCGGCCGCTGGTCTGCGAGAAATCATCGAGGCGCAGTTCAAGGCTATTCTGTTCGGTCTCGCTCAACAGGCCGACCTCGTCGACTACCCAGCTGCCGTCAGGTTGGGGGAAGTCCTGCGCAGCTGCGGGCAGCGCGAACAGCATCGCCAACGCCGCGAGGAAAGCGACGAGGCCATGCAGCACAGGCTGGCGAAAAAGGCTCTGCGACACCTCTAGCTGTCGAAATCGACCGACGGCGCGTCTTCCGCGCCGGCTGCGGCTTCGAACGGGATCTTGGGTTCCGCACCATGGATGATCTTGGCGCCGATGGCGTCGGGGAAAGTCCGGATGGTCGTATTATAACGCTGCACCGCCGCATTATAGTCGCGGCGCCCGACGAGGATGGAATTCTCCGTCCCCTCGATCTGGTCGAGCAGCTGCGTGTACAGATCCTGCGAGCGGATTTCCGGATACTTCTCGACGATCACCGTACCGAGCAGGCTGCGCGCCTGCGTGAGCTCGGCCTGTGCCTGCGTGAAGGCCTGTACCGCCGCCGGATCGTCCAGCTGTTCGGGGCTGAGCTGCGTCGAGGTCGCGCGGGCGCGGGCCTCGGTTACTTGCGTGAGGATTTCCTCCTCGCTCGCCGCACCGGCCTTCACCACTTCGACAAGATTTTCGATGAGGTCGGCGCGCCGCTGATATTCGGCCTGCAAATTGCCGAATTCGGCATTCACCGCCTCTTCGGCAGTCGGCACGCTGTTGATCCCGCATCCAGCCAGCGACAGCGCGGCGAGCGGGACGAGAAGGCCATAACGGCGCAGCTTGGTCATCGATTAATCCCCTAAAACCTGTGTGTTGCTAAGATAGGACGCCTCATGCCCTCTTTCAATGTCGGGCCGATGACATAAGGTAGGCGTACCACCAACAGGGATATGGGGATCAGGATGTTCAAGGAGTTCAAGGATTTCATCGCCAAGGGCAATGTCATGGACTTGGCCGTGGCCGTCATCATTGCCGGCGCTTTTGCGCTCATCACCGCAGCGCTCACCAACGACGTCATCATGCCGCTCGTCGGCTACATTTTCGGCGGGCTCGATTTCTCCAACTACTTCATCCTGCTGGGCGACATTCCCGAAGGCTATGAAGGCAGCACCACCAACTATGCCGAGCTGAAAGAAGCTGGCGTCGCAATGATCGGCTGGGGCGCATTCCTTACCACCATCATCAATTTCATCATCCTGGGCTTCATCGTCTTCCTGATGGTGCGCTGGGTGAAGGGCGTCATCGAAAAGGCCAAGGCCGAAGAGGAAGCCAAGGAAGAAGCACCCGCCGGCCCGAGCGAGACCGACCTGTTGAAGGACATCCTCGCCGAGCTGAAGGCGCAGGGCTCGACCCCGCCTGGGCCGCAGGGCTGACGCGATTCGGCCTTCCACAGAGAGAAGGCCAGCGGTTCGAATTGGAAAAAGTGGGGGGTTTCTGTTGCCCGGTACCCCCCAAACCGCTGGAATCCCCTTCTGTTGCCCGGTGGGGTCCGACCGCGCTTATTTCATTGTAACCTTAAGGCGTTAGCCGTGTCGGTTACGCAGCAATAGCGAGCGCCTCGTTATCGTTGGCACTTGTGAAAATGAGCCGTCACGGTGGTCTCATGCCGATCGGCAACCTTATCTTTATTGCGCTCGTCGATCCTATTTCGCCCCCATCATCAACCGCTTGATTTCGCTGTGTTTTCCAGCGGCTGGTGGTGGAGGCGCCGGGGTACTGCCCCCCGGGTCCGAAACGCCTATTCCATAAGATACTCTACCGACGTAGCCGGTTGCCCGGCCCTTCCTAGATAAGGATCGGCGGCCAGCGAGACAAGTGATTGACATATTGCTCCGGGAACGGAACCAATGGAGCAGCACCGCCGTTGGTGCGGTTCGTCGGTGCGATGTGCGCAAAGCCCACGCTGCCGGCTGAACGTTTTTTAAGTCTAGGGGAATACTTGTTATGAAGAAGATCGTTTTTGCCGTTGCCGGCGCCGCCGCTCTGGGTCTGGCCGCTTGCAACCCGGCCGAAGATGCCGCCGGTGACGAAGTCGCCGAAGAGTATGAAGCTGACGCTGAAATCCTCGAAGAAGCTGCTGAAGGCGCCGAAGCTGCTGGCAACGAAGCCGAAGCCGAAGCTCTCGAAGAGCAGGCTGACGCCGTCGAAGAAGCCGGCGAAATTGCTGAAGAAGTTGCCGAAGGCGACATGTAATTGACGGGCGGGCGGTTGCCTGCCGGTCCGGGGAAAGCTCATCATGCACCATTTGATGACCCTGGCAGCGCGGGCAGCCGCCCTCTTGTTTTTCGCGGGCCTCACGGCGTGCGACAGCGGCGAGACATCGGAGGCTGAGGCCTCCAGCGAACTCGCCAGCGAAGCTGACCCGGTCAGCGACAATCCCGAAGTTCAACGGCTCCAGGAAAAACTCGACGAGCTCGAGGCCGAACAGGCTGCCCTGGACAGCCAGCAACAGGAAACTGAGCAATGAAACTCACCATGACCAAGGCTGCGGCCCTGTCGATCGGTGGCGCGCTGATGCTCGCTGCCTGCTCGGGCGGCGACGAGGAAGTCGTCGACACGGAAACCGAAGACGCGACCCTCGTCGATGAAAATTACGACGAAGATGCTGCGACCCTTGAGGAAACGGCTGACGAGGCCGAGGAAGAGGTCGTGGAGGAGCCGGCCCCGCCGCCTCCCCCGCAGATCGACGAAAGCGATGTCGTCATCGACAATCCGGAAACCGAGGATGTCGTCGGCCTCTAAGGGGCAAACGATCATCGGTTGATTTAAAAAACGGGTCGGGGCCAGCCTCCGGCCCTTTTTCTTTGCAAGGCCCTTTGCCAAGGTACGCGCTCATGGCTTCCCCCTCTCCTATCCTTCCTGCCGCCACCATCATCCTGCTGCGCGAGGCAGGGGGCGCGCCCGAAATGCTGATGGTCCGGCGCACCCGCCGCATGGCCTTTGCCGCTGGCGCCTGGGTCTGGCCCGGCGGACGCATCGACGATCATGATCACACCATCGAAGGCGCTGCGCCGTACCAGGTCGCCGCCTTGCGCGAGCTTGTCGAGGAAGTCGGCCTCGCAGCGGCCTTGTCGCCCCACCCGACGGCTGCGCAACGCCGCGAGCTGCAATCGGCCTTCCTTGGCGGCGCGTCGGTGAAGGACGAACTCGACCGGCATGAACTCACCCTCCAGCCCGACAAGCTGCTGCCCTTTGCACGTTGGGCCCCCAATCTCGACCTCAAGCGCCGCTTCGATACCTGGTTCCTGATCGCCCGCGCCGATGGAGACGACACGCCATTGAGCCTGCAGGAAGGCGAGGTTGCCGAGGCAAGCTGGACCACCGCCGCTGCCATGCTCGACCGCATCGCTGCAGGCGAAGCCCACGCCATCTTCCCGACGATGCGCAACCTCGAACGCCTCGCCGCATTCGACACGATAGAAGCGCTCTTCACTGACACGGCGGGCCGCACGGTCGAGAAGATCGTGCCATGGATCGAGGATCGCGGTGGCGTCGAGCATATCTGCATCCCCGAAAATGCCGGCTATCCTGTCACCGCCGTCCCCACTGAAGAGGCGTTTCGTGGCGAGCATTAAGGCGGGGCGCACGATCCGTCGTCTCCTCTTGCTCGGCATCATTGCCGCGCTCGGCTTCTACGGCTGGAGCGAATATCAGCGCATGGCGCGCGAGCATCCTGAACGCTTTCCCTGGACCGAGCTTTCGCTCGCCGATCCGATCGGCCCCTTCACCGGCGACAAATTGGCGGGCCTCGGCAACGAGCCGCTCCGCTGCCTCGCGCTGGTTGACGAAGTCGCGCTCGCCAATAACTTCGCCCCGCCGGTCGCCAATAGCGAGCCCGCCTGCGGCTATGCCGACGGCATTTCCATGGCCGCCCTCACCATCGCACCCTCGCCCGGCGACCTCGTCACCGCCTGTCCCATCGCTGCGGCGATGCACCTTTGGGCGCGCGATGTTGTTGCCCCTGCCGCGGCCACGCATCTCGGCACAGAGGTCACCGCCTTCACCCATCTCGGCAGCTATAATTGCCGCCGCCTCTACGGCCGCACATCGGGCAACTGGTCGCGCCATGCCACGGCCGATGCGCTCGACATTTCGGGTTTCGTGCTCGCCGACGGGCGCCGCCTCACCCTGCTTGCGGATTGGGACGGCGGCAGCGAGGCCGAACAAGCCTTCCTGCGCGAAGTCCGCAACGGGGCGTGCGAGCTTTTCTCCAGCACCTTGTCGCCCGACTATAATGCTGCCCATGCCGACCATTTCCACCTCGCCATGCGCGAGGAAGCGGTCGGATGGAGCGCCTGCCGCTAGCCGCAGCACCCGACTCGCAGGCGCCAATTCCCATGAAAAAAGGGCCGCCCGACCCCCTGGCCGGACGACCCTTCCTAATTCAGACCCCCATCAGGGGGCATGCCAAGCGGCCTACGAGAGGTGCTTCGACAGGTGCTTGTTCATTTCGAACATGGTCACCTTGTCCGCGCCGAAGATCGGACGGAGCGTGTCGTCGGCCATGATTTCCCGCTTATTCTGCGGATTCTGGAGATTGTTGGACTTGATGTAAGCCCACATCTTCGAAACCACTTCGCTGCGGGGAAGCGGGCTCGGTCCCGTAATCTTCGCCAGTTCCGCCGAAGGCGTCACCGGACGAGCAAGACCACCACCAGCTTTACGTTTATCTGCCATTTTAACTTGGCCCTCCCTGTTAAACTAAGAGGGACAGTAGAGCGCCCTTTGAGGGGCCCCGCAAGGGGGAAAGCGCAGAAAATGACGCTTTTGTGGTTAACTCATGAAAAGGGCACGACGCGGTTGTCGGCATCATGCCCGATATCGGCGCGGCCGCGATAATCGACATTGCCGATTTCGCACCAGCGCTTGACCATCGCCTCGACGCCCTCGCCAAAGTCGCGATCATTCTCCTTGAGCGCCATCCGGCCCAGCCGCAAGCTTGCGGGCCGATTACGCTGGCGCATCAGCGCGAACAGCGCGCGGTCGACCGCATATTGATATTCATCGACCTCCTCGATCAGCAGCTCGCAGTCGCGAAGATCGGGCGCGATCGGCGTGCCCAGCATGCTCACCAGAACTTCGAGGTTGAACGCGAAGGTCGAACGTCCGCTGTCGAGATGAGGCTCCAGCGATTCCTCGTCGCGATTGACCAGCCATGCGAGCGCACGTTCCAGCGCCGCCTGGCCGCCCTCGCGCAGCACGTCCTGCACCATCGGGCCATGTGCGACGTCGAGCCCGTGCCGGTGCAGCGCCGACAGCAGGAAGCCGCCGTCCGAATAACCCATCACCGTCTTCGAGCGCGCAACTTCGGACAGGCCCTTTACCGCCGCCTCGGCAATCCGGTTCGACCCATAGCCGCCGCGCGCGAACCAGACCGCGTCGACGTCGGGATCCTCGAGCATCTCGGTTAGCGCTTCCAACCGCTCGCCATCGCTGCCGGCAAAATGGCCGTCCTCGCGAAAGCATTGCGGGTGGATGATAAGTTCTGCTTCGGCTTCCTCAGCGGCGATGGCCGCATGGGGGACTGCCGCCTTGTCCAGCGGGCAACTCGGCGCAACTACCGCGATCCGCATGACACCTCCAATTGCGTGACTAATCCTCTTCGCATAGGGCGACTTCATGAACAAAAACTATTTTTTCTGCGGCATCGGCGGATCGGGCATGTTGCCGCTCGCCGCCATCATCAAGGCGCGCGGTGCCGACGTGTCGGGCAGCGACCGCAGCCTCGATGCCGGCCGCATGTCGAGCAAGTTCGATTATCTCCGCCGCCTCGGCATCGACCTGTACGAGCAGGACGGTACCGGTCTCAAGGACGGCCAGGTGCTGGTTGCCAGCGCCGCCGTCGAAGACACCGTCCCCGATATGGTGCGCGCAGAAGAGTTGGGCCTTACCCGTCGCACACGCCCCGAACTGCTCGCAGACCTGCTCAACGAGGCTGCCACCAGCATCGCCATCGGCGGCACCAGCGGCAAGTCGACCGTCACCGGCATGACCGCGTGGATCCTGCACGAAGCCGGCCGCGACCCGACCGCGATGAATGGCGCGGTGATGAAGAATTTCGCGACCCCCGAAGCACCCTTTGCGAGCGCGCTCGTCGGCGATCCCGACCTCTTCGTGTCGGAAGTCGATGAAAGCGACGGCTCGATCGCGCTCTACCGGCCCACCGTGGCGTTGGTGAACAATATCAGCCTCGACCACAAATCGATGGAGGAATTGCGCCAGCTGTTCGGCGACTTCCTGCGCGCCGGTAACAAGGCGATCTACAACGCGGATGACGCCGAAGCCCGCGGCATCGCGCCAGACGATGCGCTCGGCTTCGGCTTTGCCGACGATGCCGATTATCGCGCCAGCGACCTCACCGAAGACGCGCATCAGACCCGCCTCACCCTGCACCATCAGGACGACGCGCTGGCCGTCACCGTTCCCATGCCCGGGCGCCACAATGCGATGAACGGCCTCGCCGCCATCGCTGCGGCACACCAGGCGGGCGTTGAGCTGCCAGTCGCCATCGCCGCGCTTGCCAGCTTTGCGGGCCTCAAGCGTCGCTACGAACTGGTGGGCGAAGCCGCCGGCGTCGCCGTCATCGACGATTTCGGCCACAATCCCGACAAGGCCGCCGCGACCTTGCGGACCGCGCGCGCCACCGGGCGACGCCTCCACATCATGTTCCAGCCGCACGGCTACGGTCCCCTGAAGCAGATGGGCGATGAACTGGCCGAGGTCTTCGCCGACCTCATGGACAAGAACGACCGCCTTTACGTGCCCGACCCGGTCTATCAGGGCGGCACCGTCAATCGCGAGCGCGGCGGGGCCTGGCTGGCTGCCGAAGTGAAGCGCCATGGCGGCAATGCGGTCCACCATCCCGACCGCGAGGCGCTGGCCGCGATGATCCTCGAAGATGTCGGCGAAGGCGACATGATCCTCGTCATGGGCGCGCGCGACGACAGCTTGATCGCCTATGCCCACGACTTCGTTACCAAATTGGAGGAGCGCGCCTGATGGGACGACCGGTCGGATGGCTGCTGGAGGATGAAAGCCGGGCCAAGCTGCTCGACCGATTCCCGCCGCTTTATGCCGAGATCATCGCGCATCACGTGACGCTCTGGGGCCGCAAATATCGCGCCACCCCGCCCGACCCTGCCGAAATCGCCGTCGTCGGCCATGCCGATGCAGGCGACGGCATCGAAGCTCTGGTCGTTACCGTCGACGGCAACGTCCACCGCCCTGACGGCTCGCACTATCACATCACCTGGTCGCTCGATCCCGCCAGCGGCAAGAAGCCAAAGGACAGCAACGTCCTCATCGCCGACCATGATTGGGAAGAGATCGATCCGATCCCCGTCACCGCCGTCCCGGCCTATATCGGATGAGTGTCCGCCTCTTTCTCGATTGCGACGGGGTCCTCGCCGATTTCGATGGCGGGGTGCGCAAGCTGACCGGCCTGTCGCCGGATGCGCTCGAGGCCGAGCGTGGCAAAGGTGGCTTCTGGAAAGCCTTGGCGCGCGCCGACGCCTTTTATGCCGACCTCGATCCCCTGCCCGGCGCACTCGACATGGTCGAGGCGGTTCGGCACTTGGAGCCGACCATCCTCACCGGGCTGCCGATGGGCAATTGGGCGCGGCGGCAGAAGCTCGCCTGGCGCGACCGGCACCTGCCGGGCATCCCGATGATCACCTGCATGGCACGCGACAAATGGAAATATGCCGAGGCCGGCGACGTGCTCGTCGATGACCGCAAAACGGCTCGGGCGCCCTGGAAGGAGAAGGGCCGAGGCCGCTTCATCCTTCACAAGGCGCCCGAAACGACGCTCCTTGAACTAGGCAAATATTTCGAGCTTTAGGCGGCTTCCTCCGCGTCCACCTTCTCGACCCATTCGGGCCAGAATGCGGGCTCGCGATTGGACCAGCCCGCGGCCGTTGCCGCGCTTTCGCTGATCGACTGGAGCAGCATGCGGCGGCGATCGGGGTGCAGGTGCGGGAGCGAGGCGGCGGCGCAAAAGGCGGCCGGCAGCCAAGGACGCACGGCGGCACCGAGCAGCCGTTCGTAAAGGAAGCGATAGGCGTTGAAATTGTCGAGGCGGTCCTGCCCCAGGTCGAACGCCGACAGGGTGATGAGCATGCCGAGGAAAGGCTCGAGCATGTCGAGGCCGCTATCGTCGGGAATATCCATGCGCAGATGGTCGAGCTGCTGGTAGAAGCGATGCTGCGCTTCGATCGAAGCGGCTTCGACCTCGTCGCGTGCCCAGGTTGCGACCGGATCATTGCGTCCGAACGCATTGTCGAGGCTTCGACGAATGTAACGCTGCGTCGCCTTCGGGAAGCTCGCAAATTCCTTCATTTCGGCGATGGTCACTTCGCCAGTCACGTTCCCCCCGGCCCGGTTGTTACTCATTGTTCTTCTTGCTCCTTTCACCCCTTCATGAAGACGTTAGATGGCCACGCCTTTAAAAAGCATTAACCATCAACGACTCCCGCTCCCGACCCATAGTCATGCGGGAAATCCTTGTTCTCGCAAGGATTTAGGGGCGCACGTCGCAAAGCAGTTCGCGACTGTGCGATATTTACCACGATATTGGAAAAGCGTTGCGGTTACGCAACGACTTGCGCGTCAGTCCTTGGGCGCATCCGAATTGGGATGCGGCTCGTCATCATCGCTGCGCGTGGCCGATACCGGGTCCGATGCATCCATCGATTCATCCAGCCCGACATCGACTTTCGTGTCGGCATCGTGCGGATTGCGCGCCAATTTCTCTTCCAGTTCGCGGCTGGGTTCGTCCTTGGTCGTGGATCGGTCGGTCATGTAGCCTCCTTCTACCCCCACCAACGAACACCCCCGCGCCCGCGTTCCTTCGATCAACGGCGGATTTCCTTCGGCCAAGCGCCGCCACGCGCTGGCAGCGGCGCGATAATTGGCCTAGACAGGTCAGATTATGCGGCACGTGACTTTGAAGGCCCCGGGGGGGCGCCCACTATTCGCCGATTGGAAATTCGCGGTCGGCTCGATCGCGATCTTCTGGTGCATCTATGTCGGCACCCTGCTCATCCGGGCAGCGTTGGGCGGCAGTTTCACCGGGCTTATCTCCAACCGGCTCCCGACCATCTGCACCGGTATCGTCCTTACCGGCTGCATCTACCTTGCGATGCAAGCGGTCGACGACAATGCCCGCATCCGCGTCCGCGCCAGCATCGCCGCCATCGCCAGCCTCGTCGCTGCGATCGGCCAGGCCCTGCTGATCATCGCTACCGCACCGCTGCGCCAGGAAACCGGCGAGGAATATCGCGTCGAGGCCCGCGAAGGCGCCGTCATCATCCAGCAGGGCAACGAAATCCGCATCCAGCGCCATTCGGGCGAACAGCCGATGATCTTCACGCTGCCCCGCATCGACGAGCTGGACGAGACCGACAAGTTGCGCGTCACCGCCGATGCCGCGGTCGTCTGGTTCTTCTTCTTCGCCGCCTGGAGCGCGGTCTATCTCGCCGGCATTTCGGCCAGTCAGATCCAGGACACGCGCCGCCGTCTTGCCGAGGCCGAAGCCGCCGCCACTGCCGCGCAGGTCCGGGCCTTGCGCTACCAGGTCAATCCGCACTTCCTGTTCAATACGCTGAACAGCCTGTCCTCGCTGGTCATGACCGGCCGCAACGAACAGGCCGAGCAGATGCTGCTCGCCCTCTCCACCTTCTTTCGTACCAGCCTGTCGCTCGACCCCAGCGAGAGCGTGACGCTGGCGCAGGAGATCGAACTGCAGTCGCTCTACCTGGAAATCGAGAAGCGCCGCTTCCCCGAGCGCCTCAAGGTCGAAATTGACGTGCCCGACGAGCTGTCCGAGATGCGCGTGCCCGCGCTCATCCTCCAGCCGATCGTGGAGAATGCCATCAAGCATGGCGTCAGCCGCACCCGCGAGCCGGTCAAGGTAACCATCAGCGCCAGCGAACGCCGCGACGGCCGCGCCACCTTGAGCGTCCACAATACGATCCCGCTCGCGCAGGAAGACCGCCCTGCCCCGGCAGGCACCGGCACCGGCATGACCAATGTCTGCGAACGCGTTGCCGCCCATTTCGGCAATCGCGCCGAATGTCGCTTCGGTGCCGTCGATGACGGCTACCGCGTCGACATCATCATCCCCATTGAAAAAGCGTGAGCTCCATGGCCGATAACAAGCCCCTCAAGATCCTGATCGCCGACGACGAACCGCTCGCCGCCGAGCGTCTCGAAACCCTGCTCGGTCGCATGGAAAATGTCGAAGTTGCGGGCGTTGCCAGCGATGGCGACGAGGCCGTCGCGATGGCCGACAAGCTGAAGCCCGACCTCCTGCTGCTCGATATCTCGATGCCGGGCCAGGACGGGATCGAAGTCGCGCGCGCGCTGTCCGAGCAGGATGACGCGCCCGCCGTCATCTTCGTCACCGCCTTCGACCAGTTCGCGGTCGCCGCCTTCGAGGTCGCCGCGGTCGACTATTTGATGAAGCCGGTCGAAGGCAAACGCCTCGAAACCGCGATCGAGCGCGCCCGCGACATGATCGGCAACGAAAGCGCGCCGACGGGCAAGAAGGAAAAGAGCGAATATCTGGAGGAGTTCTGGGCCTCCGACCTGTCTGGCCTGGTCCGCATTGCCGCGCGCGACATCGACCGCGTCTCGGCCGAGCGGGACTATATGCGCCTCCATGTCGGTCAGCGCAGCTGGCTCATCCACCACTCGATGACTGCGCTGGAAAAGGGGCTCGACCCCGAAATGTTTGCGCGCTTGCATCGCAGCGCGATTGTTCGCAAGGACTTTATCGCCGGTTTCGCCCGCAATGCGTCGGGCCGCTGGGTCGCCCGCCTCCAGGACGATACCGAGCAGCCGGTCGGCCGCCTTTATTCCGAAAAAGTTCGAGAAATCTCCGGCCGCTAATCCTCCCCCTTGGTTTGTAGAATTGCGTTCAAAATCGATGAGTATTGAAACCGTCACCGCCCCCCGGCGTTGTGACCGAAAGATTTCTGTGTCGACCAGCCGCGTTCATGGTGGTCGCGTGCCGAAAAGAGGGATCATGTCTAACCGCCCGGATGACGGGAAAGTGCTGACGCGCATGCGTGCTGCGGTCGACCAGACCGAAGCGCGTATCCGTCATGTCGCGGGACAGATCGACAATCGCCAGCTCGAGCGCGTGCTGCTCGATTGCGCCACCAAGCGGAGCGCCCTTGGCGAACAGATTGACGAGGCGATCGCCGAGCATAACGGCGATGCGCTCGAGCAGGACAATTGGGAATGCTGTGCGATCACCGAATTCGATGCGTGCGAGGAAGCCAATCGGACGGGTGACTATTCGGGGCTATTGGAGCGCCTTGCCGATTGCGACCAGCAGGTCGAGACCATGCTGTCCGAGATGATGGAGCAGTCCGACCTCTCGGCCACCGTCCGGCTGGCCGTGCAGGAGGCGCTGCTGCTGCTCGAGGAAACGATCAAGCAGCTACGCCGCATCGTCGAGCGCTCCAAAGGTCATTCGGGCGAGGAAGTGCTCGCGATCAGGAAGTAGCGGAACTCGTAGCCGGCATCGGCTTTTGACAGGTCCAGCTCCTTGGCGAAGATGATCACATCGTCTTCCTCGCAGAGGCGCGAGCCCCATTGCTTCAGTCCGATGAGCGGCCGGTCACCACGTCGCCACGGGACGAAACAGCCTGCCACGCCATTTTCCATGAACCGGAAGACATGGTCATACTGGTGCAGGCGCTCGCTTTCGGCATCCCACAGGATCGGCAATTCAACGCTGTCGACCTTCTGGCGGCCCATCGCCATGCGATACGGGCCGGTCCCGACGCGGCGTGAAAACTCTTCCATCCAGGCCCAGCGGGCCATCTGCTTCTCATCATTATTGCAGTCGCGCGGCTCCTCGCCGTCGCGCGTCACCGTGCAGGCGAGCCTGCTCTGCTCGGCGAGCCGATCGAAGACCATTTCATCGCCGTCCGAAAAGCCGGCTTCCGCCATGCGCTCGCGAAAGCGGCGATCGCTGCTCGATGGTCCTTCGCGATTGTATCCCTGCAGGCGCCAGGCGATGGCCGGGGCGTCCCACATTCCCTTGCCCACACCGCCGCCATAGATGGTCGCCGGCTCGAAGCGCATGTTGCGCATCAGGATATCGCAGGTGGTCGCATCGAGGCTCGCCGACCCCGAACTGGCGCGCACCAGGCAGGCGATCGGCATGCCCTCCTCGTCGATGAACAAATCGGTGTCGGTGCGCCCGACATCGTCATTGGCCGCGGCATCGCGCGGATAGCTGTCCGCGTCGAACAGGCGGATGGGGTCGCTGGTCGGCATTGGCGGCGTCGGCAGCGGGCGCTGCACCAGCACCGGCGGCGGCGGCGCCGACAAGCGTGGCGGCCGCGGCGGCTCGATGTCGCGCGTCGTAATCTGCGGCACCGGCTGCGGCGGCGCGGCTTCCTCTTCCGCCGGCGGATCAACCGCAAGCGAGGCGAACAGCGCCATAAGCATCATCGAATGTCTCCGGAGATCCTGCGAACGCCGTTCGCGTCCGGGTGAGAGTATGACGAATGGGACCGACATCGGCTTCGGGCCGGCAACCCAGGCAAGGCATCGAGAAGAAACGCAAACATACGACAATTCCCGCAATCACATTCGCAACATGGCGCATCGTCCGCCGCTTTAACGCCATCCTAGGGCCGAAAATCTTGATTTCAATTGAACAGGTCTGCGTGTTGGCGCGTAACCACCCGCCAATTAGCTGCGCCTTCGCACACCCCAAAACGAAATGGGGCCCAGCATTGCTGCTGGACCCCACTAGCGCCGAGTTGGTTTGCCGGTCTTGGTTCGGTCTTCCACTTCCGCCCGAAGGCTTCCGTGGCTCCGTCGCCATCCTTGCGCGCCCACTCAGGCGTCGCTCGTCTCCTCCAGGCCTGCCAGCATGACTGGCTACCTCTTGGTTTCCTCCGCTTCTCGCAACATGCAGTTTCCCGCATATCGCTTTCCACTTCGGCTCCCTCCAGATCCGACCCGTCAAGCGGATCGCACCCTGGCGGCGCGTTTGCGGCCCTTCTTGGACCGGGACCTTCTCGCGCCCTTCGTTGCGGGGGCAAGCCTCGCAACGCGGCTGCGTTAGGACACCCGGCTCTTCCGGCGCCTCTGACCGGCTGGTCTGCTCTGCGAGATGATCGGCTTCAACGCTCTCTCCGGTCCGAAGACCTTCGAGGGCTCCCTCGATCGTCGCATCGCATCGCCTGCCGGCGGAGATCGGTGCTTCGGTTCCCTTCCCCCGAGGGGGCCGGGTCGTTTGCCCCGATCACATTTTCAAGATGGTGTGTAAGTGGTTGGTTTTCAACCGCTTCAGAAGTGTTTTTGCCTGTGGATAACGGGGATATCGTGCGTAAGTGGCGCTTTTTTGCGGGCACTACCCCAGAATTGCGGGCCAAGTACCCCCGGTCCAGCCGATTCGCAAGCCCGAATCGCATCCCGCCACCAATGATTCGCACCGAATCGCGTCGAATCGACGAATCGATTCGGATGGGCGCTCGTCCGGGTTGCCCAAATGTTCCCCTCGCCCTACCTGTCACTCGTGACCGAATCTCTACCCCAGAACAGCGACAAGCCCGCTTATCTTGCGCATCTCAATCCGGCCCAGCTCGAGGCTGCGGAAGCGCTGGATGGCGCTGTCCTCATTCTCGCGGGCGCGGGCACGGGCAAGACAGCGACACTCACCGCCCGCCTCGCCCACCTTATCGCCACCCGCCGCGCCTGGCCGAACCAGATCCTTGCCGTGACCTTCACCAATAAGGCCGCACGCGAGATGAAGGAGCGCGTCGCGCAAATCACCAATGGCGCGGTCGACAACATGCCCTGGCTCGGCACTTTCCATAGCGTGTGCGCGCGCATGCTGCGCCGCCATGCCGAGCTGGTGGGCCTCCAGAACAATTTCACCATCATCGACACGGACGACCAGCTGCGCCTTTTGAAGCAGTTGATGGAGGCCGAGCGGATCGACGTGAAACGCTGGCCCGCGCGCCAGATGGCCGGCCTTATCGACAAGTGGAAGAATAAGGGCCTCACCCCCGACCTTATCGACGCCGCCGATGCCGAGGGCTTCGCCGACGGCAAGGCGCCCAAACTCTATGCCGACTACCAGGCCCGCCTCCGCGCCGTGAACGCCTGCGACTTTGGCGACCTCCTCCTCCACATGCTCACCATCTTCAAGAAGCATGGCGACGTGCTGGAGGAATGGCGCAAACGCTTCCGCTACGTCCTCGTCGACGAATATCAGGACACCAATGCGAGCCAGTATGAATGGCTCAAGCTCCTCGCCGCGCCCGAGAACAATATCTGCTGCGTCGGCGATGACGACCAGTCCATCTACTCCTGGCGCGGCGCGGACGTGACCAACATCTTGCGCTTCGAGCGCGACTTTCCGGGCGCCAAGATCGTCCGCCTCGAACAGAATTACCGCTCGACCGGCCATATCCTCGCCGCCGCCTCCGGCGTCATCGCCAACAATTCGGGCCGCCTCGGCAAGACGCTCTGGACCGAAGCGGGCGATGGCGAGAAAGTTCGCGTCCTCGGCGTCTGGGACGGCCCCGAGGAAGCCCGCCGCGTCGGCGAGGAAATCGAGAACCACATCTCCAAAGGCGGCAGCCTCAACGACATCGCCATCCTCGTGCGCGCGCAGCACCAGACGCGCGAATTCGAAGAACGCTTCATCTCGATCGGCATCGACTATCAGATTATCGGCGGCTTCCGCTTCTACGAGCGCGCCGAGATCCGCGACGCCATCGCGTACCTGCGCCTCGTCAACCAGCCCGCCGACGACCTCGCCTTCGACCGCGTCGTCAACCAGCCCAAGCGCGGCCTCGGCGACAAGGCGGTCGCGACCATCCACCAATATGCAAGAGCCGCCGACCTGCCGCTGCTGCTCGCCGCCGCGCAAATGCTCGACAGCGACGAACTCCAGGCCCGCGCCCGCAATTCGCTCGGCCGCTTCGTCGCCGACATCGCCCGCTGGCGCGGCAAGATTGCCGAGCTCTCGCCATCCGAACTCATGCAGCTGATCGTCGAGGAAGCCGGCTACACCGCCATGCTCCAGGCCGACAAAAGCGCCGAAGCGCAGGGCCGCCTCGAAAACCTCTCCGAACTCGCCCGCGCGATGGAGGAATATGACACGCTCGAGAGCTTCCTCGAACATGTCAGCCTCGTTATGGACACCGACCGCGACGCCGATGGCGAGCGCGTCACCATCATGACCATCCACGCCGCCAAGGGCCTCGAATTTCCCATCGTCTTCTGCGCCGGCTGGGAAGAAGGCCTCTTCCCCTCGCAGCGGTCCTTGGACGAAGGCGGCCAGGCCAGCCTCGAGGAAGAGCGCCGCCTGGCCTATGTCGCCATCACCCGCGCGCGGCAAAAGGCGCACATCCTCCACGCCGCCAACCGCCGCATCTACGGCCAGTGGACCAGCTCCATCCCCTCGCGCTTCGTCGATGAATTACCCGAAGAGCATATTGAGAGCGATGCGACCATGAGCGGCGGCGAAAGCCTCTGGCGCGCCCAGTTCAGCGCGCAGGACGACCCCTTCGCCCATGTCGCAAGACCCGCCTCACGCGGCCCCGGCTTCCAGCGCGCCGTCGCCCAGAAAGCCGCCGCCTCCACGCGCACCCGCTCAGCTGGCCCCGCCGACGTCAAGTCGAGCGCCGTGAGCCTCGGCAACAAGGGCCGCGACGATCTCACCCTCGGCATGCGCGTCTTCCACGGCAAGTTTGGCTACGGCAAGATCACCGCGATCGAAGGCAACAAGCTCGAGATCGACTTCGAGAAAGCCGGGCAGAAACGCGTGCTGGATAGTTTTGTGACGGTGGGGTGAGCCTTATTCTGCGCCCAAGTCGGTGATGGTGACGTTGGCGACCTTCCAGCCCGAGCCCACGCGCTCCATGAAGATCCTTTCGGCTTTCTTTTCGCCGCTCAGCATTTCGGTTTCGTAATAGAGAATCTCGACCCCGTCGGTCGGGCGCTCGACCTTGGTGAGGACGCGCTGGAACACCCCGCCCTGGAGCGCGCGGAGCGATACGCCGAAGTCCCACAGCTTGAAGGTGTAGGCATCGCGGAACGTCTCGCTCGCCGCGGCATAGCTGGCCTCGGCATCGCCCGCATCGACCAGCGCCATGAAGGCCGTGGCTTCTGCTGCGGACTCCGCCTGCCCCGCAAGGCCTTGTGACGCGACGGGCACGGCGGCGTCGGCATCTTCCTGCCGCGGCGCCTCGGCGATGGTGGACACGAAAATGGCGCCTGCGGCGGCCAGGATGGTGATGGACATGAAGATCAATCCTTTCCGATACCGGACGAAGCGGGAAGTGCCCCGCTCCTCCTGTCCGGCCATGGATCGATCATCGTCGCCGGCCCCCGCGACGACATCCCCCAACGGCTTGTGCACAAGCGGTTCGGGGTCCGCCTGCTCCGCCTCAGAGAGCAACAGCGCCGCCTCGCGACTGCTCGTCACCTCCAGCTTGCGCCGCGCACTGCGCAGCCGGTCGTTGAT
Source organism: Sphingomicrobium sediminis (assembly GCF_023805295.1). Classification (NCBI taxonomy): domain Bacteria; kingdom Pseudomonadati; phylum Pseudomonadota; class Alphaproteobacteria; order Sphingomonadales; family Sphingomicrobiaceae; genus Sphingomicrobium; species Sphingomicrobium sediminis. The sequence goes on from NZ_JAMSHT010000001.1 coordinate 1,125,410, forward strand.
GGCATGATGCGACACGCCGAGCGTGCGCGCCGAAGACTTGGCATCATGCCCCGCAATCAGCAGGCGCAGCGCTTCCTTTTCCTTCTCGGAGAGCAATGCTGCGGGATCTGCGCCCGCCATCAGTCCGCAGCCCAGACCGCGACCTCTTCGGCACATTCGCGCACCGCTTCCTCGACGCTATCGCAGAGGAACCCATCCCCGTCGACCAGCGATTGGAAGCCCGCCGACTTGTCGCTCGTCACCATCCGGATGGGCACGATCTTGCCCACCTCTTCCCACTCATAATGATAGTGCCGCCGCAGCACGTCGAACACCTTGCCGATCGAATTGCCCCAGCGATAGATCAGGGCGCGCATGTCCATCACCAGCGCGATCGCCTCCATCCGCGCCATGCCATGCAGGCATTCGAGCGCGATATAGTCGGCATGCTCGCGCCCCCGCGACCCATCGGGCACCTTGCCATGGAAACTGACCACCCCGATCGCCCAGTCACACTTGAACTCGTCCGACCGCACGGACTGCCATCGCGCCTTGATGCCGCGCGGTTTCTTGTAGGGCTTGAGTGGCTTGAGCGTGATCATGGTCTAGCCGAGGCTTCGGCTCATCCACGCCAGCGGTACGATCGAGAGCAGCAGGACCACGACCCAGTCGAGCCAGCGTTTGCGGATGAAAAAGACGGCAAAGAGCAGCGCGATGATGACGATGTCCGCCTGCCGCCGCAACGCATATTGGCCGATCGGTTCGCCGCTGCGGATGACTTCGCTGACATTGAGGACATTGTCGAACACGACCGTGAACAGGAACAGGCCCCAGAGATATTTGCTCTGCGCTTCCCAGAAGGCGCGCAAGTCGTGTCCGGCCGGATCGTCCGCATCGGGAAGCGAGGCGCTCGCCAAGAGGAAGATCAGGACGAGGTTGAAAAAGATGGGCAGGAATTCGCCGATGGTGATGCTGTCGTCCCACGACTGCCCCGCGACCGACCACCAGGCCATGATGACACTCATCATGATAAAGAAGGCGAACAGGAGCGGGAGCGGGTCCCAGCGGACCTTGTGGCGCACGCGCAGCAGGCGATGCAGGCTCGTCAGCTGGTCGGTAATCGCGACCCCGACGATAAGCGATGCGAAGACGATGGCCCCTTCCATGCATGGGACCTTAGCCGCTGCGACCGGGCAGGCAAGCGCCGATCAGGCGAAGAAACGCGCCTCGCTGCGCTCGCCATGCTTGTCCCCGGTCTCGACTTCGCGCTTGAGGCCGAGCAGGCCGCGGCGCAGGCGGCGATAGGGGATGATCCACTCGCTGGCTCCGGCATAGCTTTCGGCATGGACGCGGATCGCCTTGGTCGCGCCGTCGGGCATTTCGGCCTCGAGGTCGACGGCATCCACCACCGCCACGGCGCGGACGATGCCGCCGCGCGCGAGCGCCGCCAATTCTTCTTCCACGGCCTCGATATGGCCCGGCGCTTCCACTCCCTTGGGATCGCCGCCCACCATCACCGCGCCGAACGGCGCAAATTTGCGATCGCCTTCCAGGCGACCGGCTGCTTCGGCTACGCAAAAATCGATCAACGGTTCGAGACTCAGCCCCATTGCCTTCATCCTCCCGAAGGCAACTTATATAACTTTTGTTAACTAAATGCGAGTTAAGGGTTTCATAACGGTTATTTGGCCGGCTCGTAGACATATTCGTGCTGGGCATCGCGCAGCACCAACGTGCCGTCGACCAACTGGTAGCCCAGCCCGCGAACGAAGCCCGGCGCGATCACCACGAAGCTGGTCGAACCGTCATCTTCTTCCTTGGTCGCCAGTTCGACCCGCATGGTCGGCAGGTTGAAGAAGACGCGCTCGCCATCCCTGTCGACCGTCAGCTCACCGAGCACATCGTTGGAATAACGATCGGCCAGCACGGCGGCCGCTTCGGCGGCGGGCGGGATAGCGAGGTCTTCCCAGAATTTGGGCAAGTCCTCCTTGCGCCGCTCGACAGAGCGATCGACATCGTCTGCCGCATCCTCGTCGGCATCGAACGCCAGTTCGAAGAAGCGGTCGAAGCTTTCGGCGATGAGGCCGGTGCCATGGCTCGCATTGGTCAGCATGATGATGGCGACGTTGCGTTCGGGAATGACGAGATAGTTGCTCTGGTATCCAAAGGTCGACCCACCGTGGAAGGTCGTCTTGAGCCCGCCTTCATCGCCCATCATCACGCCCATGCCATAGGCACTGTCGGCGCCCATCTTCACCTGCGGCGCACGGCGGGCCAGCACGGCCTCGGCCGGCATGATGCGGTTGCCGGCGGCGTCGAGTCCCGCCGTCTGCTCGTTGCGGACATAGTCGGCGAAATCCTCGATGCTGGCCCACAGCGCGCCCGCCGGGCGGACCGGCAACAGCGTGCGGTTGGGATCGAGCGGTTCACGCCCTGCTACGCCCTCGCGATTGAACCCGTGCGGCGCGGCAAAATTGCCGTCGGCAAGCACGTCGTCGATCGCGAAATGGACATTTCCCATGCCAAGCGGGCCGAACACCCGCTCCTCCATCGCGAGATCGTAGGCGGCGCCCACTTCCATCTCGGGATGGAGGATCGCGCCGGCAACATAGCCCGCCGCCGAGGCGATGATGTTGTTATACTGGAAAAGCTCGCCAAACTCGGTGGTCGGCTGGGTCTGCGACAGGATCGCGAAGGTGTTGCTCGCCGGCTGCTCCTCTGTTTGCGAGAAGATCCATTCATAATCGTTGCGCGGCAGGCCGGTGCAGGCGCAGATAAGATGCTTGACCAGCACCTCCTTGGAGGTCTCCTCGTCGCCGAGGCGGAAATCGGGCATGTATTGCTGGACCGGCGCGTCATAGTCGACCAGCCCGTCCTCGGCCATCGTGCCGATGAGCAGGGTCGTCATGCCCTTGGTATTGGAGCCGACCATGAAGAGCGTGTCGGTGTCGACCGGCTCGCCCGTTTCCAGATCCTTGACGCCCAGCCCGGCCTGATACTTCACCACGCCATCCTCGATGACCGCGACCGCCGCGCCGGGGACTTCGAGCTTGTCCATCGCATCGACAATGAAGTCGGTCCATTCGCCGAACAGTTCGGCGTCCATTGCCGCCATTTCATTCTCGACGAGGCTTTGCTCCTCGTAATCGGTCGGCTTCAGCCCCTGGTTCCACTCGGCCAGCTGCGACCCCCGGCGACTGGCGGTGGGGATGAAAACCTTGGCGATGATCACCGACCACTCGCCATCCTTCTGCAGCGCTGCGGCTTGTGCGACGCGCTGTTCGGCGGGCGGGAAAGCATAGGTCTTTACCAATGCCCCGTCCCAGCCGCCATTGGCGGGCTGCTCGGCCGATTGGACTGGCTCCAGTGCGAAGTCGGGATCGACAATGGCCCAGGCGGCAGCGATGGCGGCCTCGCCATCTTCCGCGCCTTCGATTTCCAGATAATTGAGGACCGTATCGCCCTCGGGAAGCGTGAAGACATAGCGACCGTCGACAATCTCAAGCGTCCAGTCGTCGGGGATGACATAGGCAACACCGCGCGGCGTGACCTGTGCGCTTTCCTCCACCGCTACCGGGGCGATGGCGTCCTGCGCGGCGGCGGGCATGGCGATGGGCGCGGTGCTCGCGGCAAGCAGGGTCAGGAAGGCAAGGCGTTTACTGGTCATGTCGTATCGTCCCCTCTTGTCGATGTTCGCGCGAGAGGATCGCGGTCCGGGGAGCTGGGGTCAAACCCGTTTCGACTAATGAAAAAGGACGGGGGCCGCATCCGGCCGCCCGCCCTTTTCATTGGGTTGGATTGCGCTTGGTGCGCTAGGCCATCTCGGCCTGCGCGGCGCGCATTTCCGCCTTGCGCTCTTCTTCGGCGGCGCGGAGCTTGTCCGCTGCTACGGCACGATTGACGAGCTTTTCCCAGCTGGCGGCGGCGCGTTCGTGGCGTTCTTTCACCTTCACAAGGTCCGAAGCATCGGCCTTGGCGCGCTCTTCTTCCATACGTTCGATCAGAAATTCGATCTGATGGGCCAAATTGGGTCTCCTACGGTCTTGAGCGACCGGTTGGACCCGGCCGCATTGGGGTCGGGTGTTCAGCTGACGCGAACGAGCGTGATGGTCGTGAAAAGCGTCTCGCTGATGGGGGTGTTCGCCAGAATCGTCCCAGAAGCCCGAGGGGGCAGGATGGCGCGGCGCCGATCGATGGGGGACATTCGAGCGATAGTGGCGATCTTGTAGGACATTACGCGAAAAAACGCAAAAAACCGCCATTTCCGCCGCTTTCGTCACGCCATCGCAACATGGATTGCCCGAAAATCGCCTCATTTGGCCCCGGAGGCGTGCGAATCACCCTGCGGATTCGCCCGATTCTCCAAGGCGCAGCCAGTCCTGCGGCTCCAGTCCGTAGACCATGTCGAAGAGCAGGAATGGCAGGCCATGCGGCTTGCTCACCGAGCTGTTCCAGAGCGCCACGACACCGAATTTGCGCTCGGGGTCAAACAGGATCGTGCCGCGATAGCCATCGACCCCGCCGCGATGCCCGACGACATGATGGCCGGCATAATCATATTGCCGCCAGCCAAGCCCGTAACGCGCATCCGAAAGTCGCTCGCGATAGCGCCGCATCCGCCGCATCTCGCTCGGCGTGTTGACCAGCGGCTCATGCGCCTCGCCCAGCATTTCGGCCGTCAGCACATCGGGGAACAGGCCCATCTGCGCCTGCATCCACAAGGTGAGGTCGACAATGTCACTATTCACCCCGCCCGCCGCCGGGACGCGATAATAGCTGTCGGTCAGCGCAATCTCGCGGGCACCGGCATTATGCGGATGCGCCCAGTCCGGCGCGCTCGTCAGCCCCTCGAGGCTAGCATTGGCACTATCCATACCGAGCGGTGCGAAGAGACGATGCTGGAGCGCAGCCTCATAGGTTTCGCCCGTGACTTTCTCGACCGCTTCGGAGGCGGCATCGAAGGCGACATTCTGGTAGCTCCAGCAGGTGCCGACCGGGCAGATTTGCGGCAGGTCCCCCAAGGAACGGCGAATTTCGTCGGCATCGCCGCCATCTTCCAGCCGGTCGTCATAGGCGTTGCGCCACAGCCCCAGGCGATGGCTCAACACGTCGCGCATCCGCGCCTCGAACTGCGTCCCGCCCTCGAGCTGCAGCGTATTCGAATAATGGGTGACGCTATGGTCGAGGTCGAAGTCGGTTTCGGCATCGAGCTTGGCCGCCATCGTGCCCGCCACGCCCTTGGACAGCGAGGCCCAGCGGAACATCGTCGCGGTCGTGACCGGTTCGCCCGACCCAGCGACGGTCTCGCCAAATCCCTTGATGTAAGCGATTTCGCCATTTTCGACGACGCCGATGGCCAGGCCGACCATGCCACGCTCGTCCATCAGCCGGTCGATGTCCTGCTCAAGTCGATCATAATCGACGCCATCGGTCCGCGCTGGCGCGGCCTGCAGCGGCACCGTGACGATGCGTTCGCCGCGCAGCTCGTCCGCAGCGGCGTCCTCGCCCTCGCTCCAACTGGCAAGTGCGGTACCCAACATGGCAAGCACCCCGACGGCGCCCATCGTAACCTTCCACCCCATAGCCCCCTCAATGTTGCTTGGGTCGCAAATTGGCAAGCGTGACAAAGAGGTTTCGCAGCCGTATCGGAACGGTTCACCGCAAGGCTGGCGATGCCGCGCTCGCGCGCTTATGAAGGCCGCAACAACCGGAAGGACTTGGAGCCCAGATGCGTTTCCTGAACACTTTGCTGTGGATCCTGCTGGCCGTCGCGCTGGCCGTATTCGCGACCGCCAACTGGCATGACGTCATGATCGACCTGTGGGGCGACATGCGCATGGCCATCAAGCTGCCGCTGCTGCTGGCCGTCGCCTTCGGCCTCGGTCTCGTGCCGACGCTCGTCTATTATCGCGCCAAGGTCTGGCGCATTGAACGGCGATTGAAGCAGAGCGAGCGCAACCTTGCCGCGCATCCGACGACGCCCCCGCCCCCATCCGCACCCGCGCGCGAGCGTCCGGTGGAACCCGACAGTCCCTTCTAGGCGTTAGCAGCATCATGGCCGGACCCATCTACGTCGCGATCGACACGCCTCGCCTCGACACTGCCCAAGGACTCGCCGTGGCCGTCAAAAGCCATGCCGGTGGTCTCAAGCTGGGCCTCGAATTCTTCAACGCCAATGGCAAGGACGGGGTGCGCCGCATGGCCGAGCGCGGCCTGCCCATCTTCCTCGACCTCAAGCTGCACGACATTCCCAATACCGTCGCGAAGGCGATCGAGGCGTTGCACCCCCTGCATCCGCGCATCCTCACCATTCATGCCGGCGGCGGGATGGAGATGATGAAAGCCGCGCGCGCCGCAGCGCCCGCCGAAACCAAGGTGGTCGGTGTCACGATGCTGACAAGCCTCGACCAAGACGACCTTGACCGCGCCGGTATTAAGGGATCGCCTGCCGACTATGTGAACCGCCTCACCGACAATGCGCGCGAGGCCGGGCTGGACGGGATCGTCTGCTCAGGCCTCGAAGTCGCTGCGATGAAGAAGCAGTGGAATGACGGCTTCTTCGTCGTGCCCGGCGTGCGTCCCGAGGGAAGCGGTGCGAGCGGCGACCAGAAGCGTGTCGTCACGCCGCGCCAGGCGCTAGACGATGGCGCATCGGTGCTGGTCATCGGTCGCCCGATCACGGCTGCAGAGGACCCCAATGCCGCTGTCGCCGAGATCGCAGCGACGCTCTGATACTGGACTTGGGGCCCGCGCTGGCCTAGCCACGGCGCCAATCAATTCGATGAGGATCAAATGAGCTGGATCGACCGCGTCCGTAACGGCATTCCGTTCCTGCCCAAGCGGCAGAGCGACGACCAATTGTGGCACAAGTGCAAGAAGTGCGAGAGCATGATCTTCACGCGCGAATGGGCAGACAATGCCTATGTCTGCCCGCGCTGCGAGCACCATGACCGGATCGGCGTCAACGAGCGTTTCGAACAGCTGTTCGATGCCCCGCCCGAGCGCCTGTCCAGCCCCGAGGTCCGCGAGGATCCGCTCAAGTTCCGCGATACCAAGAAATATCCCGACCGCATGAAGGCGGCGCGGTCCAAGACGGGCGAGCGCGATGCGCTGATCAACGCCTATGGTGAGATTGACGGCCACGAGGCGATCGTCGGCGTGCAGGACTTTGCCTTCATGGGCGGATCGATGGGCATTGCCGTGGGCGCCGCTATCGTTGCCGGCATCCAGGCCGCGATCGAGCGCAAATGCCCCTACATCCTATTCACCGCTGCGGGCGGGGCGCGGATGCAGGAAGGCATCCTCTCGCTGATGCAGATGCCCAAGACGACGGTCGCGCTGGCGCAGCTCCGCGAGGCGGGCCTGCCCTATATCGTCGTGCTCACCGACCCGACCACGGGCGGCGTGACCGCTAGCTATGCGATGCTGGGCGACGTCCAGATTGCCGAGCCCGGCGCGCTTATCGGTTTTGCCGGCCAGCGCGTCATCGAACAGACGATCCGCGAGAAGCTGCCCGAAGGCTTCCAGCGCGCCGAATATCTGCTCGATCACGGCATGCTCGACATGGTCGTGCATCGCCATGACCTGAAGGCGCAGCTGGCGACGCTGATCGATTATCTGGCCCCCGAGGCGGCCGACGCGGCCTGATGGCTGACGGCGCGCGGTCGGACGATCCCGCCGTCCAGCACCAACTCGACCGATTGATGGCGCTCGGCCATGGCGGCGACCGCCAGGCCTTGGAAGTCATGCGCGGTCTGATGGCTGCGCTCGGCAATCCGCAGGACCGCCTGCCACCCGTCCTCCATGTCGCTGGGACCAACGGGAAGGGCTCGACCATCGCCTTCGTGCGCGCCGCGCTCGCGGCAGCGGGCAAGTCGGTCCACGCTTATACGAGCCCGCACCTCGTGCGCTTCAACGAGCGGATCAGGCTGGGCGGCGATCTCATCGACGACGCCGCGCTCGCCCCCTTGCTCGAGGAGGTGCTGGACACGGCCGAACAGGCAGGTGTGGCACCCAGCTTTTTCGAAGCGACGACAGCTGCCGCGTTCCTGGCTTTTTCGCGGCAGCCGTCAGACGCGCTGCTGCTCGAGGTCGGCATGGGCGGACGGTTGGACGCGACCAATCTGGTCTCGGCGCCGGTGGCGACTGGCATCGCCGCCATCGGGCGCGATCACCAACGCTTTCTCGGTAATGAGCTCACCGCGATTGCCAGCGAGAAAGCCGGGATCGCCAAGAAGGGCGTGCCGCTCGTCGTGCAGGCTCAGGCTGATGGTGCTGTCGTGGCACGCATTGCCGAGATCGCCCATCAGAAAGGCTCTCGTCTGCTCCTGCAGGGCCGTGACTGGAACGTTGCGCCGAGGGACGTGGGCGGATGGACATATACCGACCGGCACGGCGACCTTGCCCTACCCGATCCGAAACTTTCCGGTCGGCATCAGCTCGACAATGCGGGGCTCGCCATTGCGATGCTTCGCCATGCGGACGGATTCGACCTGCCCGACGCCGCCTTCGAGGCCGCGATGGGCTGGGCAGAATGGCCGGCGCGGTTGCAGCGGATCGGGCAGGGTCGCCTACGCGAGCAGCTTGGCGATGTGACGCTGCTACTCGATGGCGCGCACAATCCGGAGGCCGCGCAGGCGGTGGCCCGCGCCGTCACCGGCAAAGTGCATCTCGTCATGGGACTGCTCGCCAATCGCGACCCGATGGCCTTGCTCACGCCATTCGCGCGTCGACTACAGAGCTTCACCGCCCTGCCTGTCACCGGCCATGAACATCACGACCCGCAAGCGCTCGCCGCAATGGTCGATGGCACCGACAGCAAGGCAGTGCCCGACTTTGCCGCAGCCTTCAAACGGCTCGCATCGATTGTGCAGCCCGGCGACACCGTGCTCGTCATGGGCTCGCTTTATCTGGCGGGCCGTTTCCTCGACGAAAACGGTACGCCGCCTAACTAGCCCTTGGGTTTGAGGTCGGCTTCCGGCTCGGATGCCGGCACGACTTCCTCGACCGCTTCTTCACCGTCCACGCCCGGCTGGCGCACGCTTTCGACGACGAAGCCCTTCCTCCACATGATGCCAAGCAGGATGAGGCCGGGAATGGCGACGAGCATGGTCGCGATCCAGAACCACACCCAGCCGAGACCTTCGGCGAGATAGCCGGCGGGCGCGGCGAGCCAGGTGCGGCCGACAGCGGCAAAGCTCGACAAAAGCGCGAATTGCGTTGCGGTATAGGCAAGGCTCGACAGGCCCGACAAATAGGTCACGAACACGGTGAGGCCGAGACCCGAGGAGAAGTTCTCAAACCCGACCGCGAGGCCGAGCATGAAGACATTGTCGCCCATCGACGCGAGGATCGCGAACAGGAAGTTGGTGATCATCATGAAGACGCCGCTGACGAACAGCGCCTTGCCCATGCCGAGCCAGTAGATGAAGGGCGCGGATACGGCGGCGCCGGCAATCAGCGCCCAGAAACCGACCAGCTTGTTGGCGGCGATATAGTCGGTGTCGGAAAAGCCCAATTCGTCGATCATCGGGCCGAGCATCACCTGCCCCATCGCATCGCCCACCTTGTAGATGAGGACGAAGAGCAGGATGAGGACGGCGCCGCGGCGCGAGAGGAATTCCTTGAAGGGCATCCACACTGTTTCCTTGAGCCATTGGCCAACGGTGCGACCGGCGAGCTCCTTGGCGCGATCGACATAGCGGCCGGGGCCCGCAAGCAAGGCAGCGATGGCTGCCGGCAGGACGAGGAAACCAGTAAGGCCGTAGGCAACCGCCCAACCGAAGCCCGCGCCTTCCTGGCTGGCCAGGTAGATGGTGCCCGCGCCGGCCAGCAGGTTGCCGAAGCGATAGCCGAACTGGTTCATCGCGGTGCCGTAGGGCAGCTCCTCATCGGACAGGATCTCGATGCGATAGGCATCGATGATGATATCTTGCGTCGCCGACAGGAAGGCGACGACGATCGCCCAGAAGGCGAACGTGCCGAGATTGCCATTGCTGGGGTTGGAGGCACCCAACTGCCACAGCGCCATGAAGAGCAAAGCCTGAATGAAATAGAGCCATGCGCGGCGCTGTCCGAACGCCTTGGTGAGGATGGGTAGCGGCACCTTGTCGACCAAGGGAGCCCAGAGGAATTTGAGCGTGTAGGGGGTGGTGAGGCCGATGGCGAAGCCGATGGTCGATTTCTCGATCCCGACCTTCGACAGCCAATAGGTCATGGTGGCAAGCAGCAAGGTCAGCGGGAAACCCGAGGAAATGCCGATCAGGCCCGCCGTCAGCGGCATCGGCCGGAAGTAAGGCGCAAGCCCCGAGAAAAATCCGCCCTTCTTCGCTGCCGCTGTCGCCATGCACCCACTCCCTTCAATTCAATTCGATTGCCGCCACGCTAAGCGCTCCTCACGCTGGCGGCTAGTGGGTGAATGCAAGGTGAGCGTCAGGCGTAGAGTTTAAGGCCCTTGGGCGCATCGACCCGGTCGCCCTCGAGCACTTTCTCGACGACCTGAATCGCTTCCTTCAGCTGCTTGTCGGTATAGGGTTTGACCAGTGCACCGACGGCATAGATGGCGCATTCGCTGGGCGGGTTGCCGGTGGCGAACAGGACGGGAATGCCGCGTGCCTTGGCGGCCTCGGCAACATCGATCCCGCTCTTGGTCCCGGACAGCTGGATATCGGCGAGGACAAGGTCGATCTGTTCGAATTCGATGTCGCGGCGCGCATCCTCATAGGTGTCGCGCGTGCCCACCACTTCATAACCGAGCTGCTCCAGCCGCTGCTCGTTATCGAACGCGGTCAGCGGCTCGTCCTCGACGACGAGGATACGCTGGATCAGTCGCTTTTTCTTTCCGAACAGGGTTTAGGCTCCTAGGAGGGCGGGCATGACGTCAAAAGACAAGCGCCAGAACCCGCGTCGAGGTTCCTCCAATTCGGCCCCGAAACGGAATAAAAGTGGTGGGGCCCCGCGCCGCGCCGCCAAGGGCCAGCCGCCCGCGCGCGAGGAACAGCGCATCGCCAAGCTGCTCGCCCGCGCCGGGGTCGCCTCGCGCCGCGAGGTCGAACGCATGATCGGCGAAGGCCGGATCGCCATCGATGGCGAGGTTTTGGAGACACCTGCCACCCTCGTGAAAAACCTGCGCGGCGTGACCGTCGACGGTAAGCCCGTCAGCCCGACTGAACAGACGCGCCTGTTCGCCTTCTACAAACCGCGCGGTTGCCTCACGGCCGAGCGCGACCCCAAGGGCCGCCGTACCATCTACGACGCGCTGCCCAAGGGCCCCAACATTCCCCGCCTGATGCCAGTCGGGCGATTGGATTATAATACCGAGGGCCTCTTGCTGCTGACCAATGATGGCGAGTTCAAGCGCCAGCTCGAGCTGCCTGCAACCGGCGTCCCGCGTACCTATCGCGCGCGTGCCTTCGGGCGGGTCCAGCAGGAGCAATTGGAAGCGCTGGCCGAAGGTGTCGAGATCGAGGGCATTCGCTATGGCTCGATCGATGCCAATCTCGAGCGTTCCAAGGGCGACAATCAGTGGATCCAGATGACCCTGACCGAGGGCAAGAATCGCGAAGTGCGCCGCGTCCTCGAATATCTCGGCATGGAAGTGTCGCGCCTCATCCGCGTCGCCTACGGCCCCTTCACGACTGAAGGCCTCGTCCGCGGGCAGTTGGGCGAAGTCGACCGCGACACGATCCGCGAGTTCCGGGCCAGCCTGTGAGGGTCATTGCCGGCCAGCATCGCGGTCGTCCGCTGGTCGCGCCCGCAGGGCTGGCGACGCGGCCTACCGCCGACCGGGCGCGCGAGACGCTCTTCTCGATGCTCACCAGCAGGATCGGTGCGTTCGGCGAACTGCATGTCGCCGACCTGTTCGCCGGCTCGGGCGCGCTCGGCATCGAAGCTTTGTCGCGCGGGGCTGCCCATGCGCATTTCGTCGACCAGGATGTCGCGGCGCGTAGGGCGATCGAGACCAATCTCGATACGCTCCAGCTCGCCGACCGTGCGAGCATTGCGGGCGGCTCCGCGCTCGCGCTGCCGCCCCCGACCCGTCCCTATGATGTGATCTTTGCCGACCCGCCTTATGCGCCGGGAAGCGGCGATGCGGTGGTGGACGCGGTTGCCAAGGCAAACTGGCTCGCGCCGGGCGGCTGGATGGCGATCGAGACCGACGCGAAAGAGAGCGTCGCGCCAGGCCCCTTCGCGCTCGCCAAGGATCGCAAGGTGGGCCGCGCCCGGCTGACCTTACTCTTCCTCGCCCCCTGAATCCTTCTTGGCCTCGCGCTTGGCCTTGGCCGCTTCCATTTCGGCCATGAAGCGCTTGCCCATCGCCGCAGCAGCAGCCGCACCCGCCATCTTGAGCGCGTCCTTCGAGCCACCCTTGTCGCTGCGCGCCCGCGTGACCTGCTTTTCGGCCATGGAGGCCACTGCAGCCACCGCGCCGGCGGCCACGATATCGGCAACCAGCGGATGGTCGATCAGCTTGCCGATCGCTTCCATACCCTCGTCGATCGGCTTCTTCTTCGACGATTTGGCCTCGTCGACCGTCTCGCCATTCTCGTCGATCCGTTCGGCGACGTTGACCTTCTTGGCCTTCTTGGCCTTTTCCGCCTTCTTGGCCTTTTCCGCCTTCTTGGCCTTCTTCTTTTTCTTCTTGGGCTTCACGGCCTTGGCGGCTTCCGCCTCTTCCATCGCCTCGCTCTGCTTCTTTTTCTTCTTCGCCATCACCGCTCTCCTTTAAGCGAACTGGGTCATTTTCTCGGCCGGATAGGGCACCGCGAGTGCTGTCGCCTCCTCGGTCTCCCCGCCCAGCCATTGGTCGTAATCTTCAGAGTGGAGCATGACGGGCATCGCCTTGGGATGCACCGCGCCAACCAATGCATTGGGTTCGCAGGTGAGGAACGCCATATAGCTTGCGCCCTCGCTGGCCTCGTCCCCGGGTCGCCAGATGCCGGCAAAGGCGAACAAGGGATCGCCATCGCCTTCGAGGCCAAACCAGTGTTTCACCTTGCGTCCCGTTTCCGGATCGGGCTTCTGGCTCCATTCCGAAAAGCGCGTCACCGGCACCAGGCAACGCCGCTCCGGATTGGCCAGGGCCGAACGCCAGAAGGGGGAAGAAAGGTTGCGCACATTGGTGACCGGGCGCCCGCCCGCCGCCTTGGGGCCCGGAAAGCCCCAGCTCATCCGGTCGAGCACCAGCCCGCCGTCTTCGCGGCGCAGCACTGGCGCCTCATATTTCGGATAGATTTCCGCCTGTGCAGGCAGGTTTGAACGGTCGCCCTCGAACGCGCCGAACAGCGCCTTCATCTCGTCCACCGACGCGGTCATTCGATAAAGATTGCACATGGCCTTGGACGATCGCTCCGCTGTCTCACTGTATTGACTTGATAATACAGTAGGGTCTATGTCGGCAATATTCAACATCAGGGGGGATTTTACCGCTCATGTATAGCCAACAAGAATTGGACGATGCCGTCGCCGCTGGTGCGATCACGTCCGACAGCGCCAATGCGCTGAGGGCATTTGTCGCCAACCAGCGCAATGCCAGCCTCGTCGATGAGGAGCATTTCCGCCTCATCACGGGCTTCAACGACATTTTCGTCACCATTGCAGGCGCGATCCTGCTGTTCGCGATCGGCTGGATCGGCCAGTCGATGGGCGACAATATGGGTCTGACCTTCGACGGTGGCGGACCTTCGCCGCTAGCCGGCGTCCTACTCGCCGCCGTGAGCTGGGGCCTTGCGCTCTACTTCACCGCCAAGCGTCGCATGGCGCTTCCGTCGATCCTGTTCCTGGGTGGCTTCCTGCTCGGCATCTTCTGGACCGCGGGCAGCCTGCTCGCGATGATGGCGGAAAGCATGATCGAACAGCCCGGCGCTCGCGCTGCGGCCGTCGTGCTGTCCATCTCGGCTGCCATCACGGCTGCTGCGGCCTACCTGCACTGGAAGAAGTTCCGTGTGCCGATCACAGTTGCTGCCGGTGCCGTTGCCGCTGCCGGGATCGTTGCCGGCCTCACCGCCGCGATGATCGGCGACAGCGTGGCGATCGAAACCATGATGACGATCATGCTGTGGGTCGTGCTCGGCCTAGGCCTCGCCATCTTCGCCTATGCGATGAAGTGGGACGGGTCGGACCCGGCACGCGTCACGCGCCGCAGCGATGTCGCCTTCTGGCTGCACCTCGCCGCCGCGCCGATGATTGTCCACCCGGTCTTCAGCCTGCTCGGCCTCAATGATGGCAATGCCAGCATCGCCGAGGGCTTCATCGTCCTCGTGCTCTATGTCGCGCTGGGGATCGCCGCGCTGGCGATCGACCGCCGCGCCTTGCTCGTATCGGCGCTGGCCTATGTGCTCTACGCGCTGACCGAACTGTTCCGTGAATTCGGCGCGGTCGAACTCAACATCGCGCTGACCGCGCTGGTGATCGGCTCGGCACTGCTACTGCTCTCGGCGCTGTGGCACCAGGCCCGCCACAAAGTAGTGGCGATGCTGCCTGCCGGCCTGCAGTCCAAGCTGCCGGACCTGCACGGTGTCAAAAAGGTCGAGGCTAGTCCCGAACCAGCCGCATGAGGCGGCGCTCGAGCGGGGCCAGGACCGGTTTGAGGTCGTGGCCCCGTTTGAGCACCTGACCATGTTCGGTGATCACCGCATAAGCGCCCTGCCGCTGACGAAGCGCAGGGCGCTTTTCTATGCGGATTTCGGGGTTTTCGGCATGGCGGCGAAAACAGGCGAAGACCGCCACATCCTTGTCCATGCGGATCGCATAATCGCGCCAGTGGCCCGCCGCGACCATCCGGCCATAAAGGTCGAGGATGGTCATGAATTCGTCGCGGTCGAAGCCGACCTGGCCGCCCTGCCCGCTCGGGAATGGAGTGACGACACTCATGCCGAGCGGCTCTCCTCATCCGATTTGGGCGCTGCCTTGGCCTTGGCGGCTTTCGCCTCGGCGCGCAGCTTCTTCAATTCCTGCTCCATCTGGCAGAGCCGCTTCTCCAGCGGGTCCGACAGTTCGTCGCAGGGCGTGCCGTAAGGCATGAATTCGCCGGCCTTGTCGGCCATGGTCGGCACCGGACGGGCAAGCGGCCCGACCATCGTCGCGCCCGGCGCGACTTCCTTGGTAACCACCGAATTGGCCCCGATCCGCGCACCGCGACCGATGGTGATTGGCCCGAGGATCTGCGCGCCCGAGCCGATCACGACATCGTCCTCCAATGTCGGGTGGCGCTTGCCGCCAATGCCGTTGAAGGGCGCGGTCCCGCCCAGCGTCACGCACTGGTAGATGGTGACATTGTCGCCAATCTCGCTGGTCTCGCCGATCACGGTGAAGCCATGGTCGATGAACAGATGCCGCCCGATCTTGGCGCCCGGATGGATGTCGATCGCGGTTAGCGCGCGCGAAAAATGGTTGACCATGCGCCCGAGGAAATGGAGCCCGCCCGACCAGAGCCAATGCGCAAGCCGGTGCAGCCCGAGCGCCAGCACGCCGGGATAGAAAAACACTTCCCAACGGCTCCGCGCCGCGGGATCACGTGCTTTGACACTGTCGAGATAGTCGATAAGGCCGCCGGCCAAGCCACTTTCCTTCGTGCTTACGAACTTTTGCCACATGTAGGGGCTGGACCCTGCCATGAAAAGGCGGGCGCGCATTGTCTTATCGCCCACGCCATTTATAGGGAGGGCATTAAACGACTCGTTCGATAAGGGAAGCATGACGGTCCACCTGCCCACGGTGAAGCAGTTGCAATATCTCGTGGCTCTCCACGAGCAGGGCCATTTCGGCCGCGCCGCCGAGCAATGTTTCGTCACCCAGTCGACCCTGAGCGCCGGGATTCGCGAGCTGGAAACGCTGCTCGACACCGTCTTGGTCGAGCGCACCCGACGCGTCGTCCGCTTCACCGCACTTGGCGAGAAAATTGCCGCACAGGCCCGCCGCGTGTTGCGCGAAACCGAGATTTTGGCCGGCTATGCGCGCGCCGAGGGCAAGCCGCTGACGGGCGAACTGCGCATGGGGGTCATTCCCACCATCGCGCCCTTCCTGCTGCCACGCCTGCTGCCGCATTTGCGCAAGAGCTATCCCGACCTGAAGCTCTATCTGCGTGAGGAAACCAGCCAGGCAAGCTGCGAGGCGCTGCATCGCGGCCAGCTCGACTGCGTGCTTTTGGCGCTGCCTTATTCATGCGGCGAGGTCGAGACCGTGAAGGTCGCCGAAGACCGGCTGTTTATCGCCTATCCCAAGGGTGAAGCGCCCGACCTCAAGGCCATTCCGCCTGCCCTGATCGAGGAAGGCCGCCTGCTGATGCTCGAGGACGGGCATTGCCTCAAGGATCATGCGCTCGCCGCCTGCAATCGCCCCGAAATCCGCGCCTCGGCCTCGATGATGGGGACGAGCCTGCACACGCTTGTCCAAATGGTCGACAATGGGCTTGGCGTCACCTTCATTCCCGAAATGGCGCTGGCGGCGGGGATCATCGACCATACCGGGATCGAGGCCAAACCGCTGGAGAGCGAACATGGCACGCGCGACATCGCACTCGCCTGGCGCAAGAACAGCCCGCGCGGCGAAGAATTCCGCCTCATGGCCGAGGCCTTGTCGGAACTGGCGAAGGAATTGAAGCGCAAGGCCTAGGCGCGATGCCTAGTCCATATGCTTGAGGCCGACCCGCAAATAGTCATAGCCGGTCACCAGCGTCAGCGCCGCAGCGCCCCACAGGCTGTAGATGCCGACCTCGTGGATCCAGGTCTGTGCCGGGAAAGCGCCGGCGAGGATCAGCGCGCCGAGCGCCAGCATCTGGAGCGTCGTCTTCCACTTGGCGAGCCGGCTGACCGGCACCGACACGTTGAGCGGGCCAAGAAATTCGCGCAGCCCGGAAACGATGATTTCGCGCAGCAGGATCACCAAAGCGGGGATGATCGTCAGGCCGGCAATGACCGGTTCTGGCTCTTCGGCGACGCGGCGGGTCGCGATGAGCATGATGATGACCGCCGCCACCATGATCTTGTCGGCGATGGGGTCGAGAAATTGCCCGAGGCGGCTGATCTGGCCTTGTGCACGGGCGAGATAGCCATCGATATAATCGGTGATGCCGACGAGCGAGTAGAGCACCCAGGTGATGAAATAATCGAGCGGGCTCGGCTCCCACAATAGCCAGACGAGGATCGGCACCGCGAAAATGCGCGACAGGGTCAGGATGTTGGGGAGGGTCAGCATGTTGGCGCCGACCTTAGGCAAAAGCCCTGCAAAGTGCCAATTCCTTTTCGCTTTGCCGGAAAAGCACGCTATGCCTGCGGCTCGGCCGAGAGGAGTGCGCCCATGAAAAGTTCGATCGGCCTGATGACCAAGCGGCGTTTTGCGCCCCTGTTCACGGTCCAGTTCCTGGGCGCCTTCAACGACAATCTGTTCCGCACCTCGATGGTGCTGTTGGTCATTTTCGGCATCTACGACGACCCCACCCGCGAGGCGAGCCTGTCGGCGATTGCGGGCGGCCTCTTCATCCTGCCCTTCGTCTTGTTCAGCGCCTTTGCCGGCAGCCTTGCCGACCATATGGACAAGTCGCTGCTCATTCGCCGCATCAAGACCGCAGAAATCTTGATCATGTGCGTCGGCGCGCTCGGTCTCGTGCTGCAAAGCGTACCGCTCCTCCTGCTGACGCTCGCCGCGACGGGGCTGCAGTCGGCATTTTTCGGCCCGATCAAATATGCGATCATCCCGCAGCATCTCGAGAAGGACGAGGTGCTGGGCGGCACCGGCATGGTCCAAGCCGGCACTTATGTCGCGATCCTTTGCGGGACGTTGCTGGGCGGTGCGTTGCTGGTGCGCATCGACAATGGCGGCATGGAGGCCGGACAGGCCGCGATCGGCGTCTTGGTCGTTGCCGCGCTCGGCAGGTTTGCCGCGCAATATCTGCCCCCTGCCCCGCCGCAGGGTGAAGCGGCCGCCGAAAAACCCGACTGGAATATCGTGCGGGCCTCGGTGCGGGTCACGCGCGAGGTCATGTCCAACCGCATCGCACGCTTGGCCATTTGGGCGATCAGCATCTTCTGGGCATTGGGCGCGGTCCTGCTCGCGCAATTCCCGCCCCTGGTTAAAAATGGCTTGGGCGGCGACGAAGGCGTCGCGACAGCCTTTCTTGCCATTTTCTCGGTGGGCGTTGCGGGTGGCAGCATCCTCGTCAATCGCTTGCTCGGTGGCCGCATCAGCGCGCGCTTTGCACCGTGGGCCGCCATCGGCATGGGCGTGTTCGTACTCGACCTCTATCGACGCCTGCAGGATTGGACGCCCGCTGCCGAATTGCTGTCCATCGGGCAATTTCTCGACCTCGACGGCGGTTGGTGGGTTGCGCTGGACCTGTTCGGACTGGCCTTGATGGGCGGCGCCTATGTCGTGCCGCTCTATGCCTATCTCACGACCCATGTACCGCCCTCGCTCACCGCGCGGGCGATCGCAGTCAACAATATCGTCAATTCGGGCCTGATGGTCGCCGGTTCGCTCGCGCTCACCTTCGCGGTGCAGGGTGGCATCACCATCGTCGACAGCCTGCTCGGCATTGTCGGGGTGGCGTTTGTAGCAGCCTATCTCGGCCGGCGGCTCGACCGCGCCAGCTAGGCGATGAAAAGGCTGGTGGCGATGAAGCCCGCCGCGAAGGTCATCGCGAATAGCTCAAGCTCTTCGCGGCGCTTGGCAGCAGCCGCGCACTCACCCGCGAATGTCACGCGATAGGCATCGCGCAGGCTGCGCAAGAAATCGGTGAAAGCGAGGCGGGCCGTGGTCTCCATGACCAATCCCTAACGCTTCATTTACCAGAAGGGCAACGCGGGTCGCGCAAAACGTCCCATGACGGGACGACTGGTCAAATATTGGAGAGGCGTTAGCCGTTGGCGGCGACGTCGTCGTCCGTATCGCGGTCGCTCTCATCGAGCGAAATCGGCTGACGCAGCAGCTGTTCTGCCTGGTCCGCCGACATCGCCTTGCCGAAATACCAGCCCTGCCCGAAGCGGCAGCCCATTTCGAGTACGGCGGCATGGGTCTTGGCGGTTTCGACGCCTTCGACGGTGACCGGAATGTCGAGCGCCTCGGCGAGCGTCGAGACGGCGCGGACGATGGCGCGGCTTTCGCGGTCGCGGGATAGCGACGAGACGAAGCTGCGGTCGATCTTGATGACGTCGAAGGGCAGCGCCCGCAGGTGCGAGAGCGAGGAATAGCCTGTCCCGAAATCATCGAGCGCGATGCGGATGCCCTGATTCTTGAGACTGCTGACGATGCTGCGCGCCAGATCGAGGTCGGCGAACAGCGAATTTTCGGTGATTTCGACCACAAGCCGTTCGGCCGGAAAGCCCGTTTCGGTCAGCATGCGCACCAGTTTCTGGGCGAGCCAGCTGTCCGCGAGCTGCGAGGGAGCAACATTGATCGACAGGTCGACATGGTCGGGCCATTCGAGCGCGGCCTTCATCGCCTGCTTGAATACGACCTCGCTCAACGCCTCGATGAGATTATGCTCTTCGGCGACCGGGATGAAGCGCGACGGGCCGACCATCCCGGCGAGGGGATGATCCCAGCGCGAGAGCACTTCGAACCCCAGCACCTTGCCCGTCGTGAGATCCACCTGCGGCTCGAAATAGGGAATGAACTGCCCGGCCTCTATACCGTAGCGAATTCCCTGCTCGATCTCCGAATGGGCGAGCAATTCGCGCTCCATTCCCTCATCGAACCAGACGGCGCGAGCAAGGCGCCCAGCCTTGCCGGCGGCAAGCGCGATATCGGCGCGGCGCAGCAGGTCGCGGGCTTTCATCTCGCCAATTTCGGCGCTGGCAATCCCGACATGGGCCCCGACCTGGATTACCTTGTCGTCGATTTCGTAGGGCCGCCCGGCGAGCTCGAGCAGCCTCTTGGCGAATGCGTCGATCGTATCGCGGCGACCGGGGCGCTGGACCATGATGACCGCAAATTCGTCACCGGCGACGCGCGCAACGGGACGGCCCCCGGTCGTGTCCTCGATCGCCTTGGCGATGCGGCGCAGCAATTCGTCACCTGCATCGAAGCCATGGCGTTCGTTGACCATCTTGAAGCGATTGAGCTGGAGCGAGATGACCGCAATCTCGGTCTCGCCATCCTTGGCCTCGGCAGCCAGCTTCATCGCCGCTTCGGAAAAACCCTTGCGATTGAGTAGGCCGGTCATGCCGTCGGTCGACGCTTGCTTGAGCGCACGCGCTTCGCTTTCCTCGCGGCGCATCGTCTCGTGCTGAAGATCGACATAATAGCGCCAACCGAAGAGGATCAGCGCGACGTTGAGCGCCAGCGCGGTGGCGGCCATGGTGAGGTCGTCGGTGACCTCGGGAATGCCGCGGCTGAGATCGATGAAGAGCGAGGCGCCGTTCCAGATGAACAGGCCCATCGCGCCAATGAGGATGCAAAGGACGATGAGGCCGCGCCAAGCGCGCCCTTCACTTGCCCCCGATACGCGTAGGGGTGCCTGATCCGCAGCGTCCATGGCGCGCACCATGGCCGATCAATCGTTAAGAAACAGGTCACAATGCCGCGAAATGCAGCACCGGTTAACGCCGGTTTTCCGGGATTTCTGGTGCGGACGGCGGGACTTGAACCCGCACTCCATCTCTGGAAGCCGATTTTAAGTCGGCAGCGTCTACCATTCCGCCACGTCCGCATCCCTGAACGATGCGGGCTGGGTAGTGGCGTCCTAGGCCCGCATCCTCGACCTAGTCGTTATCCGCCTTTTGCGCGTTTAAGTTCAAGCGCTCGCGCATTTCCTTGCCGGGCTTGAAGTAGGGCACACGCTTGGCCGCGACCTCGACGGGTTCGCCGGTCCGCGGATTGCGTCCGATCCGCGCATCGCGCTGACGCGTCGAAAAGGCACCGAAACCGCGCAGCTCCACGCGGCCGCCATCGGCCAGTTGCTGCGTGATGCTGTCGAAAAGGCTGGAGACGACATTTTCGACTTCACGCTGGGTGAGGTCGGGAAAGTCACTGCAAATCTTCTGGACCAGTTCGGAACGGATCATGGTGTCGGTAAACCCCCTCGAATTCATATACGCAAACGCCGCCCCTCCCGGCGGCTACTCGCCATAAGGATTGTCAGCAAAAAAAGGGCGGCGCAAGCCTTTGCTTGCACCGCCCGATTTTTCGTGTCGCAACTGCAACAGATTGGAAAAGACTTACTTTTCGTCCTTCTGCTTCAGCGCTTCGCCCAGAATGTCGCCGAGCGAGGCGCCCGAGTCCGAGGACCCGTACTGCGCAACGGCCTGCTTCTCTTCGCTGATCTGCAGCGCCTTAATCGAGAAGTTCGGCTTCTTCGAACGGTCGAAACCGGTGACGAGAGCGTCGAACTTCTGGCCGACCTGGAAACGCTCCGGACGCTGCTCGTCGCGGTCGCGGCCGAGGTCCGAGCGGCGGATGAAGCCGATCGCGCCATCGTCGCCAGCCTGCACTTCGAGGCCACCGTCGCGCACGTCGAGGACTGTGACGGTCATCGTCTCGCCCTTCTTCACGCCATCGGCGCCACCAACCGCGACACCGCCGCGCTCGAGCTGCTTCATGCCGAGGCTGATGCGCTCCTTCTCGACGTCGACGTCGAGAACGACGGCCTTGACCGTCTCACCCTTGTGGTGAAGCGCCAGCGCTTCTTCGCCCGACACTCCCCAGGCGATGTCCGACATGTGAACCATGCCATCGACGTCGCCGGGCAGGCCGATGAAGAGGCCGAATTCGGTCGAATTCTTGACTTCGCCTTCAACTTCGGTGCCGACCGGGAACTTCTCGGCAAACTCGCTCCAGGGATTTTCCTGGGCCTGCTTGAGACCGAGCGAGATGCGGCGCTTCTCTTCGTCGACCTCGAGGATCTTCACTTCGACTTCCTGCGAAGTGCTGACGATCTTGCCCGGATGGACGTTCTTCTTGGTCCAGCTCATTTCGGAAACGTGGACGAGGCCTTCGATGCCAGCTTCCAGTTCCACGAACGCACCATATTCGGTGATGTTGGTGACGCGGCCCGTGAAGGTGCCGTCGACCGGATACTTGGCGGTCGCGCCTTCCCACGGATCGGCTTCCAGCTGCTTCATGCCGAGGCTGATGCGCTGGGTCTCGCGGTTGATGCGGATGATCTGCACCTTGACCGTGTCGCCGATGCCCAGAACTTCGCTCGGGTGACCGACGCGCTTGTAGCTGATGTCGGTGACGTGGAGCAGGCCGTCGATGCCGCCCAAGTCAACGAACGCACCATAATCGGTGATGTTCTTGACGACGCCTTCGATGACCTGGCCTTCGGTGAGGCTCTGGATGAGGCCCGAACGCTGTTCGGCGCGGGTCTCTTCGAGAATGGCACGACGTGACACGACAATGTTGCCGCGGCGACGGTCCATCTTGAGGATCTGGAAGGGCTGCGGGATTTCCATCAGCGGACCAACGTCGCGGACCGGACGGATGTCGACCTGGCTGCCCGGCAGGAAGGCCACGGCACCGCCGAGATCGACGGTGAAGCCACCCTTCACGCGGCCGAAGATCTGGCCTTCGACGCGCTCGTCGGCTTCGAACTGCTTCTCGAGCTTGTCCCAGGCAGCTTCGCGGCGCGCGCGCTCGCGGCTGAGCATCGCTTCGCCATGGGCGTTTTCGACGCGGTCGACATAGACTTCGACTTCGTCGCCGACGGCGAGTTCGGCCTTCTGGCCCTGCGGTGCGAATTCGCGCAGCGGGACACGGCCTTCGCTCTTCAAACCAACGTCGATGACGGCGAGGTCGTTTTCGATGCCGGTCACCTTGCCGGTGACAACTTTGCCCTCGAAGCCTTCATCTTCGCCGCCGAGTTTTTCATTGAGCATTTCCGCGAATTCGTCGCGGGTCGGAAAAGCCGTTTCGGCCATATAAAAGTATCTTTCGTCTCTGGGTCTGCCGCTTAGCGTTCCACCATGGAGCGCCTTCGTCCGCGGACTTGGACAAACCTTGATCCGCCCGCCCGGGCTCATCCCGGACGAACATCCCCGATGACGAAGGGTCGTGGCGGCTTCAACAAGGGCGAGGCGACTGGCCGGAAAAAATCCGGTAAATCAATCAGCTCGTCTGGAGACGGGCCTCCACGAGCTCGATCGCTCGCTGGACGGCGCGCTCTATACTCATTTCGGAGGTATCCAGCAAGTCCGCATCCTCTGCCTGCACGAGCGGCGCGGCATCGCGGCCCGCATCGCGCGCGTCGCGGGCGCGGATGTCGAGGAGGACATCTTCCAGATGCACATCAAGCTCGCGTCCGATCAGTTCCTTGTAGCGGCGCTCGGCGCGCACTTCGGGCGCTGCGGTGACGAACAACTTGGCCGTCGCGTCGGGCGCAATGACCGTCCCGATGTCGCGGCCATCGAGAACGGCGCCGCCGGACTGTGCTGCAAAAGCCTGCTGCCGTTCGAGCAACGCCTGGCGCACCGCGGGATAAGCCGAGACGCGACTGGCAATTTCGCCCACCGTCTCGCTCCTGAGTTCCTCGTCATCGGGGTCGACCTGGTCGAGATCGCCGATCGCGCGCACTGCCTCGAACGGATTGCCGGGATCACCGCCGAACCGAAACAGCGACAACGCCACGCCCCTATATAAGAGGCCGGTATCCATGTGCGGCAGGTCGTAATGGCGGGCGAGAGCCTTGGCGATGGTCCCCTTGCCGCTGGCGGCCGGGCCATCCACCGCGATGACGAGCGGGGCTTTTGACGATTCTGTCATGACAGGGCTTTGACAGCGCCCCCGCCCTATGGCAAGGCGCCGCGCAACACTTCCGGCCCGCTCGACCAATCGCGGTGCCGGCAACCAAATAAGAGGATCACACATGGTCAAAGCCGAATGGGGCAGCAAGCGGACCTGCCCGAAATGCGGAACCCGCTTTTACGACCTTGGCAATGACGAGCCGGTCACCTGCATCGAATGCGGCGAGGAATGGATTCCCGAGCCGGTCCTGAAGTCGAAGCAGCCGATGCCGTTCGACGACAAGGACGCCAAGAAGAAGGATGCGGACCTCGCCGACGATGACGATCTCGATGATGTCGAGGACGATGATGGCGGCAGCGCCGACGACGATGTCGATCTCGACACCGGCGATGACGACATCAAGGTCGCAAAGACCGATGACGGCGACGACGACGACAGCTAGAATAGAAAATTCAGCGTCGGCGTGAAATTCGGGCTTGCAATGTGAGCCAGAATTTATAAACCCCGCCAAGCAATTGGATACGGGGCCTTAGCTCAGCTGGGAGAGCGCAACACTGGCAGTGTTGAGGTCAGCGGTTCGATCCCGCTAGGCTCCACCATCCATCAAAAAGGCGTCGCAGTCGCGGCGCCTTTTTTGATTCGGCGCGCACGAAATTTGGGCGCTCAGCATTTCCTCAGAATCTTTTCAGGGACGGACCAAGATTTGCCGTCCGCCGCGGTTCAACTTGCCTTCATCAAGCCACTTGAAGGATTGAACCCATGTCCCGCCTGTTCGATCACGACGCCGCCGACCGACTCCTCGACCTGCCCGTAGGGCTGGCCGGGACGATTACGGAAGGCGAGGCATCGGACGAACCCGAGCTGGGCCCCGTGGGCGAACTCATTGGCCTGCATGCCGGCGGCAATCGCCGCGGCTGGATGCTTCGCCTCTTGCATTGCGATCATGCCGATCCGTGGATCGACTTCGACCAGGGATGTGCGCGGCGACGGGACTGAACCCGCCGCCGCACCTTCATCAGAATGCGCCCTGCCAGCCGAGCATGAGCGTCCAGTCGGTCTCCATCTGGGGACCGTTGAGATCCTGATAGACAGGCAATCCGACTTCCAGCGCGAGGCGCTGGCCGGCGAGGCTCCCCTGCCCCGCAAGGTTTACACCCGCGAGCAGTTCGACCGTGTCGCCGCCGAAATTGGCAGGGTCGGCGGTCTGGACCGGCCCCATGATGGCGGGATCCTGGCCTGAAATACCGCCCTGCGTCGTCGCCTTGGCACGCAGCGAGAAAGAGACAGCGCGGATCGGCTCGTAGGCGACATAGGCGGTCAGCTCGTGGCGATCGCCCCATGTATAGCCACGATCATTCTCGCCAAGTCGAATGGTCCCAGCATATTGCGCGCCATAGCCGAGCTTTCCGTCGACCTGGCGGTACGTGATCGCAGGCTTCAGGTCCCACGTCCCGCTGCCGAGCTGCATCGCATAGGGCAGGTTGACCTCGGGCGTCATGTTCATGGGCGTGAGGATCGTATCGATTTCGCCGATCGACCCGGTGGGGATCGAGACGGCGGCCCGGACCACCAGCTCGCGATTGGTACCGGCATCGGTCGAGCGCTTTTCCTTGATGAGCGGGAAAAGGGCGCCGACCGTCAGGTCGCCAAAGCCCGACACTTCGGTTTCGAAATTACCAAGCTCGGTCGTGCCCATGCCGCCCTGATAGGTGACATGGTCCATGTCCTTGGTGATGTAGCTGCCCATCACGAGCAGGGTCACCTTGTCGCTCGGCGCATACATGACGCCGGCCATGTGCATGTTCATCGGCATGTCGAGCGGCACCACCCGCAGCGTGGGCGGCATGCCCGGCATCCCGGCGAAGCGGTTCGGAATGGTGGTCACGATCTCATCGGGCGAAATCGAGTCGGTCCCGATGCGGTTGCCCGACATGTTCATGTGCATGAAGCGGTAGGAGAACATCACCTCCCCAGCGCCATGGCTATGGTCGGCCATCACGCCGATGGGGGCATGATCGATGGCGTGAGTCCCGTCGGCAAAGGCGGGCGCGGCAAAAGTGAAAGGGGCCACGGCCAGCGCCGCGCCAATAAAGCGTTTCATGATTTGAATTTTCCTTCGGTTGATCGAGTTTTGGGGGTCGATCAGGCCGAAGGAGGCGCGCGCGAGGGCGGCCGCGGGGCGCGCCGCTGCGCACCGATGATGGCTGCCAGTTCGAGCGGATCACGAAGGTCGCCCGCCTGGGCGGTCGAGAGCTTCATTGCATCGCTGCCGCCAAGCGCGGCCTGCGCTACACCGGCAAATCCGCAATCGGGTTTCTCGAATGCGGTTTCATGGTCGACATGGGACGCACCCATCTCGCCATGGTCCATGTCCGCATGATGGATCATCTCGCCCATGTCCGCCACTTGCTGTGCGGGACAGGGATGCAGCACCCAGCCCGAGGCGGTGGCGACGGGCATGAAACCGGACGGGATTGCCGCCAGCATCAGCATCGCGAGGGCCAGGAGGGTGCGCGTCAGCATGGTCGCCCTCCCCCTAGACGCCGACGAGACACAAAAAAAGAGGCGGCGGAGACCGTGTGGTCTCCGCCGCCCCTCTTTTTGGGCTCTAACGAAGCTTAGAGTTCGTTGGCAACTTCGTTGAAGGTGTTGCCGAGCTGGCTGCCGATGCTGTTCATGGCAGCAATCGCGGCAACAGCGATCAGGGCGGCGATCAGGCCGTATTCAATAGCAGTCGCACCCTTGTTGTTCAGCTTCTTAAGAATCTTGGTCATCTCTGGTCTCCTAGTGATTCCACAAATTTAATTGGGTTTCCCCATGTCCCCCGACACGGGGATCCCGCGATCGGTAGTTGTGGAATAGACCCTAGGGGGTTGAGAAATCGTAAAACCGGCAGGTTATTATCCGTTAACCTAATCTAGTTGATTTGGCTGTTTTCCGCCAAAAATTTCTAAAGACGTTCAAAAAAGTCTTCCAACTCGCGGAAAATATTACGCAAAACGCCATCATCGACCTCCCAATCCTCGGGGATCGGGGATTGGCGTTCGGACGGCGGCGGGAGCGGCCGGAAATCGCGCGGCAATTGCGGTCCGCGCGTGCCGTCGACACTCAAGGCACCGGACATGAAGTCCTTCCAGATCGAGGCCGGAAGCGTGCCGCCCGATACGTTGCCGAGCGAGCGGTCATCATCATGGCCGACCCAGACACCGACGACGAGGTTGCCGGCAAAGCCGATGAAGATGGCGTCGCGATTGTCCTGCGTAGTGCCGGTCTTGCCGAAAGTCTGGGTTCGCAGGGCGGCGCGGCGGCCGGTTCCTTCATTGGCGGCCGCGTAGAGGAGGTCGAGCATGGGCTCCCATTCCTCGTCGCTGTCCATCTGCGCTTGGCGGCCGAGCATCGCCGGTCCTGCCCCGTCGGCAAGGCCGCGTTCCTCGACCGGATAGCGACCGCTGGCAACGGCGGCATAGGCTGCGGTCATCTCGATGAGCGGAATGCCGCCGGTGCCGAGCGCATAGCTGGGCCCGTCAGGGATATCGGCATCGATGCCCAATTCGCGCGCGGTGCGAACGATGCGGTCACGCCCCACTTCCTGCGCGAGACGGACGGTCGCCGCATTGGAGGAGCGCGCAAAGGCTTCGCGCAAGGTGATCTGGCCGCGATATTCGCCATCGGCGTTGCGCGGGCTCCAGCCATCGACCGTGATTGGGCTGTCATCGATCAGGTCGTCTGCCTCCCAGCCGGCGCGAAGGGCCGCGAGATAGACGACTAACTTGAACGCGCTGCCCGGCTGGCGATTGGCCTGGGTCGCGCGATTGAAGGGGCTGGCCTTGTAGGAGCGCCCGCCGATCAGCGCGACGACTTCGCCGGTCGGACGCATGGCGACCAGCGCCACCTGTCGGTCACCGAGATTGGCATTGATCGTCGCGCGCACGGCGATGCGTTGCAGGTCGGCATCGAGCGTCGTCGGCACTTCGGTCACGCCATAGTCGGCGGCCATGGTCGAACGGGCCCGCGGCGCGACCCAGTCGGCGAAATAGGTGCCGGTCGGAAGGCTGGCGCGGCTGCCGCGCAATGTCGCGCTGGCCGTATTGGACGCTGTCTGCTGGTCGAGCATGCCGAGATCGGCCATCGACTGGAGGACGATGCGGCTGCGCGCCTGCGCACCGTCAAGGTTGCGGGTCGGCGCAAGCCGCGAGGGCGCCTTGACCATGCCGGCGAGCATGGCGGATTCGGCAAGCGTCAGATCTTCGGGCTCGCGATCGAAATAGTGGCGGCTCGCGGCGCGCAGGCCATAGACGCCGTCGCCGAAATAGATGCTGGAAAGATAGCGCGAGAGGATCTCATCCTTGGTCAGCCAGCCCTCGAGCCAGAAGGCGATGATCGCTTCCTGCGCCTTGCGCGACAATTTTCGTTCGCCGTCGAGGAAGGCGGTCTTGGCAAGCTGCTGGGTGATGGTCGAGCCGCCCTGACGCACGCCGCCAGCCTGCGCATTGGCCCACATGGCGCGCGCAATACCGCGCGGGTCGACGCCCCAATGACTGTAGAAGCGACGGTCCTCGATCGCCATGAAGGCCTGCGTCACATGGGCGGGCAAGCGGGTCACGTCGACAGGCTCGTCCTTGATCGCGCCGCGCCGCGCTATCGGCTGCCCTTCGGCGGAGAGGAATAGCATGGCGGGCTCTTCGAGCGGCTCGAGGCTGCGCCCGAGCGGCGCCGTGAAGATCAGCCACAGCAAGGTGACGAGGAAAATTGCGGAAAAGCCGGTGAACCCCCAGCGCAGCCAGCGCCAGCGACGCTTTTTTCGCGGCGGCTCGGGCTCGGCCATTTCCTGGAGCCAGTCGGGACCGTCGCCGGTGGGGTCAAAATCTACATCGCGCTCGGCCATCGGCTCCCGACATACTGGTTGATACGAACTCAACTGTTTTATACGTATAAGACAGCCAAGTCCAATGTCGTTCGTCGAATTGCCGGGCCTTGCTGAACCCTGACTGAAACCCCCATATGAAGACCAAATGCAGCCGCTGACGACCCGCCTCCTCCCCCTCGCCCTTGCCGCCCTGCTCGCGGGCTGCGGGAGCAATGTCGAGCGCGAAACGCATGTCGTGCTGGTCGAGGGCGGGCCCGATGACACGTCACTCGAACAGATGGTGGCGATGGCCGAGCGACAGGGCCTCGTCCGCTTCGATGCCGGCGGCGATATCGTCCCTGCTTTGGCGCGCAGCTGGCATGTCAGCGATGATGGGCGCAGTTACATTTTCCGTTTGGAGGATGGCAGCTGGCCGGACGGCTCTGACATCGAGGCGGAAGATGTGGCGGCAGCGCTGCGTGCGACCTTGGCCGACGACGAGAATGATCTGGCCGACATGCTCGGCGCAATCCGCGATATTCGCGCGATGACCGACCGCGTCATCGAGATCCGGCTCAACAGCCCGCGCCCGCATTTCCTGCAACTGCTCGCGCAGCCGGCGCTTGGCGTCACACATGGTGACATGCCCGGCGGCCCCTTCCGCCGGCTCGAAGGTAATGAAGGTGACGGCGTCCTCGTCGGCCGCCTTGTCCCGCGCCCGCGCAGCGACGAGATGGTCGAGCAGCAAGTCCGTATAGAAGCCGATACGGTCGGCGATGCAATTGCCCGCTTCCTCGCGAACGACGTCGACATGGTGACGGGCGGCGGCTTTTCGAGCCTGCCTCTAGCGCGCGAGGCGAGCGGCCTGTTCGGCGGCCCGCGACTTGACCCGGTGCACGGCCTGTTCGGGCTCGTGCCGGTGGGCGACGCCCCCTTGTTCGCCGGTCCCGAAGTCCGCCGCGCCCTAAGCGACCTCATCGATCGCGCTGCCTTGGCCTCCGATCTTGGTCTTCCGGTCGCCAGCGCGAGAGCCAACATCCTCGATTCCAATGTCGGTGCTTCGCCCGAACCCGAGGATACGCGCGACATCGACGAGCGTCGCGACATTGCCCGCGATCTACTGCAGGAGGCCGGCCTCGGTGGCAGTATCGTTCGCATCGCGCTTCCGGACGGGCCTGGGTCCGCCTTGCTTTATGCCCGGCTTGCAGCAGACTGGGGCACTGTCGGCCTGCTCGTCGAACGCGGCGAAGCCGAAGATGCCACGCTCGCGCTGATCGACAAGGTCGCACCCGCCCAGACCGCAGCTTGGTATCTCCGGCAGTTCCGCTGCGACCTGCGTGCCATCTGCAACGAAGAGGCCGACACCTTGCTTGCCGAAGCGCGCGCAGCCTCCAGCGCCAGCGAGCGAGCCGCCCTGCTCGGACGCGCCGCGCAATTGATGGACGCCGACCGTCTCTTCTTTTCGCTGGGGACCCCGGTACGCTGGTCGCTCGTTGATCAGGACATGAACGGGTTCACTCCCAACCGCTTTGCCCGCCATTTTCCCGGTGCCTTGCGCCGACCTTCAGCAGCGAGCCGATAGATGATCGACACAACCGACCTTTACGACCGCGCCCGCCTCTCCAAGGAACCGCATGACGTGCGCAAGCGGGTTGAGCGGCTCGAAGCCTTGCTCGAACGCCTGTTCGTCGTGCCGGGGATCGACAAGCCGATCGGCCTCGATGCGATCCTGTCGCTCATCCCCGGCGTGGGCACGATTTCGGGCGCAGCGCTCGGCAGCTATCTCGTCTGGGAGGCGCGCAATCTCGGCCTCAGCAAGTGGCAGATGGCGCGAATGAACCTCAACACCTTGTTCGACATGGCGCTCGGCGCGATCCCATTCGTCGGGGTCATTCCCGATTTCTTCTTCCGCTCGAACAGCCGCAACCTGCGGATCATCCGCAAGCATCTCGACAAGCATCACCCGGCCGAACCGGGCGCGCCGGTCTAACGCATTTGCGGCTTGCCGACGTCTCCCTGCCCCACTGTACGGCCAGCCATTTCGAGCATGCGGTCGAGCGGCTTGCGGGCAGCATCCATCAGCTCCGGGCTGAGTTCGATTTGCGGCTCGAGGTCGCGTAGCGCGACGTAGAGTTTCTCGAGCGTGTTGAGCGCCATGTACGGGCACATGTTGCAGTTGCAGTTCCCGTCGCCGCCGGGGACACCGATGAAGGTCGTCTCGGGACGTGCTTTCTCCATCTGGTGGATGATATGCGGCTCGGTCGCGACCAGCACGGTCTTGGCGTCGGTCTCGGTACAGAATTTGAGGATCGAGCTGGTCGAACCGACATGATCGGCATGCTCGACGATATGCGGCGGGCATTCGGGATGCGCGGCAACCGGGGCGTCGGGATGCTCTTCCTTCAGCTTCAGCAGTTCGGTCTCGCTAAACGCTTGGTGGACGATGCAGATGCCCGGCCACAGCAGCATGTCGCGCCCCGACTTGCGGGCAAGATAACCGCCAAGGTGCCGGTCGGGCGCGAAGATGATCTTCTGGTCCTCGGGGATCTGGTCGAGGATGACCTGCGCCGACGACGAGGTGACGATGATGTCGCTCAGCGCTTTCACTTCGGCCGAGCAGTTGATGTAGGTGAGCGCTATATGGTCGGGATGCTGTTCGCGGAACGCCTTGAACTGGTCGGGCGGGCAGCTGTCCTCGAGGCTGCAACCGGCATCCATGTCGGGCAGGATCACGGTCTTTTCAGGGCTCAGGATCTTGGCGGTCTCGGCCATGAAGCGAACGCCGCAAAAGGCGATCACGTCGGCATCGGTCGCCGCGGCCTTGCGCGACAGATCGAGGCTGTCACCGACAAAGTCGGCGAGGTCCTGGATTTCGGGCTTCTGGTAATAGTGGGCGAGAATGACCGCGTTGCGCTCTTTCTTGAGCCGCTCGATCTCGGCGAGCAGGTCGGCGCCGGTGGGCGGGGCGGAAACGGGGGCGGTCATGGCTTACTCTCCCAATAGCTCTTGAGGCCGATGTAAGGGCTCGACGAGGCGGCGTCGAGGGGGTGTGTCAGGCGACGCGCCACTCTTCGCCATGCTGGCTGGCGCGGCCCTGACGGTCGAGTTCGATGAGGTGCGCGAGGACCGAGCCGCCGGCGGCCGGCACGAGCCGCTCGTCGAGGCCGGGATAGATGTTGGCGACAATGGCATCGATCGTGGAATCGCCCTCCTCCAGCCGCTTCATGATCTGCTTCTCGCGCGCCATGCGATGGCCGAGCAGATGCCGCGCCAGACGCCGCGGATTGTCGACCTGCGCGCCGTGTGCGGGGAAGTAGACCTCATCCTCTTCGCGGTCGGCCATCTTGCCGAGGCTGCGCATATAGGCGCCCATGTCCCCGTCGGGCGGGATGACCACGGTCGTTGACCAGCCCATGACATGGTCGCCGGTGAATAGCGCACCGCGATAGGCGAAACAAAGATGGTTGGACGTGTGGCCGGGCGTCGCGACGGCGACGAGGTCATGGCCATCGACCGCGAGCGCCTCGCCATCCCCCAGTACGCGATCGGGCGCATAGTCTGCATCGAAGCTGGCATCGGCACGCGGGCCGTCATCATCGAGCACTAGCGGCGCGCAGCCGATGATCGGCGCACCTGTCCGTTCTTTCAGCGGGCGCGAGGCGGGCGAATGGTCGCGGTGCGTATGGGTGCAACTAATTGCCTTGAGGCTCCGCGAGCCGACCGCAACCACGATCGCATCGAGATGCTCATCGAGGTCTGGACCGGGATCGATGACGACGACTTCTTCTTCATCGCCGACCAGATAGGTCTGCGTCCCGGTATAGGTGTAGGGAGACGGATTGCGCGCGAGCAGCCGGGCGATGCCGGGGCGCAGCGGTTCGAGGATGGCATAGGGGGCGTCCACGCTCTCTCCCTTGGCATGGACGCCCCCTAAAAGGCCAGCGGCTTCAGGTGCCGGCCTTATTCCTTTTCTTCGAAGACGAAGTCGTTCGGGCAGCTATCGTCCTCGCACTTCTCGAGCACGATCTCGACGAGTTCGCCCTCGGTGCCCTTTTTGACGACAAAGACATTCTCGACATCGTTGCCGTTCTCGTCCTTGCCCTTAAACTCGACGATGGTGCCCTCGACTTTCACCTCGCCGCTGCCCTTGACGATGAAGGTCTGGGTTTCACCGTCCTTGCTTTGGAAGGTGATCTTCTGGGGTTCGGCGTCCTGCAGCGTGGCGGCAGTGGCGGGAACGGCGACGAGGGCCAGAGCCGCGAGCCCGATCATGCTCGCTTTTGAGCCTTTCTTTTCAACGTGACGCATCATTTCAATCCTTTCGACGATGGTTTTGGGGGTGATGAGCGCGAGGGTCAGGACGGGCAGCGTCTCGCGCTGCGACGCCCTTAGGAGCGCCCGCCCATAGATTTCCCGTTGTGCGCCGTTTCGCTGCGCCAGCACGTCGGCATCGCAGGCACATTCCTGGTCGATGCGGAAACGGTGCCAGGCAGCCCAGGCAACGGGATTGAACCAATGGAGGGAGAGAATGATGAAGCCGAGGAGGTTGGCCCACAAATCGCCGCGCCGGTGATGCGCTAGCTCATGGGCAAGGATCATCGCCGCTTCCTCCTCGCTCCAGCGCGACGAGAAATCGCCCGGGAGATAGATGCGGCGATCGAGGAGCCCGGCGGCGACCGGCACGGTCGCTGCGGGCGAGATGTAGATACGGACATTGCCATCCTGCGCAGTGCAGGTGGCGCCGCGAGCTAGGCGCGCCATGTAGCGGAGCGACGCGCCGAGGCCGATGACAAGGAATAGCACGGCACCGCCTGCCCAGAGCGCGAACAAGGTTCCGGCATTCGCGGCCAGGAATCCGGGCGCTTCGGTTGCGGCGACACTGATGGTCGAGACCGGTATCGGCGCGCTCGGCGGGACGAGAAACGACAGGTCGACCGGCAGAGGCGGGATGAACAGGCGCAGCGCGATGATGCCCCACAAGGCGTACATCCAGGTCGCACCGATGCTGCGCGACAAAGGCCGACGCGCGAGCAGCAATGCCACAATCAAAATGGTCGAGCCGGCGAGCGCGTGAAGAAGCCAATCAGCCATTACGGATATCTTTCAGGAGCGCTTCCAACCGGTCGATTTCCTCGTCGGTCAATTTGTCGCGGCTGGCGAATTGGGCGACCAGGGGCGCGATTCGTCCACCGAACATGCGATCGACGAAACGGTCGGTCTCGCCGCCGACATAAGCGTCGCGTTCGACCAGCGGGCTGTAGAGATAACGGCGACGGTCACGCTCCGCCTTGGCGACGCCCTTCTTTGTGAGCCGAAAGAGCAACGTCCTGACGGTCGCCTCGGTCCACTCCTGTTCGCCGCGCACAGCAGCGACGATATCCGCGCTGCTCATGGGAGCGCCGGCACGCCACAGCACTTCCATCACTTCCCATTCGGCAGCAGTGATGTTGGCGTCGTCAGCCACAAGTCGGCTCCTTTCGACACCCTGCATAGCGAGTCAATTTACAGGTGTAAATTGTTTTCTTTTACAAGTGTAAAGGGGCGCCCGAGACCTTGCATCTCGAGCGCCCCTCGCACGTCGGAGCCCGTGGGGTTTAGGGACGGATCCTAGCGGTTCCGACGCGCTTCCATATCCGCGAGCATTTCTTCCAGCGACTTTTCTGCCGCATCCAGGCTCGACAAGACCACATCCACATCGACAGACGACAGTGCTGCATCGACGATGGACTCCAAATCCATTTCTTCGATGGCATTGAGGCTGGTTCGAAGGCTCATCTTGATGACCTCCGGATCCTTGCCGTCGGCGCGAAGCTCATCCGCATTGGCGTCGATTTCCGCGATCGCCACCTCGATTTCCGCGCGCGCTTCGGCGAGCTCTTCCTTCATCTCGATCTTTTCGATCCGCACTTCGCGGCGCGCTTCTTCCAGCTCGCTGCGCATTTCGCGCTCGATCTCGGGACGTTCGGCACGCATTTCGGCGAGCGCTTCGCGCAGTTCGGCGATGTTACGATCGAACTCGGCTCGCTCTTCCGCGGTCATTTCCGAATAATCCTTGCCATTGTCCTTGATGTTGATCTCGATCCGCTTCTCCTCGCCGTCGCGATCCTGCGACCAGACGAATGCGTTGGCGCTTGTCGCGACCATAGGTGCGGTCGGGGGAGCAGGCGGCGCAGGCGGGGCCGGCGGCGCGGGGACATTGGTGGGCGCAGCAGGCGCGGTCGGTGCGACCGGCGCGGCAGGCGCTTCGGGCGGGGCCGGCACGTCGAGGAACTCGACGGCGCGGCTGGCCGTGGCGGGCACCAGGACCATCGCGGCAGCGGCGACCAAAAGGGCGCCGGCGGGACGGTGGTTAAACGACTTCATCATTTGCAATCTCCGTTTCAACTGAGTGTCCCGGGCATGGGCAAACAGGAATTGGCGTTGCGCGACCGTCTTGGCGATGGCGCGGCCATAATCGGCGCGCGCTTCGCGTCCACGGCGGGAAAGCACGCGCGCATCGCACGCGGCCTCCTGATCGAAGTGGAATGCCGCAAAGGCCTTCCACGCAATAGGGTTGAACCAGTGCAGCGAGAGCAGAGCGAGCCCGGCGGCGCGGGCGTAGAGATCGCCCGACCGGTGGTGCGAAAGCTCATGCTCGAGCGCGAGATCCAGTTCGGCTTCGGTGCAAGCCTCGGCATAGCCGGGCGGCAGCGCGATGATGCGACGGAAGAGGCCGAAAGCGACAGGGCCCGGTGCCTTGGGCGAGACGATGAGGTCGATCCCGCCGAAGCGGCCGATCTTCTCGCCGGCCTGGCGGATCGCCCGCGCGTCGCGAATGTAGCGATACTGGTGAAAGGCAAAGCAGCCCAGCGCACCGGCAAGCCAGACGCCAAGGATGACCGGCATCCAGTCGAACGGCGCGGCGACCGACTCGGGTGCGGGAGAATTGATCGCGGCCGCAAGAATACGTTCGGTCAGCAGCGGATCGACGCCGCCGGTGGCGCTGGCCGGAGCCACCGGCACTTCGCGTTCGACCACGGTGGTCAGCGTCGGCATCAGGAAGCGCGCGGCAGGCAGCGCCCACAATGCATAGGCAATGCGCGGACCAAACCGTTCGGCGACCGGGCCGCGAATGGCGAGCACCAACAGCATCAGCGCGCTGGTCCAGATGAGTGTGTCCAAGAGCCAATCGGTCATTGCTTGAGCTCCTTCAAGAGCGCCTCGATTTCGGCAATGTCGTCGGGGGTGAGCGCGTCATCTTCGGCCAGGCGAGCGATCATCGGAGACAATTTGCCGCCGAACAGCCGTTCGACCAGGCGCCGCGACTCGCCGCCGACATAGGCGGTGCGCTCAATCGCAGCAGTGTAGAGATAGCGGCGACCCTCGGCCTCGTAGCGGACAGCCCCCTTCTGACTGAGGCGCGATAGCATGGTCTTCACCGTCGGCAGGCTCCAGCCCCGCTTCGGTGCGACCTTGTCGGCCACCTCGTTCGCCGTCATCGCCCCGGTCGACGACCAGAGCGTTTCCATGATGTCGAGTTCGGCTTCGCTAACCCTTTTGTCCACGCGCCATCCTTTCTTGATTACACCTGTAGTCATTACGGCTACATCTGTAATCGTCAAGGGCAAAGTGCCGCGCGGCTCATATTTTCGACGAATGGATGTGAGGTTGCGGGCGCACTAGCGGCCCGGCTGTTCGCCCTGCTGCGGCACGATGCCGTCGACCGCAGCAATCTCGCGATCGATGTCCGATAGCAGTTTTGCGCGGCTCGCGGTGGTCAGTTCCTCGGCGATCGAGATACGCTGGCGCGCGCTCAATAGCATGGTGCGATAGTCCGCCGGGTCGTCCGACTGGGCGCACAGATACACACGCGTCTGGCGCGCCTGCCCGTCCTCGATGCGGTCGAAATTGGCCTCGAAGCCGCGAGTCGGGCAATTTTTGGCGACGCGTTCGGCAATGGCAGTACGCTCGGCCTCGGTCGGGTTTTCGGAAAGCTCGGGCGGCGCTGCGGGCGGCGGCGCGGCCTCCATCGTCTCGAGTTCCTCGACGTCCACCGTGACTTCGGTGGCATCTTCGGCCTCGGTCTCATATTTGGGCGTTGGCGGGGGCGGCGGTGCCGGCACTTCCTGGACGGCCATCAGGCTCGCAATGATCAGGATCGACATGACACTCACTCCCTTGTTGACCCGCGTTTACTGGCGCCGGCCGCGCTGAATTGCTGCTGAATGATTAGCTGCTGATCGCTTGCGAAGCCAGCCGCGCTTCCTGCGCCGCATCGATCTTGCCGGCGGCTTCTGCCCGCTTCCCCGCTTCGGCGAGTGCAGCGGGATAGATGGCCCCGAACAGGCGCTCCATCGCATTTGCCCAGCTATAGGGTTCGGCCAGTGTTCGCGCCTTGGCGGACATTGCCGCCATATCGCCGCCAAGCACTTTTTCGATTGCCTTTGCCATGGCGACATCGTCGCCAGGCTCGACCAACAAACCCGCGCCTTCGGGCACGCGATCGATCATCGCGCCGGCCGAGACGCCGACGACCGGCAACCCAGAAGCCTGCGCCTCGATGATGGAAATACCGAACGTCTCGAAAGCCATGCCAGAAACGTAGAGGTCCGCGCTTGCGAGCCAGCGGGCCAGGAGGTCGCGATCGGAGACGAAGCCCGGCGCATGGATGCGCGGATGCGAGGCGGCAAGCTCCTCGCGCATCGGACCATGCCCCAGAAGCAAGAGGTGCGCACCTAGCTCTTCAGGGAGTCGACGGAAGGCGTTACCGACGACGTCCGCACCCTTTTCGCCATCCAGCCGACCGACATAGATCAGCAGTGGCGCATCCGGTGCGACACCCAAGTCTTCGCGCAGCAGCGGATCGCGGCGTTCGGGCTTGAAGCTCGTGAGATGAACGCCGCGGTGCATGTTGTGGACGGGATCGATGCCCAATGCCTTGAGCTTCGCACCGCCGCCATGAACGCTCATCGCATAGACCGCATCGAAGCGGCTGTAGAGCTTGCGGCAATAGGCATAGGCGCGGTCGCGGGCCCAGCGGGCGATCTTGGGATAACCCCAGCCCTCCAGCGTCTCGCCGACATAGACGGTGGGAAAGTCGGTGCAGTAGCCACCCACCGTCGCAGTGCCGGGATGCTGGCGCGCGTGACGGAGCGCCGCCCAGGGAAGGTTGTAGGCATCCTGGCACTCGATCACATCGGGCTGGAAGCGCTCGAGCAGCTCGCGCACTTTCTTGTTGCGCAGCAGCAGGCGATAATTGGTCCGCTTGGGCACCAGCGGCGACTTGACGGTGCAATGGATCGAGCGCCCGTCGATGCGGACGCTATCTTCTTCGCCGGGCACGATCAGCAGATGGCGAAACGGCGTTTGCTCGAGAATGTAGCGACGCTTGCGGCGAATATAGGTGCCGATGCCGCCGCCAGTCTCTGACCAGCTTTGCGTCAGGTCGCAAATCGTCAGCGGCGTCTCGTCCGCCTTGTCGGTCCGGTCCAGCATCAACCAGCCCCTACCCCAATTTCGCACGAGACGCGAAAAAGACGGCCAAAGCTGTCGGGATTTTTTACGACTTGAGGGTCGAGCGACCGAACCTTCAAAATGTTTCCCCCGCTTTTCTGCCGTTTTTCAAACTTGGCACGACGCCTGCAAAGTATCTGGCGTCCACATTGGTTCCACAAACCAAACGATCAGGGGACGATGAGAAGCGGTATCTGGTCCCGCAAGTCATCGTCCCCTTTTCATTTCTAGCTTTCGCTGGTCGCGGCCTTCTTGCCCTCGAGCATCTGCTGAAGCTCGCCGGCCTCGAACATTTCCATCATGATGTCGCTGCCGCCGACGAATTCGCCGTCGACATAAAGCTGCGGAATGGTCGGCCAATCCGAATAAGCCTTGATGCCTTCGCGGATCTCCATGTCCTGGAGGACGTCCACGGTTTCGAACTCGACACCGGTATGGTCGAGAATCGCGACCGCGCGGCTCGAAAATCCGCACTGGGGAAAGAGCTTGGAGCCCTTCATGAAGAGGACCACGTCATGCTCCTTCGTCATGGCTGCGATCCGCTCGTTCACATTGCTCATTGAAATCTCCTTTACGCAGGGCATTTGGTGGTGAGTTGCAGCGCATGCAACTCCACGCCCATGCGGCCGCCCAATGCGGCATAGACTTTCTGGTGCTGCTTGACCCGCGGCATGCCTTCGAATTCGGCACTCGTCACGACCGCCGCCCAATGGTCATTGTCGCCCGCAAGATCAGTCAGCTCGACCTCCGCGTCGGGGATCGCCGCCTTGATCATGGCGACGATATCGTCGCCTGCCATCGGCATCAGTCCATGCTTTCGATGAAGTGACGGCGCGCCTCGACCGTCTTGTGCTCGAGCGCGGCGCGGATATCCGCTTCGCTCACTTCGCAGCCCGCACCGGTGAGGTCGCCCAGCACCTTGCGGATGACGTCTTCATCGCCTGCTTCCTCGAAATCGGCGCGGACGACTTCCTTTGCGTAATTCTCCGCCTCGACGTCGGTTAGGTTGAGCTTTTCGGCAGCCCACAGGCCGAGCAGCTTGTTGCGACGTGCGGTCACTTTGAACTGCATTTCCTGGTCACGCGCATATTTGTTCTCGAACGCCTTTTCGCGATCGTTGAAATCGGCCACTTCCTGCCTCCCTTTTTGATCTTCACTGGCGAGATAGGCGAGCCACGCCGCCTAGGCAATGGAGCGTTCGACCGGCAGCCTAGCTGTCGAGCCCGTACACATCGCTGACAAAGGTCAAGTCGCCATCGACCGCCTGCGCCGTCAGATAGGTGAGGAAAACCGGCGTCGCTGCGGGCAGCTGGTCATGCGTTTCCGTCGTGTCGATCTGCGGCACCGCTTGGCCCGCATAGAGCCAGCGCGCGAAGCGATCGGCATCCTCCAGCCGCACGCAGCCATTGGAAATGAGGCGGCTGTCCTTCGCGAAATGCTCGCGCGCCGGCGTGTCATGCAGGTAGATGCCGAGTTCGTTGGGAAAATTGAATTTGAAATCGCCCATCGAGTTGGCGGGGCCCGGCAATTGGCGAACCTTGAGCCCGCCGGGGCGCAGCGCGGCGTTCCAGTCGATCGTCGTCGGATCGATAACTTGCGCATCGTTGGCCCAGCGATCGACAATCTCATAGCCCTGCCGCCGCATATAGCTCGCACCTTGCCGCCGGATATTGGGGCCGATGGTCCGCTGCACGAGATGGTCCGGCACATGCCAGTAGGGCTGGTGTGTCGCATAATAGATGGTGCTGCTGATGAGCGGAGTCTTCTGCTCGAGATTGCCGACGACGACTTTCATCGAGTCGACGGGTCGGCCATTTTCAAACATCCACAGGCGCTGCGTCGCAATGTCGACGAGCGCAAAGCGATTGCGGGCCGGGATGGCGCGCAGCCGGGCGAGGCTAGCGGTGATGGCGCGGCGCTGGTCGGCGCTGAGCAATTCTTTCGTCCCGATGGCCTGCGCGAGGACGCGATCATACATCGGGTTGAAGGCCAACGTGCGGTCCATCAGTGCGGCAGCATCGGGCCAATGCTGTAGCATCTGCCAATGGTCGTTACGCGAATAGAATAGAGGCGATTGGATGCGGTCGCCGACATGCAGGTCGGCAGGCGCCTGATGCAGGATTTCGGCGAGATCGAGATAGGCACGGTCGAGCAATTCGGAGAAATTGCGCGCCGAGATCGGGCTCGAGCTTGCCGCCATGGCCAGTCCGCGTGCCTGGCGCGCGAGTGCCGGACCCTCTGCGAACCCCTCGAGGTCGGCATGGTCCAGCCGCTCGATCAATCGCGTCGCGGCAAGTGTAGCCCCGCTTTGGTCGACCCACCGATACTGCGCCTGCTGCGCGTGGGCCGGCTGCACGCCGAGCGAGCCGGACACACTCACACCAAAGGTCAGGCCGACAGAAATAGCCGCAAGCAAAGTTTTCGATACGGTTCGCATCATTCCCCCAAACGCTACGCAGAACTTACTAAAATAGTGATGTTGTTCATCGCGTTTTGAACACGCCTCGAAGTGAAAAGTTGCAAATTTGGCACAAATACAAGCCTTGTTGCGACTGCGTAATGGAACGCATGCCCGTGTTGGAAGGTTGCAGGACCGTCACTAACACAGGGACGAGTATTCAAATGAAAGTAGCAAAGCTTGCGGCAATGGCCGCGACCACGATGCTCGCCACCCCTGCATTTGCGCAGGATACGGGCGGGTATATCGGTGTTGAAGGTGGGGTCATGTTCCCCAGCGACATCGACGGAAGTCTCACAGCCGATTTCGACGATCCCGACATTCCCAATGTCGTGTCGAATCCCGGCTACGCGCTGGACCTCGACCAAGGATATGATGTCGGCATCATTGGCGGCTATGACTTCGGTCTGTTCCGCCTCGAAGCCGAAGGTTCCTATAAATGGAGCGACGGCGCGGATGTCGAGGATTTCGGGCCCTTCCTGACCTCCTATAATACGGCGGTCGTGGACGGCGGCGATGACGACAGCAATGACGGCCCGCAGGTCATCCTGGTGCCGACCGATTTCGCGCTGACCGATCTCGACGCCAATGTCTGGTCGGCCATGATCAACGGCCTCATCGACGTTGGCGGTCCGCTCAACTTCTACTTCGGTGGTGGTGCGGGTTATGCCGAGGTGGACCTGCTTGGCCAACGTGAAGGCGGGCTTGCCTATCAGGGCATTGCCGGCGTGCGCTTCGCGCTGAGCCCGAACATCGATGCCGGCCTGAAATATCGCTATTTCCGGACCGACAATCTGCAGTTCGACAATCTTGCCTTCATCAACACCGATGATGGCAGCATCTCGACGAGCCTCGACGACAATTGGGAATCGCACAGCGTGCTGGGCAGCCTGATTTACAAGTTCGGTGCGCCTGCACCGGCGCCGGCACCGGCCCCCGCGCCGACCCCGCCGCCGCCGGTCTATGTCGAGCCCGAGCCCGAGCCCACGCCGATGATCACCTGCCCCGACGGGTCGATGATCCCGGCCACCAGCTCGTGCCCGGCACCCGAACCGGTTTACACGCCGCCCCCGCCCGAGCCCGAGCCCGAGCGCGGTTAAGCGTTACCGACCTTCATGGTCACATGCGGAAAAGGGTCGGCCTTCGGGTCGACCCTTTTTCGTTACGCCATCTCGACGACGAGCTTGCCGATCACCTTGCGCGTCGCGAGCGCGGCGATGGCCTCATGCGCCTTTTCAAGCGGGAAGGTCTCGGTCACCTGCGGCGCGATCTTGCCCGCGCTCCAAAGCTCGAACAATTCGCGTGTGTGCGCGGCATTGGCGGCCGGATCGCGCATCGCAAACGCGCCCCAGAAGACGCCGCTCAGCTCTGCTTCCTTGAGCAGCGCCAGATTGAGCGCGATCTTGGGAATGCCTGCCGGGAAACCGACAATCAGGTAGCGGCCTTGCCAGCCGAGGCTGCGCAGCGCCGGTTCGGCATAGTCGCCGCCGACCGGGTCCATGACGATGTCGAAGCCCTCGCCCTTGGCCGCGCCCTTGAACTGACCGGCAAGTGCCTTGCTCGCTTCCTTGTCGAAGGGGCCGCGATCGTAGACGAGCGCCTCGTCCGCGCCTGCTTTCCTGACCGCCTCGGCCTTATCCTCGCTCGACACTGCCGCGACCACACGGGCGCCATAGGCCTTGGCGAGTTCGACCGTGGCGAGGCCGACGCCGCCAGCCGCGCCCAGCACAAGCACGTCCTGCTTCTCTGCAATCCGTCCGCGATCCTTCAGCGCATGGATCGCCGTCCCGTAAGTGAGGATCAGCGCGGCGCCGTCGGTGAAGCTATGGCTGTCGGGCAGCGGGATGCAGCTGGCCGCCGGGACCAGCATTTCCTCGGCCAGCCCGCCAAAACCGGGGACCGCGATGATACGATCGCCGACCTTCACATTCTCGACCCCCTCGCCCAGCGCATCGACCACGCCCGCAATCTCGCCGCCCGGCGAAAAGGGCCGCGGCGGCTTCATCTGGTAGAGGTCTTGGATGATCAGCAGATCGGGATAGTTGATCGCCGCCGCCTTGACCGCGACGCGCACCTGCCCCGGCCCCGGCTCGGGACTGTCGAGCTCGTCGAGCTGGAGCGTGTCGGGGCCGCCCGGCGCGTGGCTGCGCAGCGCGCGCATCAGACTGCGACTTCGTAAGAAGCGGTGGTCTTGGCGGCGATTTCCTCGACCGTGACGTCGGGCGCCAGTTCGATCAGGCGGAACGGGCTGTCATGATCCTTGCGGTGGAAGACTCCCAGATCGGTGATGATCATGTCGACGACATTCTGGCCCGTGAGCGGCAGCTCGCAGGCCGGCTTGAACTTGGGGTCGCCATTCTTGGAGACATGCTCCATCACCACGATGATTTTCTTGACGCCGGCCACGAGATCCATCGCGCCGCCCATGCCCTTGATCATCTTCCCCGGGATCATCCAGTTGGCGATGTCGCCATTCTCCGCGACTTCCATCGCGCCAAGCACGGTGAGGTCGATATGCCCGCCGCGGATCATCGCAAAGCTCTGCGCGCTGTCGAAATAGCTCGACGACGGGAGCTCGCTGATCGTCTGCTTGCCGGCATTGATGAGGTCAGCATCGACCTGGTCGGGATAGGGAAACGGGCCGATACCCAGCATCCCGTTTTCCGACTGTAGCGTCACCGTCTTCCCCTCAGGGATATAGTTGGCGACGAGCGTCGGGATCCCGATGCCGAGATTGACGAAATAGCCGTCTTCCAATTCCTGCGCCGCACGCGCGGCCATCTGGTTACGATCCCAGGGCATTATTCGGCGCTCCCTTCCATGTCGGCGGGAAGCGGACGGCCGGGGCCTTCATGCTGCCACAGGATGGAGTGGACGAGCCAGCGGCCGTCGGCCTGGCGCACCAGCTGGAAGCTGTTGATCCCGCGCAGGCTGCGCGGTTCGCCATTTTGCGTGAACGTGCCCGAATAGCTGGACCAGGCCTGAGCCAAGTCGCCATGGACTTCGATCCGGTTGACCAGCGCGCTTTCGGTGAAGCCGTTCTGGACCAGGAAAGGCCCCGAGCTGGCGATATAATCCTCGACCGTACCGCCGCGGACGCTGTTGTCCGGCGCGATCATCTGGAGCCGCGCATCCTCGGTGAACATGGCGCGCATGGCGTCGAAATCGCGTTCCTGTCCGATGGGCCCCGAAATGACCGCATAGACGTCGGTGATGACCTGCTCGATCTTCTGCTCTTCGGTCATCTCGGCGTGATGGTCGGCGGTGCCGGCAAAGACGAGCGCAGGGCTTGCCAGCGCAATGGCTGCGGCGATGGTGCGGATGGTCATTTATGCGTCCTCCCGTTCGCGGGTCGTCACGAATTCGATCTTCTTGTCGTAGGGCGAGCCGCTGATGAGGCGGTTCACATAGACGGCGGGCAAGTGGATGCAGTCGGGATCCAATGCGCCGACCGGCACGATTTCCTCGACCTCGGCAACGCAGACCTTGCCGCAGGTCGCGGCGGGCAGGTTGAAGTTGCGCGCCGTCTTGCGGAAGATGAGATTGCCCATCTCGTCGGCCTTCCAGCCCTTCACGATGGAAAGGTCGGCGAAGATGCCGCGCTCCATGATGTAGGTCTCGCCATCGAACTCCTTATGCTCCTTGCCCTCGGCGACGACGGTACCGACGCCGGTCTTAGTGTAGAAGCCGGGAATGCCCGCGCCGCCCGCACGCATGCGCTCGGCCAAGGTGCCTTGGGGACAGAACTCGACCTCCAACTCCTTGGCGAGAAACTGCCGTTCGAATTCCTTATTCTCGCCGACATAGGAAGAGATCATCTTCTTCACCTGCCGCGTGCGCAGCAGCTTGCCGATGCCTTCATTGTCGATACCGGCATTGTTGGAGGCGAAAGTGA
This sequence comes from Sphingomicrobium sediminis, assembly GCF_023805295.1. NCBI lineage: Bacteria > Pseudomonadati > Pseudomonadota > Alphaproteobacteria > Sphingomonadales > Sphingomicrobiaceae > Sphingomicrobium > Sphingomicrobium sediminis. Next base: position 1,169,756 of record NZ_JAMSHT010000001.1, read on the forward strand.
GGTCCTTGACCCCGCTGTCGCGGATCGCGTCCAAGAGGCGCTCGGGAATGCCGCAAAGGCCGAAGCCCCCCGCGGCGATCAGCATGCCGTCCGTCAGCAGCCCGTCGAGCGCCTCGGCAGCATTGTCGTAAATCTTTTTCATCGAGGCCATGTCCTCCCTGCTTGGTTGCGGCCCGGACTAAGGACGCCAGTTGGGACTGACAAGCCGTTCGTCGACGAAATGCTTGACCTTTACGAGCGGTCGGGGATGCTCGCGGCAATTCCAACAGGGGGTATCCAGCGTCATGTCGCTTCTTTCCATGCACGACGTCCGCAAGACATTCGGCGAGATCGTCGCCGTCGACGATCTGTCGTTCGAAGTCCGGCCTGGCGAGATTTTCGGCTTTCTTGGCGGCAATGGCGCCGGCAAGACGACGAGCATGCGCATGATCCTCGACATCATCCGTCCGACCAGCGGGCGGATCGAGGTGCTGGGCGGCAAGCCGGGACCCGAACAGGGCAATCGCATCGGCTTCCTACCCGAGGAACGCGGCCTCTATCCCAAGATGACCGCGATCGAGACGATCATCTTTTTCGGGCGCATGAAGGGCATGACCACCGGTGATGCCAAGCGCGAGGGCATGGCGCTGCTCGAACGGTTCGAGCTGGCCGACCGCGCCAAGTCGGCCATCGCCGACATGTCCAAGGGCATGGCGCAAAAGGTCCAGCTGGCGACCTCCATCGTCAACAGCCCTGAACTCCTCATCCTCGACGAACCCTTTTCGGGCCTCGATCCGGTCAACCAGCAATTGCTGGAAGACGAGATCGTGCGCGCGCAGAAGAATGGCGCTGCGGTCATGTTCTCGACCCATGTGATGCAGCATGTCGAGCGGCTGTGCGACCGCATGCTGGTGCTCAAGAAGGGCAAGAAGCGCTTCGAGGGCACGCCCGACGAGGCACGCGAATTGCTCGCCACCAAAGTGCATGTCACCGCCAAGATCGATCCCTCATCGCTTGGCGGTGTCGCCAGCGCTGAGCGCGTCGGTTCCGGCGCGGACGGCTGGACCGACTGGCAGCTTGCGCTCGACCCCGACATCAAGGCCGCCAACCTGCTCGAACAATTGACCGCCAGCGGCACGCCGCTAAGGCGATTCGACGTTCACCGCGCGGACCTGCACGACGTCTTTGTCCACCTTGTCGGCGAAGAGGAGGCCGCACGATGAACAATATCCTGCTGATCGCCGCCCGCGAATATCGCCACATCGCCAAGATGCGCAGCTTCTGGATCACCATGCTGCTGCTGCCAGCCCTATTGCTGGTCGGACCGCTCATTGCCGACTTCCTCGACGATGATCGTGCCGACCGGATCGTCCTCATCGACCGCGACCCCGGCAATGTCGGCGAAGCCATCTCCGAGCGCATCGCGTTCGAAGAGGATGTGCGGGTCATGAACTCGCTGGCGCGCTACGTACGCCGCCATGACCTCCAGGATGCCGTCGGCGATGCCCCTTGGGCCGAAGATGGCCGCGCTTTCGGGCCCGCCGATGTCCTCGCCTTCCGCGACGCAGGCGGTCTCGACGGTGCGATCGAGACCATCGATGCCGCCCGCGCCGAAGAAACCCCGGCCTTCGAGCCTTCCCCGCCCTGGTACGAAATCGTCGAGACGCCTGCGGCCATCGCCGATGCCAGCGTCGAGGAGATCGAGGCGCAGCGCGAAAGCCTGTTCGAAGGTAGAGGCGAGGATGCGCCCCCTGCCCCCGATGTCATCGTGCTTGTCGATGCCGATTATGGCGAACAGCTGGTGCTTCACGTCTGGGCCGACAACCCGCCGCGCCAATCGCTGATGAATATCCTGCAAGGCGTCACGCAGGGCGAATTGCGCGGCCGGATGCTGGGCGCCGAAGGCATCGCGCCCGAGCGCATCGCGGCAATCGAAAGCGCCACGCCTTCCATCTCCATTTCCACGCCGCCGCCGGGTGGCGGTGCATCGGACGTCACGATCATCCGCTCGATCCTGCCGGTCGCCCTCGCTTACGTCCTGATGATGAGCCTGGTCCTCTCGGGCAACTGGCTGGTGCAGGGCGCGGTCGAGGAACGCTCCAACAAGCTCATCGAAAGCATGCTCGCCTGCGTGCGCCCGCAACAGCTCATGCTGGGCAAGCTGATGGGCACCGCCGCCATCGGCTTCTCCATGGTCCTCGTCTGGGTCGCCTGCGCGATATTCGTGGCCTTCACCCAGCAAGGTGCGGTCGCCGAATTCATCCGGCCGGCGCTGGAGCCGCTCGCCAATGTGGGCGCGGTGGTGACGATCCTCTATTTCTTCCTGATGGGCTATGTCGCGCTGTCGACCATATTCCTCGGCATCGGCGTGCTGAGCGACGACATGAACGAGGCCAACGGCTTCGTCATGCCGGTGATGATGGTCATCCTGTTGCCGGTCACCTTCCTCATGCAGGCGGTGATTGCCGGCAGCGCGAGCGGCGTCGTGTCGGCAATGACCTGGGTCCCACCGCTGACGCCGTTTGTGGTGCTGGCGCGTCTGGGTGCCGGGATCGGGACAGTGGAACTGATCGGCGCGGGCCTGGTGCTCGCAGCCTTTACCGCGCTGATGCTGTTCCTGCTCGGGCGGCTGTTCCAGGCGAGCCTGCTGGCGCAGGGGCAGAAGCGCGGGCTTGGTCACATCCTGGCGCGATTTAAGGCTCCCGCCAAATAGGGCCGACCATCAAGACGAAGCGAATGAGCGCCCGTCAGCCTCAACGCCGGCGGCGACCTGCCCCGATTGACATTGCGATGATTTGTTGTGTAAACACAACGTATCGCAATTGAGAGAAACGATTCGCACTGATGCACAACCGCATTGCCCTCTTCCGCGCCGAATGCGGTGAGTCTCGCAAGGAGCTCGCTGAAGCGATCGATGTAAACCCGCAGACCATCGGGTTCCTCGAACGCGGCGATTACAAGCCGAGCCTCGAACTCGCGCTCAAGATGGCGGACCATTATGGCGTGCCGGTCGAAGCGATCTTCTCTTTGAGCCCCTTCCCGTCGGTCAGCGAATTGCTCGCCGCCGCGGCGACCAAGGAGACGACCAAGTGATTTCGTTCAAGGAAAGTGAGCGTACCAAGGCGGCCCGCGAGAAGATCGGCATGGCCAGCAAGGACACGACCGCCTGGGGGTTCAACACGCACCCGCGCAAGATCCTCGCGCTCAGCATCTACGCGCTGTCAGCCTATTCGGTCGGCGCTTTGCTCCGGCTCTTCTCGCCGGTCGACTGGCTCGCCATTCTCGGCCTGTTGCTGATCGCGAGCGCCGCCTTCGCGACTGTCCCCATCTGGTCGTCGCGAGTCTACAAGATCGCCTCCAACGAGAAGATCAAACTCGACGAGTTCGAGCTGCAAATGCGCCTTCGCTCGATCACCAGCGCCTATCAGGGGGTGGCCGTCGTCGTCGTCCTGTTCATGGGCTATCTGATGATCGCCAACGATGTCGGGCTGTGGCTGCCCAATGTGGCGGACCATCTCAACGGCTTCTTCTGGGGTTTCATGCTCTACGTCCTGATCCTGCCGGTGCTGATCCTGAGCTGGAAGCTGCGGGACATCGAAGCCGAATAACCCGCGCAGCGATCGCAAAGAAAAAGGCCCGCCCCGGCATCCCGGAGCGGGCCTTTTCTTTTCGGTTTCGCTGGGCGTCAGCCGCGCAGCTTAGCGAGCACGCCCTGCAGCTGCATGGCGTTGGACATGTCGCCCTCGACTTTGAGCTTACCGGTCATGAAAGCCGTCATGCCATCAAGCTGGCCATCGGCCATCGCCTGCCAGTCTTCCCAGGTCACCTTGATCGTGGTGTCGGCATCGCCATCCTCTTCGGTGACCGCCTTGTTCACGCCGTCCAGCATGATGACGCCCTTGTCGGCATAGTCGATCTTGACCTTCTTGCCTTCCACCCAGGCTTCGTTTTCCTGCATTTTCGCGGCGAGTTCGGCTTTTTCCATGTGAAGTGGCTCCTGACCAAAATGTAAGTTGATACCCCACCGACCTAGGACGGCTGATCAGGCCTTTCAACCGCCAATCAGCGCGCCTATGTGTCGCCTCATGACTTACCAGACCGATCTCAAACTATTCATCGATGGCGCATGGCAATCCGGCGAAGGCCGCGACTGCATGGCCGTGACCAATCCCGCCACCGGCGAAACGCTCGCAGAGCTGCCGCTCGCCAGCAAGGCCGACCTTGATGCCGCGTTGCTTGCGGCCGAGCGCGCCTTTCCCGTCTGGCGCGGCACCGATGTGGAGAAGCGCGGCGCCATCCTTCGCAAGGCCGGCAGCTATCTCAAGGCAAACGCCAAAGAGATTGGCGCGCTCCTGACGCAGGAACAGGGCAAGCCGCTCAAGGAAGCGATCGGCGAAGTCTATGGCGCCGCCAGCATGTTCGACTGGTATGCCGAGGAGGCCAAGCGCGACTATGGCCGCACGCTGGTGCGCCCGGTGGGCCAGCGTTCCATCGTGCAGCGCCAGCCGGTGGGTGTGGTCGCGACATTCACGCCTTGGAATTTCCCCATCTACCTGCTCGCCAAGAAGGTCGCCGCGGCGCTCGCTGCAGGGTGCAGCGTGATCAGCAAGCCGCCTGAAGAAACGCCGGGCTCGACCAATGCGGTCGCCAAGGCGCTCGCCGAGGCAGGCCTGCCCCAAGGCGTCTTCCAGCTTGTCCATGGCGATCCAGACATGGTCAGCCGCCACCTCATGGGCTCGCCCATCGTCCGCAAGGTGAGCTTCACCGGCTCGGTCGGCGTCGGCAAGCACCTGATGGGCCTTGCAGCCGATGGCTTGAAGCGCCTGACGCTCGAACTGGGCGGCCATGCGCCCGTTTTGGTCTTCGACGATGTCGATCTCGATGCGACGCTCGACAAGCTCGTCCCGCAGAAATTTCGCAATGCCGGCCAGGTCTGTGTCTCGCCAACGCGCTTCTATGTGCAGGAAGGCATTTACGACGACTTCATCGCCGGCTTCGCCGAGCGAACTGGCAAGGTGCAGGTCGGCAACGGCATGGATGATGCGACCCAGATGGGTCCCCTCGCCCACGAACGCCGCCTGCCTGCGGTCGGTGACCTTGTCGCCGACGCCAAGGCCAAGGGCGCGCGCGTGATGGCGGGCGGCGAGCCAATGGGGAATGCCAACTTCTTCCAGCCGACCCTGCTCGCCGACGTACCGCTCGAAGCCAAGATCATGAATGACGAGCCGTTCGGCCCGGTCGCCGTCGCGCGTCCCTTCAAGGATCTCGACGAGGCGTTGCATCAGGCCAACCGTCTGCCCTACGGCCTCGCCGCCTTCGCCTTCACCAACGACCTCACCCGCGCCAACATCCTCGGCGACATGATCGAGGCCGGCATGGTCGGCATCAACAGCTTTGCCATCTCCAGCGCCGACGCGCCGTTCGGCGGGGTCAAGGATTCGGGCTTCGGTTCGGAAGGCGGCAAGGAGGGCCTGGAGACCTACCAGGTCGTCAAAGCCATCCACATGGGCTGAGGCCGGTCAGGCGTCGGCTGCCTCACGGACTGTCGACGCTTCGGCAGCCCGCTTCGCTTTGCGGTTGCGCGCAATGTAGTGGAAGGGCGCAAGCCACCATTCCTTGAAGCTCGGCTCAGGGAAATCATCGAGACCGATATCCGGTCGCTCGTCCTTCTCGGGCCAGTAAGCGGTACCGAAAATCACGTCCCAAAGCGGCGTGATCGTCCCAAAATTCTTGTCGAAATGCTTGGGGTCGCGCGAATGGTGGATGCGGTGGAAGGCCGGCTCCACGATGATATATTTGAGCGGTCCGGCGCCAAATTTGAGATCCGAGTGGACCCAGTAGGTCTGCAGCATCATCAGGACCATGACCGGCATGATGATCTCGTAGCCGCGATCGACCAGCGCCCCGACAAAACCGACGAGCGCACCGACGATAAGCGGGTCGACCCAATGATTGTGGCTGTTGATCGCCGAGAGTTGCTCAAGGCTGTGATGCGGCGCGTGGAACGGCCAGGTGAAGCGGTGCATGAAGCGATGCACCCAGTAGATCAGGAAATCGAGCCACAGATAGGCGAGCACGCTGGTGAGGATCGTGCCGAGGACCGGCCCCATCTCCTTGAACGGTGCCACAACCGGCGACAGGCCAAGCTCGCGATAGACGACGAAGAATGCCCAGCCCGCAAAAATGCGCATCCCTAGCTGGATGATGTTCTGAGGCACGCCGCGCATCCGCGTCTTCATGTCGACACTGTTGCGCTCGAAACGCATCTCGACAAGCGTGATGACGAGCAGAAAGGGCGCGATGAATGCGACCTGCGCATAGAGCGCGACAAGGAAGCTTTTCGGATCCATGCCGAAGGCCTAACCGCTCGGTCCCTCAAAATTGGTTAACGAAACGCACATGGGGGTGACGCTTTGTCGCGCGGGGGCTAAGCGATGCGCATGACCAAACGAACCGGCGGACGCATCCTCGTTGACCAACTGATCGCGCAGGGCGTCGATCGCATCTTCTCGGTACCGGGCGAGAGCTATCTGGCCGTCCTCGACGCGCTGCATGACAGCCCCGAAATCGACAATGTGATCTGCCGCCAGGAAGGCGGGGTCGCCTATATGGCCGATGCCGACGGCAAGATGACCGGACGGCCGGGCATCGCCTTCGTCACGCGCGGTCCGGGTGCGACCAACGCATCGGGCGGCGTCCATGTGGCGATGCAGGATTCGACGCCGATGATCCTCTTCATCGGCGATGTGGCGCGCGGCGACCATGACCGCGAGGGTTTCCAGGAAATCGACTTTCCCGATTTCTTCCGCCCGATCTGCAAATGGGCGGCCAAGATCGACGATGCCGCGCGCATCCCCGAATATGTCGCCCGCGCCTTCCGCGTCGCCAGCAGCGGGCGCCCCGGACCGGTCGTCCTCGCGCTGCCCGAAGACATGTTGCGGGACGAGGTCGAGGCGACCGACCGACCCGCCATTACGCCTGCACCGATCAGCCCCGATCCAGGAGGTGTCGGCGCGTTGATGGAGTTGCTCAAGGATGCCGCCAGCCCGATTGCCATCGTCGGCGGGGCGGACTGGTGCCCTTGCGCGGGCCATCACTTTGCCAGCTGGGCAGAGCGGATCGGCCTTCCCGTCGCGGCAGCCTTCAGGCGACAGGATGCGGTCAACAATGCCTCACCCGTCTATGCCGGGCAACTCGGCTACGGCCCCAATCCCAAATTGCAGCAACGCATTCGCGATGCCGACCTCATCATCGCGGTCGGCGCGCGCATGGGAGAATCGACGACGGACGGCTACACGCTCGTCACCCCCGACCATCCCGACCAGATCCTCGTTCACGTCCACCCCGACCCCAACGAAATCAGCCGCGTCTACCGCACCGACCTGCCGATCGTGAGCGACATGGCCGAGTTCGCGCAGGTGGTCGATGCGTGGGAGGATGACGACCTCGTCCCCTTCTCCACCGGCGCGGAGGCGCACAGGGAATGGCGCGAATGGAGCGATCCCAAGCCCCGCGACGGTGTCGCGCTTGATCTCGGCCCCTGCGTCGCAGCGATGCGCGAGAAGCTCCCTGCCGACACGATCATCTGTAATGGTGCCGGCAATTTTTCGGGCTGGTGGCATCGCTATTGGCATTATGGCGAGCAGCCGACCCAGCTTGCCCCGACCAGCGGCACGATGGGCTATGGCGCGCCAGCCAGCGTGGCTGCGGCCATCCGCTTTCCCGACCGCAAGGTGGTCTGCGTCGCAGGCGATGGCGACTTCCTGATGAACGGGCAGGAACTGGCGACGGCGGCGAGCCGCGGCGCCGATTTATTGATCATCCTCGTCGACAATGGCACGTACGGAACCATCCGCATGCACCAGGAACGAGACTATCCCGATCGTGTAAGCGGCACCGACCTTGGTGCCGGCAATCCCGATTTCGTGAAGTTCGCCGAGGCCTTCGGTGGCTGGGGTGAGCGCATCACCACCACCGAGGAATTCGGCCCCGCATTGGATCGCGCGCTCGAGAAAAAGGGCATCCGCCTCCTCCACTGCCTCACCGATGTAGAAATCATCACCAACTCGACGACGATCAGCGCGCTAAAATCCCGCTAAAGCTTTGGCAATTCCTCGAGGATGTCGCGCGGGTCGATCTCGCGCGCATTGGCGGGATTGAAGACCTCGCTCCACTTTCGCCCGCCGCGCGCGTCCGGATCGCCGAACAAGGGCGCGAAGGCGTCGGTCGCGTCGACGAAATTGCCGCACGGATGATCCACGGCCAGCAGCGCCTCGTCCATCCCGGCAGGATCGGATGGCGCAGTCGTCGGCATCGCGCGGCCAGGGGTCGCGGGCCTGAAGGGCGTCTTGGGTGGCATCCCGATCCTTTCAAGGCGTGCAAACCGAGCACATGGAGCGATAAAACATCGTTAACGCGATCGTTGCCCTCAAACCGGTCCGGATCGGAGGAAGTGGCGGATTTCGGGCAAGTAAAAGGGGTCGCGCCGGGGAAGGTGGCACGACCCCTCTTCATCGCTGGCGGCTCCAACGAACCGCCTGGGCGCTTACTCTTCTTCCTCGCTGTCGTAGCTCGGAATTTCCGAACTCACTTCTTCGCTCGGCTGCTGGTAGCCATCGGGCTCGCGGTTCTGGCCGATCGGTTCGCCATAGCTCGGCTGCGGGCTGTCGGGATTGCGTTGATCGCTCATGTCATACTCCTATACTTGGGGGTGGGACTGAATGAACGAACTGACCGCCAGCCCGGTTCGACCCCCGGCCCCGGACGACTCCCGCTTCGTCGCAATGCACATGAAACGATGCCCCTGACGCAAAAAAGGCCGACCCACAAGGGCCGGCCTCTTGCACCGGAAAATACGCATCCGGCTATCTGATCAGGGTTCGATTAGACGTCGTTGCCGAGCGCCCCTTCGACTTCACCCTTGAACTGCTGGGCTTCGCCCTTCTTTTCCTGCGCGTCACCCTTAACGATCAGCGACTCGTTATCGGTGGCGCGGCCAATCGATTCCTTGGTTTCACCAATAGCTTCGTTGGCATTGCCTTTAAGTTTTTCGGTCAGTTCACCCATGTTGGATACTCCTACTTTGATTAGAATTACCCAACCAACGCAGGGGCTTCGATGCCGTGCCTCAACTCGTCGGCAGTGACGACCGCTTGGGCTAGATCAGGCCCGCAAGCGGGCTCGACGGGTCGGCATAGCGGCGTTTGGCCATGCGTCCGGCAAGATAGCTGTCGCGACCGGCCTGGACTGCAAGGCGCATCGCGCGGGCCATGCGGATGGGGTCCTTGGCCTCGGCAATGGCGGTATTCATCAGCACGCCGTCGCAGCCCAATTCCATGGCCACTGCCGCATCGCTCGCCGTGCCGACGCCGGCATCGACCAGCACGGGCACATTGGCGCCCTCGACGATCAGGCGGATGGTGACGCGGTTCTGGATGCCGAGCCCCGACCCGATCGGTGCGCCCAGCGGCATGATCGCCACCGCGCCCGCATCCTCGAGCTGCTTGGCGGCGATGGGATCGTCGACGCAATAGACCATCGGGTGAAAGCCTTCATTGGCCAGCACCTCACAAGCCTTCAGCGTCTCGCGCATGTCGGGATAGAGCGTCTTGGCTTCTCCCAGCACTTCCAGCTTCACCAGGTCCCAGCCGCCCGCCTCACGCGCCAGGCGCAGCGTGCGAATGGCATCGTCGGCAGTGAAGCAGCCTGCCGTGTTGGGCAGGTAGGTGATCTTCTTGGGATCGATATGATCCTGCAGCACCGGCTGGTCCGGATCGGAGACATTCACCCGACGCACCGCGACGGTGACGATTTCCGCGCCCGATGCCTCCACGGCAGCAGCATTCTGCGCGAAGTCCTTATATTTGCCGGTACCCACGATGAGGCGCGAGGTGAAGGTCCGTCCGGCGACGGTCCACGTATCGTTGTTGCTATCGGTCATGCGCGTTTCCTTAACGGCCCCTCGCCTCAACCGCCACCGACGAAATGCACGATCTCGAATGTGTCGCCATCCTCGACCGCGACATCGCGGAGCGTGGCGCGGGGCACGATTTCGCGATTGCGTTCGACCGCGACCTTCTTGGGATCGAGCCCGATCTGCTCGATCAGGGCGGCGATGGTAACGCCTTCCTTGACCTCGCGCGGCTCCCCGTTGACATGGATGTTCACTATATTTCCTTCCGTTACGGCCTTTCGGTCCATATAGGGGGCCGTCATGACATCACCAGCACAGATCCTCGTCCTCAACGGGCCGAACCTCAATCTGCTCGGCACGCGCGAGCCGCGTCTCTATGGCACCGAAAGCCTCGACGACATCACGCTTGCTTTGTCGGAGAAGGCCGCGCCGTTGAATTTCCAGGTGACGGTCAAGCAGTCCAATCACGAAGGACAGCTGATCGACTGGCTGCACGAGGCGATGGACCAGGGCGTCGCCGCGATCATCTTCAATGCCGGCGCCTATTCTCACACCTCGATCGCGATCCGCGATGCGGTGGCCGCCATCACGGTGCCGGTGATCGAAGTCCATATCAGCAACATCTACGCCCGCGAGGGCTTCCGTCGCCAGAGCCTGCTCAGCCAAGTTTCGGTCGGCGGCATCCAGGGTCTCGGGACCCAAGGTTACCTCCTCGCGCTGGACGCCGCGCACCGGATCGTCCAGATAGCGGCACAACAGAAGAAGGCGCGGGGCAACGCGCCGCAACAACAGGGAATATCGGATGCCCAAAAGCAACGGCACTGAGAAAATGCGCGTCGACAGCGCGCTGGTCCGCGAACTGGCGGAACTGCTGAGCGAGAACGAGCTCACCGAAATCGAAGTCGAGGATGGCGATCGCAAGATCCGCGTCAGCCGCAAAACCGGCATGGTCATGGCCGCCGCGCCTGCACCGGCGCCGGCGCCTGTCGCTGCACCCGCTGCAGCGCCCCAGGCCGCCGCGCTCGCTGCCGAAGCCGCGCCTGCCGACAGCGGCGGCGGTGACGATGTCGCCGGCACCCGCGTGCTCGCGCCGATGGTCGGCACTGCCTACCTCTCGCCCGAGCCCGGCGCTGCGCAGTTCGTCAAGGAAGGCGACCAGGTCAAGGAAGGCGACACTTTGCTCATCGTCGAGGCGATGAAGGTCATGAACCCGATCACCGCGCCGACCAGCGGGACGGTCAAGAAGCTTGCGGTCGCCGACGCGCAGCCGATCGAGTTCGACCAGCTCCTCGCCATCATCGGCTAAGGGGCCGGGACAGATGATAAAGAAACTCCTCATCGCCAACCGCGGCGAGATTGCGCTGCGCATCCATCGCGCCTGCCATGAAATGGGCATCAAGACGGTGGCCGTGCATTCGACCGCCGATGCCGACGCCATGCATGTCCGCCTGGCCGACGAAACGGTCTGCATCGGCCCGCCGCCCGCGACCGACAGCTATCTTAACATCGCCAACATCATTTCGGCCGCCGAAGTGACGCACGCCGATGCGATCCACCCTGGCTATGGCTTCCTGTCGGAGAACGCCAAGTTCGCCGAGATCGTCGAAAGCCACGACATCACCTGGGTCGGCCCAAAGCCCGAACATATCCGCGTCATGGGCGACAAGGTCGAGGCCAAGCGCACCGCTGGCAAGCTCGGCCTGCCGCTGGTGCCGGGTAGCGAAGGCGCGATCGAGAGCGTCGAGGAAGCCAAGAAGCTGGCCGAGGAAATCGGCTATCCGGTGCTCATCAAGGCAGCCTCCGGCGGCGGCGGTCGCGGCATGAAGGTCGTGCCCGAGGCCGACCAACTCGAAAGCCTGATGAAGCAGGCGTCGACCGAAGCGAAGAATGCGTTCGGTGACCCCACCGTCTACATGGAAAAGTATCTGGGCAATCCGCGCCACATCGAATTCCAGGTATTCGGCGACGGCAATGGCAAGGCGATCCACCTGGGCGAGCGCGACTGCTCGATCCAGCGCCGCCACCAGAAAGTCATCGAGGAAGCCCCCTCCCCGGTCATCACCGAGGAAGAGCGCGAGCGGATGGGCATGATCTGCGCCAACGCCATGGCCGACATGGGCTATCGCGGCGCGGGTACGATCGAGTTCCTCTACGAGGATGGCGAATTCTACTTCATCGAAATGAATACCCGCCTGCAGGTCGAGCATCCGGTGACCGAGATGATCACCGGCCTCGACCTCGTGCGCGAGCAGATTCACGTCGCGCAGGGCGACGGCCTCAGCGTCGGGCAGGACGAAATCGTCCTCATGGGCCATGCCATCGAATGCCGCATCAATGCCGAGGATCCCAAGACCTTCGCGCCGAGCCCCGGCAAGGTGAAGAATTACGTCGCGCCGGGCGGCATGCATGTCCGCGTCGATAGCGGCCTCTATGCCGGCTATTCGGTCCCGCCTTACTACGACTCCATGATCGGCAAGCTGATCGTCTACGGCACCGACCGAGACCGCTGCATCCTGCGCCTGAAGCGCGCGCTCGAGGAATTCGTGCTCGACGGCATGAAGACTACCGTGCCGCTCCACCAGCGCATCATCGCCACCGACGAATTCGCCACCGGCGATTATACGATCAAGTGGCTCGAAGAATGGCTGGAGGCTCAGGAAGACTGATGCTTGCGACCGCAATGGCATTGGCGCTGGCCGCTGGCGAACCGCCGCGCCTGCTCGACGGAGCGGTGGGGTCGAGCGACTATCCCGCCAGCGCGCTGCGCGAGGGCCGCGAGGGGCTGAGCATCATCCGTATTACCATAACGGCGGACGGCCGCGCGACCGACTGCAGCATCGCCCAGAGCAGTGGCAGCTTCGACCTCGACACCGCAGCCTGCGACATCACCACTTCCCGAACCCGTTTCACCCCGGCGCTCGATGATGAAGGCGAGCCCGTCGACATGACCGTCCGCCTGCCCATCCGCTGGGTACTCGCGGACTGATCACGAGCCGGGACCCGACAAGAGGACAGCATGACCAAGACCGCGACCATGACCTTCAATCCGCGCTGCGGCACTGCGCGGAAGACCAAGGCCATCCTCGAGGAAGAGGGCTATGACGTCACGGTCATCGAATATCTGAAGACCCCGCTGTCGCGCGACGAATTGAAGCGCCTGTACGACCGCGCCGGCATGAGCGCGAAGGACGGCCTGCGCGCCAAGGAACAGATTGCCAAGGACATGAACCTTGCCGATGCGTCGGACGACGAGATCCTCGACGCGATGGTCGAGCATCCCATCCTGGTGAACCGTCCGCTGGTCGAGACTGAAAAGGGCGTCATCCTCGCCCGGCCGCAGGACGAGGTCCGCAAGATCCTCTGATAGTGGCGCTTTTCCGCCATTAACTTTTCATCAAACGCCATTCGGTAGCTTCCCCGCAATCAAACAGTGGGGAGTATGAGTAATGATGACGCGTTTGGTAATCGGTCTCTCGATGATCGGTGTGGCCGGTGTTGCCGGCATGGCGAGCGACCATGACAAGGCCAAGAATTACCACGAGGTCGAGGCCAAGGTCACCCAGATCGACCGCGAATGCACCATCATCAACAGCTATGAAGGCGAAGGCGGCAGCTCCTGGGAAACCAAGGGCAGCTGCATCACCGTCGACGGCTGGACCGAACTCAAGAACCAGAAGCATTCGGCGCGCCGCAAGGTCGAGGGCCACGCCACGGTCACTTTCAGCTATCGCGACCAGAATGGCAGCTACCAGACCGGCAAGCTCAAATATGACGGCTTCGATACCGAGTTTTACGACCTGAGCTTTGGCGACACGCTGCCCCTGCTCGCGCATAACGAAGAACCGGGCAAGCTGCGCTCGCTCTAAAGCGGGCCACCACCCTCATTCCAGTTCGCTCACGCTGCTGCTACAGGTGGCGGCGTGAGCGAGACACTCGACCCCAGAATGCTGCTGCGCGGCTATGCGGCGGGCATCTTCCCGATGGCCGACAGCGCCAGCGCGCCCGACATTTTCTGGGTCGAACCGCGCGAGCGTGCCATCCTGCCGCTCGACCGCTTCCACTTGTCAAAAAGCCTTGCGCGGCGGCTGCGTTCGGGCCGCTTCGAGGTCACCTGCGACAAGGCCTTCGGCGCTGTGTTGGGCGGCTGCGCCGACCGTGACGAGACCTGGATCAACCCGACCATCGCGCGCGCGGTCATGGGACTTCACGCTGCAGGCCACGCCCATTCGATCGAGACTTGGCACGAGGGCGAACTGGTCGGCGGGCTATACGGCGTCCAACTGGGCGGTGCCTTTTTCGGGGAGAGCATGTTCAGCCGGATGACCGATGCCTCGAAGGTCGCGCTAGCCTGGCTCGTGGCGCGGTTGAAGGTCGGCGGCTTCACCCTGCTCGACTGCCAGTTCATGACCGACCATCTGAAGAGCCTCGGCGCGACGACAGTGCCGCGGTCCGACTATCTTCAATTATTGTCGGAAGCGTTGTCGCTGGGTTCCGAAGGCTCGCCCTCGCCGCTCGCTTCGACGGGGGCTTCGGTGTCGTCGACCTCGACCTCGTCCTCGGCACCACGATTCGGGGCGATCGACGAGCTGCTGACCGAGCGGATACCGGGCGGCGGCGCAGGGCCGTCGGGAAAGCTCATCGCGCAGCTTTTGGGCCAGACGTCATAGACCTGATGCTCGACGACGTTGAGCGAGGGGCTTTCTTTCCAGAGCCAGCCTGAAAAGACCCGTTCCATGTCGCCGCTGATGCGGCTCTCGACATCGACCTGCACAAAGGCGCCGGTCCATGTTTCCTCTTCCCATGGCGCGGTGACTTCGCATGCACGCAGGCGGATGAGCGCATCGCCGACGCGGACCTGCTGGCCCGGCCGCAGCTCAATGTCGCGGGTGATGTTGTTGCGTTTGTTGAGCACGCCCAAGACGGCGACGCGTTCGGCCATCGGCGTCACGCCGGGGATCGCGCTATTGTCGACGATCTCGCCCGAATCCTCGATGATCACTTCAGAATCGCGTTCGGCAGGCGGCGGCGCGGCGCTGCGGTCGCAGGCCGTAAGCGCGATCAGCGACGCGAGAAGCAGCGCGGCCTTATTCGGGCGTCCAGGCTTCATAATCGCCGGTCGCGGCAGCCCGCTTGCCCTTGCCCGCCATCGAACCGCCGGGCCGGTAGGCTTCCAGCGTGCCGGTGAGGTTAGGCGTCGGGTCCTTTTCGAAAGCGCGGCGCGGCGGCAGCGTCTCGTCGCCCGGGACATCGTCGATCGTCCCGCGCAGCCAGGCGTTCCAGCCCGGCGGGGTGCGGCTCGAATCGTTCGAGCCGGCATAGATCACCCAGCGACGCGCCGGGTCCTTGCGGTGACGATAATAGACATTGCCGGCGGCATCCTGCCCGACCTTTTCGCCATTGCGGCTCGTGAAAATGCCGGTGCCGACGGTCGCGCCGTTCCACCAGGTGAAGATTTTGCCAAGCAGTCCCATATCGAAAGCGCGCTTATCCCTATCCGCCTTGCAAAGGCAAGGCTCAAAGCACCAGCCGGTCGCCCTCCTCGATGCCGAGTTCGGCCGCACGGCCGCCGGCAATCTCGAAGACGATGGTGACCGGCTCGAGGCTCGAATAAGGCGTTTCCGACAGCGGGATCGTATTTTCCGCGATGCGGGCGATGGTCCCGTCGGCGCGCACAAAGATCATGTCGAGCGGGATATAGGTGTTGCGCATCCAGAAGCTGGCGACGCGCTCTTCTTCGTAGATGAAGATCATGCCGCGATCGGGCGCGAGCGATTCGCGGAACATCATGCCGCGGCGCTGCTGTTCGGGGGTCGATGCGACCTCGACAGTGAAGCGATGCTGTTCGCCATCGTCGGTGACGACGGTGACGTCGCGCTCTTCCATGCCCGCAGGCGAGACGCGCGTGACCGGTTCGGATTGCTGGCAAGCCGCCAGCGGTGTGGCGGCAAAGGCTGCGATGAGGAGGCCTAGTCGGCCCGCAAAGCGATGGCGGTGAGGCCCTTTCGACCGTCCGCGACGCGCGCTTCCAAAAGGTCCCCCGGCTCGAGGTTCATGATGTTCCCCTCGCGCACCGTCTCCATGTGGATGAAAATGTCCGGCTCGTTCGTGCCCTGCCGATTGACGAACCCGTAGCCCTTCACGCGATTGAACCATTTGACCTCCACCGGCTCGAACGGCCCGGCCTCGTCCATCAAGGCCTCGCGGTCCGCTCGTTCGGCACTAGAGATGGACGAGCGCGGGCTTTCGGGCAAGGCCGTCGATAGATCGATTTCGAGGATTTCGCGAGCCTGCCAGCCGCGGTCCATTTCCGCAGCCAGTGCCACCAGCCGCGCGCCCTCGGGCAAGCTGCGGCGGTCATGATCCTTGAGAATGGAGAAATGAATGAGGATGTCGCCGTCGATATCGTCGCTCACGAGGAAACCGAAACCCCGAGTCGCATCGAACCATTTCACATGGCCCTCGACCTCGATGACGTCTTCATCCCGCTCTGTGTCGGTGTGAACGTTCACGGCTGATGTCGGCGAATTGTCATACACGACGCCACTTCCCTCTCTGCCCCCTATCCTGCGCCATATAGCAGCGAGGCTTATGTCGTGCAAACGACATAAGGTGAATTTCCGTAAATGCCCTAAGGGTTTAGCTTAGATTTAAAGCGAAAGTTGTTCACTATCGACATCAGCGCCGGGCTTCATATCGAGGATCGCCTTTGCCAGACCGTAGCTATGCCCGGCCCGCGCAAATGCAGCGATTGCACGCTGTAGTGCCCGGGGATCCGCTATTGTTTCGGAAGCGTAAGGGCCGAATCGGCGGCGCTGTGCGAAGCGCAAGGCTGACGTTACGGCAGCCTTGTTCGCGGCTTCTTTGGCCTCTTCGCTATCTGCGTCGGAAATCCCGGCCGCATGCAGCGCCTGCCCCACGCGGCGTGGTCCGTAGCCCCTTGCGGCAAGGTCGCGGCCCTTCATCGCGGCATAAGCGGCATCGTCGACATAGCCGAGCTCGGCAAAGCGCGAGACGAGGCGCTCGGGCTGCGGCGCGTCATCGCCTTCCCACCCCCGCTCGCGAATTTTTCGCGTGAGGTAGGACAGCAATTTGGCCCGGGTCGTGGCGAAACGCCCGACATATCGCAGTGCCATTTCTTCCAGTTTTGTGGCGTCGAGCGGTCGTTTCCGCCTTTTTCTGGGCCCGGGCTTATCCATCGCGCCTTGTTTGTGCCATAGTCAGGCAGCATGGAGCAATTGAGATACGCCGATTTTGGGGGAATGGCGGGAAAAACCGCCGGCTGAAACGGCTCCAAACCAAGAAGCAGATTAGGAATACAGGGTGCTGGACAGCAAGAATCCGCAGACACAGACGGTAGACGCGCCTGAGGGTACGACTCCGACGCAGGACCGTCTCGAGCGCCGCATCGCCGATTTCGACACGATGGGCGATGCGCTCGATTATGCCGCGCAGGGGGCGCGCGGCATGAACTTTCACGATGCGCGTGGCACGTTGCTGCGCACCTATACGTATCGCGAATTGCGCGAGGACGCGCTGGAAGCGGCGCAGCGTTTCATGGCGCTCGGGCTCAAGCCGGGCGAGCGCGTGGCGCTGGTTGCCGAGACTGGACCTGAATTCGCTGCCGCCTTCTTTGGCGCGGTCTATGCCGGCCTCTGGCCTGTCCCGCTGCCGCTGCCGACCAGCTTTGGCGGGCGCGAGGCCTATACCGACCAGCTGACGGTCATGCTCACCAGCAGCGATCCGCAGCTCTTTCTCTATCCCGACGAGATGGAAAGCTTCACCACCGAAGCTGCGGCCAAGCGCCAGGTGCCGGGCAAGACGTGGAGCCAGCTCGATGCCGTCGCGCCGGCGGGCAAGGACCTGCCCGAAGCCGATCCCGACGCCATCGCCTATCTCCAGTACAGCTCGGGCTCAACGCGTTTCCCGCATGGCGTTGCGGTGACCCATCGCCAATTGCTCGACAATCTTCGCGCCCACGGCCTTGGCCTCAAAGTGCAGCAGAGCGATCGCTGCATCAGCTGGCTACCCTGGTATCATGACATGGGCCTTGTGGGCTGCATGCTCAGCCCGATGGCGAACCAGATTTCGGTCGACTATATGAAGACCGAGGATTTCGCCCGCCGTCCGCTGACCTGGCTCGACCTCATCAGCCGCAATCCTGGCACCACGCTCTCTTATTCGCCGACCTTCGGCTACGACATTTGCGCGCGCCGCATGTCGAGCCAGACCAAGGCTGCCGAGCGTTTCGACCTCGCGCGCTGGCGTATCGCCGGCAATGGCGCCGACATGATCCGTCCGGACGTCATGCAGAATTTCGTCGATTCGTTCGCCGATGCCGGCTTCCAGCCTTCGGCATTTTGCCCGAGTTACGGCCTGGCCGAAGCGACGCTCGCCGTGTCGCTCATGCCGCCGGGTGAAGGCATCAAGCTCGAATTGGTCGAGGAAGAAAAATTGGCCGGCGGTGCCCCTGCCCCGGGCGGCGACGATCGCCCGCAGCGTTATCGCGCCATCGTCAATTGCGGCAAGGCGGTCGAAGGCATGGAAATCGAGATTCGCGACTATGACGACCGTATCCTGCCCGAGCGGCAGGTCGGCCGCGTGCTGGTCCGCGGCGGCTCGGTCATGACCGGCTATTACAAGGACGAAGAATCGACCAAGGCCTGCCTCAGCGAGGATGGCTGGCTCGACACCGGCGACATGGGATATCTGTCCAACGACTATATCTTCATCGTCGGCCGCGCGAAGGACATGATCATCATCAACGGCCGCAACCACTGGCCGCAGGATATCGAATGGGCGGTCGAACAACTGCCCGGCTTCAAGAATGGCGACATCGCCGCCTTCGCGCTGACGACCGAAAGCGGCGAGGAATTGCCCGCCGTCCTGGTCCATTGCCGCGTCAGCGACCTTGGCGAGCGCGCCCGCCTCAAGGACGACATCAAGGAGCGTGTCCGCTCGATCACCGGCATCAGCCCGATCGTCGAACTCGTGCCGCCGCGCAGCCTGCCCCGCACCAGCTCGGGCAAATTGAGCCGCGTCAAGGCACGTAACCTTTATCTGTCGGGCGAAATCGAACCGTTCGAAGTTGCGGCCTAAAGGACTTGAACGCGGCCCCGCCTTTCAGTAGGAGCCGCGTTCGGCCTTAGGGGTATAGCTCAGCTGGTAGAGCATCGGTCTCCAAAACCGAGGGTCGCGGGTTCGAATCCTGCTGCCCCTGCCAGGCCGCGTTGGGGGGAATATTTGGATGGAGCAGGCGAAGCGTAGCGCGCCATGGCTGCCGATCCTTGCGATCGTGCTCCTTACGCTCGCCCTTCGTCTTCCCACCGCCAGTTTCACCAGCCTCAGCATCGACGAGAGCGCCTATTCGCTCGTCGCCGCCGAGATCCTGCGCGGCAACTGGCCCTACAGCCACGCCTTCGACCACAAGCCGATCGGTATCTATCTCCATTATGCCGGCGTCATGGCGACCGGGCTGCCGCACCTCATCGCGGTGCGCTTGCTCGCCATTCTCGTCGCCATCGGCTCATCGCTTTTCATCTATGCGATCGCGCGACAGCAGGCTGGCGCCAGCCGCGGCATCGCGACCGGGCTCGGTCTGCTCTACACGCTCGCCTCGATCGGGCTCGAAGGCCAGCCGACCAACACCGAGATCATCGTCAACTTCTATCTGTTTGCCTGGCTCTATGCTTTTGGCTTTCGCGATCAGCGGCCGCTCGCCAGTGCCATCGGCGCGGGCATTGCCGCGGGCATTGCGGTTCAGGTCAACTACCTCGCCGGCCCGGTACTTGCGACGCTCTATCTCGGCGCCTTCATCGCCAATCCTAAACGCGAATTTCGCTGGCTGCTCGTCTCGGGGCTGACCTCGATCGGGACGGCATTGTCGCTGCTCGTGCCGATGCTGCTGGCTGGGACGCTCGGCGAATATTTCGCGATGCAGGCGAGCTTCCTGTCCGTTTACCGCGCGCCGCGCCCGGAATATTGGCTGCGCAAGGATCTCACCGAAATCGCGCAGGTGCTCGCGCTACCGATGCTGCTGTTCCTCGGTCTCCTCGTCTACCGCTTCAAAGAGGTGCCCTTCATTCGCATCCTGCTGCTGGCATTGGGCGCAATCCTGATGGCGAGCAGTTCGGGCTACTTCTTCCCGCATTATTTCCTGCTCTTCTGGGTGCCCTTCTTCTACCTGCTGGCGCGCGCCGTGCCGCTGGGCGAACCCAAGCAGGTGCGCATTGCCTTCATCGCCGCACTGATCACGGTCGAACCCGCCTTCCTCTTCGGCCTCGCCGAGACAGCGAAGGGCGTCGAAGTGACTCGCGACGTGATGGCCGACCGGGCACCCGACGGTGATCGTGGCCAGCGCATGCGCATAGCCTTCGCCGACGAGTTCAACCCCGGCGCAACCTCCTACATCACCTGCGAAAAGCCGGTTCTCTATCATTTGTTCGAGCAGCGCCCGGCGACCCGCTACCCCTTCTACATCCTCCACATGTACCCCTATCTCGAAGGCTTCGACACGCCCGCCCATCTCGCCGAGATTCGCGCCGCGGCGCCCGAACATGTGATGGTCGGAAAACTCTGTCCGACGCAGGAGACCCAATGGGTGCGCGAGGCCTTTGCCGACTATGTCGAGGTGAAGAATGTCGAGGGCACGATCCTCTATCGCCGCCCCGACCTCGTTGCCGCGCGCTGAGGCGCTCCAGCACATCTTGCAAAAGCGGAGCACCGCCGCTACATCGCCATCCCATGCGACATGGGTGGTGAAACGCTCCCCGCACCGGCAGCGACCGGCGGCGGGGGAAATCTCCTACCCGAAAGCCGCGAGACGAGAAGAAGGATCAAGAATAGTGGCCAAGGTATCGCCCGGCGAATTCATCCGTCAGGTCCGCACCGAAACCGCGAAGGTCGTTTGGCCGACGCGCAAGGAAACCGTGCAGACCGCGATCATGGTGATGATCATGACCACCATCCTCGCACTCTTCTTCCTCGGTATCGATTCGATTTTCAGCTCGGTTGTCCAGTTCCTCGTCGGACTGGCCAGCTAAGCCAATAGGGTAGAGATTTCATGTCCCGCTGGTACATCATCCACGCTTATTCGGGTTTTGAAAACAAGGTGAAGGAAGCCATCGAAGCGGAGGCCAAGCGCCTCGGCCTCGAGCAGGGCGTCGAGCGCGTCGAAGTGCCGACCGAAACCGTCACCGAGATCAAGCGCGGCAAGAAGGTCCAGACCGAACGCAAGTTCATGCCGGGCTATGTGCTCGCCAAGCTGACCATGACCGACGACGTCTTCCACCTCGTGAAGAATACGCCCAAGGTCACCGGCTTCCTCGGCCCCAACGGCAAGCCGCAGCCGATCCCCGATGCGCAGGCCAACCGCATGCTCGACACCAAGGACGAGACTGCGGACGCGCCCAAGCAGAAGATTTCGGTCGATTACGAGATCGGCGACAACGTCAAGGTGCTGGACGGCCCGTTCGCCAGCTTCACCGGCATCGTCGAAGAGCTCAATTTCGAGCGCAACATGGTCAAGGTCAGCGTGTCCATCTTCGGCCGCGCCACCCCCGTCGAGCTCGAATTCGACCAGGTCGAACTGGTCAAGTAAACCAGACCGGGCGCGCCGCGCTTAGTCTCCGAAATTTTCATCCACGATACGGGCGGCAAGGGCTTCATCCTTGCTGCCTTTCGTGCCTGCGGCCAGCTCCTCCAGCCCGATCTCGAGGCGATAGACGAAGCGGTCCGCGACGATCTCGCGCGCCGCGCGTCCGCGCAGCATGGTCGGCACGATCCGGGTGAGGAGCTTGGTACCGAATCCGGTCCGCTTCGACCCGAACGCCCGACGCGCTTCGTCGGTCATCATTTCAGCCCAAGTAAGGACGAAAAGCGGTCGCGCATCCGCGCCGCGCTCGATCGTCCATTCGATGTCGATACCCCCCTCATCATCGCCGAGCGCTCCATATTTTTGAGCGTTAGTCGCAAGTTCGTGCAGCGCGAGACCGATCTGCTGCGCGGCTTCCGAACCGATGCGTACTGGCGGCCCTTCGATGCGGATCTTGTCGGGATAGGCAAGGATGGTGGGCTCGAGCTGGCGACGCACGATCTTGTCCAGCAATTCGCTGGTCTCGTCCTCGCCGCGCATCACCGAAGCCGTAGCCCCCGCCAGGGCCTCGACCCGACCGGTGAAGGTGTCGACATATTCGTCGACCGACACGCTGCCGCGAGCACTCTGCCGTGCCAGCGATCCAACGACGGTGAGCAAATTGTTCGAACGATGCACCGCCTCGCGCGCCTGGATGGCGAGGCTGGCATTGGCGGCGGCCAGTTCGGCGGTCCGCTCCTTCACCTTGGCCTCCAGCGTATCGCGCGCTTCGGTCAATTCCGCGTTCACTTCGGCAAGTGCTGCTGGGCTCGGCAAGGCGACCAATTGCGGGATCATGCGAAACAGCACGATCGCGGTCGCCATCGAGACGAGCCCGGTCGCCAATTTGAGCCAGCCGACGATGGGGTAGATGGGCATCCACAAGGTGACGATGCCGAATAGGTGCGTCAGCCCGCACAGCAGGATGAAGGACGCGAACAGAACGACGATGCCACTGAAGGGAATGTCCCTGCGCTTGCGCAACACGGTTAGCAGCGCGAACGGAATGGCCATGTAGGACAGGAAGATGAGCAAGTCGGATCCCGCCCAGAGGACAACCAGCCAAGGCTGCCAGAGCAGGCACATTCCATGCGGCATATAGTCGCCGAATTGGACCATCTGCCGCGCCAACGCTTCACTCATGACACGTCCCCTTTTCGTTCGAATGCGTGCGGCCGCTCTTAGACCGTCGCAGGCCGCGCCGGAAGATCGTTACAGTGGCAAAACTATTGGCGTCTCCGATGATAGGCCGCGCGTGGTTCGCTGTAATCGCAAAATACGATCAATTCGGATCAAACAATTCGCTTTGTTCGAACGGAGATGTCGTATAGGTGCGTGCGACCGTCTCCGTAGAGCATATCCGGAGCGGCTCCGTTTTGTTGGGGTCCTTTGGAATGCAATATGATTCGGACGCGAACCGCGTCTACGTGCGGCGTACGCACAAACGTTTCTATCTCGGTGTCCGCAATAAGTTCCTCGTGGCGCTATTGGGCGCGTTCGTCTGGATGGGCCTGTCCATCTGGTTGGCGCAGCCTTGGGTACGCGATCTCGGCGAACTGACGCACCCCGCCTTCGCCTGCTTCGCGATCGGCTTTATCGCCTTCGTGCCGGGCTTCATGAACGGCTTCCTCATCTTCTCGCTGCTGATGGACAATCGCCCGCCGCGTAGCCCGCTGCGCAAATATCCGGGAATCACGATCCTTATCGCCGCCTATCAGGAGGAGAAAGCGATCGAGAATACCCTCTCGGCTTTTACGCGCAGTAGCTATTTCGGTCCGGTCGAGGTCTTCGTCCTCAACGACGGCTCGCGCGATCGCACTGCCGAAATTGTGCGCGACTTTATCGGCCGCGCCTGCTTGCCACCCAATTACACGATCAAACTGTTCGATTTCGAGCAGAATCGCGGCAAGAGCCACGTCCTCAATGACGGCCTGGCCGCAGCCACCCACGACCTCATCATCACGCTGGACGGCGACTGTACCCTGCGTGAGGGAAGCCTTCGCGCCATCGTCGAGCGATTGATGTCCGATCCCCCGCTGACCCAGGCAATTGCGGGCTGCGTCATGGCGCGCAATCCCGGAGACAGCCTGATCGCGGCGGCGCAGGAATGGGACTATTTCCACGGCATTGCTGCAGTGAAGCGCATGCAGAGCATGTATCACGGTACGCTGGTCGCGCAGGGTGCCTTTTCGCTCTATCGAAAGAAGGCGCTGGAAGCCGTGGGTGGCTGGCCTGAAACGGTTGGCGAGGACATCGTCATCACCTGGGCCATGCTCGAGCGCGGGTGGCGCGTCGGCTATGCCGAGGACGCCATCGTCTTCACCGAAGTGCCGACCACCATCAAGCAATTCGCCTTGCAGCGCCGCCGCTGGTCGCGCGGATTGATGGAAGCTTTTGCGCGCCATAAGAACATGCTCTTTTCGACGCGGCTCACCGGCTTGTTCATCTGGTGGAACCTCATGTTCCTCCCGCTGGACCTGGCCTACACCTTCATTTTCATCCCGGGCATCGTCGCCGCCTTTTTCGGCCATTTCTGGATCGTCGGCCCGCTGACGCTCGCCGTGCTGCCGCTCGCCTTACTGTGGAACGGGGTCATCTTCCGGATCCAGAAGAAGATGTACGGCCGCGAGGGCCTCAAGGTCACCCGCAACCGCCGTGGCTTCCTTTTCTACTGCTTCGTGTACACACTCATCATGCAGCCGGTTTGCGTCTGGGGATATCTCTCCGAACTGCTCGGCCTTCGTAAGAAATGGGGCACGCGCTAATGCGCCTTGCCTTTGCCCTCGCCATCCTGGCGACCCCGCTTCCCGCCTTCGCGCAGGGCAGCGGCCCCGCTGTCGGCGGCACTATCTTCGTCTCGTCGGACGCCGATGGCACCGACATACTCAGGGTCGGCGCCGACTTCGACATCGCCCGATGGAACCGCGAAAAGTATCGCGGAATCCGGGTCGAACGCGCTCACTTTGCGCCCGGCAACAGCGAGGTGGAGGACACCGACCTGCGCGTCTATGCCCGCATCGCCGAACCGGTCGGCGAATGGAAACTGGCCGGAACGGTCGGCACCGATGGCGACGATCTGCTCGGCAGCATCACCGCCGTCCACGACGTCGCGCTGCGCAAGGAATTTTTCCTTGAGCGCGAGATTGTCGAGACGCCCATCGGCCTCACGCAGGGCCTCATGAGCACCTATGGCGGGCTCGCGGTCGATATTCCTGCAGACGATCTCACCAGCTTCACGCTGCTGGGCGGCGTGCAGGCGTTTACCGGCGACAACACGCGCTATCACCTGCGCGCCAATGCGGTACGCGTAGTCGACCCCGACAACGGCATCTCGATCCAACTGCGCGCGCGCTATTTCACCGACACGACCCCACGCGAATATGACTATTACGCGCCGGGCGAATATCTGCAGCTGCTGCCGGTGGTGCAGGTCCAGCGCTTCAACAACGGTTGGCGCTACCGCCTTGCCGGCGGCTGGGGCGCTCTGCGCGACAGCGACGAGGGCTGGCGCCAGTCGCGCTATGCCGAAGCCCGCCTGACGAGCCCCGATCTCGGCGGCTTCAGCATGGAGGCGCAGGCGCTCTATGCCGAGCAGCCGACCTTGCTCGGCGGCGCCTATAGCTATGGCCAGTTCCAGCTGTCCGCGCGCACGGGTTTCTGACCGCACAAACATTTGCAATGGCAGCCACTTGTCGCTATGTGGCCGCCGTTCCATCGAAAGATCGAGCAATTCGCGCGGGAGGCTTCGCTTCGTGCATGCCGCTTGTACCGCTTAACATGAGAGCCGCTTAGCGGTCTCGACAGTGTGAAAGGAATTCTTTGCCATGGCGAAGAAGATTTCGGGCTATATTAAGCTCCAGGTGCCTTCGGGCGTCGCCAACCCCTCCCCGCCGATCGGCCCTGCGCTGGGTCAGCGCGGTGTCAACATCATGGAATTCTGCAAGGCCTTCAACGCCGCCACGCAGGACATGGAAAAGAACATGCCGATCCCGACGACCATCACGGTCTATGCGGATCGCAGCTTCTCGTTCGAGATGAAGACCCCGCCGGCCAGCTTCCTGCTGAAGCGCGCCGCCAAGCTCAAGAAGGGTTCGTCGAACCCGGGCACCGAGAGCGCCGGCACGATCAAGCGCAGCGATGTTGCCAAGATCGCGGAAACCAAGATGAAGGATCTCAACGCCAACGACATCGACGCGGCGACGAAGATCATCGAAGGCTCGGCTCGCGCCATGGGCCTTGAAGTGGTGGAGGGCTAAACATGGTCAAGCTTACCAAGCGCCAGCAGGCATTCGCCGACAAGGTCGACAGCGAAGAGCTGTACTCGATCGACGAAGCGATCAAGCTTCTCAAGGAAACCGCGACCGCCAAGTTTGACGAGACCGTCGAAGTCTCGATGAACCTCGGCGTCGACCCGCGTCACTCGGACCAGATGGTTCGCGGCGTGGTCGCCATGCCCAACGGCACCGGCAAGACCCTCAAGGTCGCCGTGTTCGCCAAGGGTGACAAGGCCGAGGAAGCCGAAAAGGCCGGTGCCGACAAGGTTGGTGCCGAAGATCTCATGGAAGACATGCAGAACGGCAACCTCGACTATGACCGCGTCATCGCGACCCCGGACATGATGGGTGTCGTCGGCCGTCTCGGTAAGGTGCTCGGTCCCAAGGGCCTGATGCCGAACCCGAAGCTCGGCACCGTGACCCCGAACCCGGGCGATGCCGTGAAGGCCGCCAAGGCCGGTGAAGTCCAGTATCGCGCCGAAAAGGCCGGTATCGTCCATGCCGGCATCGGCAAGGCGAGCTTTGACGAGAAGGCCATTCGCGAGAATTTCGACGCGTTCGTGAACGCGATCGTCAAGGCCAAGCCGTCGGGCGCCAAGGGCAAGTATGTCCAGAAGGTCGCCATCAGCTCGACCATGGGCCGCGGCATCCGCATCAACACCAGCGAGGTCGAAGGCGCCTAAGCGCTTTTCGAAACCAGCTTAAGAAAAAGGGGTCGGAGCTCGTCGCTCCGGCCCCTTTTTCGTTTGTGGACGTTTCATCCAGACAGACTGCGGGGATGATGATGGAAAATATCGGTGCCGACCTTGAGGTGATGAAGCGGGTGCCGCTGGCTGACGAACATGTCGCGGCCATTCGCGAGATCGCCGAGGAAGTCGAGTACGAGACGGGGGAAATGGTCGCCGAAGTCGGCGATCCGATGAACCGGTTCGTCTATGTCCTCGATGGCGAGATCGAGGTGGTCGATCCCTATTCCGGTGGCCGTCTCGTCGAAAGCACATTGGGTCCCACCCAGTTCATGGGCGAGCTCGCCTTCCTCAATGCCGGCAGCTACACCCTGCCCATGCGCGCGGCCAAGGCCACGACGACCCTCGAGGCGCCGCGCGAAAAGATGCTCGACCTGATGAGCAAGGTCCCCGAACTGTCCGACCATGTGATCACCGTCTTCTCGGCGCGGCGGCGCAAGCAATTCGAGGATCATCGCAGCTCGATCAAGCTGATCGGCGCGGACAAGGATAGCGCGGTCCAGAATGTCGCGCGCTTCCTCTCGCGCAACCGCATTCCCTTCCAGAATTACGATCTCGACACGTCCGAGGGCGAAGGCCTGCGCCTCTGCAAGATTGCCGAGCATGAGCCGAGCGTCATATTCGCGTCCGACATGGTCATCGACGACCCCACGCCGCGCAAGGTCGCGCGCTTGCTCGGCCTCGACCTCGGCGTGGGCGAACAGGCCGAGGTCGACCTGCTGATCGTGGGCGGCGGTCCAGCAGGCGTCGCCGCGGCGGTCTATGCCGGCGCCGAGGGTCTCTCCGCCATCGCGATCGAGGATACTGCCATTGGCGGCCAGGCTGGCACATCGAGCCGCATCGAGAATTATATGGGCTTCCCAACCGGTATTTCCGGCGCGGATCTCATCTATCGCGGGCAAGTTCAGGCGATGAAGTTCGGCACGCGCTTCGTGATGCCGCGCCGCGTCGTCAAACTCACCCAGCGCGAGGATGGCCGCTTCTGTGCAGAGCTGGACGAGGATGGCGAAATCGTTTGCGCCCATTCCGTCCTTGTTGCCACCGGAGTCCAGTATCGTCGCTTGCCGCTCGACCGCCTGCAGGAACTTGAGGGCGCCGGCATCTATTATGCGGCGACCGAGATGGAAGCGCGCTTCTGCGCCGGCAAGGAAGCCGTCGTCATCGGCGGCGGTAACAGCGCCGGCCAAGCCGCCATGTATTTGTCGCGCCACGCCAAGTGCGTCCATCTCATGATCCGCGGCGACACGCTCGCCGACAGCATGTCGAGCTACCTGCGCGACCGGCTCGAAGCCGACCCCGGCATCCAGATTCATTACAATAGCGAGGTGTGCGGGCTGCATGGCGAAGGGACGCTCGATGCAGTGACGATCAAGGGGCCCGACGGCGAGCGGCGGCAGGATTGCGGCGGTCTCTTCATCATGATCGGCGCCGCGCCCAATACCGAATGGCTCTCCGACCTCGTCGAGCTCGACGAGAAGGGCTTCGTCTTGTGCGGTGCCGATGTCGGCAAGCCGATGTTCGCTGAAACCAGCTGCGACGGCATCTTCGCGGTCGGCGATGTGCGCGCCAGCTCGATCAAGCGTGTCGCCTCTGCCGTGGGCGAAGGCTCGGTCGTCGTCAGCTCGATCTGGAGCCATGTCGCCAAATGCCATGAGAAGATGGGCAACGACCCGCCCGGCAGCATCGACGACTAGACACGCCCCCTCACCCCGCAATAGGTTTCGCCCATGAAACATCTCGCCCCGCTCGCTCTTCTATCCGCCTTGGCGGCCTGTTCGGCGCCCGAAGCGCCCGAGGCTGAGCCTGCTGCTGTCGAGGTCGTCGATGCCGATGCCTGCCTACCGCTCGAGGCAGCCGACAAGGCGGCATTGCGCCAGCTCGACCAGGATTATGGCGCGGCTTGGCTGCTCGAAGGCAGCGAGGCGCAAAGCGAAGCGTTGATGAAGTTGTTCGCCGAGGATGCCGTCATCATCCCGGGCGCGGGCGCAGAACCCTTGGAAGGCCGCGACGCGCTCGAGGACTTCTGGTTCCACGAGGACAGCCCGCCCACCATCGTCAATCATTTCGAGCGCGCGACCGCCTCGATCGAAGGCACGTCCTGCCTCGCTGCCATCACCGGTCGGTCGAGCGCGCAATGGGAATATGAGGGCGAAACGACCGACTATG
The DNA here is from genome assembly GCF_023805295.1 of Sphingomicrobium sediminis. NCBI lineage: Bacteria > Pseudomonadati > Pseudomonadota > Alphaproteobacteria > Sphingomonadales > Sphingomicrobiaceae > Sphingomicrobium > Sphingomicrobium sediminis. The sequence goes on from NZ_JAMSHT010000001.1 coordinate 1,198,463, forward strand.
ACGGCAATTACATGATCCTCGCCGCCCAGGCTGCCGACGGCAGCTGGCAGATCGGCCGGATGATCTGGAATTCGCGGCCCGGAGACGACGAGTAAGGCTTGACTCTCAAGGTCAAATCCGTAGGTAGCCCCTCGAAGCCGCCTTCGGGCGGTTTTCTCTGTCCGAGACAGTTGCTGAGGTTCGCCTCTTAATTTGCAGCCTAGACGGGGATGGTAGAGAGACATTCCGGACGGCACTTGCCGTATCCGAACCTGTCGATCCTCAATTCCCAACGGACTTTTCGCTGGTGCTGTCAAAGGCATCGGCAAACGCATGTGCGGCAATGGTGCCGTCATGTGAATGATTGGGAGTATGGCATGGATCGTTCGCAAAAAGCCGATCTGGTTGCCGAGCTGAAAGACGTCTTTGCGGAGACGGGCGTTGTGGTCGTGACCCGGAATAACGGGCTCACGGTGTCGCAGTCGTCCAACCTGCGCAACCAGATGCGTGACGCCGGTGCCCAGTTCAAGGTCGCGAAGAACCGCCTTGCCCTGATCGCCCTCGAGGACAGCCAGTACAAGCCGATCGGCGAACTGCTGAAGGGGCCGACCGCCCTTGCGACCTCGTCCGATCCGGTGGCTGCCGCCAAGGTGGCCGTCAACTTCGCCAAGGAGAACGAACAGTTCGAAATCCTCGGCGGTGCGATGGGCGAGACCGTTCTCGATGTCGACGGGATCAAGGCACTGGCCGAACTGCCCTCGCTCGACGAGCTTCGCGGCAAGATTGTGGGTCTTATCAATGCGCCCGCAACCAAGATCGCGCAGATCTCGAAGGAGCCTGCGGGTCTTCTCGCACGCGTCCTGAGCGCCAAGGCTGCGGCCTGACTTTAGGTTTGGTTCAAAACTCAATTACCGGGCACATTGCCCACATGGAGACTATAAATGGCTGATCTGGAAAAGATTGTTGACCAGCTTTCGGAACTGACCGTTCTCGAAGCTGCCGAGCTTTCGAAAATGCTCGAAGAAAAGTGGGGCGTGAGCGCCTCGGCCGCGGTTGCTGTTGCAGCGCCGGGTGCCGGTGGTGGCGAAGCTGCTGCTGAAGAAAAGGACGAGTTCGACGTGATCCTCACCGGCGACGGTGGCAAGAAGATCAACGTCATCAAGGAAGTCCGTGCGATCACCGGCCTGGGTCTTGGCGAAGCCAAGGCGCTCGTCGAAGGCGCTCCGAAGCCCCTCAAGGAAGGTGCTTCGAAGGACGAAGCCAACGAAATCAAGGAAAAGATCGAAGCCGCTGGCGGCACCGTCGAGCTCAAGTAAGCTCCACGCGATCTTCCGAGATTATCGGAACACGGAAAGGGCGGCCTTCGGGTCGCCCTTTTTGATTCAGCCTTCGCGATACTGGCCGGCAGTGATGAACTCGCCGAAACTTTCGCACCAGATCACCACGGTCGTATATTCCTCAAGATCGATGCCTTCGGGCAGGTCGAGGATGAAACCGTCGAAGCTTCGCACCATGCCAACGCGAAAAGCTTCGTCCTTGACGGCCAAAAACTCGTCCTCATGCTCGACGAAGTCACGCGTGAGATAGACGTAGTAATCGGGCCCGGGTGCCAGCTCGCCCTGATGCGAGATTGCGTCCTCGGTGATGCTGATCTTCCCTTCGCCCCAGTGGAGCCGGTCGCTGCCGCGAAGGTCGCGCGTCAGTTCGGCAGAATAGGTCGCCGCCGCGGCCTGCTCCTCCAGGACTTGGCTCGGCGGTGCGGGCTCGGCGGTCAGGATAGGCAGGAAATAGACCCCTGCGCCAAAGCCGATCGCGATGGCGATCAGGTGGGTCACGATCAATGCGAAGATGCGTACCATTTCAAGAGCCCCTTCATTTGCTGTCGGCCAAGTCTGCTACCAAAGCTGTTCGCCGCCAACCCCCTCTCGGTTACGCTTCCCCTTCCCTTTTTCGCAGCCGCCCCCTAGCGTCCGCGCCTATGAGCCGAGCGCCCCGCCGATCGACCCCTGAGGAACGTGCCGCGCTGGAATCCGCGCTCGTTGCGACGGGCGAAGAGGATCGCTCTGCCTTTTCAACACTTTACCGACTTACGTCCGCGAAGCTTTTTGGCATCTGCTTACGTATCTGTGGAAGCAAGGCTGCTGCGGAGGACGTGATGAGCGATGTCTATCTAACGATCTGGAAGCGTGCGGGCGCCTATCAGCCCGGGCGCGCGAGCCCGATCAGCTGGCTCGCCACCATCGCGCGCAACCGTGCCATCGATTGGCGCCGCGCCGCAGCCAACCGCCCGATGGCGGATATTGACGACGTCGTCGAACCCGCCAGCGACACGCCGGCCGCCGACGACATGATCGCCGAAAGCCAGCGCGATGCAGCGCTGGAGGAATGTTTGCGCGGGCTGGGCGATGACCAGCAGCGTGCGGTGCGTACCGCTTTCTTTGGCGGGCTCACCTATGCCGAGCTTGCCGACAAGGAAGGCATTCCTCTCGGCACGATGAAAAGCAGGATGCGGCGCGCGCTCATTGCGCTCAAATCCTGTATGGAAGGGAAGGAATGAGCGAAAAGGACGATGTAACTGCAGCCGAACTGGCGCTGGGCCTGCTCGAGGGAGACGAGCGGGCGGCGGCGCAACGTCGCGTGCTGTCCGATCCCGAATTTGCTGCCGAAGTCGAAAAGTGGCGCGACCACTTCGCGACGCTCTTCCCGCAAGTGCCGGAAGCCGAACCGCCCGCATCGCTCGAGGCCCGCATCCTGGCGGCCAATGATCCTGTGCCTGCTGCACGCAGCAAGGGCCCGGGTCTCTGGCGCCCCGCCGCAATTGTCGCGAGCCTCGGCCTTGTCGGCCTGACCACCATGACCCTGGTACAGCAGCCCTCCTCCACCGCATACGAGGACGCCGCCGAAATGTCGGTGCCCAGCATGGCGGACGAGCAGGTCACTGCCGAAACCGAAACGATGGCCAATGCCGATCTGGGTACGGAAAGAGCGATCGCAGCCGCGCCGCTGATCGCCAGCTTCACCGTTGCCGGTTTCGACCAGCCCCGGGTCGCGATCTACAATGCCGCTTCCGAAACGCTGACCATGCCGGGCGACATGCCCATCCCTGCCGGTCATAGCGCCCAGCTCTGGGCCGAATTGGATGGCAAAGCGGTGGCGCTTGGCACCTTCGCCGCCGTCGATGGGGGCGTCGCAGCCTCGACCACCCGCGAACTGCCCGCCGGCACCGTGCTGATGATCAGCTTCGAACCCGAGGGCCAGCCGGTCACAAATATTTCGGGCGAAGTCGTGGCCGAAGGTCGTCTCACGACAGTCTGACCCATTTTGGCGGTGAAGCGATCATCCGCCACCCAATCGTCTCCGTAGTTCGTGATGCTCGCCCCAATGGCGCGTCACGAAAAAGGAGACAAAAATGAAGTTCACCAAGACCCTGCTCGCCGCCGCTGCGCTGGCGACCGCCACTGCCGTTCCCGCTAGCGCCGGCCATCATCACAACAGCCAGCCCGACATCGTCGCTGCTGCTGCGTCGAACGACAATTTCGAAACGCTCGTCGCTGCCGTGAAGGCTGCGGGCCTTGTCGAAACGCTGCAGGGCGATGGTCCCTTCACCGTCTTCGCGCCCACCGACCGCGCCTTTGCCAAGCTGCCCGACGGCACCGTCGGCGCGCTAGTCCAGCCCGAAAATCGCGACGCGCTGACCGGTATTCTCACCTATCATGTCGTTGCCGGCGAATTCAAAGCCGCCGACGTGCTCGACCTCGTCCGTCGCCATGGCGGCAGCGCTGCCATCCCCACGGTTCAGGGCGGCGAACTGATCGCCTCGCTGTCGGACGGCGAGCTCATCCTCACCGATGAACAAGGTAACCGTATCGCGGTCACCCAGACCGACCTCGACGTCTCGAACGGCGTCATCCACGTCATTGACGGCGTGCTGATGCCGTAACGCCCCCTAGTCGGCAACCAAGCACGCCACGGGCGGTGCGCGGGTCCCATCCCTCTGGGCCTGTCGCACCGCCCATTTTTTAAGCGGGCGCTAACCCCTTTCGCTTATAAGGCGTGGCATGAGTAAGAGTGAATCCGTGGGGCGTTATGACGGGGCAATGGAGCGCGAACTGATCCGCGCCCTGATCGACCGTGCCCAGCACAGCGTCCTCGCCAACATTTTCGGGCTGCTGATCCTGATCGGGATGGCCTTCATGGTGCCGTTTCGCGAAGCACTCGTGGTCGGGATCCTGCTGCGCATGACTGCCGTTTGCTACACCGGATACAATACTGGCCGCATCCGCATGGCTATCACCTCTGGAAAGCCGGTCACTCCGGAGGTCAATCGCTTCGCATGGGGCATGGCTTGGGCCGGGCTCACCTGGGGTGCGCTCCTCTTCGTCATTCCGTTGCAGGAAATGACCTCCCTCTCGGCGATGCTGATCGTGTCGGTCGTGGTGAGTGGCGTCCTCCTCGTTGCCGCGACCGCGTCGGCAGTGCCGCAGGTCATGTGGTCCTATTTCGCCACCTTCATCGTCATGCTGGTTGCCTGGCTCTTCTACATCACGCCCACCTACGGCATGGCGCCGGTTTTTGCCGTGCTCGGCCTCGGCGCAGCGGGGATCAGTGCCGCAAGCTCGCTGACGCGCGAATCCAACGGCGCGGCCAAGCTGATCTTCGAGAACCGACAACTCGCCGAAAAGCTTACGAGCCTGAATGCCGAGTTGGAGGCTATCGCCGAAGAAAAGTCGCACCTTGCAAGCCACGACCCGCTGACGGGGCTAGCCAATCGCCGCTCGTTCGAGCTGTTCGCGGAAAACATCACTGAAGCCGGCGACCGCTCACAATGGTCGGTTCTGCTCATTGACCTCGACCATTTCAAGGAGGTCAATGATGCCGCCGGGCATGCTGGTGGCGACGCCGTGCTGATCGCAGCCGGCAGCCTCCTAAAATCGGTGGCGAATGCCCTGCCCGATCAAGGATTCGCTGCCCGGATCGGCGGCGAAGAGTTCGTCTTGATGGTACGGGGCCTGCGTGACAGTGCGGTGCGCGACATTGCCGTCTCGGTGAACGCAAGACTGCGCGTCGTCCCGGCGCCCGACGGTTATGATGGCACGATTTCAGGCTCGATCGGCACCAGTCGCTGGGCCGATGACGAGCCGATCGACCGCTGTCTCCAGCGCGCCGACCGCCTGCTCTATGATGCCAAGGAACAGGGACGGAACCGCATCGTCGCTTCGCAAAACGACATTCCGGACCTGCCCTACGACCCGCCACTGGCCAGCTGAGTCTGCCTGCATTCCCTAGGAAAGGTTAGCGCGCCGATAGGCATAACCGTTTGCCAACCGCTTACCGCGTCGCTTTAATCCGGCTTGAATGGACCGGATCGACAATCAGGGCAGCCACGGCGAATTGAGCCGCGTGCGCATTGCCAGCATGCTGGGCCGGATCCGGCACGCCACGCCCGCCAATGTCATGGCATTGTCGATCGTCGCCTATCTCTGCTTCGTTCTGCCCTATGGCGAGCAACTAGCGATCGTGGTGGGCTTACGCGTTACCGCCCTCCTCGCTTCAGCTGTAGCCGCCAAATATGTGCTCGCAGCCTTGGATCGTGGTGACGACCTTCTCTGGCCGATCCGCTTCCTGAGCCTGTCCCTGTTCTGGGCCGGAGTAACCTGGGGGCTTCTGCTTGCCGCGATCCCCATTCAGGATGTCGAGAGCCTGGGCTCGGCTTTCCTCATGCTCACGGTCGTCACCGGCCTGACCCTCATCGTCAGTGCGATTAACCCGGTGTCGCACATATTGTGGTCCTTCATGTTCGGATTCACGCTCAGCCTCGGTCATTTTCTTTACCGCATCGGCGAGATGTATGGCGTCGCGCCCGCGCTGTCGGCGCTGTCGTTACTACTGGCCATCCTGATCTGCGCCGTCGGGTTGATGCGCGAAAGCCGCGAGACCGGCGAAATCGTGCTGGAGAACCGGCGGCTCGCGGAAGAGCTGGGCACCCTCAACCTGCAGCTCGAGGAAACCGCGCGCGAAAATGACCGTCTCGCCCACCACGATTTGTTGTCGGGAATTGGCAACCGCCGCTCGTTCGAGGAATTCGCGCAGACGATCGAGGAGCAGGAAAACCGCGATCGTTGGAACCTGCTTCTGATCGATCTTGATCACTTCAAGCGAGTAAACGACCAGGCCGGGCATGCCGCAGGCGACGAGGTGCTGCGCAGCACCGGAAGCCTCCTCAAGGAAGTTGCCGTGGCCCTTCCGGGCGAAGCCTATGCCGCGCGGCTCGGCGGCGAGGAATTCGGACTGCTGGTCGAAGGCTTGCGCGACCGCGCCGTTGCCGACCTGAATGCCGCCATCCTCCAGCGCTTTCGCTTGATTGCCGCGCCCGAAGGCTATTTCGGCCAGATTTCCGCTTCGATCGGCGCTGCACGCTGGGGAGCGAAGGAAAAGCTCGACGCCGTTCTGCGCCGGGCAGATCAGGCGCTATATCGGGCCAAGGAAGAAGGGCGCGACAGGGCCGTTACAGCCGCCGCCGCGCCCCGCAATGCCGATCAGTCTTCGGGCGTCGAGACGATGTCAGGCGACTCCGCGAACGGCGTGATGCCGAATTCCGGATAGACTTCCGCCGGGAAATAGATCTGCCCGCCCTTGGCGACGAGGCCGATCTTCTTGAGGTCCTTGAGGTCCTTGGTGGGATCGCCCATCACCAGGAAGAAATCGGCCAGCTTGCCACGCTCGATCGATCCGAGATCCTCTTCTTGTCCGAGGTAGCGGGCCATGTCGATCGTGGCGCGGCTCAGCACTTCCTCGCGGCTCATGCCGAGTTCCTCGAACAATTGCAGCTCGCGGTGATAGTTAAAGCCGCCGCCCATGTCCGTGCCGGGCACCAGCATGATGCCGCGCTCGTGCATCCTGGTCAGCACATCCTTGATGAAATTGTAGGCGGCGACATATTCGGCGCGCTCTTCGGGGCCGGACGTGCCGAACAATTCCTGTTTCATGCCGCGTTGGCTGCTCGCCGGCATGTTGGGATAGACGTCGACGAAGCCCGGGCCGACCTTGCCGTTCTCGGCGGTGAGGCCAAGCTCGTGGATCACCAGGGTCGGATCGTGCGCGACATTGTTGGCGACCATCGCATCGAGCGTCGCCGTCACTTCGGGGCCGTCCACATCGAGGTCGGGGAAGCGCTTCATCGCGGTGAAGCGGAAAAGCGTGCGCGTATCCTCATCCTTCTGGATGACCCAGCCGAGCATCGCCTGGTTGGCGTGCGTCACTTCGTCATAGCCCGCTGCAATCATCTCGTCGGCGGTCGCGAAGGCCGGAACGTGGCCATGCACCTTGAGGCCGAGGCGCTTGGCCTCGGGAATGATGACCTCGTTCCATTCGGGACGCATCGAATTGTAGAGCTTTACGCCCCAGAAGCCGCGCGCCGCATAGAAACGCACAGCATCCATCGCTTCCTCGAGCGTGCCGACGACAATGCCGCCATTGGCTGAAAAGTCGCTCTGCCCCTCGATAAAGCCCGAGCGGGTGATACGCGGGCCGGCAATCTCGCCCTTCTCGATGCGATCGATGAGGGTGGCCAGCACGTCGTTGCGGTTGCCGACATCGCGGATCGAGGTAACGCCCGCGAGGATGTTGGTGAGGGCGCTTTCTTGGCCGACATGGCCGTGCATCTCGAACATGCCGGGCATCAGCACGCCGCCGGCCCCGTCGATGATGGTCTCGCCTTCGGTCGGGGTCGCGCCGGCGCTCTCGATGAGGCCGATACGATCGCCGTTCATGACGACGTCAACCGGGTCGCTGAGGCGACCCGCGACGCTGTCGAACACCCGGACATTCTGGATCCGCACTGGCCCATCGAAGGTCCGCGCATATTCTTCCTGGAGACCGGACAAGCGCTCTGCCGACAGGGCAGCGGCCCGTTCGCGCAGGCGTTCTTCAGCGCCTTCATAGCCCTTGAGAACGCTGGCCCCGCCGGGCGAGGCGCTGGCGAAAAATTCGCCGTCCGCGTCGAGCGTGATGTAGCTCGGCGCCATCGACAGGCCGGACAGCGCATAAGTGATCGTCTCGACCGGGCCATCGGCGCCGTCATAGGTGTAGCGCTCGATCTCGGTCAGGCGCGCAGTGCCGCCGGGCAGCACATCCATCGCCATATCCTCATCATCGAACAGGAGTTCGGCGAGCAGGGCTGCACTGGTCCCGTTCTGCGCGATGTAGAAGAGCGGCGTGTCGCTCGATCCGCCACCGGCCGCATCCATCCAGACGGCGCGGCCATCCTCGATGCGGTAAAATTCATCGATCGGGCTGCCGAAGGTGGTCGTGCCCGTCACCGTCCAATTCACCGGAATCCCGTCCTCGCCGAGCAGGATCGTCTCGCTGCTGGTAGGGCCGCGGCCATTATTCTTGATGTCGGTCTCGATGGTGACGGTGTCGCCATCTTCGTTGACCTTCACATAGCCGATGTCCGTCTGGTTGGTGAGGACGCGATATTCGCGTTCCTGCGCATTCGCCGCCGCCGGCATGATCATCATGCTCGCGGCAAGAAGCATCCATTTCTTCATGAGTTTTGGCCCCCTGATTATTGATCGGGGCGAACCATGCGCGTCGTGCAGGCTGCTAGCAAGCCTCGCTTCGACGAGCGGCGGCGCCGTCTGCGCATCGGACCGCCTCGTTGAGCTCCGCACCGAGCAACAACGCCATGGTCGAGAGGTAGAGCCAGAAAAGCAGGATCACGACCGCGCCCAATGCCCCATAGGTCGCATTGTAGCTCCCGAAGCTGGAGACATAGGCGGCAAAGCCGAAGGTGACGGCCAAAAGGAGGATCGTCGCCACGACCGCACCGGGCAGCACATCCTTCAAGGAGCAGACATCGCGGTTGGGCGCATAGCGATAGATGAAGGCGTGCGCGAAGATCGCGGCAACCGCGAACAGGATCCACAAGGCGGTCCTGACGACTGGAAGCAAATCCTCGGGAAAGCCGGGAATGAGCTTGGGGATCGACGATGTCGCGCCGATTGCAACCAACCCGATGGCGATGACGAGGATCAGCGACAGGGTGATGGACAGGGCCATGCCTGTTTGTCCGATAAACCCACGCGGCTGGTCCACATGTTCGGCAATATTGAGCGCGATGATGACCGACTTTGCGCCCCTCAATGCGCCGAAGATGGCCGTGCCGATAGCAACCACGAGCCCCAGCGCATTTCCCCTAGGGTCACTGCCCGCGACATCCTGCATTTGCTCGATGACCAATTCGGTGGCTGCGCGGGGCAGCACGCCCGCCACCGTTTCGGCCTGCCGCACCGCGTCCTCGGGATCGGCGAACAGGCCGTAGGTAAGGACGACTGCAGCAAGCAGCGGCACGAAGGCGAGAAATGCGTAGAAGGCAACGCCGGCGGCGAGGAGGCTGATATTATCGGCGCTACCTCGCGCCCAGGCATCTTTGGCAAGTTCGAAAACGGACATGGGTGCTTGAACGCCCCGACGCCGCCAAAAGATGCCTCAGCCGATTGCCATCATCGTATAGGCGACAAAGTTGCCGAGACCGTGCATCAGCCAACCGGGCCAGATCGTGCCGCCGCCAAACTTCTCGTTGGCATAGCCCATCGCCCAGCCCGCACCGCCCGGCACGAAGAACATGACGAACAGGCTGGCGAAGGTCGGATCGGGCGCGCCGGGGACGACGAAGATTAGCAAATGGATCGCGCCGAAGATGGCGGCCTGCAGTAAGTTGCCACGGGCAAAGCCGAGCCAGTTGATGAGGCGCTTGCCGATCAGGCCGCGAAAGAAAAGCTCTTCCGTGAAACCGGTTTTCACGAAGGCGACCAGCAGGATGGTGGCGAAGGCGACAGGTGTCAGGCCGGTCTCCGCAAAGCGCCCGCCGACCGTACCCTCCGCCTGCACTAGGCCCGACAGGCCGGGCAGCAGCATCGCCAGCGCAGAGGCACCGGCGACAATGGCGAAGGTGATGAGCGTCGGCTTGATCCAACCACTGGCCGGGCTGCCGAGGCCGATCCATTGGACGTATCCGGCCTTCTTGCGGGCGAAGATGACCCAGGCAAGCGCCGACACCCCGAATACGAATGCGGACTGTAGCGCGGTGTTGAGAACTTCCTGCCCGAACATCAGGCCGCCTTGCGGATTACCATCGTGATGACGGCGCCGACAGCGAGAAGCGAAAGGAAGAGAAGTGCGAACGTCATGATCAGTCTCCTTGGGGATCGTAGGAAATGAGGTCGCCGGGCTGGCAATCCAGCTCGCGGCAAATGGCCTCGAGGGTTGAGAAGCGGACCGCGCGCGCGCGGCCCGTCTTCAGTTTGGAAATGTTGGCGAGGGTGATGTCCACGCGCGTGGCAAGCTCGGTCAGGGTCATGCCCTTTTCCTCGAGCAGCCGATCGAGATGGATGCGCACCGGCATCAGACGGTGTCGTCCAGATCGGCCCGCATCTCGGCGCCGTAGCGGAACACCCGCGCCAGCACGAACAGGACGAGCGCGAGGAACACCACGCCGAAATCGAAACGCGCATCGAGTTCGATATTCTCGACCACGCCCTTCAACCAGACTGCCAGGCCGACGATGACGACCATCATCGGAATGACGCTGGCCGCATACCAGCCCATCTTTTCGAGCCGATCGGCATTGGCCGGTGCGAAGGGGTCGCCCGCGCCGACCGTGTCGATGATGTCGCGCAGCAGCCCGAGCCCCTTGAACAAGAGGACGAGGATGGCGACCGCGAGAAGCAGCATGAAGCTAAGCGTGAACGCATGGGTCATGGTCATGCCCTGCCCGACATCCTTGAGGCCCTCGGGCCCGAGTGCGGGAATGACGAGCGCGATGCCGCCGAGCAGGACCATGCCGATAATGGCGAGGACGCGCACGATGCCGATCAGCAGCCGTGTCGTGTCGAGAAGCCCGTCCTTGGGGCGGGGATTGGTCATAAAAGTCTCCGTGATGAATCCGTCTTATCGTTTTTCGATAATGCATCATTCTCTTATCGTCAATCGATAATATCGAAAAACGATAATGATTTGAGACGACTCCCCTATTGTTGCGGTCATGTAACGCTGGGAACCCGTTCCCAGTCCGCGCATTGGTTGCGCAAAAGAAAACAAGAAAAAGGGTTAGTATTATGAGTAGGTTAGCCACCTTCCTGGGGGCTGTGGGCGCGCTCGTCCTGATGACGCAGGACCCCGCCTTGGCAGCGCCCGCTGACGACAATATCGCATCCGAGCGTTTTCACGCCGATCTCTACGAAGAAGCCGGCACCACGGTCCTCTATCCGGGCGAATATCACTGGTTCCGCAATGACAGCGGTGCCGATGTGCACCTCGTCGTCGATCTCTCCGACCAGGTGATGTACGTCTATCAAGACCGCCAGCTACTCGCCGCCACGACCGTGTCGACGGGCAAGGACGGGCACGAGACCCCGCTCGGCAAGTTCGAGATCCTCGAAAAGAATGAAGAGCATTATTCGAACCTCTACGATGACGCGCCCATGCCGTACATGCAGCGCCTCACCTGGGACGGGATCGCGCTCCATGCCGGCAGCCTGCCAGGCTATCCGGCGAGCCATGGCTGCATCCGTCTGCCGATGAGCTTTGCCGAACAGCTGTTCGAGCTCACCGACTTCGAGACCGAGGTCTACGTCGTCGCCTAGTCGAAGATGCTGAGGTCGAGCGTCTCGCTCGGTCCGAACCACATGACATTGTGCGTATGATCACGCCGGTCATCTCCCGTCGATGCATGAGCAAAGACGGTGAGGCCGGCGCGATTGACGCTCAGCCAGCTCGCCACCTCGCCGAAGCGTTCGGTCGGCACCGTCAGCTGGACCGAGCCGCGCGGATGGGGGCCGACGGGGCGCGTATGAAAATGGCCGACGGGCACGTCGAACTTCTCGGCAATTTGCCCCGCAAGTGCGCGCGCTTCATCCACCTTCGCAGCGTCGAAATAGAGGTGGACGTGAAAGTCCCTGATGTTGCTCATGGCCAGTCTCCAACTTGGGTTGCTGGCGAAGTGATTGCGACGGGCCGTGGCTTCAAGAAGGCACATTGCTGTCCCTGCTTGCTGTCCCTGCCCCCATCCCCCTTGCAATCGGCACGCATTGCTCTAAATAGGACTTATCCAACACATGTGGCTCCGCCGCAGCGCAAGCTGTGCCCGGGGCCTTCCTGCCTTTCCGGGCCACGTCCCACCTCGCGCACGGGACGAACGAATGGAAGGGATTTTCAGGAACCGCGCCGGACTATGAACCATGGGCCGCGAGTTGATGACGCGCGCCCGTAGCGCAGGGAAATTCATGGCTACCCAAGCAAAAGACGTCCCGACCACCGCAAGTCGGGCTCTCAAATCGCGTCGAATCCGCAAAATTTTCGGCAACATCCACGAAGTCTCGGAAATGCCCAACCTCATCGAGGTGCAGCGTGAATCCTACGAAGACTTCCTCCGCTCCGACAAGCAGCGTGAGTATGTTTCGGGCCTCGAAAAGACCCTTCGCGGCGTCTTCCCGATCCAGGATTTCGCGGGCACCGCGCACCTGGACTTCGATGGCTACGAGCTCGAGCCGCCGAAATATGACACCGACGAATGCCGCCAGCGTGGCCTGACCTACGCAGCGCCGATGCGCGTCACCCTGCGCCTCACCTCGTTCGAAATCGATCCCGACACCGAAGCCAAGTCGGTCATCGATATCAAGGAACAGGACGTTTACATGGGCGACATGCCGCTCATGACCCCGAACGGCACCTTCATCATCAACGGCACCGAACGTGTCATCGTCAGCCAGATGCACCGCTCGCCGGGCGTCCTGTTCGACCATGACCGCGGCAAGACCCACGCGTCGGGCAAGTATCTCTTCGCCGCGCGCGTCATTCCGTATCGCGGGTCGTGGCTCGACTTCGAATTCGACGCCAAGGACATCGTCAACGTCCGCATCGACCGCAAGCGCAAGCTGCCGGTCACCACGCTTCTTTATGCGCTGGGTCTCGACCATGAAGAGATCCTCGAGCATTTCTACGATCGCGTGACCTGGAAGCGCGGCAAGGATGGCTGGGAACTGCCGTTCAAGGCAGACGCATGGCGTGGCGCCAAGCCGACCTATGACCTTGTCGACGCCAAGACCGGCGAAGTTGTCTTCGAGGCCGGCCAGAAGATCACTCCGCGCAAGGCCAAGAAGGCCGAGAGTGACGGTCTTAAGACGCTGATGATCCCGACCGAAGAAATCTTCGGCCGCTACAGCGCGTTCGACCTCATTAACGAGAAGACCGGCGAGATCTACGTGGAAGCCGGTGACGAGATTTCGGCGGAAAATCTCGAAAAGCTGGACAAGGCCAAGATCAAGTCGATCGAGCTTCTCGACATCGACTATGTCAACACCGGCCCTTGGATCCGCAACACGCTGAAGGCCGACAAGGCCGAGAGCACCGACCAAGCACTGGCCGACATCTACCGCGTCATGCGCCCGGGCGAGCCGCCCACGCGCGAGACCGCCGATGCGCTCTTCTTCGGCCTGTTCTTCGATCCGGAGCGCTATGACCTGTCGGCCGTCGGCCGCGTCAAGCTCAACATGCGCCTCGACCTCGACGCCGAGGACACGGTCACCACGCTGCGCCGCGAAGACATCATGGCGGTCGTGAAGACCCTCGTCGACCTCAAGGACGGCAAGGGCGAAATCGACGATATCGACAACCTCGCCAACCGCCGCGTGCGTTCGGTCGGCGAATTGCTGGAAAATCAGTATCGCGTCGGCCTCCTGCGCATGGAGCGTGCGGTCAAGGAGCGCATGAGCAGCGTCGACGTCTCGACCGTCATGCCCAACGACCTCATCAACGCGAAGCCGGCCGTTGCCGCGGTCCGCGAATTCTTCGGCTCCTCGCAGCTGTCGCAGTTCATGGACCAGACCAACCCGCTGTCGGAAGTCACCCACAAGCGCCGCGTTTCGGCGCTCGGCCCGGGTGGTCTCACGCGTGAGCGCGCGGGCTTCGAAGTCCGCGACGTCCACCCGACGCACTATGGTCGTATCTGCCCGATCGAGACGCCTGAAGGTCCGAACATCGGCCTCATCAACTCGCTCGCCAGCTTCAGCCGCGTGAACAAGTATGGCTTCATCGAGACGCCGTACCGCAAGGTCGTCGACCACAAGGTGACCGACGAGGTCGTCTACCTCTCGGCGATGGAAGAACAGAAGCACACGATCGCGCAGGCGAACGCCGACCTCAACAAGGATGGCAGCTTCGTCGAGGAAATCGTTTCGAGCCGCCAGGCCGGCGAATTCCTCATGGCGCAGCGCGACCAGATCACCCTGATGGACGTGAGCCCCAAGCAACTCGTGTCGGTCGCGGCCTCGCTCATTCCGTTCCTGGAAAATGATGACGCCAACCGCGCGCTGATGGGTTCGAACATGCAGCGCCAGGCTGTGCCACTGGTCCAGGCCGATGCCCCGCTCGTCGGGACCGGCATGGAAGAAACCGTCGCGCGCGATTCCGGCGCCGCCATCGCGGCCCGCCGCGCCGGCGTCATCGACCAGGTCGACGCGACGCGTATCGTCATCCGCGTGACCGAAGACATCCAGGCCGGCGAAAGCGGCGTGGACATCTACACGCTCCAGAAGTTCCAGCGTTCGAACCAGAACACCTGCATCAATCAGCGTCCGCTGGTGAAGGTGGGCGAGAAGGTCACGGCCGGCGAAATCATCGCCGACGGTCCCTCGACGCAGTTCGGTGAACTGGCGCTGGGCCGCAACGTGCTCGTCGCGTTCATGCCCTGGAACGGCTACAACTATGAGGACTCGATCCTCATCAGCGAACGCATCGTGAAGGACGACGTCTTCACCTCGATCCACATCGAGGAATTCGAAGTCGCCGCCCGCGATACCAAGCTGGGTCCGGAAGACATCACCCGCGACATCCCGAACGTCGGCGAGGAGGCCCTGCGCAACCTCGACGAAGCGGGCATCGTCTATATCGGTGCCGAAGTGCATCCGGGCGATATCCTGGTCGGCAAGATCACGCCGAAGGGCGAAAGCCCGATGACGCCGGAAGAAAAGCTCCTGCGCGCCATCTTCGGTGAAAAGGCCAGCGACGTGCGCGACACCTCGCTCCGCCTGCCCCCGGGCGTTGCCGGTACCATCGTCGACGTGCGCACCTTCAACCGTCACGGCATCGACATCGATGACCGTACGCGTGCCATCCAGGCCGAAGAGAAGGAGCGCCTCAAGAAGGACGCCGACGATGAAAAGGCGATCCTCAACCGCGCGACCTACAACCGCCTCGCCGAGCTGCTGGTCGGTCAGACCGCCACTGCGGTGCCCAAGGGCATCAAGAAGGGCGCCAAGCTGACCCCGACGATGCTCGAGGAAGTCGAGCGCAAGCTGTGGTGGAAGGTCGCCGTCAAGGACGACAAGGCCCAGGCCGACCTCGAAGCCATGAAGGCGCAATATGATGAGGCCGTCGGCCGCATCGACGCCAAGTATGACGACCGTGTCGGCAAACTGGAAGCCGGTGACGAGCTGCCCCCGGGCGTGCTCAAGATGGTCAAGGTCTTCGTTGCCGTGAAGCGCAAGCTGCAGCCGGGCGACAAGATGGCCGGCCGTCACGGGAACAAGGGTGTCATCAGCCGGATCCTTCCGGTCGAGGACATGCCGTTCCTTGAAGACGGTACCCATGCCGACATCGTGCTGAACCCGCTGGGCGTGCCGTCGCGCATGAACGTCGGGCAGATCTTCGAAACCCACCTCGGCTGGGCCGCGCGCGGCCTTGGCGAGCAGATCAAGCACATGCTCGAGGACATCCACGCCAAGGGCAAGGACATCGCCAAGAAGGACGTCAAGCAGGTGAAGGATCACCTCAAGGACGTCTATGGCGACAAATATGCCAAGGCGATCGATGGCCGCGACGATGACAAGGTCATGGAACTGGCGCAGGTCCTCACCTACGGCGTCCCGATGGGCACCCCGGTGTTCGACGGCGCGCGTCAGGAAGATGTCGCCGACATGCTCGAGAAGGCCGGTCTCGACCGCTCGGGCCAGGTCACCCTTTATGACGGCCGTACGGGCGAACCGTTCGACCGCAAGGTGACCGTGGGCTACATCTAC
This sequence comes from Sphingomicrobium sediminis, assembly GCF_023805295.1. NCBI lineage: Bacteria > Pseudomonadati > Pseudomonadota > Alphaproteobacteria > Sphingomonadales > Sphingomicrobiaceae > Sphingomicrobium > Sphingomicrobium sediminis. The sequence goes on from NZ_JAMSHT010000001.1 coordinate 1,214,518, forward strand.
ATGCTCAAGCTGCACCACCTCGTGGACGACAAGATCCACGCCCGTTCGATCGGCCCGTACAGCCTCGTCACCCAGCAGCCGCTGGGCGGTAAGGCCCAGTTCGGTGGCCAGCGCTTCGGTGAAATGGAGGTCTGGGCGCTCCAGGCCTACGGCGCGGCCTACACGCTGCAGGAAATGCTCACCGTCAAGTCGGATGATGTCGTCGGCCGTACCAAGGTCTACGAAGCCATCGTCAAGGGCGACGACACGTTCGAAGCGGGGATCCCCGAAAGCTTCAACGTGCTGGTCAAGGAAATGCGCTCGCTCGGTATGAGCGTCGATCTCGACACCGTGTCGGATGATGACGACGAAGATGGCGACAACCCCGCCATCGCCGCCGAGTAAGCGAAAGGATTGTACAGATGAATGAACTGACCAACTTCACCAATCCGGCCGCGAAACCGGAAACCTTCGATACGATCAAGATCGGCATCGCCTCGCCCGAACGCATCCGCTCGTGGAGCTTCGGCGAGATCAAGAAGCCGGAAACGATCAACTATCGTACCTTCAAGCCCGAGCGTGACGGCCTGTTCTGTGCGCGCATTTTTGGTCCGATCAAGGACTATGAATGCCTGTGCGGCAAGTATAAGCGCATGAAATATAAGGGCATTGTCTGCGAAAAGTGCGGCGTCGAGGTTACCGTCTCGAAGGTCCGCCGCGAGCGTATGGGCCATATCGAACTGGCCGCGCCGGTCGCGCACATCTGGTACCTGAAGTCGCTGCCTTCGCGCATCGGCCTGCTGCTCGACATGCAATTGAAGCAGCTCGAGCGCGTGCTCTACTTCGAGAGCTATGTCGTCATCGAGCCGGGCCTCACGCCGCTGGAGAAATTCCAGCTGCTGACCGAGGACGAGCTGCTCGAGGCGCAGGACGAGTATGGCGAAGACGCCTTCTCGGCCGGCATCGGCGCGGAAGCCGTCAAGCAGATGCTGATGGACCTCGATCTCCACCAAGAGCTCGAAGACCTGAAGAAGGAGCTTGAGGAAACCAAGTCAACCCTCAAGCCCAAGAAGATCATCAAGCGCATGAAGATCGTCGAGAGCTTCATCGAATCGGGCAACCGTCCCGAATGGATGATCCTCGAAGTGATCCCGGTCATTCCGCCCGATCTTCGTCCGTTGGTCCCGCTGGACGGCGGCCGCTTCGCGACGTCGGATCTTAACGACCTGTATCGCCGCGTCATCAACCGTAACAACCGCCTGAAGCGCCTCATGGAGCTGCGCGCGCCCGACATCATCGTGCGCAACGAAAAGCGCATGCTGCAGGAAGCCGTCGATGCGCTGTTCGACAATGGCCGTCGTGGTCGCACCATCACCGGTGCGAACAAGCGTCCGCTCAAGTCGCTCTCGGACATGCTCAAGGGCAAGCAGGGCCGCTTCCGTCAGAACCTGCTCGGTAAGCGCGTCGACTATTCGGGTCGTTCGGTCATCGTGACCGGTCCGGAATTGAAGCTGCACCAGTGCGGCCTGCCGAAGAAGATGGCGCTCGAACTGTTCAAGCCGTTTATCTATTCGCGCCTCGACGCCAAGGGCCTCAGCATGACGCTGAAGCAGGCCAAGAAGTGGGTGGAAAAGGAGCGCAAGGAAGTCTGGGACATTCTCGACGAAGTCATTCGCGAGCACCCGGTCCTCCTGAACCGCGCCCCGACGCTTCACCGCCTCGGCATCCAGGCGTTCGAACCGGTCCTGATTGAAGGTAAGGCGATCCAGCTTCATCCGTTGGTCTGCGCCGCCTTCAACGCCGACTTTGACGGTGACCAGATGGCCGTGCACGTCCCGCTGTCGCTCGAAGCGCAGCTGGAAGCGCGCGTGCTCATGATGAGCACCAACAACATCCTGTCGCCTGCCAACGGCAAGCCGATCATCGTTCCCTCGCAGGACATGATCCTCGGCCTTTACTACATCACGATGGAGAAAGAGGGCGAGCCGGGCGAAGGGTCGATCTTCACCGACATGACCGAGGTCCACCAGGCTCTCAATGTCGGCGCGGTCACCCTCCACACCAAGATCATCGCGCGCGTCCCGCAGACTGATGAGGATGGCAAGGAGCATATGGTCCGCGTCGAAACGACGCCGGGTCGCATGCTGCTGGGCGAAAAACTGCCTGCCAGCCACAAGGTGCCGTTCGAAACCGTCAACCGCCTTCTCACCAAGAAGGAAATCGGCGACGTCATCGACACCGTCTATCGTCACACCGGTCAGAAGGCGACGGTCATCTTCGCCGACCAGATCATGACGCTTGGCTTCCAGAACGCCTTCAAGGCGGGCATTAGCTTCGGCATGGATGACATGATCATCCCCGATGCCAAGGAAGACCTGGTCAACGATACGCGTGCACTGGTTGCCGACTATGAGCAGCAATATCAGGACGGCCTGATCACCCAGCAGGAAAAGTACAACAAGGTCATCGACGCCTGGAGCCGTTGCGGCGACCAGGTGGCGAGCGCCATGATGGACGAAATCCAGGCGATTAAGAAGAACGAGGATGGCCGCGAGAGCGACGTCAACTCGATCTACATGATGGCCCATTCGGGTGCGCGTGGTAGCCCCGCGCAGATCAAGCAGCTGGCCGGTATGCGTGGCCTCATGGCCAAGCCGTCGGGCGAGATCATCGAAACGCCGATCATCTCGAACTTCAAGGAGGGCCTGACCGTCCTTGAATACTTCAACTCGACCCACGGTGCCCGCAAGGGTCTCGCGGATACCGCGCTCAAGACGGCGAACTCGGGTTACCTGACCCGTCGTCTTGTCGATGTTTCGCAGGACTGCACCATCGTCGAGCCGGATTGTAAGACTGACAACAGCCTCGAGATGCGCGCTATCGTGCAGGGCGGCAGCGTCATCGCTTCGCTCTCCGATCGTGTGCTGGGTCGTACGACCGCCGAGGACATTGTCGATCCGGAAACCGACAAGGTCGCAATCAAGTCGGGCAGCCTGATCGACGAAGCGATGGCCAAGCAGATCGAGGAACTGCAGGTGCAGGCCCTCAAGATCCGCTCGCCGCTATTGTGCGAAAGCAAGCAGGGTGTCTGCGGCAAGTGCTACGGGCGTGACCTCGCCCGCGGTACGCCGGTCAACATCGGTGAAGCTGTCGGGGTCATCGCCGCGCAGTCGATCGGTGAGCCGGGCACGCAGCTGACCATGCGTACGTTCCACATCGGTGGCGCGGCGCAGCTCAACGAGCAGTCGAACCTCGAAGCGCCGGTCGAAGGCAAGATCGAGTATCGCGACATGCCCACGATTGTCGATGGCAAGGGCCGCACGCTCTCGCTGTCGCGTTCGGGCGAAGTGGCGATCCTCGACATGGACGGCCGCGAACTGTCGACCCACAAGATCCCTTATGGTGCGCATGTCATCCACGACAACGGTCACACCGTGTCGCGCGGCGACAAGCTGGCCGAATGGGATCCGAGCTTCTCGCCGGTCATCACCGAACATGGCGGTACCGTGAAGTATCAGGACATCGTCGATGGCCGTACCCTTGCGGAAGAAACCGACGAATCCACGGGTATTTCGCAGCGCGTCATCACCGAGGATCAGGGCAAGACCAAGAAGGAAGACCTTCGTCCCCGTCTCACCATGACGGGCAAGAAGGACGAAGAAGCAGGCGTCTATCGCCTCGCCCCGGGCGCGATCATCGCGGTCGAGGACGGTGCGACGGTCGATGCCGGTACGGTGCTTGCGCGTATGCCGCGTGAAGCTGCCAAGACCCGCGACATCACCGGTGGTCTGCCGCGCGTCGCCGAACTCTTCGAAGCTCGCAAGCCCAAGGACAATGCGGTCATCGCCAAGGTCTCGGGCAAGTTCACCTTCGTTCGCGACTATAAGGCGAAACGCAAGGTCGCGATCATCCCCGAGGATGGTGGCGATGCAGTCGAATACCTGATCCCCAAGGCGAAGGTCATCGACGTGCAGGAAGGCGACTATGTGAAGAAGGGCGACAATCTGGTTGCCGGTTCGCCCGATCCGCACGACATTCTCGAAGTCATGGGCGTCGAGGCGCTTTCGGAATATCTCGTCAACGAGATCCAGGAAGTCTATCGACTGCAGGGCGTGAAGATCAACGATAAGCATATCGAAGTGATCGTCCGCCAGATGCTCCAGAAGGTCGAAATCACCTTTGGCGGGGACACCACCCTGCTGCCGGGTGAGCAGGTCGATCGCGACGAGATGGACGAAGCCAATGCCAAGCTTGCCCCGCGCAAGAAGAAGGCGGAAGGCAAGCCCATCCTGCTTGGCATCACCAAGGCGTCGCTGCAGACCCGCAGCTTCATCTCGGCAGCCTCGTTCCAGGAAACGACCCGCGTCCTCACCGAAGCCTCGGTGCAGGGCAAGGTCGACACGCTGAACGGGCTCAAGGAAAACGTCATCGTCGGTCGCCTCATCCCCGCCGGTACCGGTGCGGGCATGAACCGCGTGCGCATCGCCGCCTCGTCGCGTGACGCGGCGCTGCGGGCCCAGCAGAAGAAGCTGGCCGAAGCGATGGCTGCGACCGCCGAAGCGGAGCATGAAGCCGAGCTCAACAAGGACCCGGCCGACCATGTCGATGATCCGCTGGCCGAAGTGACCGCTTCGGGCGACGGTTCGGACGCAGCCGCCGGCGACTATGCGGATGCCGAAGAGGAGTAAGGGCTACCCCCTCTCCTCCTCGGAGCCAAAAAGAAAGGCCCCGGAAGCGATCATGCTTCCGGGGCCTTTTCTATCGTTGCGTTGAAGCCTTGAAGCCTAGCAATTCTCGCCGTTGATGACGTCTTCGCCACATTCGCCGGCCGAGCTGATATCTTCGCCGAGGCCCTGGACCGTGTTGCAGGCCGAAAGCACCAGCGCGCCGCCGACGAGGGCCATGGTCAGGAGTTTTCGCATGTCTCATCCTCTTTATTGATTGGTGGGTCGTGTGACCTGAGGATGTTGGTGCCACAGGATTGACCGTAGCTGAACCGAAAAGAATGAGCCCCGCTTACCCAGGGGGACGGGTAAGCGGGGCTCTCCCTGTTATTCGGTTATGCCCGGACTAGCAGCTGTCGCCGTCCAGCACGTCTTCGCCGCATTCGCCGACCGAGCTGATATCTTCGCCGGCACCCTGAACCGTGTTGCAGGCACCAAGGGCAAAAGCGCCACCAAGGGCGAGCGTCGCGATAAGCTTACGAACCATGTTCCAGTCTCCTTGCATTGCGGGGACATCAACATGGGCCGCGCTCATAACGCTCCCGAAAAGGCCGGCATTGTCGATGAAAGGACGCTAGACTGCGACCGGTGCCTTGATGTGCGGGTGCGGGTCGTAGCCATCGAAGCTGAAATCACCGGGCTCGTAGTCGAACAATCCCTGGCCACGCTCCTCAATCTTGAGCGTCGGCAAAGGCCGCGGTTCGCGCGACAGCTGTTCGCGCGCCTGCTCGAGATGGTTCGAGTAGAGATGCACATCGCCGCCGGTCCACACGAAGTCGCCGACTTCCAACCCCGTCTCGCGCGCCAGCATGTGCGCCAGCAGCGAATAGGAGGCGATGTTGAAGGGGACGCCTAGGAACAGGTCGGCGCTGCGTTGATAGAGTTGTAGCGACAGCTTGCCATTGGCGACATGGGTCTGGAACAGGCAGTGGCACGGCGCGAGCGCCATGTCGGGCTGTTCGGCAGGGTTCCACGCGCTCACGACCTGGCGGCGCGAGGCCGGGTCTTTCTTGATGAGCTCGACCAGCTCGGCGATCTGGTCGACCGTGCGCCCATTGCCGCCCTCGAAACGACGCCATTGCTTGCCGTAGACGGGCCCGAGATCGCCATTCTCGTCGGCCCATTCGTTCCAGATGCTGACCTTGTTGTCCTGCAGATATTTGACGTTGGTATCGCCGTTCAGGAACCACAATAGCTCGACGATGATCGAGCGCAGGTGGAGCTTCTTGGTGGTGACCAGCGGGAAACCCTTGGAAAGGTCGAAGCGCATCTGCGCGCCGAAGACTGAAAGGGTGCCGACGCCGGTGCGGTCGTCCTGTGACGCGCCCTCGTCGAGGATGCGCTGCATGAGATCGAGATATTGTCGCATAGGCTCAACCTAGAGCGCTCGCACGCTCAGGCAAGCATTAGGTGCACGGTTCGATGTCGCCCGGCGCAGGTCGCGGCCCGGCGACGCGATAGGTCGCGAAATAATCGTCGAATCCGATCAGTTCGACCATGTCCACGCGCTCCAGCCCCAATGCCTCGAACTCGCAATCGAGCAGGTCGGGCGGCATGCCATGGCGCTTGATCGGGCGGTCGGCATCGACGACGACGATCAGGCCTTCCTCGTTGAGCGCCTCGCGAAGGTTCCAGAGGAATTGATAGGGCTCGGTCACCTCGTGATACATGTGCACGAGGAAGATGAGGTCGAAACTGTTGGCGGGCAGGCCCGGATCGTCGGGCTCGCCAAGCCGCACCGCGACATTGTCGAGATTCTCCCGCTGGACGCGGCGCGCCAACGCATCGCGGGTCGCCGAAACGATGTCCTGCGCCACGACGCGGCCGTCGGGACCGACGACGCGTGCAAGGCGCACCGTATAATAACCCTCACCCGCACCGATATCGGCAACGCGCATGCCTTCGGAGACGCCGGCCAGCTCCATCACCAGCTCGGCCTCGCCGAGCCGGTCGCGCGCATCCTCGGTCGAGAAGCGATCCGAGACGATGGGCGCCACCGGGCGACCGAGCGTCGGGAAACCGTCCTCGTCGACTTCCGGCCCCTGCCGGCAGCCTGCCATCGCCAGCAGCGCCGCGCCGAGGAGGAACGCCTTATTCGACATCGTCATCCTCGACCTCGACCTTCTCGCCGGTCACGCGCTGCGACAGCGCGGCGGCCATGAACTTGTCGAGATCGCCGTCGAGGACGTCGGACGGCGCGGTCGACGTCACCCCGGTGCGCAAATCCTTCACCAGCTGATAGGGCTGCAGGACGTAGGAGCGGATCTGGTGGCCCCAGCCAATCTCGGTCTTGCTGGCATTGGCGGCATTGGCCTCCTCCTCGCGGCGCTGCAGTTCGGCCTCGAACAAGCGGGCGCGAAGCATGCTCATCGCCTCGGCCTTGTTCTTGTGCTGCGAACGGCCGCTCTGCGAGGCGACCACGAAACCGGTCGGCACGTGGGTGATGCGCACGGCGCTGTCAGTCGTATTGACGTGTTGTCCGCCCGCGCCACTGGCACGATAGGTGTCGATGCGCAGATCGCTTTCGGCAATCTCGATCTCGATCGAATCGTCGATCTCGGGATAAACCCAGACGCTGGAAAAGCTGGTGTGGCGCCGCGCCGAGCTGTCATAGGGCGAGATGCGCACGAGGCGATGCACGCCGCTCTCGGTCTTGGCATAGCCATAGGCATTCTCGCCCTTGAGCAGCAGGGTCGCCGATTTGATGCCCGCCTGTTCGCCCGCATGATAGTCGATCAGCTCGACCTTCATGCCGCGCCGCTCGGCCCAGCGCGTATACATGCGCTGGAGCATTTCGGCCCAATCCTGGCTCTCGGTGCCGCCGGCCCCGGCATGGACTTCGACATAGGCATTGTTCGAATCCGCCTCGCCCGCGAGCAGTGCCGCGACCTTGTCTTCCTCGGCCTTGCCCGCAAGTTTCTCGAGGCTGGTCAGCGCTTCGTCGACCATCCCGTCATCGCCTTCGGCCTCGGCCATCTCGATCAGTTCGAGGGTATCGGACAATTCGGTTTCGATCCGCTGCGTCGCCTTGATCGCGCTGTCGAGGCGGGTGCGCTCGCGCATCACGGCCTGCGCCGCCTTGGGATCGTCCCACAGCGTCGGGTCCTCGACCTTGTCATTCAATTCCTCGAGCCGCGCTTTCGCCTTGTCCCAATCGAGGAAGCGGCGCAGCAACTCGGTCGCGGCGTTGATCTGGTCGGCATGGGTTTGCGCTTCGGCGCGCATGGGCAAGTTTCCTGGGCGTAAGACCGGCGAAATTTCCGGTGCGATGACTGTTTCCAGTTCGCCCTAGTAAATCCCGCCCTCTCTTTGCAAGAAGTCGCTCTCATCGGGCGGTGGCGGCGCGGCCGGCTGCGGGCGCACCGCAGGCGTGTCAGGGACCACCGGCGCGGCGGGCTGTTCTTCCTCTTCCATCGGGTCGGCCATGCGCGAGGAGCGCCGCGGTTCGGTCTGCGGCTGGAAGGCTTCCCAGATGACCGAACTCTGCCGCTCTTCCTCGCGCGGGAAGGCGCCATAGACGCGTTCGCCGGTGCGGCGGTCGATGCGGACCATGCGAATGCCGGGCGGCGCGACGAACGGTGTCTTGGGTTTGTCGGCAAGCACTTGCTCGGCAAATTGCTGGAAGACCGGCGCGGCGATCGAACCGCCCTGCACCCAACTGCCGCCCATGTCGCGCGGCTCGTCATAACCGATATAAGTGCCGGTCACGATGTCGGGCGTGCCGCCGACGAACCAAACCTCGTTGGGGCCGTTGGTGGTGCCAGTCTTGCCGAACAGCGGACGGTCGAGGCTGGCCAGCCGCGTCGCGGTACCACGCGTCACGACTCCCTCGAGGATGTGGATCATCTGGTAGGCAGCAAGCGGGTCGACGACCTGCCGACCGCGCTGCGGCGGGCGCGGCATCGCTTCGCCATTCCAGTCGGCGGCGTTGCAATTCTCCATCGCAGCGCAGCGATTATCCTCGCGGTAGATCACCTTGCCCGAGCGGTCTTGCACATAGTCGATGAGGCTCGGCTCCACCGCGCGGCCATTATTTGCCATGATCGCATAAGCATTGGTGAGATCGGTGACGGTCACCTCGCCTGCGCCCAGCGCGATCGAGAGGAATTCGGGATGATCGCCGAGGCCAAGCTTGCGGGCATTTTCGGTGACCTTGGACATGCCGGTCTCGCTCGCGGCGCGCACCGTCATCAGGTTGCGCGACTGCTCGACGCCCCAGCGCAGCGTCTTGGGCCCGGCATATTCGCCATCAAAGTTGCGGAAACATTTCTCGCCCAGCTGTGCGCCCTGGTCGACGCAGAAGGGGCTGTCGACGATGGTCGTGGCGGGCGTGAAGCCGTTTTCGAGCGCGGTGAGGTAGACGACCGGCTTGAAGGCTGAGCCGGGTTGGCGGCGCGCCTGTGTGGCGCGGTTATACTGGCTGCCCAGCACGTCAAAGCCGCCCTGCATGGCAAGCACGCGGCCGGTATCGACTTCCTCGGCCACGAAAGCGCCGCCCACCTCGGGGATCGAGCGCAGCGCATAGCGATCATTGCCCTCGTCCTTGACGACGATGATCATGCCGGGCGTGAAGCGGTCGAAAGCCACGCCTCCGCCGCCGCGCACGGGCATGCCTGCCTGGCTGCGCGAAATGGTCGCCGTATCACCGCCGACGAAACCGATCGTTGCGGACCGGCCTTCTTTCTCCAGCACCACCGCCTTCTTCCAGTCGGAAAAGCCCGTGCCGACACGTGCGATGCGCAGCTGGCTTTCCCAATTCTGGCTCATGTCGATGGTCATGCCGAGGTCGCGCCAGCCCTTGGGACCGTCGAAACGGGCCAGCGCCTCGCGCAGCGCTTCGGCGGCGGCGTCCTGCATCGCCGGGTCCATCGAGGTGCGAACCCAGAGGCCGCCCGAATAGACACTGTTCTCGCTATCTTCGGCCTCTTCGCCATAAAGCTCGATCAGCGTGCGGCGAACTTCTTCGAGGAAATAGCCTCCGCGCTCGCGGAAGGCGCGGGCCGACCCGGTCGGGATGGCGGTCAGTTCGATATTCGCAGCGCGGGCGCGCTCTGCTTCGGTGATGAAGCCATTCGCTTCCATCTGGCCCAGCACATAGTTGCGGCGCGCGGTCGCAGCATCCTTGTTGCGAACGGGGTGATAATTGCTCGGCCCCTTGGGGATCGCCGCGAGATAGGCAATTTCGTGGAGGTCGAGATCGTTGACGTCCTTGTCGAAATAGGCGCGCGCGGCGGCCTGGACGCCATAGGCATTCCGGCCGAGGAAAATCTCGTTGAGATAGAGGGCGAGGATTTCTTCCTTGGTGAGCGTATCCTCGATGCGGAAAGCGAGCACCGCCTCGCGTACCTTGCGCAGGATCGAATATTCATCGTCGCCGGTCAGGTTCTTGGCGACCTGCTGGGTGATGGTCGACGAGCCGCGCGAGCGACCGCCGCCAGTGACTTCGGTTTTGAGAAATTCGGCCATTGCCGCGGCCAGGCCCGGATAGTCGATGCCGCCATGCGAGAAGAAGGTCTTGTCCTCGGCCGAAATGAAGGCCTCGACCAGCTGATCGGGATAGTCGTCATAGGACAATTCGACGCGGCGCTGGCGGGCATAGGAGCCGACCAGCTCGCCATCATAGCCGCGCACCATCGTCGGCAAGGCCGGGCGATAGGCGAGGATTTCCTCGCGGCTCATCACATTGGCCGCGATGATTGCGTACATGAGGCCGAAGATGAAAATCGAGCCGATGCCAACGAAGAACAGCCCCCGGAACCAACGCTTTTCGCGCAGCGGGTCGAGCCACTTGTGGACGCGATTGTTGAACGCGACGAGGTCGGGCATTCGGGCCATGGCGACTTCCCTAGCGCCAAGCTACTGGCGCTTCAATGAATGATCAGAGCCCGCGGGTGGCGAGATCGGCCTCGATCGCGCGGGCCAGCGCCTCGACCAGAGGCGCGCGGCCTTCCTTCGTCGACAGGCGCGCTTCGTCCGCGGTGTTGGTGACATAGCCTGCCTCGACCAGCACGCCAGGCGTCTGCGCGAAGCGGAGCACGTAGAAATTGGCGAACTGGTGGGGCGTGGGACGGAGCGGCACATCGCCGGATTCCTCGGCGAACCGCAGCAGGCGACGGGCGAAGGCTGCGCTGGCGGCCATCTGGTCGCGTAGCGCAAGATCGGTGAGAATGAATTCGACCGGTGCGTCTGCATCGCTGACCACGGCGCCCACTCTTTCGCGCTCGGCATCGGCGAGCCGTGCCGCCTCGACCGTCGAGGCAACGTCGCTGAGCGAATAGATGGTCACCCCGGTCGCCTCGGCATTGGGCGCCGCGTCCATGTGGATCGAGACGAAAAGGTCGGCCCCGATGGCGCGGGCGATGGCGGGGCGCTGGTCCAGCGTCAGCGTGTCATCGCCGGTCCGCGTCAGTGCCACGCGCACGCGCCCTGCATCGGCAAGGCGGTCGCGCAATTCTTCGGCCATGGCGAGGGTAAGCGCTTTTTCGTTATTGCGTCCGCTCGCACCGCGCGCACCGCCGTCGCGCCCGCCATGGCCGGGGTCGATCAGCACGAGCAGCGCGTCTTCGGTCCGCGCTTCGCTAATGTCGATTTCGCCCACGGCATCCGGCAATTCCAGACGCACACCACCACGACGCGCTTCCCCGAGAATGGCGTTATCCGCCATTTGCGCCTCGTCCGCATCGCCGGCACGGCCGCCCAGCAACAGCCATCCCGCGCCAAAGACGGCGGCAGCGATGATGGCGAGGACGAGAAGTCGGGCGCGGGACATGTTGGCAAGAGTAAAGCGCCCGCTGGTCGCTGCAAGCGGTCAATCCGTCAATAAATCGCGCTTATGTGGGGTTTGACTTATTGTAACTCGCAAAGTGCGATGCTACCTCGACTTCATTGCGGACCCGATCGGATGATCGTGCGTTCGCATTCTCAAGGGGCCATTCCTACGGCCCCGGCACACGAGGTTGACGCTACATGAGCCAGCAAGACGCCCTACGAACGCACGCCGACCGGCGGTGCGGCGCGTCGCTCATGCATGCAGCAGCAGATATTCTGACCATTGCGCCCGGACCGGCATTTTCGTCGGCCGGCGCCTTACACATGCCGTGGCTCCAGCGCGACACGCGCCCCCACGGACGGAGAGTTATTGATGACAACGCGCATGTTGATCGACGCGCGCCACCCGGAAGAAACCCGGGTAGCGGTCGCCGACGGGAACCGTATTCAGGAATTTGATTTCGAATCCAGCGAGCACAAACAGCTCAAAGGCAACATTTATCTAGCGAAAGTTACGCGGGTCGAACCCTCGCTCCAGGCGGCGTTCGTCGACTATGGCGGCAACCGCCATGGCTTCCTGGCTTTCAGCGAAATCCACCCTGATTATTACCAGATCCCCAAAGAGGATCGTGATGCCCTGCTCGCCGAAGAAGCCGAGCATGCCGCCGAAGAAGCCCGCCTTCGCGAGAAGGAAGAGGAAGATATTGACGGCGAGGACGAGGCCGAGGTCGAAGAAGCCGGCCAGGCGTCGGACGAAAGCCCGGTCGACGAGACTGCGGTCGAGCAGGTCCGCAACAAGCGCCGCGCGCTGCGTCGTCGCTACAAGATCCAGGACGTCATCCAGCGCCGCCAGGTGCTGCTGGTCCAGGTCGTCAAGGAAGAGCGTGGAAACAAGGGCGCGGCCCTCACCACCTATCTCAGCCTTGCCGGCCGCTATTGCGTGCTCATGCCCAACACCAGCCATGGCGGTGGCATCAGCCGCAAGATTTCCAACGGCAAGGATCGCAAGCGCCTCAAGCAGATCATGAGCGACCTCAAGCTGCCGAGCAGCATGGGGCTGATCGTGCGCACGGCAGGCCTGTCGCGCACCAAGACCGAGATCAAGCGCGACTTCGATTATCTCGCCCGCCTGTGGGACGAGATTCGCGAAAAGACGCTCAAATCCTCCGCACCCAGCCTCATCTATCGCGACAGCGACCTGGTGAAGCGCGCAATCCGCGACCTTTACAGTCGCGAGATCGACGAGGTGATGGTCGAGGGCGAGGAAGGCTACAAGGCCGCGCGGCGCTTCATGAAATTGCTCATGCCGAGCCATGTGCGGCGGGTGAAGCAATATGCCGACCCCACGCCCATCTTCCAGCGCTACGGTGTCGAGGACCAGCTCACGGGCATGTACCAGCCGGTCGTCCAGCTCAAATCGGGCGGCTATCTGGTCATCAACCCGACCGAGGCCCTGGTGTCGATCGACATCAACTCGGGCCGCTCCACCAAGGAGCATAATATCGAGAATACCGCCTTCCAGACGAATCTGGAGGCGGCCAAAGAAATCGCCCGCCAGCTGCGCCTGCGCGACATGGCCGGTCTCGTGGTCATCGACTTCATCGACATGGAGCAGAACAGCCACAACCGGAAGGTCGAGAAGGCCATGAAGGAAGCGCTGAAGAACGACCGCGCCCGTATCCAGGTCGGCCGCATCAGCTCCTTCGGCCTGCTCGAGATGAGCCGCCAGCGCCTGCGCACCGGCGTGCTCGAAGCCTCCACGCACAGCTGCCCGCATTGCGATGGCACCGGCCTGATGCGCACGGCATCTTCGTCGGGTCTGTCGGCGCTGCGCATGATCGAGGACGAGGCTGCGCGCGGCAAAGGCACGACCATCGTGCTGTGTGCCGGCCGCGATGCTGCGATCTTCCTTCTCAACAAGAAGCGCGCCGAACTGGCCGAGGTCGAGGAACGCTATGGCGTAACCGTCGAAGTCGAAATCGACGAAGAGTTCGAAGGCGCCAAGATGCGGGTCGAATCCAAGGGCCCGCGCCCGGCCAAGCGCCCGAGGCAGGCCCCGATCGTCGACGAAGAACCCGAGCCCATCGAGGACGAGGAAGAAATCGACGAAATCGAGGACGAAGAGGACGAGGACGACAAGCCCAAGCGTCGCCGCCGCCGCCGTGGCGGTCGCGGACGTCGTCGTGGTGGTCGTGGTCGCGGCGGCGAGGCTCGCCAGGACGATGGCGACAATGGCGAGGACGACAAGTCCGACGACAAGGCTGGCGATGACGCCAAGCCGGACGCCGAGCCTGAAGCCGAAGAAAAGCCCAAGCCCAAGCGCCGCACGCGCAAGAAGAAGGACGAGGACGCCAAGGCCGACAAGCCCGAGGCGGACGAGGCCAAGAACGACGATGAGGGCGAGGAGAAGCCCAAGACCCGTCGCCGTCCGCGTGCCAAGGCCAAGGAAGAGGGCGACAAGGCCGAAGCCGACAGCAAGGCCGAGGCGGAAGAAAAGCCCAAGCCCAAGCGCCGCACGCGCGCCAAGAAGGCCGAGACCGAGGAAAAGGTTGAGACCAAGGGCGCCGAGGAAGGCGAAAAGCCCAAGCGCCGCACCCGCAAGAAAGCGGCGCCCAAGGCCGACACGCCGGAAGAGCCCAAGGCGACGCCGGATGAGCCTGCAGTCGGTTCGGCTGGCACGGCCAAAGCCAAGGCGAAGGCCAAGCCCAAGAAGAAGGCCGAGGACAAGCCGGCCAAGGAAGAGCCTGCCCCTGCCCCCGCCGCCAATGAAGGCGACGGCGACGGCGGCGAACCCCGCCGCGGCTGGTGGCAGCGCACCTTCGGCTAAGCTGTGATATGATGACGCCGTCCGGTCCCATGACCGGGCGGCGTTTTTCATCGCCCGTTCAGGGCAAGAGTGGGAGTGACAGCGACATGACGCGACACACTCACCGGCTGATCGCACTGATCGCCGCCATATTCATGATGATGGCGATGACGGCGCGACCTGCGCTGGCACAGAGCATCCTTCGCGATGCCGAAACCGAGGCATTGTTCCGCGATATCAGCGATCCGCTCGTCGAGGCGGCCGGCATGCGCCCCGGCAATGTCGAATTCGTCCTGCTCTCCGACCAGTCGATCAACGCCTTCGTCGCCGGCGGACAGCGTGTTTACATCCATTCGGGGCTGATCATGGAGGCCGATCATGTCGGCCAGCTACAGGCCGTCATCGCGCACGAGCTTGGCCATGTCGAAGGCGGGCATATCATCCGCCTCCAGGACGGGTTCGGCCAAGCCGGCGCCATCACCATCGCCTCGCTGATCCTCGGCGGGCTCGCCATTGCCGCGGGGGCGGGCGAAGCCGGACTCGGCGCCATGGCATTGGGCCAGCAGGTCGCGACCAGCCAGTTCCTCGCTTTCTCGCGGACCCAGGAAACCAGCGCCGACATGGCCGGTGCGCGCTACCTCAAGGAAGCCGGTATTTCGGGCCGCGGCTTCATCGAATTCTTCCAGAAGCTGCAGAACCAGGAATATCGTCTCAATATCCGCCAGGATAATGGCTATGCGCGCACCCACCCGATGAACCGCGACCGCATCGCCTCGCTGAGCAACCAGCTGATGATCGACCCGGCGTGGAACCGTCCCAACGACCCCGAGCTCGAGCGGCGCTTCCAGCGCGTGAAGGCCAAGCTCATCGGCTACATCAACCCGGCCCGCGCGACGCGCGACTATGGCGCCGAAGACCAGAGCGTGCCTGCCATCACGGCGCGCGCCTACGCCTATCATCGGGGCGGCTATCCCGATCAGGCGCTGCGCGAGACGACCAAGCTCGTCACCATGATGCCGGACGATCCCTACATGCTCGAACTGCACGGCCAGGTCCTGCTCGAATCGGGTTTCCCGATGGACGCGCTCGAACCGCTGCGCCGCGCGGCCGAGATCGCGCCGGACGAGCCGCTGATCGCATCGACCTTCGGCCATGCGCTCATCGCGACCGAGGACACGTCCTATTATCCCGAGGCAAAGCAGATCCTGCGGGCCGCAGTGGCGCGCGACCGGACCAATGCCTTTGCCTGGTACCAGCTTGGCGTCATCTATTCCTACGAGGGCGACGAGGCTCGTGCCGCGCTCGCCAGCGCCGAGCGCTTCCATCTCACCGGCCAGCACCAGATGGCGCGCATTTCCGCGCGCCGCGCCATGGCGGGCATCGAGGCGGCCAGCCCCGACCATATCCGCGCACAGGACATTTTACTCGTCAGCGAGCATGAGTTACGCAAGGCGGGCGAGGACATAGACTGATCATGGAAAAATCCACTCTTGGCGCCGCTCTGGTTGGCGGCATCGTCGGCGCGGCCGTCAGTGCGGGCCTGTTGCTCAGCATCGGGCCGCAGATGATGGGCGAACGCATGGTGCGCAGCACCTTGCTCGAACAGCCCGAAATCCTGCTCGAAGCCGGCGACGTGCTGCGCGATCGCCAGTTCGCGCCGATCCTCGAGGCCAATCGCGAATTGTTCGAGACGCCGTTCGCTTCAAGCGTTCAGGGCGCCTCTGCCGAAGATGCCGACGTCGTGATGGTCGAGTTTTACGACTATGCCTGCGGCTATTGTCGACAGGCCAAGCCCGACATCGACCGACTGCTCAAGGAAGATCCCAAGCTGCGCGTCGTCTATCGCGAATATCCGGTGCTCGGCCCCGCCAGCATCGTCGCCGCGCAGGCCTCGCTCGCCGCGTCCGAAGCCGGCAAGTTCTATGAATTCCACGAAGCGCTCTATGCGCTCGGCGCACCGACCGAGGAAAGCATCGGTGCCGCCTTGGAAAGCGTCGGGCTCGACATGGAAGCGGCCATCAGCAAGCCCGAATATCAGGCCGAATTGCAGAAGAATTATGAGCTTGCGGGCCTGGTCGGCGCGACGGGCACCCCGGTGTTCGTGATCGGCGACCGCGTCATCAATTCGGCTGACGGCTACCAAGCTTACAAGGACGCCATCGAGGCCGCTCGCGCCAAGGCCGAGCGCGACAGCTAGGCCTCGTCCGCGGCGACATCCTCTTCACGGCCGCGAAAACCTTTTGCGACGACATACCATTCGCTCGAACCCTTGCGGCTGGCTGGCGGCTTGGCATGTTTCACACTTTCGAAATTGCGGTTGAGCAGCTGGACAAGCTCCTTGTCCGCGCCGCCCGCCAGCACCTTCGCGACAAACGCTCCGCCCGGACGCAGTACGTCGAGCGCGAAGTCCAATCCCGCCTCGACGAGCCCCATGGTGCGCAAATGGTCGGTCTGCTTATGCCCGATCGTATTGGCAGCCATGTCGGATAGGACGAGGTCGGCAGGTCCCCCCAGTTCAGCCTTGAGCCGGTCCGGGGCATCGTCGTCCATGAAATCCATTTCCAGCAGGACAGCACCGTCGATCGGATCGGTCGGCAGCAAGTCGATCCCGACCACGCGGGCCTGCGGCGATTTTTGGCGCACGACCTGAGTCCAGCCGCCCGGCGCCACGCCAAGATCGACGACGCCTTTGACGCCCTTTAACAGCTTGAAGCGCTCATCGAGCTCGAGCAATTTGTAGGCGGCCCGGCTGCGATAGCCGTCAGCATGTGCTTTCTTGACGTAGGGGTCGTCGAGCTGGCGTTGCAGCCAGGCCGTCGATGCAGCGCTGCGACGTTTGGCCGTCCGCACCCGTTCCTTGCCGCCCTTGCGGCCGCGTCCTGTTCCTCTTGGCATGACGTCCGCCCTACATCCGATAACCGTCGCGCGCCATGAGGCTGCGCAGGATACCTTCGCGAATTCCGCGATCGGCAATGCCCAATTCGCCCGCTGGCCAGATATCGAGGATCGCCTCGAGGATGGCGCAGCCGGCAACCACCATATCGGCGCGTTCCGAGCCGATACAGGGCAAGGCAGCCCGGCCGTCAAAGTCGGCCTTGGCGATATATTGCGAAATGTCGCGCATGGCATCGATGGGCACATGCAGCCCGTCCACGGCGCGGCGGTCGTAGCTCGGCAATTCGAGATAGACGCTCGCAAGCGTAGTGACGGTGCCGCTCGTCCCGAGCAGGCGGATATCGTCGCGATCCTTGGGCAGCCATTCGGAGAAACGGGCGAAACCCTCGCGCGCGCGATTGCGCATGCGCTCATAGGCGGCGAGCCGGTCCTTGCCCTCGAGATTCTCGCGCCCCTCGCTCTCGGTCAGGCTGACGACGCCCCAAGGCGCCGACCACCACGCACGGATCTTGGGCAGGTCGCCATCGGGCTCGACCAGCACGAGTTCGGTCGAGCCGCCGCCAATGTCGAAAATGACCGCGGGCCCGTCGCCGGGTCCTAGCAGCTTGTGGCAGCCGAGCACGGCGAGCCGCGCTTCTTCCTGCGGTGCAATGATGTCGAGCGCGATTCCGGTTTCGCGGCGGACCCGGTCGACGAACTGACGCCCGTTGGCCGCACGGCGGCACGCCTCGGTGGCGACCGAGCGCGCGAGCGTCACGTTGCGACGGCGCAGTTTCTGCGAACAGACCGACAATGCGGAGACGGCGCGGTCCATCGATTCCTGGCTCAATCGTCCCGACGTCGCGAGCCCCTCGCCCAGCCGGACGATGCGCGAAAATGCGTCGATGACGGTAAAGCCTTCCTGCCGGTCGGGGCGCGCGATCAGCAACCGACAATTGTTGGTGCCGAGATCGAGCGCGCCATAGCAGCCATTGCTGGCCGGAGGCGGACCACTAGCCTTGTTTCGCCGCCGCTTACCCCTCGATGTGCGGCGCGGCGGCACCTTTGCGGCGTCTTGCGCCATGAAACGTCTTCCAAACACGACACCGCGTCCCCAATTGGGCGCGGCTGACCTGAGGCCCTTTTAGCCGCGAATGACGCCAAAGTGCAATGTAGAGCCGACGCAAGCTGTTGACAGCAAAGCGCCCCTCACCTATTTCGCCGCCCACGCAGCGGGACGCGTGATCTTCGCGCCGCTCCTGATGCCCCATCGTCTAATGGTAAGACTACGGACTCTGAATCCGTCAATCGTGGTTCGAATCCACGTGGGGCATCCATTTCTTTCTGAAAATCAGAAACGACGACCCGCAGCGCTGTCTCAACCGCGGGCCGCCTTCGATTCAACGTCAGCTACACGTTGAATTCGTCGCACTTGCCAGTGGCATTCTGGTTGGGATGCGCTCGCCCGTTGGGCAGCAGGCGGACGATATAGTCGACCTCGCTGTCGGGGCATTGCGCGCGATACGGGCCGCTTTCGGGCGGGCCCTTGGTCTGGCTGTAGGGGGACGGGGCTGCCCAGGCGAGTGCCGGCACGGCGACCAATGCAGCGGCCGTGGCGGCCAGTTTGGAAGTGAAGTTCATCATGGCTCCTTGTCGTTAGGGAGCGAGACTTTTCGGCCTGCCATGCTTGCCGCTTGCTTGTGCTTTCCTCCGCTTCGGACACGACATTCGATCAAACGAAAACGGCGCCCATGAAGGACGCCGTTCCGAATGAATCTACTTGCGTGGTGCGGCTAGAATCAGGTCTCCCCGCATTCATCGGCAATCGACTGAGCGTTGCGTTGCAGGCGGAAGATATAGGTGAAGAACCCCGTTTCGCTGCTGAAGCAGCTCGAGCTTTGCACGCTACTCGTCGAAGTGCTGGCGGGTTGGGAGAAGGGCGAGGTCGCCGCAACGGCGATGGTAGGGAGCGCCAGAAGGGCGGCGGCCGATGCGGCCAGTTTCGTTGCGATTTTCATAGTCTCAGCTCCTGTTGATCGGGGAGCCATGAATGTTCGCTGCAATTGCTTGCCGCTTGCTTGTGCTTTGCTCCGCATCGGACCGGACCTTGCACGGACGCGAAAACGGGGCCGTGAGAGCTGATGCCCTCACGACCCCGCTAACGCCTCCCGCTAGGTGTAACGAGAGTGGGAGGCGAAGCTCCCTCGATACGAAACGGCTTAGGCTTCGTAGAAAATGTGGACCCCGACCTTGGCGACGCGGTCGAGATTGTGGCGCCACACCGGCTTTACATAGTCGGCATGATACCAGAGCACGTCACCGCGAACGATGTCGTGGCTCTCGTCGATGGCAACCTGCGCGACCGCCTTGGCCGTGTCCCAGGACTTGCCTTCGGTGATCTTCGGAAACTTGCGGTTGGTGACGAAGCTGAATTGCGCCTTCTGCTTGATCACGTCGCACCAATTGTCGGGATACTGATCGCTATCGGTGCGATTCATGACGACATCGGCGACGGCCAGCTGGCCTTCGAGATCCTGATTGCGTGCTTCGAAATAGACAGCGTTGGCGAGGCACCATTCCTGTGCGCTCAGCTCGCTATCGGCGATGCCGCGATTTTCTGCGACCAGCTCGGGAAGCGTCTTGTCTTCCTCATGAGCTTCCTCGGTCTCTTCGACCGCGGCCGCCTCGATCGCCCAACCGGCGACCTTCTGCTCTTCGGTAAAGCTGAACTTGTCGATCGTTGCGCCGACCGCTTCCGACCCACCGGCCGTCACAAGCAAAGCAAACCCCATCACCGGCGCCAGGCCGGCCCCCAAAATGCGCTTCATTATGTCTCTAAGTCAGTGCGGCCAGTCTGCAGTGATGCGCCCCACTCGCTCCGGGGTCGTTCGCATCGTGCGCGCTGTCCGTCTCGCCCTCGCTCTTCGCCTACCCTCCACGGCGGCGCGAGCCCTCGCTCTTCTCTCGTTACAGGGGTCTATTTAGGGAATTGTTCACCAGACGCAAGTTTTCCGTCGATGAACGGTTCCCACATTGAGACGAAGCCCGCAACCTATTGATTTTCTTGGTTTTTCTGTCGCGCACATTAACCAAAAACTGTCCAGGAGATGAACAGAATCAGGCGTTTTCGAGGCGTTTGGACGCTTTCTTGCGCTCGTGCGGGTCAAGATGGCGCTTGCGGATGCGGATCGCGCCTGGCGTCACTTCGACCAGCTCGTCATCCTGGATATAGGCGATCGCCTGCTCCAGCGTCATGCGACGCGGCGGCGTGAGGCGGATTCCTTCATCCTTGCCCGAGGCGCGGAAGTTGGTGAGCTGTTTGGACTTCTGGGCATTGACCTCGAGGTCCTGCGGCTTGGCATTCTCGCCAATCACCATGCCTTGGTAAAGCGGCTCGCCGGGGCTGACGAACAGGATGCCGCGATCTTCCAGCGCATTGAGCGCATAGGCGACCGCATCGCCCTTCTCCATCGAGATCATCGCGCCATTGGCACGGCCTTCGATCTTGCCCTTGTGGGGGCCGTACTTTTCGAAGACGCGGTTCATGATGCCGGTGCCGCGCGTGTCGGACAGGAATTCGCCATGATAGCCGATGAGGCCACGTGACGGTGCGCTGAAGGTCAGGCGGGTCTTGCCCGAGCCCGAGGGACGCATGTCGGTCATTTCGGCCTTGCGGAGCGCCATCTTGTCGATGACCGTGCCCGAATAATCGTCATCCACGTCGACGACGACGGTCTCGTACGGCTCTTCCTTGCCGTCCGGGCCATCGCGGAACAGCACGCGCGGGCGGCTGATCGACAGTTCGAATCCTTCGCGGCGCATATTCTCAATGAGCACGCCGAGCTGCAATTCGCCGCGGCCGGCCACTTCGAATGCATCCTTTTCGGCGCTTTCGGACACGCGGATTGCGACATTGGTTTCGGCTTCGCGCTCAAGGCGGTCGCGGATAACGCGGCTCTGCACCTTGTCGCCATCCTGGCCCGCAAAGGGGCTGTCATTGACCGCGAAGGTCATGCTGAGAGTCGGCGGATCGATCTCGCTCGCCGGAACCGGCTCGACGGTATTTGGGGTGCCGATGGTGTTCGAGACGGTGGCCTTTTCAAGGCCCGCGATGGCGACGATGTCCCCAGCTTCGGCCTGCTCGACCGGTACGCGCTCGAGACCGCGGAAGGCGAACAGCTTGCTGAGGCGCCCTTCCTCGACCTTGTTGCCATGCACGTCGATCGCCTTGATCGGGTCGCCGACCTTGAGCGTGCCCTGCTCGATACGACCGGTCAGGATACGGCCGAGGAAGTTGTCGCGGTCCAGCAGGGTCGCGAGCATCTTGAACTCGGCATCCTTGTCGAGGCCCGGCGCCGGGACATGATCGACGATGGTCTCGAACAGCGGCGTTAGGTCGCCCTCGCGCGCTGCCGGATCGGTCGAAGCATAGCCCGAGCGGCCCGAGGCATAGAGCGCGGGAAAATCGAGCTGATTATCATTGGCGTCGAGCGTCAGGAATAGTTCGAAGACTTCGTCGAGCACTTCGGCTTCGCGCGCATCGGGACGGTCGATCTTGTTGACGACGACGATCGGACGCAGCCCCAGGCCCAGCGCCTTCTGGCAAACGAACTTGGTCTGCGGCATCGGGCCCTCGGCCGCATCGACCAGAAGGATGACGCCATCGACCATGCTGAGGATACGCTCCACCTCGGCACCGAAGTCGGCGTGGCCGGGCGTATCGACGATGTTAATCCGCATCGGCTCGCGCCCTTCGCCCTGCCACTCGATCGAGGTGCACTTGGCGAGAATGGTAATGCCGCGCTCTTTCTCAAGCTCGTTCGAGTCCATGGCGCGTTCTTCGACGCGCTGATTGTCGCGGAAGGTCCCCGACTGACGGAAAAGCTGGTCGACGAGGGTGGTTTTGCCATGGTCGACGTGCGCGATGATCGCGACGTTGCGAAGTTGCATAATCTTGTTCCTGAAGGAGTTTGGGCGCGCCCTACAGCAAAGTCGGCCGTGCTGCAATGCAGCACGTGATCAGAGCCCCGGCAGCTGCGGCGGGTCGAATCCGAACAAGGCCCAACCGGCCAGTGCCGCGACAAAAACCAGCAATATCAATGTCCACGCCGCGATGATGCCACCGGTCATTCGCCAATTTTTCGGCGGCAGACCCTGAAGCAGGAAGGTCACGATGCCGGCCAGGTTCACCGCCACGAGATTGGTCATGAAAAGATAGAGTGCACCGACAGCAAATGGGATCAAGCCCTTGGCGAGGAATACTCCGGCGGCAGCCAGCGGCGGTACCAGCGCTACCGCGATCATGACGCCTACCAACGAGATGGCGCGGCCTCGACTGAATGCGAGGACACCCGCCGCCCCACTCGCCAGCGCCAGCGCGACATCGGAAGGCTTTACCGAGGCGCGCAGCAAGAGCTCGGGCTCACCCGTATCGATTGCGATGAAGCTTCCCATGACGAAAGTGACCAAGACGGCCAGCAACGCGCCCGCCGACAATGCACCCATCGCTTTCGCGAAAATCCTCCGGTCGCCGACCGTGCTGCCGAGTGCCATGCCCATCGCCGGCCCCAACAGAGGGGCGACGACCATGGCGCCGATAATCACCGCGACATTCCCCGCCCGCATGCCAAGCGCTGCGATGATCGCAGATAAAGCCACCATCACGAGATAAGCGGGGCGCAGTGCGATGCTGGGACCGATATCGTCGTAAAGCTCGTCGGTACTCAGGCGATCACGGCTGAAAAAGGCTTCGATTGCCGTCGAAGGTTTCACCGCCGATCCGCCGCTCGCAAGTCGGGGTCTGGTGAGTGTCGGGATGACCGCCTCGGTTTCGAGGACGATCACCTCAAAGCCTTCGACACCGACAAACTCCGCTTCGAGTTCATCGAGAAGGCGTTCCAGCTCTGGCGCCGCCACGAGGCAGGCAAATTGTTCGCGCGGTCCGGGCGAGGCGGCGCGCCAATAACGCTCGCCATGCGCGCTAAGCAGCGCCTCGACGCTTATCGTCAGCTCATCCGGAACAAGTATCTCGACAAGGCGCGCATGCATGCTGACCACATACCGCCTGAGTCAGCGCAACGCCAATCCTTGCTAGCGGTTCGCCGGCCCCTTGAACGGCCACATCCGGCCCGCAGCCGCGGTTCGCTTGCTCTGATGGTAGAGCCCGGCGACGAGATGCACGCCGAGCAGGGCCGCAAACCACCAGACATAGGTCTCGTGTGCATCGCCCGCGAAATCGGCGATCGGCTCGGTCACGCCCGGAAGCGCGGGGATGGTAATCCCGCCTTTGAGTTCGACCGGCCCGCGGTCCGAGATGGCGACGAGGCCACCCAGCGGGATGAGCAGGATGAACCCGTAGAGAAGCAGATGGCTCACCTTGGCGCCTACGCGTTCCCAGGCCTCGAGCTGCTGCGGTATTGGCGGTGCCGGCTTGAAGAAACGCGTCGCCACGCGAAGGATGGCCACCACGAGCAGCAGCACCCCGAACGTCTTGTGCCAGGCGAACATGTCGGTGCGCTCGGGCGTCCCGCGCTCGAACACTTGGTGGAACATGTAGCCGGTATAGAATTGGGTGAGCACCAAGGCCGCCGACAACCAGTGCCAGAATGCCGCCACGCTCGAATAACGGTGAATGCCCACGCCCATAATCGCTCTCCCTCTCGTAGGGAGAGTGAATCACGCAAAGGCGTGCGGGGCAAGCGGCATTTGGCCGCCTGCCCCGCCAATGCCTCGTTCTAGCGGGTAAACTTCTCGCCCTTCTCGGCTTTGTCGAGAAGGAGCTGGGAGAAGCTGAACGTGTCGCCCAGGCGCTCCTGCTGGCGCTTCAAACCCTCGACGATCTTGTCGGGACCTTCGCTGTCTGCCCAGTACATCGGGCCGCCTCGATAGACCGGCCAGCCATAGCCGTAGATCCACACGACATCGATGTCGGAGGCGCGCTGCGCCTTGCCTTCTTCAAGGATCTTCGCGCCTTCGTTGACCATCGTGTAGAGCGTGCGCTCAACGATTTCCTGGTCGCTGATCTCGCGGGTCTCGGTGATCCCCTTCTTGGCGCGGAATTCCTCGATGATACCGGCGGTCACGTCCGACGGGCTCGGGCGGCGATTTTCGTCATAATCGTAGAAGCCCGCGCCCTTCTTCTGGCCCCAACGCTCCTTGGCGCAGAGCGCATCGCGGATATTCTCGATGCGGCTGGGATCGCGGTGCCAGCCGATATCGACGCCGGCAAGGTCGGCCATCTGGAACGGGCCCATCGGCATGCCGAATTCGACATGGACCTTGTCGACCTGTGCCGGGGTCGCGCCTTCGAGCAGCAGCTTTTCCGCTTCCAGCTGGCGCGGGATGAGCATGCGGTTGCCGATGAAGCCGTAACAGACGCCAGCAATGACGGCGACTTTGCGGATCTTCTTGGCCAGCGCCATGGCAGTGACGAGCACGTCGTCCGCCGTCTTGTCGCCGCGGACGACTTCCAGCAGCTTCATGATGTTGGCGGGAGAGAAGAAGTGGAGTCCGACCACATCCTCGGGACGCTTCGTCACCGACGCAATCTCGTTGATATCGAGATAGGAGGTGTTCGACGCCAGGATCGCACCCTGTTTGGCGATGCCGTCCAGCTTGGTGAAGATCTCCTTCTTCACGTCCATATTCTCGTAGACCGCCTCGATGATGAGGTCGCATTCACCAAGATCGTCGAAGTTGAGCGAGGGCTTGAGAAGCCCCATCGCACCTTCGACCTGCTCCGCCGTCATGCGGCCCTTGCGCGCGGTCGCTTCGTAATTCTTGCGCATGATGCCGGTGCCGCGGTCGAGCGCATCCTGGTTCATCTCGACGATGGTCACGGGGATACCCGCCGACAGGAAGTTCATCGAGATACCGCCACCCATGGTGCCGGCACCGATCACGCCGACGCGCTTGATCTCGCGCGGGGCGACGCTGTCGTCGACGCCGTCGATCTTGGACGCTTTGCGTTCGGCAAAGAAGAAATACTGACGCGCACGCGCCTGCGGGCCGCTCATCAGCTCCATGAACTTGGTGCGCTCGAACATCACGCCCTTGTCGAACGGCATTTCGGTCGCGGCCTTGATCGTCTCGAGGTTGGCCTGCGGCGCGACATCGCCGCGGAACAGCTTGGCATTCTTCTTCTTGAACTCGTCGAAGATGGCCGGGTCGACATTCTCGATCCGCTCGTTGCGCTCGCTCGACCGCGGCAACGGACGCGTGTCCTTCACTTCGTGGGCATAGGCGACCGCATGTTCGAGAAGGTCGCCTTCGATGATCTTGTCGACGAGACCGGCACCGGCAGCGACCTGCGCGCTGATTGGCTTGCCGGTAACGGCCATCTGGAGCGCCAATTCGGGGCCCGCAACACGAGGGCCGCGCTGCGTGCCGCCAGCACCCGGCAGCAGGCCGAGATTGACTTCGGGGAAGCCCAGCTTGGCCGAGCCCAGCGCCACACGATAATGACAGCCGAGAGCAATCTCGCAGCCGCCGCCCAGCGCCGTGCCGTGGATCGCGGCGACGACCGGCTTGGTACAGGCCTCGATGCGGTCGACCACGTCGGGCAGCCAAGGCATGACCGGCGGTTTGCCGAATTCCGAAATGTCCGCGCCCGCAAAGAAGGTGCGGCCCTTGCAGGCGATAACCACCGCATTGACGCCGTCATCGGCCTCGGCGGCCTCGATCTCGCGGACCAGCCCCTGCCGGACTGCCGCGCCCAGCGCGTTCACCGGCGGATTGTCGCTCCAGATGATCCGGACATCGCCGTGATTCTCGCTGCTGATGGGATCGTCGCTCATTGATAGTCTCTCCGTTTAACTTGCAGTGCGGCCGTAGACCTGCCGCGTATAGGGATGGGAACTGGAAAGCCCGCCGTCGACGACCAACGCATGGCCGTTGACGTAGGATGCCTCGTCGGAGGCGAGAAATAGGGCGGCGGCGGCAATTTCTTCGGGCTCGCCGCCACGGCGGAGCGGATTGAGTTTGCCGATCTCGCCTTCATTGCCCTTGGCGCGGGCATGGTCGTAGATGAATTGCGTCATCCCGGTCTCGATGAGGCCAGGGCAGATGGCGTTGACGCGCACATTGGCGCCGGACATTTGCTGCGCCGCAATCTTCACGAGATTGATCACGCCCGCCTTGGACGCCGTATAGGCCGGCCCGCCCGCGCCCGAGCGCAAGCCCGCTACGCTCGCCGTGGCGATGATCGAGCCGCCGCCCGATTTCTTCATCGCCGGCGCGGCATGCTTGATCGCCATGGCCGGGCCGATCAGGTTGACGCGCAGGATTTCGGCCCAGGTGTTTTCATCCTGGTCGAAGATACCGTCGAAACCGCCGGACACGCCGGCATTGGCGAACATGACGTCGAGGCGGCCATGCTGCTCGACCACCTCGTCGATCAGCGCCTTGACCGCTTCCTCGCTGCCCGCATCGCATTCGACGTCGGCCCCCTTGAGGTCGGCACCAACCACTGTCGCGCCATGCCCTCGAAACAAGTCCACGGTTGCGCGCCCGATGCCCGAGCCCGCGCCCGTGACGATGGCGATTTTACCGTCGAGACGACTCACAACCCCGCGCCCACGGTCGCACCGCCATCGACGACGATCGACTGGCCGGTCATGTAGCTGGAGGCGGGCGAGGCGAGGAATACCGCTGCCCCCGCAATTTCGTCAGGCTCGCCGATGCGCTTCAATGGCATGGGCGCGACGATCTTCTTCAACAGGTCGGGATTTTCCCACAGCGCCTTGGCGAAATCGGTCTTGATCAGACCCGGCGCGATGCAATTGACGCGCACCTTCTTGGGCCCGAATTCGGCCGCGAGGTTGCGCGCCAGCTGGAAGTCTGCCGCCTTCGACACATTGTAGGCACCGATGGTCGTCGACGCGGTCATGCCGCCGATCGAGCTCACGATGATGATCGAGCCATCCTCGCGCTCGAGCATGCCGGGGGCGCACATCTGGATGAGCCAGTGGTTGGAAATAACATTGTTCCGCAGGATCTTTTCGAACTGCTCGTCGGTAATCCCGCCCATCGGCCCGAAATAGGGGTTGGAGGCGGCATTGCAGACGAGGATGTCGACCTTGCCGAACGCTTCCTTGGCCTTGTCGACCATCGCCTGCAGCCCGGCCTTGTCCGAGATGTTCGCCGCCACGGCGATGGCATTGCCGCCGCCACGCGCATTGATCGCCTCGGCCACCTCGTCGCACTTTTCCTGCGTCCGGCTCGAAATGACGACGTTGCAGCCGCGCTGCGCCAGTTGCTCCGCAATGGCCTGCCCGATGCCGCGCGAGGAGCCGGTGATGATGGCGCTCTTGCCGGCAAGGTCGAAGGGATCGGTCATCGCTTAAATCTCCGCATGTTTGGCATATTCGAGGCGCGCGATTGAACGCGCATGCACCTCGTCGGGCCCGTCGGCCAGCCGCAGCGTGCGAATGCCCGCCCAGCTATGCGCGAGCGGCGCATCCTGGCTGACACCCGCGCCGCCAAATGCCTGGATCGCATCGTCGATCACCTGCAGCGCCATCTTGGGCGCCTTCACCTTGATCATCGCGATTTCGGCCTTGGCTTCCTTGTTGCCGACCTTGTCCATCATGTCGGCGGCCTTGAGGCAGAGGAGGCGCGTCGCATCGATCTCGATCCGCGCATCGGCGACGCGCTGCTCCCAGATCGAATGTTCGGCGATCGTCTTGCCGAAGGCGACGCGGCTGTTGAGCCGTTTGACCATCAGCATCAGCGCTTCTTCGGCGGCACCGATGGTGCGCATGCAGTGATGTATGCGGCCCGGGCCGAGGCGACCCTGAGCAATTTCGAACCCGCGCCCCTCGCCCAGCAATATGTTGCTGGCCGGCACGCGGACATTGTCGAGCTTGATCTCCATATGGCCGTGCGGCGCATCGTCATAACCATAGACATGGAGCGCCCGCTCGATCGTCACGCCCTCGGCATCCAAGGGCATCAGCACCATCGATTGCTGGCGGTACTTATGCTCTTCCGGGTCGGTCTTGCCCATCAGGATGGCGATCTTGGCGCGCGGATCGCCCGCCCCGCTAGACCACCATTTCTTGCCGTTGATGACATAATCATCGCCGTCGCGTGCAATCGAACATTCGATATTGGTCGCGTCGGACGATGCCACTCCCGGTTCCGTCATCAGGAAGGCCGAGCGGATCTCGCCATTCATAAGGGGTGCGAGCCACTGATCCTTCTGCTCGCGCGTGCCGTAGCGATGCAGCACTTCCATATTGCCCGTATCGGGCGCCGAGCAGTTGAAAACTTCGCTCGACCACAGGATGCGACCCATTTCCTCGGCGCACAGCGCATATTCGAGGTTGGTGAGTTGCTCGCCAACGAATTCGAAGCTCTCGTCGACATGGCTGAGCGCGCCGCCGGGCGGCATGAAGAGGTTCCACAGACCCGCCTCGCGCGCCTTGGGTTTCAGCTTCTCGATCACCGGCAAAGGCTGCCAGCGATCACCGTCGGCAATCTGTCGATGATAGTCCGCGACTCGCGGTCGTACGTGCTCGTCGATGAAGGATTTCACCCGATCACGGAAAAAGGCCTGCCTTTCCGTAAGGTCAAAGTCCATTCACTCTCTCCCCTTCTTGCGCATCCTTAAGTTGCGCTTCAAAACGGGGCTAATGCACCCCACAGGAGAGGACAAGGGTATGGCCGATCTGGAGAGCTTTGCGCGCGACGTACGACAATGGCTGGAGGACAATGTCCCCGCCTCGATGCGCGAGCCGATGACCAGCGAGAAGGATGTTTGCTGGGGCGGACGCGACTTCGTGTTCCAGTCGGACGACCAGAAGGCATGGCTGGAAGCAGCCGCCTCGCGCGGTTGGACCGTGCCCGACTGGCCCAAGGAATATGGCGGCGGTGGCCTGAGCCCTGAGGAGAGTAAGATCCTCAGGGCCGAGATGAAGAAGATGAACGTGCGCACGCCGCTCACGTCGTTCGGCATCTCGATGCTCGGCCCGGCATTGCTCAAATTCGGCACCGAAGAGCAGAAGAAGCGCTTCCTCCCGGAAATCGCACGCGGAGAGATCCGTTGGTGCCAAGGCTATTCCGAGCCGGGCGCCGGCAGCGACCTTGCCGGTCTCCAGACGAAAGCGGAGGACAAGGGCGACCATTATCTCGTCAACGGACAGAAGGTATGGACCAGCTATGCCGACGAGGCCGACTGGATCTTCTGCCTTGTGCGCACCTCGAAAGAATCGAAGCATGGCGGCATCAGCTTCCTGCTGTTCGATATGGCCAGCGAAGGCGTCACGACCAAGCCGATCAAGCTGATCAGCGGCTATTCGCCCTTCTGCGAAACCTTCTTCGACGATGTGAAAGTCCCCAAGGACCAGCTCGTCCATAATGAGAATGAAGGCTGGACCGTTGCGAAGTACCTGCTCGGCCATGAGCGCGAGATGATTTCGGGCATGGGCCTTGGCGGCGAGGCCGGGTCGAGCCTGATGAGCGAAGCGATTGCGGATGCCGATGCCATCCTCGCCGCCGACCTTGCCCGCTTCGATGTCGACGCCCTCGCCTTCCAGGCGATGAGCGAGCATTTCATCGACAAATTGAAGGCCGGCGAAGCGCATCCCGCCGAGCCGAGCCTCATGAAATATGCCGGCACCGAATTGAACAAGCGTCGCCACGAGCTGGTGATGATGGGTGGCGGCTCGAACGCGCTCGAATGGGAAAGCGAGCGGTCGAATAACGGGCAGACCCCGCGCGACTGGCTGCGCACCAAGGCCAACTCGATCGAGGGCGGCACATCCGAAATCCAGCTCGGCATCGTCGCCAAGCATATCCTCCAGCTTCCGGGAGCCTGATCCGTGCTTAAACTCAACGAAGACCAGGTCATGCTGCAGGACAGCGTCCGCCCGTTCATGGCGGACGAGGGCAAGATCGAAACACAGCTCCGCCACTGGCGCGACATTGGTTGCAAGGATGGGTTCGGCCATGACCTGTGGAAGCAGTTCGCCGAACTCGGCCTGACCGGCATCCTCATTCCCGAGGAGCAGGGCGGATCGGGGCTCGGCCAGATCGAAGCCAATGTCGTGCTCGAGGAAATCGGGCGCAACCTCACCCCCTCGCCCTTCCTGACAACTGCCGTTGCCGCTGTCCGCGCGATGGAAGGCACTGCGCACGCCGACAAGTGGTTCCCGGGCATCGTTGCAGGCGAGACCGTCGCCGCGCTCGCCATCGACGAGGGCAAGCATCATGATCCGGCCGCCGTCGCGCTCGAGGCCAAGCGTTCGGGCAACGGATTTTCGCTATCGGGCAAGAAGCAGTTCGTCGTCCACGCCGCCAGCGCCGACGTCATCCTTGTCGCAGCGCGCACCGGCGGGTCGAAGGGCGAGACGGAAGGCCTGACTCTCTTCGCGATTTCCAAGGGCGCCAAGGGTCTCGAGATCGACAATCTTGCCATGGCGGATTCATCGAAGGCCGCGCGCCTCCAGTTCGACAATGTCGAGGTCGACGCCGATGCGGTTGTCGGCGAAGTCGATGGCGGCTGGGATGTCCTCAAGCGCACGCTTGCGGCCGGCAGCTCCGGCGCAGCGTCCGAACTAACCGGCGTCGCTGCCGGCGCGTTCGGGATGACCAACGATTATCTCAAGGAGCGCAAGCAATTCGGCACCGAAATCGGTCGCTTCCAGGCGCTGCAGCATCGCGCTGCGCACCTTTATGGCGAGATCGAGATTGCCCGTGCCGCCACCCTCAAGGCCGCACAGCTCCTCGACGAAGGCAGCCCCCAGGCCGACCTGTTCGTCTCGGTCGCCAAGGCCAAATCGGGCGCGGTCAGCCGCCTCGCGGTCCAGGAAGCGATCCAGATGCATGGCGGCATCGGCATGACAGACGAGCATGACATCGGCTTCTACATGAAGCGTCAGGCAGTCGTGGACGAACTGTTCGGCTCGCCCAACTATCATGCGTTGAAGGTGGCCGGCCGCTAGTCGGACTGGCGATCGAGCAGGAAGTTCATCCGCGCGCTGGCGATCGGCGTGTCGCGGCTGTCCTGCCATGCGAAGGCATCGACATTGGCCATGCGCCTTCCCAGCCGCTCGATGACGGCATCGGCGTAGGTGGGCTTGGGCCGTCCCCCACGCATGAAATCGACCGTCACGGTGATCGGTTTCATCTCGATTTGCTCGTCGGCCAATGCGAGGCGTAGCGTTCCGAAAGCCGCGCTTTCCAAAAGGCCGGTAATCGCACCGCCATGCAGGAAACCGGGGCGTCCCACGACATCATCCGTGAAGGGCATTACGAGCTGCAAGCGGTCGTCGACCAGCTTGGGCTCGATCCGGAGCAATCGGGCGTAAGGCGGTAGGTTTGCGGCGTCCATCGCCGCTCGCGCTAGCAGATCAGCCGCGCGTCTTGTAGCCGGCAAGAATGCCGAGCGCGAAGGCTGCGAACAGTGCCGCCTGGACCTTCCCGTCCGGATCGGACCAGCCGAAATAGATATTTCCCCACCCGAACAGGGCGATGAACAATACGGATGCAAGACCGACGATCATGCGATTCTCCCTCGTGGCGGAGCCTAGAAATCCGCCAAATACACAACTTTTCCAAAAGGCGCCCCTTCCCTGCCGGGCTCGCCTTGGGAAAAGTGTCGGAGAATAAGGTTAGCAAATGGTAAAGCTTGTCCTTCGCGCGGGCATGCGATAGCCGCTGGCCTGACCATCCTTTCCAGCCACAAAGAGGCCCCGAACCCATGAAAGCGCGCATCTTCATCACGTTGAAACCGGGCGTCCTCGACCCCCAGGGCAAGGCGATCCACCACGCGCTCAACGGATTGGGCTTCGATGGCGTGTCCGACGTGCGCGCCGGCAAGGTGATCGAAATGGATGTCGCCGACGGCACCGATGACGAGACGCTGAAGGCGATGTGCGAAAAGCTGCTCGCCAACACGGTGATCGAAAATTACCGGATCGAGACCGAATGACCGCCGCCGTCATCATCTTCCCCGGCTCCAACTGCGACCGCGACCTTGCGGTTGCGTTCGAGGCAGTGACCGGAAAGGCGCCGCACCTCGTCTGGCATGGCGAGACCGACCTGCCCGCCGACACCGACCTGATCGGCCTGCCGGGCGGCTTTTCCTACGGCGACTATTTGCGCTCGGGCGCGATCGCTGCGCGTTCGCCGATCATGCGCGCCGTCGCTGCCGCAGCCGAGAAGGGCGTTCCCACCATCGGCATCTGCAACGGCTTCCAGCTGCTCACCGAAGCCGGGATGCTGCCGGGCGCGCTGATGCGCAACGCCTCGCTCCACTATATCTGCCGCACCGTTCGCCTGAGCGTCGAGAATGACAGCAGCGTTTTCACGCGCGACTATCGCAAGGGCGAGGAAATCGGCATCCCGATCGCCCATCATGACGGCAATTACCAGGCCGACGAGGATGTGCTCGACCGGCTCGAGGGCGATGGGCGCGTCGCGTTCAAATATCTGGACAAGGTCAATGGATCGGCCCGGAACATTGCCGGCATCCTCAATGCCAAGGGCAATGTCCTCGGCATGATGCCCCACCCCGAACGCGCCTTCGAAACCGCACATGGCAATAGCGACGGTCGCCGGCTGTTCGAGGGCCTCGTCGAGACGGTCGCTTGACGGCTCACTAGCTGACAGGACTGCCGGTGCCCTTCGGTCAGCCGACAGTTTTTCCTGAGCACGCGATGCGAAGCGCACGAAGAATGTTCGCAGAGTCGCGAAAAGCGGTTAGAGAGGCTGGCGGGGGCGCCCGTAGCTCAGTTGGATAGAGCACGAGACTTCTAATCTTGAGGCCGGAGGTTCGAATCCTCCCGGGCGCACCACTGTTTTAGGGGGAAGAAACGTGTCGAAGTCCAAGTCCGCCAAGAACCAGCGCACCGTGCCAATCCAAAAGGCGCTGCAAATGGCGATGAATGCTGAGCGCAACGGCCATCCCGACGCGGCATTGTCGGTCTACCGCAAGCTGGCAGCCGCGAAGGACATGACGACACCTTTCATGCGCGACGTGACGGCAGGCCTCTATCGCCTCGGCGATGTCGAGGCCGCGCAGAAACTCAACGAACGCAGCATTGCCGAACGCGCCGCGCAAATGCCCGACAAGATCGAAACCGCGCTCGAAGGGCTTTGGAATCATGTCGACAAAGTCCGGCTCGATCCCGACATGCTCGACTGGGCCTGGGAAGCGCGTCCCGACGACCTCGACATGGATCGCGACGAATGGGAGCGTCATGCAAAATGGGGTGCGCTGGCCGACCGGGTGCTGCGCGACTGGTTCGAGGTGCATCCCGACGGCAAGGGCGCCGAAAACCTGTTTCCCGACCTCAAAGACTCCATCGCGACCTTGGAAGGCGCCAAGACCAAGAACGGTCTCTGCGTCGCTGCCGCCCATATCGGACCGATCTTCAGCGGCCCGCTTTTCTGGGCGGTCGCCGACTATGACTGCCGCTATGTCGGGGCCTTTCCCGCGGTCCCCGGGTCGCCGCTGGCCAAACGCCTGATTTCGACTTCTACCCTCACCCCGGACCAGGTCCGCGACGCCGCGCGCGAAGCGCTCGAAGCGGGGCTCACGCTCTACAATGCCCCCGATGCCAGCCCGCGTGCCAATGTCGAAAGCGCCGACGGTCACAACCTCCCCATCCGCATCGCGCCTCTGCTGCCGCGCCTTGCCTTCCAGATGGGCACGCACAGCTACTACACGGCAGCCAAATGGCAGGGTCACCAAATCGTCTATGATCGCGTGCGCCTGCCCGATCCCGAGGAGGGCGAGAGCGAAGAGCAATTCATCGCCCGTTGGCGCAAGGCCTACTATGCCGAAGCGATGAAACAGGCGCGGACCCGGCCTGAAAATCTGCGCCTCCATCGCGGTCTGTGGCGCAGCGCGAAGAAGCCGGTCTAGCGCCGACCTTTCCTCCGAAACGGACCCGAGTTCGATTGCGCGAATCGGTTCCGATGTTCTTCCTTTGTCCCGCTACGGCGACCTGCCGGCAGCCGGACAAGCGGGAAGGACGCATCAATGGCCTGCGGTACGCATCATGCCCTGACGAGGTTTGCCGGTGGGTGAACCGCGGCGAATCCTTGCCGTCGGTGCCCATCCCGACGACCTCGAATTGGGCTGTGGCGGCACCTTGGCGAAGCTTGCTGCGTCCGGTGCACGGATCCGTGCCATCGTCCTGAGCCGCGGCGAGCGCGGCCTTCCATCCGGCAGCAATCTCGATCGCCTCGACGAGACTTGCCGCGCGCTGGGGCTCTTGGGTGTCCAGGACGTCGTCACTGCCGACTTTCCAGATACGCGCTTTGCCGAAGCGCTCACCGACATGATCGCCTTCCTCGAAAGCGAAATTCGCAGCTTCGTCCCTGAACGCCTCTACACGATGGATGATGGCGACCGGCACCAGGACCATCGCACGGTCCACCGCGCCAGCCTCGTCGCTGCACGCAGCGTGCCGCAGGTCCTCACCTACGAGACGCCCTCCAGCGGTGCCGATTTCGTGCCCCATTATTTCGAGGAGCTCGGGCGCTGGCTCGATGTGAAGCTCGAGGCCATCGCCGCGCATGAGAGCCAGCGGCATCGCGAGTACATGCACCCCGACCGCCTTCGCGCCGCTGCTATGTTTCGCGGCCAGCAGGCGGGTACCGGCCCGAGCGAAGGCTATGCTGTGATGAAGTTGGTCGCATGAAGACCGCGCTCTTCCTCGCGATGCTGGTCGGGCTCGTCCTGATGATGCTGACGCGCCCGTCGCGCCCCAGTCAGCGGCGAGGCTGCGTCGATGCGGTCCTGCCCGCCTATAACGAACAATTGTGCATTGCTGCTTCCGTCGAAGGGCTGCTCTCCCACCCGATGATCGATCGCGTCATCGTGGTGAATGACGGGTCGACCGATGGCACGCGCGCCGAGCTCGACCTTCTGGCGCGGCGACATGGCACGCGGCTGGTCGCCATCCATCAGGCCAACACCGGCAAGGGCGGCGCATTGATGCGTGGCATCGGCCATGTCCGTACCGAAGCGGTGTTTCTGACCGACGCCGACACGCTGATCCCGCATGATCTCGGCCTGGCGCACCTGCTGGGCGAGATCGAGCGCGGCGCCGATGCGGTGGGCGGCATTCCTTCATCCAACCTGGTCGGCGCGGGGCTCCTCCCGCACATCCGCGCCACGGTGAAGCTGCCGATGATCGCGCTGCGCCGTACCTTCCAGCAGATGCTCGGCGGCGCGCCCTTCATCGTGTCCGGCGCCTGCGGCATGTTCCGCGTGTCCGCGTTGCGCGCCACCGGCTTTTGCGATCGTACCAAGGTCGAGGATCTCGATCTCAGCTGGACGCTGGTTGCGAGGGGCTATCGCGTGCGCCATTCCAACCGCTGCGTCGTCTTTCCGCAGGAATGCAATAATGTCGCCGACGAATGGCGCCGCTGGCGGCGCTGGATCGTCGGCTATGCGGTGTGCATGCGGTTGCACTGGCCGCTCTTGTCCAGCCGCTTCGGTCTCTTCTCGATCCTTCCCATGTTCCTGGTCGTCGCGGTCGGCATCATGGCCTATCTCACCGGCCTTGCCGTTGCTGCCACCACACATTTCCCGGTCGCGCTGATCGCCTTCCTCTTTCCCTTGCTGTGGGTTGCGATCGTGTCGCTGATCGGCGCCTTTTCGGCATGGCATCATCGCTGCGCGGCGCTCATCCCGCTCGCCCCCTTCGCGCTATTCTACGTCCTGCTCTCCTATACGATCTGGGCCGTCCACGGCCTTGCCGGTCTCCTCACCGGACGCGAACCGAAACGCGACAAGCCGACCCGCTATGCGCCGCAGGAGGCCCGCAATGTGGTGGACTGAACTCGACCGTATCGCCGGGGATTTGCGCGCACTGGACGGCACCGACATCGCACCAAGCGCGATCATCCACCCCGAAGCGCTCCTCGAGGGGCCGGTCCGGATCGGCGAGCGGACACGCGTTTGCCGCGGTGCGCATATCATCGGCCCCGTCGAGATTGGCGAGGACTGCCTGATCGGCGACCAGGTCATGCTGCGCGGGGCGACACGGATCGGCGACCATGTCCGGCTCGGTTTCTGCGCCGAGGTGAAGGCGTCGATCCTCGCCGATCATGTCTCGATCGGCCCGCAATGCTTCGTGGCGGACTCGCTGCTCGATCGCGACGTCTATCTTGGTGCACAGGTGCGCACCTCCAACCATCGCCTCGACAAGGCCAATATCCAGGTCCAAGCGAATGGCGGCACGCACGATAGCGGGCGCGACAAGCTTGGCACCCATATAGGCGCGCGGACGACGCTGGGTATCCAGTGCATCATTCTGCCCGGTCGCATCGTGCCCGCCGACAGCCTGTTCGGCCCCCGCATCACCATCGAGAAGAACCTGCCGCCCGGCCGCTACCGGCTGGCCCAACAATTGATCGCAGAAGGAGCCGGAATATGACCATCCGACCCAAGACCCTCGCCCTCCTAGCCGGCCTGTCAATTTGCGTGCTTGCCAATCCGGCGCAGGCCCAGCAGATTTTCGGCGAGGCCTTCTATGCCGATTATAGCGATGATCGCGGCGAACGCGCCGAGCTGCTCCTGTCGAGCAAGTTCGACCTTGGCGCCGCCGACCTCGTCGTCGAGGGGCGCGCCGGTCGGCGCGAATATGGCAACGACGTCAGCTTCGACGGCAGCAGCGCACGCGCCAATCTGTGGATCGACTGGAATGACGTGCTCGCGACCCGTACCATCCTCGGCGTTTCGAGCGACGATCCCGTCTACGCCAATCGCCGTATCGGTCAGGAAGTCTTGCTTCGCCCGGGCGGCGGCCTGGTCCTGACCGCGGGGCTACGGCATCTCGAGTATTTCGGCGATGTCGGCGTGACCAGCTATTGGGGCGGCCCGGCATTCTATTTCGACGGCGGTTTCGTGCGCTACACCTATACGCGCTACGACATCGATGATGTCGGCGAGACGGACGGCCACCTCCTTACCCTGCGGATCGAGGATCGCCCCGGCTCACGTGCCTCGACCCAAGTCTGGGCCGGCACCGGCAGCAGTCTCGCTGAAGACGACTTCTTCGTCGGCCCCGTCATCGAAGGCGATCAGACCGGGGTGGCGATCCGCCGTGTCCAACCCGTCTCCGACACGGTCGACTTGCTGCTCGGTGCGGAATATCGCGACTATTCGACCGATCTTGGCGATTGGAACCGTACCGGCGTGCGCGTCGGGCTTCGCGTCAACTTCTGACCTGCTTCGCGATGGTCGCCCACTTCCCCCGCTTAGCCCGGGCGACCGCCGCGATCCTGCCGAGACCGGTTTCGCAAACGCGCTTTAGGGGATCAGCTTCCCCGGATTGAGAATACGCTTGGGGTCGAGCGCCTGCTTAAGCGCGCGGAGCATGGCCAGGCGCGCAGGCTCACCCAAGCGCGCAAATTCATCGCGTTTCATCTGGCCGATCCCATGTTCCGCGCTGATCGAGCCGCCATGCGCGACGATCATGTCGTGCACCTTGCGTTCGATCTCTGCCCCCTCGGTTGCTCGCCAATCATCCGAGGCGCGATCCATGGGCCGGACGTGAAGATGGATGTTGCCGTCGCCCAAATGGCCGTAGCCCGACACCCACGCACCGGGATAATCCGCCTCGATCCTGTCCCGAACCTCTTTCAGGAAAGCCGGCATCGCGTCGACCGGCACCGATATGTCGTGACTGTTGGCCATGCCGTAATGC
Organism: Sphingomicrobium sediminis; assembly: GCF_023805295.1. NCBI lineage: Bacteria > Pseudomonadati > Pseudomonadota > Alphaproteobacteria > Sphingomonadales > Sphingomicrobiaceae > Sphingomicrobium > Sphingomicrobium sediminis. The sequence continues at coordinate 1,252,335 of NZ_JAMSHT010000001.1, forward strand.
CGCTTTTCCGCATCCGAGAGGTGATGGCGGATCGACCAGAAGGCCTCGGCCTGCGCCTCCGACTGCGCCAGCACCGCGTCCTGCGCGAGACCTTGCTCGATCGCTCCAGCCAAGATCGAACCTAGCTTCTCGTTTAGCGTCCCAGCCTCGCTCTCGCCTTTGGCCTCGATCAGCACCTGCCAGTCATGATCGCCGTCCAATGGTGCGCGAAGGTCGAATACCGCTTCCGCCGCCGCCAAGGAGTCCTTGGGCAACAACTCGAAACCCTCGACTGCATCGCACTCCTGCTCGCAGAAGCGGAGCAGCTTGAGCGCGGCTTGCGGGCTTGCAACGCCAACCCATGCCGTCGCGCGATCGCTCGGCAGCGCGGTCAGTTGCAGGCGGACGGCGGTGATGACCCCGAACTGCCCCTCCCCGCCGATCATCATGCGATCGATACGCGGGCCACGATTATCCTTCTTCAACGGCGAGAGCGTGTCGATCACGCTCCCGTCGGCGAGCACGGCTTCCAGCCCCAACACCTGCTCGCCCATCGTCCCGTGACGAAGCACTTCGGTCCCGCCGGCATTGGTGCTCACTAGCCCGCCAATGGTCGCGCTTCCCCGCGCCCCGAGATCGAGCGGCAGGCGGAGGCCTACCTCGGCCAATTCGTCCTGCAATGTCGCAAGGATCATCCCTGCCTCGACCACGCACTGTCGCGTCTCCGGGTCGATCGCGCGGATCTCCTTCATCCGGCGCAACGAGAGGATGACCATGTCACCGCTTTGGTCAGGCGTCGCGCCGCCGACCATCGAGCTGTTCCCCCCCTGCGGGACCAGCGGCACGCCTGCTTCGTTCGCCGCCGCCAAGATTGTCGAGACCTCTTCGCGGGTGCCGGGCTGGAGCATCGCCGCGGCCTTGCCCGTCCACCGCCCGCGCCAATCGGTCAGCCATGGAGCGATAAGGTCGGGATCGGTCACGACGACCGTCGCGCCCAGCTTTTCGCGCAATTCTGCGATCAATCGGTCGTGGCCTCGGCTCATGAGAACCCTCCTAACCCTTCCAAAGTCCGCGCAAAACCCGCATAAATGCCTGTATGGCCAGTCTACCCCCCATCAACATGATCGTGGCACGCGCCAAGAATGGCGTCATCGGCAAGGATGGCGACCTGCCCTGGCGCCTGCCCGCCGACCTCAAACGCTTCAAGGAGCTGACCATGGACGGCGCCATGATCATGGGGCGAAAGACGTTCGAAAGCCTGCCCAAGGTTCTGCCCGGACGCCGCCATATCGTGCTCACGCGCAACGAGAAGTGGAAGCGAAAGGGCGCCGAAGTCGCACATGATTTCGCCGAGGCGTTCCAGCTCGCCAAGGAGGATCCGGTCTGGATCATCGGCGGCGCCGAAGTCTTCGAGATTTTCCTGCCCTACGTCTCGCGGATCGAGCTTACCGACGTGCTCGCCGAACCCGAGGGCGACACCTTCATGCGCGATCCGTGCGAGATGCGCGATTTTGCGGTGACCGAGGCAAAGAATTATCCGGCGGAGGATGACCACCCCGCCTATCGCTTCGTGACGCTGGAGCGCGTTACCTAACGGCGCGGCAATTGAGCGGCGCGCTCGCGAAAGCGCATCGCCTGTTCCCCGATCACATAATCGACCGCGGCCGACCATTGCTCGGCGTCATTGGCGACGAAGCCGGTGACCTTGAAGTCCATCACCAGCTGCGACCCGGTGCCGGTATTTTCGAGCGACCAGACAAGCACACCAGATGCGCCGGCTGCGCGTAGCGGCCCTAGCCCGCCCTCGAGAATGATGGATTCGCCCGGCGTCACCGCGACGACGCGCATATGCTCGACGAAATTGCCGTCCCAGCGCTCGCAGAAGCAGCCGCCCGGACGCAGGTCGAGCGAGAAATTGTCTGCGTTGAGGGAATAGCTATGCTCGCCATTCCACCAGCGCCGTGGCTCGGTCAGGAGCGTGTAGGCACGCTCCGCCGGGACGACCAGCGGGACGGTGTGGCGAATATGGAAGGAGTTGGTCCCGACGCTGACAACGTCAGCCTTTGCGGGGGTCACGCTAGCAGCGAGCGCAATACCCGCAGCGGCAATCATGGTCAGGAAACGCATCGAAACCTCCCTCTTGAATGATCATTCAAGTAGGCGAGAATTTCGCGTCTGTCCAGATAAGGGCCTAGCTGTCGAGAATGGCGTCGATGGCCGCGGCGACTTCTTCGACCGTGCCCATGCCGTTCACTTCGCGGACCAGCCCCTGCTCTTCGTAGAAGGGAAGAATCGGCGCGGTCTTGGCGCGATATTCGGCCATCCGCTTGCGCACCGTTTCCTCATTATCGTCGGGGCGCTTCTTGAAGTCGTGGCTACCGCATACGTCGCAGGTGCGCTCGACCTTCGGCGGCTTGGCCGTCTCATGGTAGAGCGCGCCGCAATTGGCGCAGCTGAAGCGGCCGCAGATGCGCTCGACCAGCGCATCCTCGTCGACCTTGAGTTCGATGACGTGGGAGAGCTTGCGACCACGATCGGCCAGCAGCATTTCCAGCGCTTCGGCCTGGTGCTGGGTGCGCGGATAACCGTCGAAGATGGCGCCCTTGTCGGCTTCTTCCAGATGCTCGCCGATCAATGCCGAGACGATGGCATCGCTGACCAGCTCGCCACGGTCCATCACGGCCTTGGCCTGCTTTCCGACTTCGGTGCCTGCCGCGATCGCGCCGCGGAGCATGTCACCGGTCGACAGCTGCTTCATGCCGCGCGTGTCTTCGAGACGATGCGCCTGCGTGCCCTTGCCGGCCCCTGGCGGTCCGAGAAGAATGATATCCATGGCTGGGCCGAATCCCCTGTAACGTTACCCTTGGATGACAGGGCTAGCGCCTAGCGGCGGCGACCGCCACCCTTGAGCTTCGCCTTCTTGATCAAATCGCCATATTGGTGGGCGATCAGATGGCTCTGCACCTGGCTCACGAAGTCCATCGTCACGTTGACGACGATGAGCAGGCTGGTGCCGCCGAGCAGGATGCTGGCCACCGGCAACGTCGTGAAGACGAATTCCGGAATGAGGCAGATCAGCACCAGGTAGGCCGCGCCAACGGTGGTGATGCGATTGAGCAAGTAATCGAAATATTGCTCGGTCGCCTTGCCCGGACGAATGCCCGGCACGAAGCCGCCAGCGCGCTTGAGGTTTTCAGCCGTTTCTTCGGAGTTGAACTGCACCGAGGTGTAGAAGAAGGCAAAGAAGGCGATGCCGAGACCGTAGAGCAGCAGGTAGAGCGGCGCGCCGCGCTGCAGGTAGGTCGAGACGGTGATGAGCACGTCGCTCGACGAGGCGCTCGGATCGGCCACGTTGCCGCCGGCAAACTGCAGCACCGTCAGCGGCATCAGCAGGATCGACGAGGCGAAGATGGCGGGAATGACGCCGGCCGTATTCACCTTGATCGGCAGGTGACTGCGCTCTTGCTGCATCATTCCGCGCGCGGTGGCGCGCTTGGGATACTGCACCAGCACGCGGCGCTGGGCGCGCTCGACGAAGCAGATGAAGAGGGTGAGGACGACCAGCATGACCATGATGGTCACGACCAGGATCGGATCGATCGTGCCCTGGCGGCCCTGTTCGAACAGCTGCGCCAGCGTGGTCGGCATGACCGCGACGATGCCGGCCATGATGATCAGCGAAATGCCGTTACCGACACCGCGCGACGTGATCTGTTCGCCCAGCCACATGAGGAAGAGCGTACCGCCGACGAGGCTGATGGTGGCCGCGACGCGGAACAGCATGCCCGGATCGACGACTGCCTGGATGCCCTGGTTGGCACCGAGGCTTTCGAGACCGGTGGCAATGACATAGCCCTGCACGGTGGTCAGCGCGACGGTCAGGTAGCGCGTATACTGGTTGAGTTTCTTGCGCCCGACTTCGCCTTCCTTCTTGAGCTGCTTCCACGGTTCGTGGAGCGCAGCACCAAGCTGAACGACAATCGAGGCGGTGATGTAAGGCATGATGCCGAGCGCGATGATGCTCATGCGCTCCAGGCTGCCGCCCGAAAATGCGTTGAAGAAATCGAGGACGCCGCCGCGCTGCGTGTCGAACAGCGCCGACAAGGCGCGCGGATCGATGCCGGGGATCGGCACGAAGGAGAGGAAACGGAAGAGGACGAGAACGCCCAGCGTGAACCACAAGCGCTGCTTGAGTTCGGTTGCCTTCTGGAAGCTAGAGAAGCTGATGCCGGCTGCGATGTTATCGGCGGACGTCGCCATGTGCGGATCCCTTATACGTTTCGGGCGGCACTCACCTTGGCCACCCCCCCTAAGAAAGCCCGATATAGGAAGGGGTGAGCGATTGCCCACCCCTGTCCGTCAGCTTTTTAGGCGTCGGCCTTGTCGTCGGCCTTCTTCGGCGCGATCATTTCGATCGAGCCACCGGCCTTTTCGACCGCTTCGATGGCGCCCTTGGAGGCACCAGCGACGACGAACTTGGCCTTGGCCTTCAGTTCGCCCTTGCCGAGCAGGCGCACGCCGTCCTTGCCGCCGCGGGTCAGGCCCGCCGCGTTGAGCGCTTCCTGGTCGATGGTCTTCTTGCCGTCGAGCTTCTTCTCGTCGATGGCCTTCTGCACCATGCCGACATTGACGATGGCATAGTCCTTGCCGAACGGGTTGTTGAACCCGCGCTTCGGCAGGCGCATGTGGAGCGGCATCTGGCCGCCCTCGAAGCCATTGAGACTCACACCCGAGCGGCTCTTCTGCCCCTTCTGGCCACGACCGCCGGTCTTGCCCTTGCCCGAGCCGATACCACGGCCGACGCGCATGCGGCCCTTGCGGGCACCGTCATTGTCTTTGAGTTCGTTGATTTTCATGATTGCACTCGCTTTCGCTTTTGTTCGCGCTTTCCATCGGAAACCAGGCGAAGCCGCCTTGTTCGTCAGGAAATCTCTCTACTTCGTCTATCTCTTCGAAAGTGATCCGAGCTTCCGGATCGCTTCCGTCTCGAAGGTCTTTCAAGCTGGCCAGCAGCTCGTCAGTTCGAAGTTTCGCAAGGACATCTTGCTCGGCTTCGCCTTCATCTTCAGCTTCAGTCCATCGTGTGACGTAGAAGCCTTTGAGCCGTTTCTCGCCGTCTTCGATCAGGGGGAAATTCTCCCCGAGAACGAGACAGCGAAAAACGGCCAAATGGGTTACGCGTCTTCGACGGTGACGAGGTGCTGGACCTTCTTCACCTGGCCGAGGACTTCCGGGGTCGCTGCGACTTCAACAGTGCGATGCATCTTGTTGAGGCCGAGGCCGACGAGCGTGGCACGCTGGCTCTTGTCGCGGCGGATTGGCGAACCCGTCTGGGTGATCTTGATCTTCTTGGTGTCGTTCTTCGCCATCTGACTTACTCCGTCACTGCGTCGGCAGTGGCTTCGGCTTCAGCCTTGTCCATGCCGCCACGACCCAGCAGGTCCGCAACCTTCTTGCCGCGACGCTGCGCGACCGAGCGGGGGCTGGTCTGATCCTTGAGCGCCTCGAAGGTCGCACGGATCATGTTGAACGGGTTGGCCGTGCCATTCGACTTGGTCACGACGTCGGCAACACCCAATGCTTCGAAAACGGCGCGCATCGGACCACCGGCGATGATGCCGGTACCTGGAGGCGCGGTGCGAACCACGACCTTGCCGGCACCGAAGTGACCCTTGCCGTCATGGTGCAGCGTGCGGCCTTCCTTGAGCGGGACGCGGACCATTGCCTTCTTGGCAGCGGCAGTCGCCTTGTTGATCGCTTCCGGCACTTCGCGGGCCTTGCCCGAACCGAAGCCGGCCTTGCCCTTGCCGTCGCCAACGACGACGAGCGCGGCGAAACCGAAACGCTTACCACCCTTAACCGTCTTCGAGACGCGGTTGATGTGGACCAGCTTTTCGATCAGCTCTTCGCCATCGTCCTGACGATTGTCGCGACCACGGCCACGGCCACGGCCGCCACCACGATTGTCGCGGCCACCGCCACGCTGGTTCGAGCGACCACCCTTGCGGGCCTGCGCTTCGGCCTTTTCGCCGGCATTCTTGAGATTGGCTTCGGCCTGCGCGGCAGCAACCTCGGGGGTTTCCGCAACGCCGGGAGCCTGCTCGCCATGCGCCGTGTCTTCGGTCGCCGGAGTTTCGGCCGCCGCTTCCGGAGCCTTGGTCTCTTCGACCTTTTCTTCGGTTTTCTTTTCGTCAGCCATATTAGAACTCCAGCCCTTCTTCACGGGCGGCATCGGCCAGCGCCTTCACGCGGCCATGGAACAGGAATCCGCCACGGTCGAAGACGACCTTGTCGACGCCGGCCTTCTTGGCCTTGGCGGCAACGGTCTTGCCGACGGTTGCAGCGGCATCGACGTTGGCGCCCGACTTGACCTTGACGTCCTTGTCGAGGGTCGAGGCGGCAGCGATCGTCTTGCCAGCGGCATCGTCGATGACCTGGGCGTAGATGTGCTTGCCCGAACGGTGAACCGACAGACGCGGCTTACCGGCGGAGCGCGCCTTGAGCGCCGTGCGGACACGACGACGGCGGCGATCGAAGAGGGACAGTTTAGCCATCTTACTTCTTCTTGCCTTCCTTGCGGAAAATATATTCCCCGCGATACTTGATGCCCTTGCCCTTGTAGGGCTCCGGCTTGCGCCACTTGCGGATTTCCGCAGCAAAGTGACCGACGAGCTGCTTGTCGATGCCCGAGACTTCCACCGTGGTGGCGTCCGGGGTCTTCACCTCGACACCTTCCGGCACGTCGAGATCGACATCGTGGCTGAAGCCGAGCTGAAGCTTGAGCTTCTTGCCCTGGGCCTGCGCACGATAACCGACACCGTTGATCTCGAGAGTCTTCGAGAAGCCTTCGGTGACGCCGTCGACGAGGTTCTGCACCAGCGTACGCTGCATGCCCCAGACCTGACGCGAACGCTGCGACATGTTGTGCGGCGTCACGGCAATCTGGCCGTCCTCGACATCGAACTTGATGAGGTCGTCCATCATTTCCATGGCCAGCTCACCCTTGGGGCCCTTGATCGAGAGCGTGCGGCCCTCGGTCTTGGCAGTCACCCCATCGGGCAGCGCGACCGGTTTTTTACCGATACGGCTCATTAGAACACCTCCGCCAGCACTTCGCCGCCGACATTGCTTTCGCGCGCTTCGGCGTCCGACAGGACACCGCGCGGGGTCGACACGATGGTGATGCCAAGGCCGTTGCGGATACGCGGCAGCTCCTGGCTACCCGAGTAGACGCGGCGGCCCGGCTTGGACACGCGGGCCAGATGCTGGATCGCCGGCTGGCCTTCGAAATATTTCAGTTCGATGCGCAGGCCTGCCTTACCCGCAAGCTCTTCTTCCGAATAGCCGCGGATGTAGCCTTCGCGCTGCAGCACGTCGAGGACGCGGGCACGAAGCTTGGAAGCGGGCGACAGGATCGAATCCTTGCGCGCCTGCTGGCCGTTGCGAATACGGGTGAGCATATCACCCAGGGGATCGGTCATTGCCATCCTATTTACCCCTTACCAGCTCGACTTGGTCACGCCGGGAATCAGGCCCTTGTTGGCCAGTTCACGGAGCATGATGCGCGAGAGACGGAATTTGCGATAATAGCCGCGCGAGCGACCGGTCAGCTCGCAACGGTTGCGGATCCGGGTCGGATTCGCGTTGCGCGGCAGTTCGGCCATCTTCAGGCGGGCGATGAGACGCTCGGTATCGTCGAGCGACTTGTCGTTCGCTTGCGCCTTCAGCTTCGCATATTTCGAAGCATATTGCTTCGCGAGCTTCTTGCGCTTCTCGTTCTTGTTCACGGAACTCAGTTTCGCCATGACTTAAGTTCTCTCTTCCTTCCGGGCGAGAGACTGCGATTTACGCAGCCTCCGGCTCCTTGTTTTCCGCGGGGAACGGGAAGTTGAAGAGACGCAGCAGTTCGCGCGCTTCTTCGTCCGTCTTCGCAGTGGTGGTGACGATGATGTCCATGCCCCGGACCTTGTCGACATTGTCGTACGAGATTTCCGGGAAGACGATCTGTTCCTTGATGCCCATCGCATAGTTGCCACGGCCGTCGAACGACTTCGGGTTCAGGCCACGAAAGTCGCGAACGCGCGGCAGCGCGATGGTCACGAGGCGGTCGAGGAATTCGAACATGCGGTCGCGACGAAGGGTCACCTTCGCACCGATCGGCATGCCTTCACGCAGCTTAAACTGCGCGATCGACTTCTTCGCCTTGGTGATGACCGGCTTCTGACCGGCAATCAGTTCCATTTCCTCGGCGGCGCTCTGGACCTTCTTCTTGTCCTGGGTCGCTTCGCCGACGCCCATGTTGATCACGACCTTCTCGATGGCCGGGACCTCATGCTTGTTCTTGTAGCCGAACTTTTCCGTCATCGCCTTGACGATACGGTCTTCGTAATCGGCCTTGAGGCGCGGGGTGTAATCCTTAGCCATCAATCTTCTCCCCGGAACGCGTGGCAACGCGAACCTTCTTGCCGTCGACGGTCTCGAAACGGACGCGGGTGGCCTTGCCATCCTTGGGATCGACCAAAGCAACCTTCGAGGCGAAAAGCGGAGCTTCGCGCTTCTCGAGGCCACCATTGGGGTCGACCTGCGTCGGCTTCTTGTGACGCGTGATGATGTTCACGCCGTCGACGATCAGCTTGCCTTCTTTCGGCAGGACCTGGGTGACTTCACCGGTCTTGCCCTTGTCCTTGCCCGACAGGACGACGACGGTGTCGCCCTTCTTGATTTTCGCGGCGGCCATTAGAGCACCTCCGGAGCCAGGCTGATGATCTTCATGTGCTTCTTGGCGCGCAGTTCACGCACGACCGGGCCGAAGATACGAGTGCCGATAGGCTCTTCATTCTTGTTGACGAGCACCGCAGCGTTGCCGTCGAAACGGATCACCGACCCGTCGGGGCGGCGAATGTCCTTGGCGGTGCGAACGATGACGGCGCGATGCACGTCACCCTTCTTCACCTTGCCGCGCGGTGCGGCTTCCTTCACCGACACGACGATCGTGTCGCCGACGGTGGCGAAACGGCGCTTCGAGCCGCCCAGCACCTTGATGCACTGGACGCGCTTGGCACCGCTATTGTCCGCCACGTCGAGGTTGGATTGCATCTGGATCATGTCAGACTAGTCCTTCCTTACGCTTCGGTGGGCACATCGGCGGGATCCGCCTTGGCCACGCGATCGAGCACTTTCCAGCTCTTGGTTTTCGAAATCGGCGTGCATTCTTCGATGCGCACCGTCTCGCCCTGACGGATTTCGTTCTTCTCGTCATGGGCGTGATACTTTTTCGACAGCTTGATGATCTTGCCGTAGAGCGGGTGCTTGACCCGGCGCTCGACGAGAACAACGACCGTCTTGTCTCCCTTGTCGGAGACGACCGTTCCCTGAAGGATACGTTTCGGCATTCTATCGTCTCCTATTCAGCTTTCGCCGCTTCGGCGGCGCGCTGGTTCTGAAGGGTCTTGATCTGCGCGATGCTGCGACGGACTTCGCGGACACGCGCGGGCTTTTCCAGCTGACCGGTGGCCGCCTGGAAGCGCAGGTTGTACTGCTCCTTCTTCAGGCTCGACAGCTCGTCGGCGAGCTGGTCGTCGGTCTTGGCTTTGAGATCGTCGATCTTGGCCATTACTTCTTCTCCTCGATCAGGCTCTCGCCGAGGCGGGCCACGACCTTGGTCTTGATCGGCAGCTTTTCCGCAGCGCGCTCGAAAGCGGCCTTGGCAAGCGGACCCGAAACACCGTCCAGTTCGAACAGGATCCGACCGGGCTTAACGCGGGCGACCCAGAATTCGGGCGAGCCCTTACCCTTACCCATGCGGACTTCGGCCGGCTTCTTCGAAACGGGCACGTCCGGGAAGATACGGATCCACAGGCGACCCTGACGGCGCATGTGGCGGGTGATCGCACGACGGGCAGCTTCGATCTGGCGCGCAGTGATGCGCTCCGGCTCGAGAGCCTTGAGACCGTAGGCGCCGAAGTTCAGTTCGGTGCCGCCCTTGGCGTTGCCGTGGATGCGGCCTTTGAAGGCCTTACGGAATTTAGTGCGCTTGGGTTGCAGCATTGTTCAATTCCTCTAGCGACGGTCGCGCGCCGGGCGGACGCCCGAAGTCTGCGCTTCCATCATCAGCTTTTCCTGCGCCAGCGGGTCGTGGCCGAGAATCTCGCCCTTGAAGACCCAGACCTTGATGCCGCAGACGCCATAAGCGGTGTGCGCTTCGGCTTCGGCATAGTCGACGTTACCGCGCAGCGTGTGCAGCGGGACGCGGCCTTCGCGATACCATTCGGTACGCGCGATTTCCGCACCGCCGAGACGGCCGGCACAGGTGATACGAATACCTTCCGCGCCGAGACGCAGCGCCGACTGGACGGCACGCTTCATGGCACGACGGAAAGCGACGCGACGCTCGAGCTGGTCGGCCACACCCTGCGCCACCAGGCGCGCATCGATTTCCGGCTTACGGATTTCGACGATGTTGAGGCTGACTTCGCTGTCGGTCATCTTCGAAAGCTGCTTCTTCAGCTTCTCGATGTCCGCACCCTTCTTGCCGATGATGACACCGGGACGGGCAGCGTAGACCGAGATGCGGCACAGCTTGGCCGGACGTTCGATCACGACCTTCGAGATCGCCGCCTGCGGCAGTTCCTTCATGATGAACCGACGGATCTTGAGATCCTCGAGCAGCTGCTGACCATAGTCCTGGCCCTCGGCGAACCAGCGCGAGTCCCAGGTGCGGTTGATCTGCAGACGCAGGCCGATCGGGGAGCTTTTGTGACCCATTAGGCTTCTTCCTGCTCGCGAACGACGACACGCAGGCGGCTGAACGGCTTTTCGATCCGGGTCGAACGGCCGCGCGCGCGGGTCGCGAAACGCTTCATGGTGAGCGACTTGCCGACCGAGGCTTCGGCCACGATCAGTGCGTCGACATCGAGGTTGTGGTTGTTTTCCGCATTGGCCACGGCGCTCGCGAGCACCTTGTAGGCATCCTCGGCCATCGCCTTGGGCGAGAATTTGAGGATGTTGAGCGCGTCCTCGACCTTGCGGCCGCGGATGAGCCCGGCCACGAGGTTGAGCTTGCGGCTCGAACCACGGATCATGGTGCCGACGGCAATCGCCTCGTTATCGGCAACCTTGCGGGGGGATTTCGCCTTCGACATTAGCGCTTACCCTTCTTGTCGGCGGCGTGGCCCGGGAAGAAGCGCGTCGGCGCAAATTCACCAAGCTTCATGCCGACCATCTCTTCCGAGACGGCGACCGGCACGAATTTCTTGCCGTTGTAGACATTGAACGTGAGCCCCACGAACTGCGGCAGGATCGTCGAACGACGCGACCAGGTCTTGATCGGCTTGGCGTTCGACTGCTCCTGCGCGGCTTCCGCCTTCTTCAGGAGCGACAGTTCGACAAAGGGACCTTTCCAAACGGAACGAGCCATATCGATTAGCCCTTCTTCTTCGCGTGACGCGAACGGATGATGTACTTATCCGTCGCCTTGTTCTTACGAGTGCGCGCACCCTTGGTCGGCTTGCCCCACGGGGTCACCGGATGGCGACCGCCCGAGGTGCGGCCTTCACCACCACCGTGCGGGTGATCGACCGGGTTCTTCGCGACACCACGAGTGAGCGGACGCTTGCCCATCCAGCGGGTACGACCCGCCTTGGCCAGCGTCGTGTTCGAGTTGTCCGGGTTCGACACCGCACCTACCGAAGCCATGCAGTCCGAACGGATGTAACGCTGTTCGCCCGAGTTCATGCGGACGATGACCATGCCCTTATCGCGGCCGACGACCTGGCAGTAAGTGCCGGCAGCACGCGCCACCTGGCCACCCTTGCCGGGCTTCAGCTCGATATTGTGGACGATGGTACCGACCGGCATCTGGCCGATCTTCATCGCGTTACCCGGCTTCACGTCAACCTTCTCGCCAGCGACGACCTTGTCGCCGGGCGCGAGGCGCTGCGGCGCCAGGATGTAGGCCTGCTCACCATCGGTATAGGTGACGAGCGCGATGAACGCCGAACGGTTGGGGTCGTATTCCAGACGCTCGACCGTGCCTTCGACGTCGTACTTGCGACGCTTGAAGTCGACGATGCGATACTTCTGCTTGTGACCGCCACCGATACCGCGCGAGGTCACGTGACCCTTGTTGTTGCGGCCACCGGTCTTGGTCTTGCCTTCGGTCAGCGCCTTGACGGGCTTGCCCTTGTGCAGCGCCGAGCGATCCACGAGGATCAACCCGCGGCGCGCAGGGCTCGTCGGTTTATATGCCTTGAGTGCCATGGTTCCTTAGACCCCGCTCGTATAGTCGATCATCTGGCCCTCTTTCAGGGTCACGACCGCTTTCTTCTCGTCGGTGCGCTTGTAGGGGCGACCCCGCCAGCGCTTCGTCTTGCCCTTCTGGACAATGGTGTTCACCTTGGTGACTTCGACCTCGTAGAGGGCTTCCACCGCCGCCTTGATCTGCGGCTTGGTGGCGTCACCGGCGACCTTGAAGACAACCGCATTATGTTCGGCAGCCATGGTCGACTTTTCGGTGATGTGGGGCGCGAGGATCACGTCATAGTGACGGTTCTCGACCGCTTTCTTCTGCTTAGCCATTGAAGCGGGCCTCCAGTTTCTCGACGCCATCGCGGGTCAGGACCAGCGTGTCATGGCGCAGGATGTCGTAGACGTTGGCGCCGATCGCCGGCATCAGGTTGATGCCCTTGAGGTTGGCGCTGGCGCGGGCGAACCCGACGTTCAGCGCTTCGCCGTCAATGACCAGGTTGGTGGTGCCGAAACCGAGCTTCTCGAGCTTGGTCGCCAGCGCCTTGGTCTTGGCGTCGCCGTTCATGTCCAGATTGTCGAGCACGATGAGCTTGCCGTTCTTCGCCTTCGCCGACAGGGCCATTTTCAGGCCGAGGGCGCGAACCTTCTTGTTGAGGCTCGAGGTGAAGGTGCGGGCACGCGCGCCGTGCGCCTTACCACCACCGATGAAGATCGGGGCCTTGCGGTCGCCGTGACGGGCCGTGCCGCCACCCTTCTGCTTGCCGTACTTCTTGCCGGTGCGGTTGACGTCCGAGCGCTCGCGGGTCGCACGCGCCGGGGCGCGGCGGTTGACGAGCTGCCAGGTGACAACGCGGTGGAGGATGTCCTCGCGCGGCTCGACGCCGAAAATCTCGTCGTTGAGCTGGATGTCGCCACCCGATTTGGCGTCGAGGGTCTGTACCTTGACCTTCATCGCTTAGCCTTCCTTGCCTTCGTCGGCTTCGGGCTTGGCGCCCTCGTCCGAACCAGCTTCTTTCACTTCCGCGCCGGCTTCCTGCTCGGCCGCAATCTTTGCGACTTCAGCGTCGGAGGGCATCGGTGCGGCTTCCTGTTCGGCATTGCTTTCGATCATGCCGGCAGGTGCTTCTTCGGATGCCACTTCGTCGGCGTTGCGACGCATCGCAGCCGGGAACGGCACATTGTCGGGGGTCGGAACCTTGACCGCGTCGGTGATCATCAGCCAGCCACCCTTCGAGCCGGGCACCGAGCCCTTCACGAAGATGAGGCCGCGATCGACGTCCGTGCGGACGATCATGAGGTTCTGCTGCGTACGGGTGCGGGCACCCATGTGACCGGCCATCTTCTTGTTCTTGAAGACGCGGCCCGGATCCTGGCGGTTACCCGTCGAACCGTGCGAACGGTGCGAGATCGAGACGCCGTGCGTGGCGCGCAGACCACCGAAGCCCCAACGCTTCATCGCACCGGCAAAGCCCTTACCCTGGGTCACGCCCTGGATATCGACCAGCTGGCCGGCGACGAAATGGTCGGCGGTGATGTTGGCACCAACGTCGAGCAGCGCGTCTTCATCGACACGGAACTCGGCGACTTTCATTTTCGGTTCGACTTCGGCCTTGCCGAAGGCTTCACGCTGCGGCTTGTTGACGTTCTTGGACTTGGCCTTGCCAGCACCCAGAACAACCGAATTATAGCCGTCACGTTCTTGTTCGCGGCGGGCGACAACCTGGAGGCCGTCCACGTGGAGGACGGTAACCGGCACGTGCCGACCGTCTTCCTGGAACAGGCGGGTCATCCCCATTTTCTTCGCGATCACGCCAGTGCGCATGATCTCATACTCCCATCAGAGGCACGCATCACCTCGTGTGACACGTGCTTGGACCCATCAATGTATGCGAACCCCCGCTTCGGGTCGTTCCTTCCGATGGGAAGGAGGCGGGGGACGCAGCCCACGGCATGGCCGTGCGGTATCCCTATACTTTCCTCCGGCCGAAACCGGCTGTGGCGGTAATGACCCGAGGGGCCAAAACAACCAGAATCAAATCAACCAAGTGGCTGAGTTGGTGGCCCTTTAGGCCAGTTTGATCTCTACGTCCACCCCTGCGGCAAGATCGAGCTTCATCAGGGCATCGACCGTCTGCGGGGTCGGCTGCACGATGTCGAGCAGGCGCTTGTAGGTACGGACCTCGAACTGCTCGCGCGACTTCTTGTCGACGTGGGGCGAGCGGTTCACGGTGAACTTCTCGATGCGCGTCGGCAGCGGAATGGGCCCGCGAATGAGTGCGCCCGTGCGACGAGCCGTGTCGGCGATGTCGCCAGTGGCCTGATCAAGCACGCGATGGTCGAATGCTTTAAGACGAATGCGAATATTCTGCGTTTCCATGTCCGTATACCGATGCGAAAGAGCCAAGCTCCTTCCAGGCGCGTATCGCCCTTGGGAGCCAACAAGTTAAAACTGACAAAGTGAAGACCCTGTTCTTCTGATTGCGTTTCATAGCGCAACCTAGCTGAACCGGGCCTTACTGGACCTTCCCGCTTCTGGTTCGCTCCTGGCGAACCGGCCTCGGGGGGCCTCTTAAAAAATGCGGGGGCCGATGAACCGAATCACCGGCCCCCGAATTGTTGACGCCTATATTACGCCGTGATCTTGCCGACAACCCCCGCGCCGACGGTACGACCGCCTTCACGGATGGCGAAGCGAAGACCCTGGTCCATAGCGATCGGAGCGATCAGCTTGACACCCAGCGAAACATTGTCGCCCGGCATGACCATTTCCGTACCTTCCGGAAGGGTGATTTCACCCGTCACGTCGGTGGTGCGGAAGTAGAACTGCGGACGATAGTTCGCGAAGAACGGCGTGTGACGGCCGCCTTCGTCCTTTGACAGGACGTAAACTTCGGCTTCGAAGTCGGTGTGCGGGGTGATCGAACCCGGCTTGGCCAGAACCTGGCCACGCTCGACTTCTTCACGGCCGACGCCGCGGATCAGCGCACCGATGTTGTCGCCAGCCTGGCCCTGGTCGAGCAGCTTGCGGAACATTTCGACGCCGGTGACGGTCGTCTTGGTAGTGTCCTTGATGCCGACGATTTCGACTTCGTCGCCAACGTTGACGATGCCGGTTTCGACACGGCCGGTGACAACCGTGCCGCGACCCGAAATCGAGAACACGTCTTCGATCGGCATCAGGAAGTCCTTGTCGAGCGGACGATCCGGCTCGGGGATCCACTCGTCGACGGCAGCCATCAGCTTGAGGATGGCGTCCTGACCGATTTCACGGTTGCTGTCTTCGAGGGCAGCAAGCGCCGAACCGGCGATGATCGGAATGTTGTCGCCGTCGAAGTCGCGCTTCGAAAGTTCTTCGCGGATTTCGAGCTCGACGAGTTCGAGAAGCTCGGGATCGTCGACCTGGTCGACCTTGTTGAGCCACACGACCATGGTCGGAACGCCGACCTGCTTGGCGAGCAGGATGTGCTCCTTGGTCTGCGGCATCGGGCCGTCAGCGGCCGACACCACGAGGATCGCGCCGTCCATCTGGGCGGCACCGGTGATCATGTTCTTCACATAGTCGGCGTGACCCGGGCAGTCGACGTGCGCATAGTGACGGTTCTCGGTCTCATACTCGACGTGTGCCGTCGAGATGGTGATGCCGCGCTCGCGCTCTTCCGGAGCCTTGTCGATGTTTGCGAAATCGACAGCTTCCGACGTGCCGGCTTCCGCCAGGGTCTTGGTGATCGCCGCGGTGAGCGACGTCTTACCATGGTCGACGTGACCGATGGTGCCGATGTTAACGTGCGGTTTGTTCCGCTCGAATTTTGCCTTCGCCATTATACGCCTCTTTTCAGTCTTCTTCTTTTGATGTTCCGGGCGGGCTCCGCCCTAGGAGACGGAGCGCCCTTAACGAGTATTTTGCAGGAACGCTAGTCCCGTTACGCCAGCTTGGCCTTCAATTCGTCCGCGACGTTCTGCGGCACTTCATCATAGTGCGAGAACTGCATCGAATATTGGGCACGACCCGAGGTGAAGCTGCGCAGCTCGTTGATGTAGCCGAACATGTTCGCCAGCGGGACATGGGCGCTGACAACCTGTGCGTTACCGCGGCTGTCGGTGCCCTGGATCTGACCACGGCGGCTGTTGAGATCGCCGATCACGTCGCCGAGATAGTCTTCGGGGGTCACGACTTCAACCTTCATGACCGGCTCGAGCAACTTGATGCCCGCGCGCTGCGCGGCTTCGCGCATCGCGGCACGACCGGTGATTTCGAAGGCCAGCGCCGACGAGTCGACGTCGTGATACTTACCGTCGAGAAGTTCGATGTCGAAATCGATGATCGGGAAGCCGATGAGCGAACCGGTTTCGGCGGTTTCGCGCATGCCCTTCTCGACCGACGGGATATATTCCTTGGGAATGTTACCGCCCTTGACGTTGTCGGTGAACGTGATGCCGGCACCGCGCTCACCCGGGGTCAGCGCAACCTTCACTTCACCGAACTGACCCGAACCACCCGACTGCTTCTTGTGGGTGTAGGTCAGCTCGACCGGCTTCTTGAGCGATTCGCGGTAGGCCACCTGCGGCGCACCGACATTCGCTTCCACCTTGAACTCGCGCTTCATGCGGTCGACGAGAATGTCGAGGTGCAGTTCGCCCATGCCCTTGATGATGGTCTGGCCCGATTCGTGATCGGTCGAGACGCGGAACGAGGGATCCTCGGCGGCCAGGCGGTTGAGCGCGATGCCCATCTTTTCCTGGTCGGCCTTGGTCTTGGGTTCCACCGACAGTTCGATAACCGGATCGGGGAATTCCATGCGCTCGAGGATGACCGGCGCCTTTTCGGCACACAGGGTGTCACCCGTCGTAGTGTCCTTGAGACCCGCAATCGCGACGATGTCGCCGGCGAATGCTTCTTCGATGTCCTCGCGGTTGTTCGAGTGCATCAGCAACATGCGGCCGATCTTTTCCTTCTTGTCCTTCACCGTGTTCAGGACCGAGCCCTTGGAGAGCTTGCCCGAATAGATGCGCGCGAAGGTGAGCGAGCCGACGAACGGGTCGTTCATGATCTTGAAGGCGAGCGCCGCGAAGGGCTCGTCATCGCTCGAAGGACGCTTGGTGGTCTCTTCGGTATCGGGAACGATACCTTCGATGGCCGGGACGTCGATCGGACTCGGCATATATTCGACAACGGCGTCGAGCAGGGGCTGGACGCCCTTGTTCTTGAACGCCGAGCCGCACAGCACGGGCACGAACGCACGGGCCAGCGTGCCCTTGCGGATCAGCGACTTGAGGGTCGCCGTGTCGGGCTGTTCGCCTTCGAGATAGGCCATCATCGCATCGTCGTCCTGTTCGACGGCGAGCTCGACGAGCTTCTCGCGATATTCGGCGGCCTTGTCGGCCATGTCAGCCGGAATGTCGGTATAGTTGAACTTCGCGCCGAGGCTTTCGTCTTCCCACACCACGCCGCGCATCTCGACGAGGTCGACGATGCCCTTGAGCTGGTCTTCGGCGCCGATCGGCAGCGCGAGGACGAGCGGGGTCGCGCCGAGACGCTCGACGATCGAGTTCACGCAATAATAGAAGTCGGCACCGGTACGGTCGAGCTTGTTGATGAAGCACATCCGCGGGACCTTGTACTTGTCGGCCTGGCGCCAGACAGTCTCCGACTGCGGCTCGACACCGGCAACGCCGTCGAACACGGCGACCGCACCGTCGAGCACGCGGAGCGAACGCTCGACTTCAATCGTGAAGTCGACGTGGCCCGGGGTGTCGATGATGTTGATGCGATGCTCTTCGCCCTGGCCGTCATTGGCCTTCCAGAAGGTGGTCGTCGCGGCCGACGTGATGGTGATGCCGCGCTCCTGCTCCTGCTCCATCCAGTCCATCGTGGCGGCGCCGTCATGGACTTCGCCGATCTTGTAGGACTTGCCGGTGTAATAAAGGATACGCTCGGTCGTGGTCGTTTTACCGGCGTCGATGTGCGCCATGATACCGATATTGCGGTAGCGCTCGATGGGATGGCTGCGGGCCATGGAAACTTCTCCGGAATTTAGTGGGTGGCCGCCCCATGGCGGCCGCCCGTTACATTTGAATGTCTGCTACCAGCGATAGTGGCTGAAGGCGCGGTTCGCTTCGGCCATGCGGTGCGTGTCCTCGCGCTTCTTCACGGCATTGCCGCGGTTCTGCGACGCGTCCATCAGCTCACCCGAAAGACGGGCGGCCATGGTCTTCTCGCTGCGGGCACGCGCGGCGCCGATGAGCCAGCGGATCGCGAGGGCCTGGGCACGATCGGGGCGAACCTCGACCGGAACCTGGTAGGTGGCACCACCAACACGACGCGAACGCACTTCGACGCCCGGCTTGATGTTGTTGAGAGCCTCGTGGAACAGCGCGAGCGGGTCGGTCTTCATGCGCGCTTCGACATTGTCGAGGGCGCCGTAGACGATGCGCTCTGCGACCGACTTCTTGCCGTCCAGCATGACGCTGTTCATGAATTTCGAGAGAACCAGATCACCGAACTTGGGATCGGGCAGGATGACGCGCTTTTCGGGGCGACGACGACGGGACATATTCTTATCCTTTAATAGAGCGGGGCGCGTGCCTCATTGCGGGCCGCGCACGTCCGACGATCCAGCTTACTTGGGACGCTTGGCGCCGTACTTCGAACGGCTCTGGCGGCGATCCTTGACGCCCTGCGTGTCGAGCACGCCGCGCAGCACATGGTAACGCACACCCGGAAGGTCGCGCACACGGCCGCCGCGGATCAGCACGACGCTGTGCTCCTGCAGGTTGTGGCCTTCACCCGGAATATAGCTGATGACTTCGCGGCTGTTGGTGAGGCGCACCTTGGCGACCTTACGCAGCGCCGAGTTCGGCTTCTTCGGGGTGGTGGTGTAAACGCGCGTGCAAACGCCGCGCTTCTGGGGATTCGCGTCCATCGCAGGGACCTTCGATTTGGCCTTCTGGATGGTACGACCCTTGCGGATCAACTGGTTAATCGTCGGCATGAAGCCTTCACCTTTCATCGTGCCGGGCAGCCCCCGGCGGTTACTTTTGACATACGCAAAAGGAAGGCTCCTCCCCCGGTCGTTCCGGGCGAAAACCCTTCGCGGCGCATGCCAATGTTCAGCTCTTGTCGGTCATCCTTCGGATTTCTCGGAGGAATCGGACAGGCGCGCCATTAGAGGTTGAGGCGCGCGAGGTCAACCACATGTAGGATCAAGCGTTGCCGCTTCAAGCGCGAAGGGCGCGTTCCTGCAGCCACGCATAGTCGTCGGCACATGCCGCCGCGACATCGGCATATTCGCCTTCCAGCGCGGGCGCTTCTCCCGGCGACCCGGCGAACCCCGTCGACGCATTGACCTTGTCATACCAATGTGCCCCCCAGACACCGTCCTCGGGGTGAGGCCCCTGCTCCCATGACAGCATGGCCGGGTCCCAGCCGATGCCGAGCGCGCCGCAAAGGCGGCGCAGCATGGTTTCCGGATCGGCCAGAATGTCATCGCTATCGACGATTGGCGGCGTGGTGCCGGTGGCACTCTCGACGGCTTCGACATAGTGCCTGAGCTGCGCGAAGCCGAGCATCTCAGGCGTGCGCAGCTCGTTTTTCTTACGATAGGAATTCACCACCCGCTCGGGCGCGCGAATAAGAAAGGCGTTGATGTGGCTGTCGAGGAGGTCCTCGATCCCCACCGGACCGACCATGTGGTGCGGCATCTGCTTCTGGTACCAGACCGGTTTCCCGCCCGGCGCCTCGCCTTGCTGCTCGGCAAGGACGGCCTGCCAGTCGGTTTCCATGTCGGCGATCGTTTCCGCTGCCATCGGATGCGGTTCGCCGGATTCCTCGAGAAAGGCACCGTAGAAGGGCTCGTCGCTGACGGCGCAGTCGCTCCGGCTCGAGAAACTTCGCATCATCGCGGTCGAGATGTTGCGCGGCCCCGACCACATGGCGATGCGCAGGGTCACGGGCGGTCCTGCCCCGCGACGTCTTCACCGATGCGTTTGAGATACAGCTGCTGCAGCCGCTCGACCATCGCCCCTCGCTCGGTGCCGATGACGCGGCCGTCGATCGTGCCGACGGGCGCGACGCCCGCAAAGGTGCCGGTCGTGAAGGCCTCGTCCGCGCCATAGACTTCGGTCAACGAGAAATTCTTCTCAAATGCCGGAATGCCGGCCTCGCGGGCAATTTCCAGCACGATCCCGCGGGTGATCCCGTCGAGGCAATAATCGCCACTCGACGTCCACACCTCGCCATCGCGCACGATGAAAAAGTGGGTCGAATTGCAGGTCGCGACAAAGCCTTGCGGATCGAGCATCAATGCCTCGTCCGCCCCGGCCTCGGCGGCCTGGATGCAGGCGGTAATGCAGTTCAATTTGGAATGCGAGTTGAGCTTGGGATCCTGCACTGCCGGATCGCCGCGCCGCACATGGACCGTGAAGAGGTCGAGCATGCGCGTAGCCGTTTCGGGCGCGGCGCGTTTCCATTCGGGAATGATGACGATGGTCGCATCGCCGACAACCACGCGCGGGTCCTGATAGGGCGTCGAGCGGACGCCCCGCGTCACCATCAGCCGCACATGCGCGCCCTCGTCGGTCATGTCATTGGCATCGAGCACGGCATAGAGCCGCCGCTCCATCTCCTGTGGAGAAATGCCGATGTCCATGTGGATCGCCTTGGCCCCACGATAGAGCCGCTTCAGATGCCGATCGAGAAAGGCCAGCCTCCCGCCATGCAGGCGAATGCCTTCCCACACCCCGTCGCCCAGCATGAAGCCTGAGTCGAACACGCTGACCATCGCCTGGTCACGCGGCACATGCGCGCCATTCACATCGATCAGGACAGAGGCGTTGCGCTCGTCAGGGACGTAATGATGGGTGCCCTTGGCCACGTGCTAGATGTGCAGCACGCGCCCGTAGGCGCTCAGCACCGCCTCGTGCATCATCTCGCTCAGCGTCGGGTGCGGGTAGACCGTGTTGATGAAGTCCGTCTCGACCAGTTCCGCCTGCTTACCGACCGTATAGCCCTGGATGAGCTCGGTCACTTCCGCGCCGATCATGTGCGCGCCCAGGAGTTCTCCCGTATCGGCGTCGAACACGGTCTTGATGAAGCCCTGCGTTTCGCCAAGCGCAATCGCCTTGCCGTTGCCGATGAAGGGGAACTTGCCGACCTTCACCTTGTGGCCGGCTTCCTTGGCCTTGGCCTCGGTATAGCCCACGCTCGCGACCTGTGGGTGGCAGTAGGTACAGCCCGGAATGTTGCGCACGTCCATGGCATGCGGATGGACGTCCTTATTGCCGGCTTCCTGCGCGATCGCTTCGACGCAGATAATGCCCTCATGGCTGGCCTTGTGCGCGAGCCAGGGCGGCGCGGTCACGTCGCCGATCGCCCAGATGCCCTTCACGTTGGTGCGGCACATGGCGTCGGTGTCGATATGACCCTTGGTCGTCTTCACGCCCAGTTTCTCGAGCCCGATATTCTCGGTGTTGGGGACGATGCCGATGGCGACGATGCAGTGCGAGAAGCTCTTTTCCTCGACCTTGCCCTTCTCGTCCTTGATCTTGGCTTTGACGCCCGATTTGTCGGCCTTGAGGCTCTCGACACCGGCCTTGGGCATGATGGTCATGCCCTGATTCTTGAGCTGCTTCAAAAGCTCCGCCGAAATGTCCTCGTCCTCGACGGGGACGATGCGGTCCATCATTTCGACCACGGTCACGTTAGCGCCCATGTCGTTATAGAAGCTCGCAAACTCGATCCCGATCGCGCCCGAGCCGATGACCAGCAGGTCCTTGGGCATTTCCTTGGGCACCATGGCGTGGCGATAGGTCCAGATCTTCTCGCCATCGGCCGGCGCGAAGGGCAGGTCGCGCGCCCGCGCGCCCGTTGCGACGATGATGTTCTTGGCGGTTAGCTGCGTCTTCTTACCGTCCTCGGCAGTGACGGTCATCTTGCCCGCCGCATCGATCGCGCCATTGCCCATATGCACGTCGATCTTGTTCTTCTTCATGAGGCCGGTGACGCCCTGGTTGAGCTGTTTCGCGACCCCGCGCGAGCGTGCCACGACCTTGTCCAGGTCCATGCCCACATTGTCGGCCTTCAGCCCGAAGCTGTCGGCATGCTTCATGTGGTGCAGGATCTCGCCCGAGCGCAGCAGCGCCTTGGTCGGGATGCAGCCCCAATTCAGACAGATACCGCCCAGGCTCTCGCGTTCGACGATCGCCGTCTTCATGCCGAGTTGGCTGGCGCGGATCGCGGCGACATAGCCGCCGGGTCCCGAACCGAGGACGATGAGGTCGTAATTATTGGCCATGGGGCACCCTTTCGCGTCGCGTCTCTATTCGAGATGCGAGGTAGCGCGGGGTGCCTAGAGCGACAAGCCCCTCAGCCCGAATGCCACTCGAAGAAGCTGCGCAGGCCGAATGCCGCCACCCCGAAAATGGGCAGCGAGAAAAGCAAGCCCGGCGAATTGCTCACCGGCCGCACCGTTCCCCAGGCGAACCAGCTGTCGAGCCACGGCCCGCCCGCACCGCCGAAAAATAGCGGCAAGGCCATCGCCAGCACCCCGGCAATCAGGATCGCAGACGTCCATTTCATACCCAAAACTCCCTTCCCCAAGAGAAAGGCGATGATGGGCCTTAAGTATGAAGAAGGCGTTTAGCCGGCCACCTGCACATATTTGGCGTAGACCCAGCCCGACTGACACTGGCCGTCATAGGCACGCGTCGCGGGCACACGGTCCATCACACCGCACCGGTCGCGACCGCGAAACAGCGAATTATCGTTGGTGTAGACGATGCCGATCCAGGTGCCGGCATCATTCTGGTCGCAGATGATGATGGGATGGCCCTGTCCCAATTTGTCGACCTGCGTGGCGCGCGACGACGGTGCCTCGCGCACGGCAAGGAAGTCGTTATCGCCCCCGGTCATCGGCAGATTGGCGACCAACGCGCCCGAGCGGCAGGCAGTCGACCCCGGCCCATCCAGCCCGACCCGCACGGCGCGGCGTGCAGGTGTCGGCGGCGGCGCGGGCTCGGCTTGCGCCGTGGTTTCCTCCGTCTCGTTAGCGCCGTCGGTCTCGGCCGCATCCTCGTCGCCCGACAGGAACGGCAATTCCGTATCCCCCCGTCCCAGCATGAACGCGATCACGGCAACCAAGATGACGATGATGGCGATCAGCCCGCCATTACCCTTTTGCATAAGACCCCCGTCTCAAACCCCTTATGTCGGGTAGCAGACTAAGCGGGCAGATGATGGCGTCAAGCGGGCCAAGGACTAGGGCTTGATCGGGCGCTTCTTGTTGTCGGCCGTGGTGGCGACGAAGGTGAAGGTGCCGCTGGCGACGTCGAATTCGCGTTCGCCGTCGCGCTCGCGTCCCTTGGCAGTGGCGCGGATGGTCATGCTGGTCGTGCCTTCGCGGACCAGTTCGGCATAGACGCTGAGTTCGTCCCCAACCTCCATTGCGCCGGGAAAAGCGAGGTCGGTGGCCGCGACCACGACCGCCTTGCCCTTCGAATGACGCGAGGCAAGCGAGCCCGCCGCGAGCGCCATCTGGCTCATCAGCCAGCCGCCGAAAATGCCGCCATAAGGATTGGTGTCCGACGGCATGGCGGTGACGCGGATGAGGGGTACGTCAGGCTGAGCTTCAATCAGCTCACCCGGACGCACTCCCAAAGCATCGGAAAGTCTCGCCATCCAATCTTGAGTAAGCCGCCTATCTCCGGCCTCCAGCATTGAAATCTGGCTATGGGTAGTTCCCAACAGGTTGGCCAACTCAACCTGCGTTAGGCCCCGTGTATGACGCAATTCCGCGATGCGATTGCCGCGATCACTGTCGGCCGAAGCTCTACCCGGTGTCGGATGACGATCCAAAATGTCCCCCGGACTACAATCGAGGGCAGTTGCGAGCTTTCGCAACCAAGATTCCGAAAGTTTTCGTCTGCCCGTTTCTAGATATCCAATCGTCGCCTGCGTAGTGCCGACTTTATCGGCAAGTTGCGACTGAGTTAGACACCGGTGATTGCGCCATTCTCGCAAGAAACCATTAGTTGTTGGCACTAAGCCACCAACCCCATCGGGTTTTCGACCAGCTTCTTGAACGCCTGCATCAGGCGCGCGCCGTCGGCGCCGTCGATGGCGCGGTGGTCAAAACTGCCGGTGGCGCTCATGACGGTCGCGATCTGCAAGCTGTCGTCGATGACGTGGGGGCGCTTTTCGCCCGCGCCGACCGCCAGGATCATCGCTTGGGGCGGATTGATGACGGCGTCGAACTGCTTGATGCCGAACATGCCCATGTTGGAGATGCTCGCCGTGCCACCCTGATATTGGTGCGGTTGCAGCTTGCCTTCCTTGGCGAGCCCGGCCAGCTCCTTCATCGCGGTCGAGATGCTCGACATGCTGCGCTCATTGGCATTCTCGATGATCGGGGTGATGAGCCCGCCATCGATACTGACCGCGACCGAAATATCGGCGCGCGAATATTTGATGAGGTCGGTGCCGGCGAACGATACGTTGCACTCGGGCACTTCGATGAGCGCCAGCGCAAGCGCCTTGATCAGCATGTCGTTGACGCTCAATTTGATGCCGCGATCCTCTAGGCTCTTGTTCAGCTGGCTGCGCAGCTTGAGCAGTTCGTCGAGTTGGCAGTCGACCGTCAGGTAGATATGCGGGATCTGCTGCTTCGCCTCGGTCAGGCGACGCGCAATCGTCTTGCGCATGTTCGAGAGCTTCTCGACCTCGTGCGGGATTTCCAGCGGTTCGACGTCCGCAGGCGCAGCCGCCGGTGCGGGCGCACTGGCCGGGGCCGCAGCAGCCTGCGAAGCCGGTGCCTTGCCAGCCGCCGCGTCAATGTCGGCACGCACGATGCGGCCATTGGGGCCGGTGCCCGTCAGCGTGGTGAGATCGATGCCCTGCGCTTCGGCAAGGCGGCGCGCCAGCGGCGAGGCCTTCACCCGCTCGCCATCCTTGGTCGGCGCGGCGGGGGCCTTGGTCTCGGCAGGCGCGGGTGCTGAAGCAGGTGCAGGCGCGCTGTCGCGGCCATAGCCCTTGTCGGGCGTCGGCGCGGCTTCGGGTGCGCTCTTGGCTTCGGGTGTGGGCGCGTCGGCGGACGGCGCGGAAACTTCCTCGCCTTCCTCGCCGACCATCGCGATCACGGTGCCGACCGCAACATTGTCGGTGCCTTCCTCGACGAGGATTTTCAGGAGCACCCCCTCGTCCACGGCTTCGAATTCCATGGTCGCCTTGTCGGTCTCGATCTCGGCGAGAAGGTCGCCCGAACTGATCGTATCGCCTTCCTTGACCAGCCACTTGGCCAGCGTGCCCTCTTCCATCGTGGGCGAAAGCGCGGGCATTTTCAGTTCGGTTGCCATGATTCCTCCTGTCTTGCCCGCCTCAAAGCCGATGCACCCGGAACCGTCAAGACTTGCGATTATCGTTACGGCGGGGCAGCCTCCCCGTCAGGAGAGAGACATGCCGCAAACCTATCTCGTGATCGTGAACGAACGCGACGAGGCAAAAGTGTCGCTGCGCTTTGCCGCCAAGCGCGCGCTGAAGACCGATCGCAGCGTCGATGTGCTGGCCATCGTCGAGCCGCAGGAGTTCGTCTCCTGGGGCGGCGTACAGGCGGCGATCGAGGAAGAAGACATGCTCCGCGTCGAGGCCGCCATCGCCGCAACGGTCGGCGAAATCGTCGAGAGTTCGGGATTGAAGCCCAACATCATCATCCGCCAGGGCGACCCCATCAAGGTGATCAAGGAAATCATCCACGAGCGTGATGACCTCGCCTCGCTCGTCCTCGGCGCCGCGCCGGGCAAGAATCCCGGCCCCATTGTCAAACATTTCACGGGCGAAGGCGCAGGCGATTTGCCCTGCCCGGTCCTGCTGGTCCCGGGCGGGTTGGATGATGAACGGATTGAGCTGCTGGCCTAAATGGCGTCGGTGAGGATCGCCGCGAGCTTCTCGCAACCCGCCTGATCTTCCGCATCGAAGCGATTGGGGCTCGGGCTGTCGAGGTCGAGCACGGCGACCAGTTCGCCGTTCCGCACGATCGGCACGACCAGTTCGCTCCGGCTCGCCGCATCGCAGGCGATGTGGCCGGGGAAGGCATGCACATCCTCGACCCGCTGTGTTTCAAGCGTTTCGGCGGCTGCACCGCACACGCCCTTGCCGAATGGAATGCGGATGCAGGCCGCGCGCCCCTGGAACGGTCCCAGCACCAGCTCGCCATCGACATTGCGATAGAAACCGGCCCAGTTGAGATCGTCCAACTGTTCCATGATGAGGCTGGCCGCATTGGCCATGTTGGCGATGCCGTCGCTCTCGCCCGCGACGAGGCTTTCCAGCGCGGCGGCCAGCTCGTCATAAAAGGCGCCCTTGTCGCCTGCCTCGATCTTGAAGTCGTACATGTCGGTTCCCGTCAGTGCTTGCGTAGATCGACCTTGCCGCGCAGCGCCTTTTTCTGCCCGCGCTTCACCTTGCGGTCGACGCGCTTCTGCTTGGCGCTCCAGCTCGGCTTGGTCTTCTTGCGTTTCTTGGGAACCAGATGGGCCTTGGCGATCAGCTCCGCAAGGCGTGTCCGCGCTTCCTCGCGATTGCCCTTGCGGCTACGCGAGCCCTTCGCGGTGATGATCAGCTCCTTGCGGTCCTTGGTGACCTTGGAGCCCGCCAGATGACGCAGTCGGTTGAGCACGCGCCCATTGAGCCCCAACGCCATCAGATCGACGCGCAACTGCACCCCCGTCTCCGACGTATTGGCATGCTGGCCGCCCGGGCTGGAGCCGGCGAGGAAGGTCTCGTCCAGCGCCTCTTCGGGAATATCGACCTCTTCAGGCGACATGGGCTTTCCAGTCGCCAAAATGGTCGGGAAGCGGCGCGCTGACTTTGAGCATCTTGCTCTTGGGCCGCGGCACGGCGAGCCGCTCGGCGTGGAGCAGCATCGGTCCGCCGGGGAAGCCGTAGACACGGTCGCCGACAATGCCGTGGCCCAATCCCTCGCGCGCGTGCACGCGAATCTGGTGCGTCCGCCCCGTCTCGGGCACGAACTCGACCATCGTCTTGCCGTCCACGACCGCCAGCTTCTTCCAATGGGTGATGGCGGGCTTGCCATTCGGGTCATGCGTCATGCGCCAGCCCGCCGCCTCGCTCGATATCTTGCCCAAAGGCAGGTCGATCGTGCCTTCCTCGCCCTCGACTTCGCCGCCGACGACCGCGAGATAGCGCTTGCGCACCTCATGCGCCTCGAAGGCGGCCTGCACCCATTTGCGCGCCGGCGGGTGACGCGCCAGCAGCAGGCAGCCCGACGTATCCTGGTCGAGCCGGTGCATGATCGCGGGCAGGCGTTTGTAATTCTGCCTCAGCTGCGGCAGCCGCCCTTCGAGCGAATCACCGCCGCGACGCGGCGTATCAACCGGCAGGCCGGCCGGCTTGTCGAGCACGAGCACGTCGGCATCGATGAAAATTATGCGCTTTTCCAAATCCATCGCGCTCACCTAGCCAAGCGGCCGCGCCAGCGATAGCCCCGCAGATCCGCCAGAATGAGTCTTTCGAGTCACAGTCCGGCATGAAAATCGCCCGCGTTAACCTTTATTACTTTGTTAACCTTTTGGCTTCAGATAGCAGAATGGTTAACGGGCGCTTCAAACAGATGAAGAAGCGTTAGAAGAGATTAAGACGACGTTGCACAAGGCAAAGTGAACAGCCCCAAGCAACGGCGCCATCGGGGAAGAAGAACATGCGGGTACTCTTGATCGAAGACGAAGCCACGATCGCCAAAAGCATCGACATGATGCTCTCGACCGAAGGCTTTAATGTCTACACCACCGATCTTGGCGAAGAAGGCCTCGATCTGGGCAAGCTCTACGATTACGACATCATCCTTCTCGACCTCAACCTGCCGGACATGCACGGCTATGACGTCCTGAAGAAGCTGCGCACCGCCAAGGTGCAGACGCCGGTCCTGATCCTGTCGGGTATCGGCGAAATGGATTCGAAGGTCCGCGCGCTGGGCTTCGGCGCCGACGATTATGTCACCAAGCCGTTCCACCGCGACGAGTTGGTCGCCCGCATCCACGCCATCGTCCGTCGTTCGAAAGGCCACAGCCAGTCGGTCATCCGCACCGGCAAGCTGGCCGTGAACCTCGATGCCAAGACGGTCGAAGTGGACGGCAACCGCGTCCACCTCACGGGCAAGGAATATGCGATGCTGGAGCTGCTTTCGCTCCGCAAGGGCACCACGCTCACCAAGGAAATGTTCCTCAACCACCTTTATGGCGGCATGGACGAGCCCGAACTCAAGATCATCGACGTCTTCATCTGCAAGCTGCGCAAGAAACTCTCGCTCGCTTGCGGCGGTGAAAATTACATCGAAACCGTCTGGGGCCGCGGCTACGTGCTGCGCGATCCGGAAGAAGGCAAGGACGGCGCCGAAGCGGCGGCCTAACACCGAACAGGCGAGAGCCTTTGGGGCAATGGGGCGGTGGCGCAAGGGAGGCGCCGCCGCCCTTTTTGTTTAGCGCGTTACCGCCACCAGCGCCTCGTAGCAGGCCCCATCGACAGCTTTCCCGACCTCGTTGCCGATAATCTCCAGCGCTTTTGCGCGGGGCATGGCAGCGCGATAGGGGCGGTCGGCAGTGAGCGCGTCATAAAAATCGCAGGCCGTGATGATTCGCGTCTCGACCGAGATAGTGCGTTCGTCCAATTGTAGCGGATAGCCCCTGCCGTCGAGCCGCTCGTGGTGGGCGGCGGCGACCGGAGCCATGTCGGCCATGCAGCCGATGCGGCTCAGAATGGCATGGGTCTGCGCGGCATGGTCGCGCATTTCCACCCATTCGTCATCGCCAAGTTTGCCCGGCTTCTCGAGCACCAGGCTCGACACGCCCAATTTGCCGATATCGTGTAGCAATGCGGCGCGGTGGAGCCAGCGGCCCTGCCCCGCATCGAGCCCCATGATCCGGCCCATCGAGCCGGCAAAGTCGGCGACACGGGTCGAGTGGCCGCCCGTATAGGGGCTCTTGGCATCGACGACCGCGCCGAAAGCGGCGGCGATGTCGTCGAGATAATCGTCATCCACATCGACACGATCCTCGAGCCCGACCATCGCCGTCGACAGCGTATCGACGTGCGGGCTTTCAAGGTCGCGCCAGAATTGCGGATCGCGCGAAATGTCCGCGAACAAGCGGACAAGTTGCGGATCGAGCCAGCTGCCACTGCGATGCGCCAATTCCGCGAGGACCGCCTCTCGCCCGGCATGCTGGTGGAATACATCGGCGACCTGGCACAGCAGCGCGATGCGCGCGAACAGCGGAATCGCATCCCCGCTCAGTTTCTCCGGCCGACCCGACCCGTCCCAATGCTCGTCAAGACTGAAGATCGCCTCGGCTACCTCCTCGCCAAAGCGAAGCTGTCTCGAAATATCGGCACCGCGCGTGCAGCGCGTCTCGATCATCTCCTGCGCGATATCGTCGCCATTCTTGAGGATGTTGGCGATCTTGGCGATCTTGGTGCCCATCGGACCGCCCTCGCCCGTCTTCGAAAAGACGAACTTCAGCGTTGCCGGCAGGCCGGTCGGAATGGTCTTCCAGCTCTGTTTGAAGTCGCGATCGTCGGTCGCATAAAGCTCGGCAATCCGCGCCGCATTGCTCGAACAGCCAAGATCCTTGAGCAGCACCGCATAATGGAGCGCCCGGCGATCCTCGGCATTCAGGCCCAATGTCGCGCCCATTCGCCCGGCAATATAGGCGCAGCGCACGCTATGCCCGGCCGGCTGGCCTTCGGTCAGGTCGAGGGCATAGGAGAAGGCGCCGAGCAACTCGGCGAGACTGGTGGTTGCGCCGGTCGTGACGGGCGCGCTGGGATGGCCTTGGTAAATGCCGCGTCTCCTATTCGGAAACGTCGGGCATTAGCCGCGAGGCGATAATTCGCTCTCAACGATCATGGTAAACAGCGCTTAAGGATGTTGGCGGTGCGACCGCCTATTTCATCGGCAGCTTTCGCGTCGTCATGTGACGGACAGGCGGGGTGCGGCGGCGTGCCGCGACATCGTCCTCGCCGGTGCCGTCCATCGGGCCCCAGCCCTCGCGGCCCAAGCGCTCCAGCGGGCGGAACTTGGCCTTGTAGGCCATGCGGTCCGACCCCTCGACCCAATAGCCGAGATAGACATAGGGCAGGCCCGCCTGCTTGGCGCGCATGATGTGATCGAGGATGATGTAAGTGCCGAGCCCCTTGCGCGCGTCGGGCCCCGTATCGAAGAAGCTGTAAATCATGCTCAGCCCGTCCGACTGCTGGTCGGATAGGCAGGCACCGATCAACCGGCCCGGGCGGCCATATTCATCGTCGGGCTCGCGATATTCGACAACATAGGTACGCACCGGCGTCTGCTCCACCATGTCGGCATAATCATGCTCGTCCATCTCGGCCATGCCGCCACCAGGATGACGCGCCGAGAGATATTGGCGAAGCAGGTCATATTGCTCGTCCGTGGTCCACGGCTTGCAGGCAGTGACGTCGATATCCTGGTTATTCTTGATCAGGCGGCGCTGCGAGCGGCTCGGCTCGAAATCCTCGGTCCGCACGCGCACCGACACACAGGCCGAACAATCGACGCAGGACGGACGATAGGCGACGGACTGCGAGCGGCGAAAACCGATCCGCCCCAACGCTTCGTTGAGGTCGGCGGCATTGTCGCCGTTCAATTCCGTAAACACCTTCCGCTCGACCTTGTCCGGCAGATAGGGACAGGGCGCGGGATTGGTGACGAAAAATTTGGGGAAGCGGAATGGTGCGCTCACCCGTCTCTCTCCTTCGTCGAATCCTTACCAACGTCTTTATGCGACGGGTTAACGGATTTGAAAAGGATCGGGTTTCGCGCCAACTGCCCGAAACTGAATCAAAATGTGCCGCGCTGGAACGCTTTGTAGTTAATGCCCCTCGGCCGCGCTGAGGCGATCGGCACGCTCCACATTGAAGCCGCATTCCTCCAGCGCATCGACCAGCCGGTCGATCGCCGCCGCGTCGCGCGCCTCGCACTCCACCTCGATCAACGTGTCCTTGGCGGGCAACGCATTGAAGATGCGATGATGGTTGGTCTCGAGGATGTTGACGCGATGCTCGTGGAATTTCGCCGTGATCGCCGCAAGCGCGCCGGGGCGGTCTTCCGCAGCAATCTTGAGCCGTGCGATACGCCCCGCGCGCACCAGTTCGCGCACCAGCACGTTGGACAGGAGGTGCGGGTCGATATTGCCGCCGCACAGCACGGTGCCGACCTTCTTGCCCTTGAATGCGTCCGGTTGGTCGAGCAACAGCGCGAGGCCAGCGGCCCCTGCTCCCTCGACCACCGTCTTCTCGATCCCCACCAGCAAAGCGACCGCATGCTCGATGGCCGCTTCGGGGACTAGTTCGATCCGGTCGACCAGGTCGGCGATGATCGCTCGGGTGATCTTGCCGGGCTCCTTGACCGCAATGCCCTCGGCCAGCGTATCGCCGCCCGTAATCGTGCCCTTGCCTTCGATGATGCATTTCATCGCCGGAAACATCTCGGCCTCGACGCCGACCAGTTCGATGTCGGGATTGATCGCCTTGGCCGCAATCGCGATGCCGCTCATCAGCCCGCCGCCACCGATCGGCACAACCAGCACGTCGAGATCGGGCACGTCGCGCAGCATTTCGAGGCCGACCGTCCCCTGCCCGGCAATGACGTCGGGGTCATCGAACGGGTGGACGAAAACATAGCCCTTCTCGTCGGCCAGCGCCTGCGCATGGGCATAGGCATCGTCGAACACCTTGCCTTCCAGCACGCAATGCGCGCCATGACCCTCGGTCTGCTCGACCTTGATGGTGGGGGTGGGCGCGGGCATCACGATGGTGACGGGAATGCCGAGGCGCGCGCCGTGATAGGCGACCGCCTGCGCATGGTTGCCCGCGCTCGCGGCAATCACGCCGCGCTTGCATTCCTCGGGGCTCAGCTGGCGCAGCTTGTTGAGTGCGCCGCGCTCTTTATAGGCCGCGGTGAATTGCAGGTTTTCGAACTTGAGCCAGATGTCGGCACCGACAATCTCGCTCAGCGTCCGGCTCTTCGACATGGGCGTGTCGACGACAGCGCCCTCGATCCGCGCAGCAGCGGCGCGGATATCTTCAATAGAAATTTCCCTCTCCATGGGCTCATCGCCTAGCCCTTCCCGCCGCCGCAAACAATGCTATGCGTGAGCGCATGATCAAGATCCGCCTCATCGCTGCCCTGCTCAGCGCCACCGCCCTTCCCGCCACCGCCTTCGCCGACACGCTCGTGCATAATGTGAACGGCATCCAGGCCAGCAAAGACGGCAAGATCGAACGCTTCACCGCATTCGTGATCAGCGATGACGGGCGGATCGTGGCAATCCTGCAGGCTGGCGAGGCCCATCCCCGCACCGATTATGCCATCGACATGCAGGGTGCCGTCGTGATGCCCGGCCTCATCGACGCGCATGGCCATGTCATGGGCCTCGGCCTCGCCGCGCTCCAGCTCGACCTCACCGGCACCAGCTCGATCGCCGAGCTGCAGCAGCGCGTGAAGGCCTATGCCGACGCCAATCCGGGCCTGCGCTGGATTCAGGGCCGCGGCTGGAACCAGGAAATGTTCGCCGAAGGGCGCCTGCCCACCGCCGCCGATATCGACGCGGTGGTGAGCGACCGTCCCGTCTGGCTCGGCCGCGTCGACGGCCATGCTGCGGTCGGCAACACACTGGCGATGGAATTGGCAGGCGTGACCGCCGCCACCGAGGACCCCGACGGAGGCAGCTTGATTCGCGATGCCGCGGGCAATCCGACCGGTGTCTTCATCGACACCGCCGAAGGCTACGTCACCCGCGTCATCCCGCGCACCCAGCCGCTATTGCTCGACAAGGCCCTGGGCGAGGCACAGCGTTTCCTCCTGTCCGAAGGCATCACCGCCGTGGCCGACATGGGGACCTCGAACGAGGATTGGCACACGATGCGCCGCGCCGGCGATGCGGGCCGGCTCCAGCTGCGTATCATGAGCTACGCCAATTCGATCGAGACGCTCACCAATGTGGCGGGCACGGGCCCGACGCCGTGGCTCTACGACGGCAAGCTTCGCATGGGCGGCATCAAGCTCTATTCGGACGGTGCGCTGGGCTCGCGCGGCGCGTTGCTCAAGCAGCCCTACGAAGACGCGCCCGACACGGTCGGCCTGCCGGTCACTGACGAACTGGCGATCAAGAACCGCGCCAGCCGCGCCGCGATCGACAATTTCCAGGTCGCCATCCACGCCATCGGCGATCTCGCCAACGAGCAGGTCATCGCGACCTTCGAGGAGCTTGGCGACGCCTATGAGGGCGAGCGCCGCTGGCGCATCGAGCATGTCCAGATCCTCGATCCCGCCGACCTGCCGCGTATCGCCGAGGCCGGCATCATCGCGTCGATGCAGCCGGTCCACCAGACCAGCGACTGGCAGATGGCCGAAAAGCGCCTTGGCGAGGAACGTCTGGGCGCGGCTTATGCCTGGAACAGCATCGACCAGTCGGGCGCGCTGCTGGCCTTCGGGTCGGACTTCCCGGTCGAACATCCCAATCCATTCGTCGGCCTCAAGGTCGCGATCAGCCGCGAGGATGCCAATGGCAATCCGCAGGGCGGCTGGATCGCGGAGGAAAAGGTGGATCTCGGCACGGCGCTCGCCGCTTTCACCATCGGTGCGGCCTATGCCGGTTTCGCCGAAGACCAGTTTGGTCGCCTCGAACCCGGCCTTTATGCCGACTTCATCGTGATCGACCGCGATCCGACGGCGGTCAGCCCGACCATGCTGGCGGAAACCGACGTTCTGGAAACCTGGATCGGCGGCAAGCGCGTCTATCGCGCTGCGGACTGAGCCGCTTCGACCCTCTGGGTCAGCATGCCGGGGGTGAGGAGCTGCGGCAACTCTTCCGGCTCGTTCGAACCCGGCGCGTACCAGAGATAGAGCGGCACACCCGCACGCCCGCGCCCTTCAAGGAAACGCGTGATCTGCGCATCGCCGTCGGTCCAGTCGGCCACGAACACCGCGACATCCGCCTCGTCGAAGGCCTGCGTGACGCTGTCGCGCGATATCGCGACGCGCTCGTTGGCCTTGCAGGACAGGCACCAGTCCGCGGTGAAATAGACGAAGACCGGGCGCCCTGCCGAGGCCGCCGCGTCGACCGCCTGCGGCGTCCAGGCAATCGCGCCCGGCACGCTCACCTCGCGCTTGATCGGCTCATTGGGCAGAAAGATTGCACCCAGCACGCCGATGCCGAGCACCAGCGCGAAGGCGGTCCGCATCATGCCGACGCGCCGCCCGAATAATGCCAGCGCAGCCGCCGCAAGCCCAAGGCCGAGAACGCCGCTAGTGACACCAATCGGCCCGGCCAACCGCCACAGCAGCCACAGGCAGGCGATGACGGTCAGGCCCATCGGCAGCGCCAGCCAACGCTTCAATGTCTCCATCCACTTGCCCGGCTTGGGCATGCGGTTGCGCAGCGCCGGAATGAAGCCGATGGCGAGAAACGGCAGGGCAAGCCCCAGCCCGAGCGAGGCAAAGACGGCGACAGCAGCCAATGGCGGCAGGATCAATGCGGTCCCGAGCGCGGTCCCGAGAAACGGTCCGGCGCAAGGCGTCGCCACGAAAGCGGCAAGCGCGCCGGTCGCGAAACTGCCCTTGGCTTCAAACCCGCCTGCCAGCACGGGCAATTCGAACAGGCCGAGCAGGTTCAAGGTGATCGCCCAGGCCAGCAGCAAGAGGATGAAGATGGTGCGCGGGTCCTGGAGCTGGAATGCCCAGCCGACCGCGTCGCCTCCCGCACGAATGCCGAGCAGGACGAGACCCAGCGCCGCCGTGCCGACGACAGCGCCTGCCGCATATCCGAGCGCATCGCGCCGCGCATAGGCCTCGCTCGATCCGGCCTTGGCAAGATGCAGCGCCTTCATCGCGAGCACGGGAAAAACGCACGGCATGAGGTTGAGGATGAGGCCGCCCAGTAGCGCCCCGAGGATTGCATAGAGGATGGCGCCTGAGCCCTTGTCGGCGACGATCTCGCCGCCGCTCGGTACGTCACCCGCACGCGCCACGAACTCTAGGCCCTGACCAGTGCCGAGCTTGATGAGACCGGCTACCCGGTCCGGCTCCGCGCCATCGCGCAGGGCGAGGTCCGCGATGAGCCATTCGCCGCTGCGGCGGAAACGCTGCGGTTCGCCATAATCGATCAGATGGGTCTGCCCGTCCTCAGCCCGTTCGAGGATGAGGTCGGGGCTGCCCACGCCAACGCTTTCCGGGATGGGGAGCGCCACCGAAAGCGTGCTGCCGGAGACATCCCAGCGCGCCTCGCTTTCGAGCGGGCGCGGCAAATCGCGACGATACTGGTCGAATTCGTCGGCCCGCTCGGCCCCCTCGCCTACCGGCAGCAGCAGCTTCACCTCGCCGCGTTCGGGCACGCACAGCCGGTCGGTACAGGCCAGCCAGCGCATTTCGGCACCGATGGGCAGCACCGTCGCCCCCGTCGCGGGAGTCTCGACCTCGACGAGCACAGCATGCGTGTCGCGGTAGATATAGCTCATCAGTCCCGCCGCCTCGTAGCGCATCGGCGTCGGGAAACGCATTTCGCCCACTTCGACCCCGTCGGGCAGGTCCCACTGGACATTAAGCGGCAGCCCCGCATCGCCGGGATTCTTCCAATATCCGTACCAGCCGGGCTTGCCTTCGAAGCGGATCGCCAGCGTCACCGTCCCGCCATCGGGGTCGGCGGGCGTCTCGGCCACCAGGCTGGGTAAGAGGTTTGTCTGCTGCGCCCGCGCCGGCAGCGCGGCGGCAAACAGAATCGCGATCAGAAGAAGCAGGCGCTGGAGCATCGCTACCGCCCTAGCTTGCCGCCGCCGCCTCGTCGAGATTGGGCGACAACCGCTTTTTGGCCGTAGCGTGGTCAAGGCCCATACGCTGCGCATAGTCCGCAAGCTGGTCCGGCCCCACCCGCGCAACGCCGAAATAAGCGGCATCTTCATGCCCGAAATAGAAGCCCGACACCGCGCTTGCCGGCCACATGGCGTTGTTCTCGGTCAGCGAAATCCCAGCAGGATCGCGGCCCAGCAGGTCGAACAGGATCGGCTTCAATCCATGGTCGGGGCAGGCCGGATAGCCGGGCGCCGGACGAATGCCGCGATAGCCTTCGGCGATGAGCTGCTCGTTGCTGAGCTTCTCGTCGGGCGCATAGCCCCACACGTCAGTCCGGACATGCTGGTGCAGCCGCTCGGCAAAAGCTTCGGCAAAGCGGTCGGCCAGCGCCTTTAGCAGGATCGCGTTATAATCGTCGCCCGCAGCCTCATAGGCCTTGGCGCGCTCGTCCGCGCCGTGGATCGCGACGGCGAAGCCACCGACATGGTCGCCTGCCTCGGCGATGAAGTCGGAAAGGCAGAAATTGGGCCGCCCCTCGCGCTTCTTCACCTGCTGGCGCAGCATCGGCACGCGGACCTCATCGACGATGATGTCATCGCCATCGCGATGCGCCGGCCAGATTTGCGCCACGGCGCGCGGCTGAAGCCATTTTTCCTCGACGATCTTGTCGAGCATCGCCTGCGCGTCGGCATAAAGCGCACTTGCCGCATCCCCGACGATGTCATCCTCGAGGATGGCCGGGAAGGTGCCCGCAAGCTGCCAGCTGCGGAAGAACGGGGTCCAGTCGAATGTCGCGCGCAGGTCGGCAAGGTCCCAGTCGTCCCAGACATGCCGCCCCGGCTTGGCCGGTGCCGGCGCGATACCCGCCGGATCGAAGGGCGCGGCATTGGCGCGCGCTTCCTCAAGCGTTGCGATGCCCCCCTTGCCCTTGCCGGCGCGAGCGGCACGCACCTTGGCATAATCATCGGCGATCTCGCCGACATAGGCGGCTTTCTCCTCGCCCATCAGCTTGGATGCTACGCCCACGGCGCGGCTCGCATCGGTGACGTGGATGACCGGTCCCGAATAGGCCGGCGCAATCTTCAAGGCGGTATGAACACGGCTTGTTGTTGCGCCGCCGATCAGCAGCGGCAGTTTAAGCTTCTCGCGCTCCATCTCGCTCGCATTATGCACCATTTCGTCGAGGCTGGGCGTGATGAGGCCCGACAGGCCGATCATGTCGACCTTGTTCGCCCGCGCCGCATCGAGAATGTCGGGCCAGCCGACCATGACGCCGAGGTCGACCACTTCGTAGCCGTTACATTGCAGCACGACGCCGACGATATTCTTGCCGATGTCGTGCACGTCGCCCTTTACGGTCGCCATGAGGATTCGGCCCTTGGCGCTGTTCGCCTCGCCCGCATTTTCGGCCTCGATGTAGGGGAGCAGCTGCGCGACGGCCTTTTTCATGACCCGCGCCGACTTCACCACCTGCGGCAGAAACATCTTGCCCGACCCGAACAGGTCGCCGACGCGGTTCATGCCATCCATAAGCGGGCCTTCGATGACGTGCAGCGCACGCTCCGATCCCACGCGGGCTTCCTCGACATCCTCGATGATGTGCGCGTCGAGCCCCTTGATCAGCGCATGGGCGAGCCTTTCGGCCACCGGCTGCTCGCGCCAGGTCTCGTCCTTCTCCGACGCCTTGGCGCCCTGCCCTTGGTAGCGCTGCGCCAGCTCGATCAGTCGGTCGGTCGCGCCCTCATCCTTGTCGAACAGCACGTCCTCGCACGCCTCGCGCAATTCGGGATCGATTTCGTCATAAACGTCCAATTGCCCCGCATTGACGATCGCCATGCCGAGGCCGGCAGGGATCGCATGGTAGAGAAAGACGCTGTGCAGCGCGCGGCGCACCGTCTCGTTGCCGCGGAAGGAGAAGCTTAGGTTGGACAGCCCGCCCGAAATATGCGCGTGCGGGCATTGCTCGCGGATTTCCTTCGCCGCCTCGATAAAATCGAGGCCGTAACGCCGATGCTCGTCGATCCCGGTCGCCACTGCGAAGATGTTGGGGTCGAAGATGATGTCCTGCGGCGGGAAGCCATCTGCGACCAGCAAATCGTAAGCCCGCTTGCAAATCTCGACCTTGCGCGCCTTGGTGTCGGCCTGCCCCGTCTCGTCGAAGGCCATGACCACCGTCGCCGCGCCATAATCGCGGATCTTTCGCGCGAGCCGGAGGAATTCGTCCTCGCCTTCCTTGAGGCTGATCGAATTGACGATCGGTTTGCCCGGCACGCATTTCAGCCCCGCCTCGATCACCTCCCATTTGGACGAATCGACCATGACCGGCACACGGGCAATGTCGGGCTCGGCGGCGATGCGCTTGAGGAAGGTCTCCATCGCGGCGACACCGTCCAAGAGCGCCTCGTCCATATTCACGTCGATGATCTGCGCGCCATTCTCGACCTGTTGGCGCGCGACCTCGACTGCGGTCTCGTAATCGTCGTTGAGAATGAGCTTCTTGAAGCGCGCGGAGCCGGTGACGTTGGTCCGCTCGCCGATCATGACGAAGCGACTGGCAATATCGTTCACGCGCGCACCTCGAGCGGTTCGAGCCCGGCCAAGACCATATCGGTCTCCACTGCAGCCGCCTTGCGCGGTGCGGCCCCCTCGACCGTATCGGCAATCGCCTTGATATGCGCAGGCGTCGTCCCGCAACAGCCGCCGACAATGTCGACCAGCCCCTCGGCCAGCCATTCCTCGACCTGCCGCGCCGTTTCCTCCGGTCCCTCGTCATATTCGCCCAAATCGTTGGGCAGCCCCGCATTGGGGTAGGCCATGACCAATGTCTCGGCGCGCGCATGGAGGGCCTTCAAAGCCGGCCGGAGCGCCTCCGCGCCGAAGCTGCAGTTGAGGCCGATGGTCAGCGGCCGCGCATGGCGAATGCTCGCCCAGAAGGCCTCGACCGTATGGCCCGACAGGTTGCGCCCCGACAGGTCGGTGAGCGTCATCGACATCATGATCGGCAGTTCGCGTCCCAATTCGCGCTCGACATTGCGCACTGCCATCACGCCGGCTTTGGCATTCAGGGTATCGAACACCGTCTCGATCAGGATGAAGTCCACTCCGCCCTCGGCCAAAGCGCGCACTTGTCCCTCGTAGACCTCGACCACATCGTCGAAGCTGACCTCGCGAAAGCCGGGGTCCGCAACGTCCGGCGAGAGCGACAGCGTCTTGTTAGTCGGCCCCACCGCGCCCGCCACGAAGCGCTGCTTGTCTTCGGTCGAATACTTGTCCGCAACACCCCGCACGATCCGCGCCGCCGCGACGTTGATGTCTTCGACTAGGTGCTCCGCGTCATAATCGGCCTGGCTGATCGCATTGGCATTGAACGTGTTGGTGGCGAGCACGTCGGCGCCCGCTTCTGCAAAGGCCGAGCAGATCTCCTCCACCGCCTGCGGATGCGTAAGATTGAGTAGGTCGTTATTCCCGCGCTGCTCGCGCTCCAGCGCGACATTACCGCGAAACTGCGCCTCGCCGAGCCCCAATTTCTGGATGGCGGTGCCATAAGCTCCGTCTTTAACGAGAACCCGCTCGGCAGCGAGCGCGCGCAGCTGATCGGCCTTGCTCATTGCGGCTTCACCCCCAGCAGGCGGCAAATCGCGTAGGACAGGTTCGCGCGATTGAGCGTGTAGAAATGGAAATGCCGTACCCCGCCGGCGTAAAGCTGCCCGCACAATTCGGCGGCGATGGTCGCGGCGACGAGCTCGCGCGCCTGCGGTGTGTCATCCAGCCCCTCGAACCGCTCGGCCATCCACTCGGGAATTTCCGCCCCGCACATGCCGGCAAACTTGCGCGTCTGCGCAACATTGCTGACCGGCAGGATGCCCGGCACCAATTCGATTTCGCGTCCCCGCGCTGCCAGCGCATCGCGCAGGCGGAAGAAGGGCTCGGGATCGAAGAAGAATTGGCTGATCGCCCGGCTCGCGCCCGCATCGATCTTGCGCAGCAGGTGATCGAGATCGGCTTCGAAGGACAACGCCTCGGGATGGCATTCCGGATAGGCCGCGACCGAAATATCGAAGTCGGCTACTTCCTTCAGCCCCGCCACCAATTCGGCGGCATTGGCATAGCCACCCGGATGCGGCGCGAAACATTGCCCCTCGCCCGGCGGATCGCCCCGCAGCGCGACGATGTGCCGCACGCCAGCGTCCCAATACTCGCGCGCCACTTCCTGCACTTCCTCGCGCGTCGCATCGACGCAGGTGAGATGCGCGGCAGGCGTCAGCGAGGTTTCCTCGACGATGCGCTTCACCGTCTCGTGCGTGCGTTCGCGCGTGGAACCGCCAGCTCCATAGGTCACCGAGACGAATCGCGGGCCGAGCGGTTCGAGCCGCTCGATAGAGGACCAGAGCTTTTCGCTCATCTTCTCGGTCTTGGGCGGAAAGAATTCGAAACTGACGTCGATATCGCCCTTGGGACCGGCAAAGAGCGGCGCGGGGGCGTGGGGCTGGATTTCGCTCATGCCGCTACCTTTCGTGCCTTGCCGGGCCGGTCGGCGGCCCAGATCGTGACCGTCAGCTCGCCGCCATCGAGCCTTACCGGCCGCGCCGGCTTCAATCCTGCCAGCTTCACCATGTCGGCGATTGCAGCGTCGGTAAAACCGAGCCGCTGATGCCCATGCTGGCGGCGCAAATCCTCGCGGTCATGCGCGGCAAAGTCGACCAGGACCAAACGCCCCCCTGGTGCCAGGATGCGCGCGGCTTCGTCGATCGCGGCACGCGGCTGGTGCGCAAAGTGCAACACCTGGTGCAAGATCACCGTATCGGCAGCGCCATCGGCCAGCGGAAGCGCAAACATGTCGCCCTGCCGCAAGCTCGCAGCGATGTCGCCCGCAGCTTCCAACCGCACGCGCGCGAGGCGGAGCATGTCCGGCGATCGGTCGATCCCGATCGCTTCGCTCGCGCCCGGTGCAAAGAGTTCGAGCATGCGGCCGGTCCCGGTCCCCACATCGACCAGTCTCCCGAGCGGACGGCCTTCCAATGCTTTCGCCGTCGCGGCCTCGACTTGTTCTTCCTCGATATGCAGGCTGCGCAACTCATCCCAGCGCTCGGCGCGCGAGGCGAACCATTGCGACGCGGTCTCCGCCCGCTCGATCCGGATTGCATCCAAACGCTGCGCATCGCCGTCGCAGGCCTCGGCAATCGCGCCCTCCATCCGCGAATCGATGATCTCGAACAGCGGCGAATCGACGGGCAATGCAGGCTCTACGAAGGTCCAGCTGCCTTCCTTGCGTCGCCGCGCGATGCCGGCTTCGGCCAATATGCGGACGTGACGCGAAATTCTCGGCTGTGATTGACCGAGCGCCTGCGCGATCTCGCCGACGGTCAATTCCATCGAGCGAATGACCATCAGAATGCGCAATCTGCTCTCGTCCCCGAGCGCGTGGAAGAAATTTGTCAGTTCCATAGGTGCAACCATCGCATAAAGGCATAAAGAAACCTTTATGACCGTCAAGCGAGAACGATATTGCCTCGTGAAAATTTGACGATTGCGTGACGGGCCAGACCTTTGTAAGTCTCACCACAGGCCTGCCTTAAGCGATTAGGGCAGGTCGTGCCTTGTGCGCGCGGTGAGCGGGCACGCAAAGCAAGGAATATTTGAACATGAAGAAAGTTGCTCTGACTGCTGCGGTTCTGGCCTTCGCCCTGACCGCTTGCGAAAACACTGCCGAAGGCGTGGAAGAAGATGCCGCCAACGCTGAAGCTGCCGTCGAAGAAGGCGCTGCCGAAGCTGAAGAAGCTGTTGAAGCTGCTGGCGACGAACTCGACGCTGCTGGTGACGAAGCCATGGGCGAAGTCGCTGAAGCTGCCGGCGAAGTCGAAGAAGAAGCTGCTGAGGAAGCTGCCGAGTAATTCTCGCACTCCTCTGCTTTTTCGAGCAGACTTTGAAGGGTCGTCCACCATGTGTGGGCGGCCCTTCTTTTTTGCGCTATGATGCGGGCATGCGGTTCGCGTTTCCCCTTGTCGCGCTGACGCTTCTTACGGCCTGCGGTCGCGCCGATCCGCCTGTCGCCGAGCAACCGGACGAAGTCGCCAATGATCGCCTGGATTCGATCGAGCTGCGACTTGACGAGGCCCGCGACCTCGCGCCGCCGGACCTGGAATCTGTCGAGGCTGCGGCAGCGATCTAGACGCTACCAACCAACCACTTCGATACAGGTCTGATCGGCTTTGAGGTGCCAATCGCGCACATCGCCCGTCAGTTCGGCCTCACGGTCGATACCCTCCACGCACCCCTCCCGACGCAATTCCTGCCGGAAGCCGCGATTGCGCAAGAGTTCGTGGCAAAGGAGCCGCGGCGTCTTGATCGCGTCCTCTCCGCAATGATCGTCATAGCGCGCCTGCATATCGGAGGCGCGCTCCAGCCGCTGGACCACCGAATAATGGATCTTCGGCTTGCCCCCCAACCGCCGCGCATAGTCGATCGGATCGCGATAGACCCGATCCACGTCGAAATAGGCCCACGTATATTTCTGCGCGTCATGGAGCGGGCCGTAGCGATCCTCCTTCACGCGCGGCGCCAAGGCAAAGAGATCGCGTTCGGCGGCCAAGCGGTCGAGCATCCAGTTGAGCGACACGCCAGGAATGAGGCCGACGATCAAATCGTCGCCATCGACATAATTGCCGCCGACATCGGCATGCGCACCTGAAAACCAGACTTCCTCGATCTCGGTTCGATCGAGCCCCTTCGGACAGGTTGCGGGCATCTGCGGTTGCTCGGCCATGACCAGCGTGAAGGCCTTGGACCGGTTGTCGTCCAGCGCCATGGCGTGGAAAAGATGCCCTGCCCCGCACGGTTGGACCCAATAATAGGGATCGCTGAAGAAAGGATCGGGATTGCCGTCTCGCCCGCCGAGCTCTGCAACCACGTCGAACAAGGCGAGTGTATCGACATTGCGGCTGGCGTCGCGTCGTGCGGACCAATCATGGTCTTTCATACCGGCTGCTCCGTTGCGCTCCGCAATGTCCGCGAGCACGCCATCACGGATGAGCTTTTTCTCGCGCCGGTCATAATCCGCGAGCGCGTCCAGACCCGCATCGTTCGGGGACCGATAGGCGTCCCAGATGTCATGCACCTTGCTGCGCCGCGCGCTGCGATCCCAATGCTCCCCGCTCATGTCCGGGATGCCCGCGACCGCGATCATGCCTGTGAGCAGACGCTGCGCGTAGGCGCCGCGCGAAAAGCCGGCAAGGATGATGCGATCGCCGGGCCGATA
Source organism: Sphingomicrobium sediminis (assembly GCF_023805295.1). Taxonomy (NCBI): domain Bacteria; kingdom Pseudomonadati; phylum Pseudomonadota; class Alphaproteobacteria; order Sphingomonadales; family Sphingomicrobiaceae; genus Sphingomicrobium; species Sphingomicrobium sediminis. The sequence continues at coordinate 1,295,679 of NZ_JAMSHT010000001.1, forward strand.
GACGCGCGTCAGGAAACGATAAGCCTCGCGCACATCCTCGCCCGTCCCCTTGCCCAGCAAGGCCCCGCGAAACTCGCCTTTGCCCGCGCCGACGCCCTCGGCGTAATAGGTGACCAGCGGCCGGTCGGACACGCTGCCCAGCGTCTCGGCAATCTCGTACATGCGCACCGCATTGGTCCGCGAGACGCTGTTGTTCGCGGTGCCGTCGATGACGATCAGGATGTCGCTGGGCGGCCGGTCGCGATCTTCGAACGCGTAGCGGGAATCGAGATGGACGGTGCCGACACGCGTGACCTGGCACGCCGACAGCGCGAGCATGGCAGAAATCAGGACCAGAAAACGAAACACGATTTTCTCCGGCTCTACGTTACGCGACCCAGCCTAGCGCGGCATCCGCCGATGACTAGGCTTCGCGCGGCGGTTCATCGAAAAACACTTCGGCCGCATCGGCTGGCTGGCTGCGGGTGATGAGGTTAAGCCCAAAGCCCAATACCATCATCCCCGCGCCGATCAGCCACGCCCGCTCCGGCGCCTGCCACAAGGCGGCGACATTGAAGGCCGACGCCACCACGATGATGGCCCACCAGTTGAGCGTCATCCCCTCGACGATGCCCTCATGCCCCCGGGTGCGAAACGCCACGAAAGCGGCATAAGCGGCGAGGCCGACAAGCTGCGAGAATACCGAGCTGACGATGGCAAGGAATTCGAACCCGCCGGTCAGCGAGACCAAGGCCACCAGCGCCGAGAAAAAGAGGATCGACGCCATCGGCGTATGCGACTTGCTCGACAGCGGGAGCAGCCAGTGAGGCAACAGTCCGCGCCGCGCCATCCCGTACATGATCCTCGGGCCGCCAATGTAGAAAGTGAGCTGGTTGGTTGCGATCGAGAAGATGGCTGCCAGCGTGAGCAGCAGCGCGCCCGTCTCGCCCATCACCGCACGGGCAGCAGCGGTCAGCGGGGTGAGGTCTTCGTCGGGGTTCGGCGCGGCGGCAATATAGGCCCACTGCACCACCATGTAGAAAATGATAATGATCGCGAGCGAGAGCAGCATGGTTTTGGGGATGGTGCGGCGCGGGTTCTTCACTTCGCCAGCCGCATAGCTGTTCGCGATGGTGCCCGAATAGGCATAGAAAATGAGGAGTATCACGGCCTCCGCCTCGCTGAAGGTCGGTAGCTCGACCTCGGTCGCGATGCCCCCCTTGGCCAAGGCCACCACGCACAGAAGCAGGATCGGGCTGAGTTTGAGGATCGAGCCGACCACGAGGCCTGCGGTCGCCTTGCGCATGCCGGAAATGGTGAGCCAGGTCATGGCGACCAGCAGGAACAGGATCGCACCGCGCTGCCACAAGGGATCCTCGAGCGCGGGTAACAACACGGCCATGTAGCTCGTGAGGACGTAGAAATTGGCGGCGCGCGAGGAAATGATGGCGATGAGCAGCATCCAACCGACCTGGAAGCCGGCTTGCTTGCCGAACGCGGCCTCCGCATAAAGCTGCGGCCCGCCCGACTGGCGGAACATGGCGGCGAGCCGCGCCATGACGATCACGCCCGCGCCGACCAGCAGGCCAACGATCATGATCATCCACGGCGCGAAGGCCCCGATGGCCGCATAGAGCAAGGCGGGCATGGCGAAGATGCCGGCACCGACCATCGCGTTGACGCTCATCAGCGTCGACCCGAGCTTGCCCATTTCGCGTGGCGGCTTGATCGCATCCGTCATCAATTTCTCCCCCCAGAGATAAGACGCAACTCGATTGACGACTTAACACAGTTTAGTCGAATTGCACGCAGCCCGTGAACAATCGAGATGAAAAAGGCCGGAGCGCATCGCTGCGCCCCGGCCCTTTTTGTTCAGCGTTGCTGAGCGTTCGGGACTTAGAAGTCCATGCCGCCCATGCCGCCCATGCCACCGGGCATGCCGCCGCCAGCACCGCCCTTGTCGTCGCTCGGCAGCTCGGCCACCGTCGCTTCAGTGGTGATGAGCAGACCGGCAACCGAGGCTGCGTCCTGTAGCGCGGTGCGCACGACCTTGGTCGGGTCGACAACACCGGCCGAAACCAGGTTTTCGTACGTGTCGTTGGCTGCGTTGAAGCCGAGCGACGGGTCGTTACCGTCGATCAGCTTGCCGGCAACCACGGCCCCGTCGAAACCGGCGTTCGAAGCGATCTGGCGAACCGGCGCTTCCAGCGCGCGGCGCACGATGTCGATGCCGCGAGTCTGGTCGGCATTTTCGCCTTCCATGCCGTCAAGCGCCGACTTGGCGTAGAGAAGCGCGGTACCGCCACCGGGGACGATGCCTTCTTCGACCGCAGCGCGGGTTGCGTGGAGCGCGTCGTCGACACGGTCCTTGCGTTCCTTCACCTCGACTTCGGTAGCGCCGCCGACCTTGATCACGGCAACGCCGCCGGCGAGCTTGGCGAGACGCTCCTGGAGCTTCTCGCGGTCATAGTCGCTGGTGGTGTTCTCGATCTGCTGGCGGATCGCACCGGTACGCGCTTCGATCGCATCCTTGGCACCCGCGCCGTCGACGATGGTGGTGTTGTCCTTGTCGATCTGGACGCGCTTGGCGGTGCCGAGCATGTTGAGCGTCACGTTCTCAAGCTTGATGCCGAGATCTTCCGAGATCATCTCGCCGCCCGTCAGGATGGCGATGTCTTCGAGCATCGCCTTGCGACGATCACCGAAGCCCGGCGCCTTGACGGCCGCGACCTTGAGGCCGCCGCGCAGCTTGTTCACGACGAGGGTCGCGAGCGCTTCGCCTTCAATGTCTTCGGCGATGATCAGGAGCGGACGGCCCGACTGTACGGCCGCTTCGAGGATGGGAAGCATCGCCTGGAGGTTCGACAGCTTCTTCTCGTGGATCAGGATGTAGGGATCGTTGAGTTCAACGGTCATCTTTTCCGGATCGGTGATGAAGTAGGGCGAGAGGTAGCCGCGGTCGAACTGCATGCCTTCGACGACGTCGAGTTCGAATTCGAGACCCTTGGCCTCTTCGACCGTGATAACGCCTTCCTTGCCGACCTTGTCCATGGCTTCGGCGATCTTCTCGCCGACTTCCTTGTCACCATTGGCCGAGATGATGCCGACCTGGGCAACTTCTTCCGAACCCGAAACCGGCTTCGAACGGCCCTGCAGGTCTGCAACGACCTTGGTGACGGCGATGTCGATGCCGCGCTTCAAATCCATCGGGTTCATGCCGGCCGCAACCGACTTCATGCCTTCCTGGACGATCGACTGGGCCAGCACCGTGGCGGTGGTGGTGCCGTCACCGGCAATGTCGTTGGTCTTCGAGGCAACTTCGCGCAGCATCTGCGCGCCCATATTCTCGAACTTGTCCTTGAGCTCGATTTCCTTGGCGACGCTGACGCCGTCCTTGGTGATGCGCGGGGCACCGAAGCTCTTTTCGATGACGACGTTACGACCCTTGGGGCCGAGCGTCACTTTGACGGCGTCGGCGAGGATGTCGACGCCTTTGAGGATGCGTTCACGGGCGTCGCGCCCGAATTTCACGTCTTTGGCAGCCATGTGATTGCCTTTCTAATTTGCTCTGTTGGAAGCTGAATAAGTTTACGAATTTAATGGTGGGTCGCCCCACTCATTCAGCTCAGCTGACGATCCCGAGGATGTCGCTTTCCTTCATGATGATCAGGTCTTCGCCGTCGATCTTGACTTCGGTGCCCGACCACTTGCCGAACAGGATCTTGTCGCCAGCGCTGACGTCGAGCGGCGTGACCTTGCCGTCTTCGCTCTTAAGGCCCGAGCCCACGGCGACGACTTCGCCTTCCTGCGGCTTTTCCTTGGCGCTGTCGGGGATGATGATGCCCCCGGCGGTTTTTTCATCGGCCTCGACACGGCGGACGAGGACACGGTCGTGAAGCGGTTTGAAACCCATGGTTCCCTCTGCTTTCAATAGTTGATGTTCGTTCATGCGACGTCTGGCACTCCCATCAAGAGAGTGCCAAGTCGCTGCGCATTTGGGATGCGCGTTCCTACTAGTCAACAGGTGCGGGGGAAGATTCTTTGCTCGGTTCGTCCGACATGAGGCCCAACCGCTCGCGGCGCATCCAACGCTGCAGCATCAGCACCCCGACAATGGCGAGCCCGATGGCCAGCCCGGACCAGATCCCGACGCCTTCCCAGCCTGCCTCGAAGGCCAGCCAGGCGCCTGCGCCGATGCCGATCAGCCAGTAGCCGACGAAGGTGAAGATCATCGGGATCTTGGTGTCGTGCAACCCGCGCAGCACACCCGCGCCGACGACCTGCGCGCCATCGACGATCTGGAAGATGGCAGCGATGACGAGGAAGCTGGCGCCCAAGGCAATAACTTCGGTATTTTCAGGCGTGTCGGCAAGGAACAGGCCGATCAGTTCTTCGGGGAAGGTCCAAAGGAAAATGGCCATGCAGCTCATGAAGCCGACACCCAGCATCCAGGCGGTCCAACCGGCGCGGGCAATGCCATCCTTGTCACCGCGTCCGTGCATAAGGCCAACGCGCACGGTCGAGGCCTGCGCAATGCCCCAGGGCACCATGAAGGAAAGCGCAGCAATCTGGAGCGCAATGGCGTGCGCGGCCAGCGCCTGCTCGCCGACCAGGCCCATGAGATAGGCCGCTGCCGAAAAGACGCCGCCTTCGAAGCCCATGGCGAGCCCGATGGGCAGGCCCAGCTTCCACATGTTGCGGTATCGCTCCCAGTCCGGACGCCAGAAGCGCGCGAACAGTTGGAAGCGCTTGAATTGCCGGTCGGTCAGGATCACCGCGAACATTGCCACCGCCATGATCGCCCAGGTGATCGTGCTGGCGATTCCGGCCCCGAAGACGCCCAATTCGGGCGCGCCCAGTTCGCCGAAGATCAGCGCATAATCGAGCAGGCTGTTGATCGGGATGCTCGAGGCCGAGATGAGCAGGATCCAGCCCGGCCGTTCCAGTGCGGCGAGGAAGTTGCGCATCGCGTTGAACAGCAGGAAAAGAAAGGTCGACCAGAGATAGCCCCAGAGGAAGACTTGCGCGTTGACCGCCAGCGCCGGGTCCTGCCCGAGCCAGCCGATCACCGTTTCGGCATTCATCAGGATCGCCCAGAGCGGAATGGTCACCGTGATGGCCAGCCAGACCGATTGGCGGAAGCTGCGACGGACATCCTTCACCCGCCCCTTCCCGCGCCCCAGCGCGGTCGCCATCATCGGGCTGGCCGCCGTGATCACGCCGAGCGCGATGAGGTTGAGGGCGAAGGTGAGGTTGAGCGCCAGCGCCACCGCCGCCAACTCGCTCGTCCCGTAACGACCGATGAAAAAGGTATCGATCGCCTGCACCGAGGCCATGGTGAGGTTGGTGAGGATGAGCGGCCAGGCGAGCTTCAGCGTCGCGCGAAATTCGCGACGCCAGCTTCCGGGTTCGTGTGCTTCAATGGCCATGGCCGGCTGCGGCTAGACGCGAAGTGGTGCAACAGTCCAGCGAATAAGGCTGGCATCGCAGCCAACGGGACCTATCTTCGTTCCTAAGCACAAGAGAGGAATTTCGATGAGTTTCGCCCGTTCGCTTTGGAAATTGCTGGTCGGCATCAAGGACCTGCTGGTCCTGATCTTCATGCTGCTCTTCTTCGGGATGCTGTTCGCAATCCTGCGCGGCACGCCTGATCCGGTGGTCGGCTCGGGCGTTTTGGTGCTCGACCTTGACGGGATCGTGGTCGAGGAAGCCGCGCCTGGCGATCCGTTGGCGGCGCTGACCGGCACCCCGGTCATGGGACAGTGGCAGCTTGGCGACCTGCTGGCTGCACTGGAAAGCGCCGAGACGGACGACCGGGTCGAAGCGGTCGCGCTCGATCTCGACGGTTTCCTCGGCGGCGGCCAGGCGGCGATGACCGAATTGGGCGATGCGATTGCCGACGTGCGCGCCGCGGGCAAGACGGTGAGCGCCTATGCCACCGGCTATACCGGCGATGGCTACCAGCTGGCCGCGCATGCCGACGAAATCCACCTCAACCCGTTGGGTCTCGTCGCCTTCGCAGGGCCTGGCGGCTCGAACCTCTATTATGCCGAATTTTTCGACCGCATCGGGGTGACCGCCAACATCTATCGCGCCGGCGAGTTCAAGTCGGCGACCGAGCCCTACACGCGGTCGGGCATGTCGGATGAGGCGCGTGAAAATGCCCGCGCGCTGGTCGATGGCCTGTTCGACCAATGGCAGGACGATGTCCGCGCGGCGCGGCCCGCGGCCGATATCGACAGCGTGCTGTTCGAGCCCGAAGCCACCTTCACTGGTGCCGACGATCTGTCGCAGCTGGCGCTCGACTTGGATCTTGTCGACGCCGTCTCGACCCGCGACGAATGGCATGCACGCCTTGCTGAGCTTGGCGGGGAGGATAAAGGTGCCGAAGGCGGGTTCGACCGAATCGAGATCGAAAATTATATCGGCGACATCGACCCGCGCGAACAAGGCGGCGATATCGGCATCGTCACCATTGCCGGCACCATCGTCGACGGCGAAGGCCCGCTCGGCTCGGCCGCAGGCGAGAGCATCGCCAAGGCGATCGAGAAGACCATCGAAGACCGCGAGCTCGATGCGCTGGTCCTGCGCATCGACAGCCCCGGTGGCTCGGTGCTGGCGAGCGAGCGCATCCGCCTCGCCGTCGAAAAGGCCAAGGCGAAGGACATCCCGGTGGTCGCCAGTTTCGGCAATGTCGCGGCGAGCGGCGGTTATTGGGTCGCCACCCCTGCCGATGCCATTTTCGCGCAACCTTCCACGCTCACCGGGTCGATCGGCGTGTTTGCCATCCTGCCGAGCTTCGAGGGAACGATGGACAAGTTGGGGATCGGCACCGACGGCGTGACGACCACGCCCTTGTCGGGCGAACCCGATATCCTTGGCGGCATCTCGCCGGCGGCCGATGCGGTGCTGCAGGCCGGGGTCGACGACACGTATCGCCGCTTCCTCGCGCTCGTTGCGGAGAGCCGCAACATGGATGTGGCGCGCGCCCGCGAACTGGCAGAAGGACGCGTCTATGTCGGCGGCACCGCGCAGCAGCTCGGTCTTGTCGACCGGTTCGGCAGCCTCGACGATGCCATCGCCCATGCCGCGGAACTGGCGGACATCGAGGGCGAGCCCAGCCTTCACTACATCCAGCGCGACGAACCCTTCCCCGGCCTTCTCGGCCTCCTCAATGCGCAGCATCAGGAAGTCCAAGCGATCGACCCGTTCGAACGCCTGACCGGGAATCCGGAAGCGCGCCTGCTGCAGGCGATCGCGGACGTCGAAGGCCTGCTCCAGGGACCGCGCATGCAGGCCCGCTGTCTCGAATGTGCAGGCGCGACGCCGCGTCCGGTGGAAGCGGCACCAAAAGGTTGGTTGGCGAGACTTCTGGGAGTCTAGCGGCGCTTGCGCCGCCACGTCGCCACGGGCAGCAGGACCAACGCCATGAGGGTCGTGAGCATCGCCAGCAGCGCGAAAATACGGACCCAATTGTTGGAAATATGCTCGCGTGTCTGGAGGTCCATGATGTGGATGCCCCACATGAAATCGAAGGCGCGCCACCAGCCAGTGCGGACGGCGGCAATGCGCCCGCTATCCCGCTCGACATAGAAGCGCGTGCCGTCGTCCATCTCGACCTGCCAGGCCGGCGTCGCGCGGCGCCAGTCGGTCGGCGGATCGGCGGGAACTGTTGCCCTTACCGACGCGATCTTGCTTTCGCCAACATAGCGCGCCTCGACCTCGGCGACCGCGTCGGCTGCACCCCACGGCGAGCGCCATTCCCCACTTGCGGGATCTGCGGTCCGGACACCGTCCGGCGAGGGAATGACCCATACGGGGCCCGATGCGCGCTGTTCGAGACTGATGGTGCCCAACGGCACATCTTCAAGGCCGTCGGGCAAGCGAGGCGGCGCCGCTAGCCGGATTTGTTCGGCAGCGGAAAGCAGGTCGTTTCCGCGCACTTCCTCAATCGGCTTCAACACCATGAAGAAGCCGCTCGCCGTCCAAAGAAGGATCGGCACCCCGACCAGCCAACCGAGCCAGATATGCCAGCGGCGGAGGGTCTTGCGCAATGTGTTGGACCTAGATGTGGATCGGCTTGCCCTGCACCGCCATCGCCGCTTCCTTGATCGCTTCGGCGTGCGTCGGGTGGGCGTGGCAGGTGTAGGCGATATCCTCTGAGGTCGCGCCGAATTCCATGGCCTGCGTGACCTGCGCGATCAGCGTGCCGGCGAGCGAGGAGATTATCCAGCAGCCCAGCACGCGGTCGGTCTTCGCGTCCGCAATCACCTTCACCAGGCCGTCCGTGTCGCGGTTGGTCTTTGCGCGGCTGTTGGCCATGAAGGGGAACTTGCCGATCTTCACGTCATAGCCCTGTTCCTTGGCCTGCTCTGTCGTAAGGCCGATGCCCGCAATTTCGGGATAGGTGTAGACGACGCTGGGGATGAGGTCGTGGTTCACGATGCCGACTTCGCCGGCGATATTCTCGGCCACGGCAATGCCTTCATCCTCGGCCTTGTGCGCAAGCATCGGGCCGGGAACCACGTCGCCAATGCCCCAAATGCCCTCGACCGCGGTCTGGAAGTCGTGATCGACTTCGATCTGGCCACGCTGGTTTACTTCGAGGCCGACCTTGTCGAGGCCGAGCTTGTCGGTGTTGGCCTTGCGGCCGATCGACACGAGCACCGCATCGACGGTCATCGTCTCGGTTTCGCCGCCCTTGGCCGGCTCCATCGAGAGAATGGCCTTGTCGCCCTTCACTTCGCAGCCGGTGACCTTGGTGCCGAGCTTGTATTCGAAGCCCTGCTTCTTGAAGATCTTGTTGGCTTCCTTGCGAATTTCCTCGTCCATGCCGGGCAGGATCTGGTCGAGATATTCGACCACGGTGACCTTGGCACCCAGGCGGCGCCACACGCTGCCCAGTTCAAGCCCGATTACACCGCCGCCGATAACGACCATATGTTCAGGCACCTTGGGCAGCTTTAGCGCGCCGGTCGAATCGACCACGATGCCCTTGTCGTTGTCGACCTCGACACCCGGGAGCGGCATGACGCTCGAGCCGGTGGCGATGACGATGTCCTTGGCGGTGACCGTCTTGCCATTCACTTCGACCGTGTTCGTGCCGGTGAAGCTGGCGTGACCCTTGAGCCAGTCGACCTTGTTCTTCTTGAACAGGAATTCGATGCCGCCAGTGAGGCCTTTCACGGCTTCGGCCTTCTCGCTCATCATCTGCGAAAGATCGAGGGTCGCGCCTTCGAGGTTGATACCGAACTTCTTGAGATGGCCTTCCTTCGCTTCCTCGTAGAGGTGCGACGCGTGAAGCAGCGCCTTGGACGGGATGCAGCCGACGTTGAGGCAGGTGCCGCCCAGCGTCTCGCGGCTCTCCGCGCACGCGGTCTTGAGGCCCAGCTGCGCAGCGCGGATTGCCGCCACATAACCGCCGGGTCCGGCGCCGATCACGAGGACGTCATAGTCGAAGTCAGCCATTGTCGATTTCTCACCTGAGGAAATTGGGTCGGTTCTTGGCTGCTCACATAGGGATTTTCCGCCGGGAAGCAACAGTGGCGAGGCGCGTCCGAAATCCGAACCCCGCTCTGGAACGACTTGTTAACTGCTTGAAGGCTATGACTTTTGTGAACGTTCTCAAGGTCAGAGAGAGGTTTAGGGCAAATGAGTGAGCGTCATTGGTTGATCATCGATACGAGCGCGAGCGAGGGCATCCGCTTTTCCAAGGTTGCGCCGTCGGACAGGCCGCAGCTGGGGCCGGTGCACACTGTCGCCACCGAAGGTCAGCCGACTTTCACCGATGTCCTCCAGACCTATGCTCGCCAGACGGGTGAGAGCCTCTCCAATCTCGAACCGCTTCTGTGCATTGCCGGTGCGGCATCGGGCGAAATGATCAGCCTGGTGCGCTCCAACTGGACGATTACCCGCGGCGGCCTGTCCAGCCTGTTCGGCTGCCGCGTGCGCGTCATCAACGACGTCGTCGCGCGCGCTTGGGGCGTACAGAGCGGCCTTGCGCGGGTGAACAGCCTGCGCGGCTCCAAACCGCAGCCCGACTTCAAGTCGCCGGGGCGCATGGCCATGCTGTTCGTCGGTGGCGGTGTCGGCGCAGCGATCGTCGATATCGACCGCGAGGGGTATCAGCGCGTTCTAGAGACTGAGTCGGGCCATATGGACTTCGCCGCGACGACTGAGCGCGAGTTGAAGGTCGCCGATGCGGTCAAATCGACCCACAGCCATGTCAGCTGGGAACAGATGCTCACGCTGACGCGCGATGACCCGGCCTGGAATGCCTGTCCCGAAATGCGCGATCTCGAACGCGACAAGGCGATGGGCGAAATGCTCGGCCGCTACATCACCAACCTCATCCATGCCCATGGCGCGTGGAATGGCGTGATGCTGACCGGCCCCCGCGTTGCCAGCATGACCGGCGGGGCGGCCAAGATCGCCTTCGACGGCGCTTTCACCCACCGCCGCCAGTTCCAGCGCCTGATGATGCAGACGCCGGTCTGGACGGTCGATCAGGCCGAATCCGTGCTCAATGGTGGCGCGGCGCTGATGGCCGTGCGCTCGAAAGAAGGTACGACGCGGCTGGCGGCCTAGAGGTCGATCAGCAGGCGCGTCGGATCTTCCAGCGCTTCCTTGATACGGACGAGGAAGGTCACCGCTTCGCGGCCGTCGATCAGGCGGTGGTCGTAGCTTAGCGCCAGATACATCATCGGCTTGATGACGACCTCGCCATTCACCGCGATCGGGCGTTCCTCGATGCGGTGCATGCCGAGCACGGCCGACTGCGGCGGGTTGATGATCGGGGTCGACAGGAGCGAACCGAACACGCCGCCATTGGAAATGGTGAAGGTGCCGCCGGCCATGTCTTCCATGCCGAGCGTGCCTTCCTTGGCGCGCTTGCCATAATCGGCGATCGACTGCTCGATCTCGGCAAAGCTCATCTGGTCCGCCGAGCGGATGACCGGGACGACGAGGCCCTTGGGCGCGGAGACCGCGACCGAGACGTCGAGATAGTCGTGATAGACGATCTCGTCGTCCTCGATGCGGGCATTGACCGCGGGCACGTCCTTGGCCGCCAGCGCGACGGCTTTGACGAAGAAGCTCATGAAGCCCAAGCGGATGCCATGCTTCTTGGCGAAGTGGTCCTTATATTTGGAGCGCGCTTCCATGACCGCGCTCATGTCCACATCGTTGAACGTGGTGAGGAGGGCGGCAGTGTCCTGCGCTTCCTTGAGGCGCTTGGCGATGGTCTGGCGCAGGCGCGTCATCTTGACGCGTTCCTCGCGGCGCTCGCCGGCGACCTTGATGCTGGTCGGGGCCGAGGCCTGACCACCCGATGCAGCCGCAGCCTTGGCGGCGGGTTCGGGCGCGGCGTCCTTGGCCTTGGCAGCGGCGAGCACGTCATCCTTGGTGATGCGGCCATCCTTTCCGGTGCCGGTGATCTTGGAAGGATCGACGCCATGTTCGAGGACCGCGCGGCGCACTGCGGGCGAGAGCGTGAGGTCGCTCGACAGTGCCTGCTCGTCGGCCTTGTCCTGGTCGATCACGTCGGAATTTTCGGTCGTGGCGTCGGGGCCACCATCCTTGGCTTCGTCGCCGGCCGGACGCGGTTCGTCCGCAACAGTCGCGGTGCCCTCGCCTGCACCCACCTTGGCGAGCAAAGCGCCGACTTCGACCGTGTCACCCACCGCCGCGACCTGCGCTTCGAGCACGCCCGCGACCGGGCTCGGCACGTCGACGCTGACCTTGTCGGTTTCCAGGCTTGCAATCGGCTCGTCCTGTTCGACGGGATCGCCAACCTGTTTCAGCCATTCGCCGACCGTCGCTTCGGTGATCGATTCGCCCAGCTGGGGGACCTTGACCTCGGTAGCCATGGGGTGAGTCTGTTCCTTCTAGTGGTTTGCGGGGTGCCTTAGAGCCCCAAGGCGTCTTCGATCAAGGCGGCCTGTTGCGCGGCATGGCGCTTGGCAAGCCCGGTGGCGGGTGAGGCCGCCGCGTCGCGGCCCGCATAGACGGGACGCATGCCGCTATGGCCAGCTTCGTCGAGGCAGCGTTCGAGCAGTTCGTGCGCGAGCAGCCAGCTGCCCTGGTTGCGCGGCTCTTCCTGGCACCAAGTGAGCTTTTCCAGGTTCGGCATGTCCGACAGGCGCTTGATCAGCGGCTCGATCGGGAAGGGATAAAGCTGCTCGATGCGGATGATCTGCGTGTCGTCGATGCCGGCCTCGTCGCGCTTGTCCATGAGGTCGTAGGCGACCTTGCCCGAACACAGCACGACCTTCTTGACCTTGTCGCTGGGGCAGCCGTCCGGATCCGAGAGGATGCGGAAGAAATGACCCTCGCCGACAAAATCGTCGCGCTTGGAGACCGCGCGCTTGTGGCGGAGCAGGCTCTTGGGCGTCATGATAACGAGCGGCTTGCGGAAATCGCGGCGCATCTGGCGGCGGAGCACGTGGAAATAGTTGGCCGGCGTCGTGATGTTGCAGACTTGCATATTGTCCTCGGCGCACAGCTGGAGGAAACGCTCGAGGCGCGCCGAACTATGCTCGGGGCCCTGCCCTTCGTAACCGTGCGGAAGCAGCAGGACGAGCCCGCTGGCGCGCAGCCATTTGGCTTCGCCCGACGCAATGAACTGGTCGATCATGATCTGCGCGCCGTTGGCGAAATCGCCGAACTGCGCTTCCCACAGCGTCATCGTCATCGGGTCGGCAATCGAATAGCCATATTCGAAGCCCATCACGCCATATTCCGACAGCGGTGAATCGCGCACTTCGAAGCGCGGGCCCGGCACCTTCATCTCGCGCAGCGGAATGAATTTCTCGCCGGTCTTCTGGTCGATCCAGGCGGCATGGCGCTGCGAGAAGGTCCCGCGGCCACTGTCCTGGCCCGACAGACGCACGCCATAGCCATCGAGCAGCAGGCTGCCGAAGGCCAACGCTTCGCCGGTCGCCCAGTCGATGCCCTCGCCTTCGCTCAGTGCCTTGTGCTTCGCCTTGAGGATGCGGGTCAGCGTCTTGTGGATGTCGAGATCTTCGGGGACGTGGGTCAGTACGTCGGTGAGCTTGTCGTACATCTCCGCGGGAATCGCGGTATCGGTGTTGCGGCGGCCCGAGACGCTCTCATCGGGCATTTGCAGCTTGGCCCAGCGCCCACCGAACCAGTCGGCGGTCGTCGGACGGAATTCCTCTGCAGCCTCGAATTCGTCTTCGAGATGGCGGGTGAAGTCGTCGACCTTGCCCTTAAGCCATTGCGAGCCGATCACGCCTTCGTCGACGAGGCGCTGCGAATAGACTTCGCTGATCGGGGGATGTGTCTTGATCTCGGCATACATCAGCGGCTGGGTGAAGCTCGGCTCGTCGCCCTCATTGTGGCCGAAGCGGCGGTAGCACCACATGTCGATGACCACGTCCCGGCCGAAGGTCTGGCGGAATTCGATCGCGACCTTGCAGGCCCACGTCACTGCCTCGGGATCATCGCCATTCACATGCAGGATTGGGGCCTGGATCGATTTGGCGATGTCGGAAGGATATGGCGAGGAGCGCGCGAACTGCGGACTGGTGGTGAAGCCGACCTGATTGTTGATGACGAAATGGATCGTCCCGCCCGTGCCATAGCCCGGCAGGCCGCTCATCATCAGGCATTCGGCGACCACACCCTGCCCTGCGAACGCGGCATCCCCGTGGAGCAGGATGGGAAGCACGGTCTTGCCATGCTTGTCGCCGCGGATCGTCATGACGGCGCGGCTCTTGCCGAGCACGACCGGATCGACTGCCTCGAGGTGCGAGGGATTGGGGACGAGGCTCAAATGGACCTCGTTGCCGTCGAAGCTGCGATCCGACGAGGTACCGAGATGGTATTTGACGTCACCCGACCCGCCGACATCCTCGGGATTGGAAGCGCCGCCGGCAAATTCGTGGAAAATGGCGCGGTAGGGCTTGCCCATCACGTTGGCGAGGACGTTCAGGCGGCCGCGGTGGGCCATGCCGATGGTCATCTCGGTCACCCCGAGCTGCCCGCCATATTTGATGATGGCTTCCAATGCCGGGATCATCGATTCCCCGCCATCGAGGCCGAACCGCTTCGTGCCGACATATTTGCGAGCGAGGAATTTCTCCCACTGCTCACCCTCGATCACCTTCTCGAGGATCGCCTGCTTGCCCTCGGGCGTGAAGTGGATTTCGGCATTCTTGCCCTCGACGCGCTCCTGCAGAAAGCGGCGCTCTTCGAGGTCGTTGATGTGCATATATTCGACGCCGACCGTGCCGCAATAATTGGCCTGGAGGATGCCGACGATGGTGCGGATGGTGGCGCGGTCGAAGCCCAGCGCCCCGCCCAGCCAGACTTCTTGGTCAAGGTCGGGGAAGCCGTGCCATTCGGGCGTCAGCTCCTTGGGAAATTCGTGGTGCGAGAGACCGAGCGGATCGAGCCGCGCGGCAAGGTGGCCGCGCACGCGATAGGTGCGGATGATCATCATCGCGCGGATCGCATTGTCGGCGACGCGGATCAGTTCGGCCTCGTCGACGACCCCGCTTGCCTGCGCAGCGGCTTTTGCCTGCTCGACATAGTTGGATTCGACGGGGTCGAGGCCCAGATTGGCATCGTCCAGTTCGCTGATCGGCCAGTTGGCTTTTTCCCAGCTCGGGCCTTGTTTCCTGTCGGGCGAAATCGCGTCCATGATCACCTTGTCGTTTCGGGCTCTGCTTGCCCTTGTCCCTACGTCTCGGCACCGCCCCCGGTTGCACCGTTGGCGGCTTTACTGTCCTGCGCTTGCACTGGCTAGGCCACACGAACGCATTGCTGCAATGCGACATAAGAAGGATGGACGCGCATTGCCACTGGAAAGCGTCGTCGCGCTCGACTAACCCCACTGGCCATGACCAATCGCCTTCTCACCAGCATCGCCGCGCTCGCGCTTGCCAGCTGCGGCGGATCGACCGGCAGCGGCTCCAGCGCCGCGCCTACGCCCACCCCGACCGTGACGCCGACGCCAACCGCACTGCCCACGCCGCGCCTCGCGCTCGACATGCCTGCTGGCGGTCTTGGCGCCTTCATGACCTGTCTCCGGGAAAATGACGCGGCGATCCTGTCCGCCCATCGCGGCGGGGCCGGCCCGGGCTATCCGGAGAATGCGATCGAGACGCTGGCCTGGAATGCAGCCGCCGCGCCGATGATGTTCGAGATCGACGTGCGCCAGACGGCTGATGGCTATTACGTGCTGTTCCACGACGAAGAGCTCGAGCAGGATACGGACGGTACCGGCGCGCTTGCCAGCCGCACGCTCAATGAGCTGTCGAGCGTGCGCTACAACGGCACCGACATCGGCATTTCGACATTGGAGGAAGTGGTCGAGTGGGCGCGTGGGCGTGCGCTGCTCCAGCTCGACGTCAAACCCGGGGTCGATTTCGACGAGCTGGTCGACTGGCTCGAGGGCGAAAATGCGACCGGCTTCAGCCTCGTCATCACCTACAATGTCGCCGATGCCGCGCGCGTGGCTGCAGCCAATCCCGACCTCATGATCTCCGCCACCGTCAACGACGAGGCCGATCTGGCGGAATTGAACGCGGCCGGTGTCCCCGACAACCGCATTGCCGCCTGGACCGGCCTGTCGACCCCGCGCATCGACCTGTGGGGCTTTCTCGAGACGCGCGGGATCAGCGCCAATTACGGCGCCTTCGCGACGCTGGACGAACAAGGCGCGAGCGGGTCGGCCTATCGCGACCTTGCCAATGCCGGGCTCGACATCGTCAGCACCGACAAGCCGCAATTCGTCTACGAGGCGCTGGAAGGCCGGCAGGACTTCGCCGCCGCCGCAACCGGCTGCATGGCCGGATAGAAAAAGGGCCCCCGCATCGCTGCGGAGGCCCCTTCTTTCGTTGGTGCCTCGGGACTAGCCCTTGAGCACCTTGGTCAGCGTGGTGCCGAGTTCGCTGGGCGACGGCGAGACGGTGATTCCCGCTGCTTCCATCGCTGCGATCTTGTCCTCGGCGCCGCCCTTGCCGCCCGAGACGATCGCACCGGCATGGCCCATGCGACGGCCCGGAGGCGCGGTACGGCCCGCGATGAAGCCGACGGTCGGCTTGGAGCGACCCTTCTTGGCTTCGTCGGCGAGGAACTGCGCGGCCTGTTCTTCGGCGTCGCCACCGATTTCGCCGATCATGATGATGCTTTCGGTCGCATCGTCGGCGAGAAAGAGTTCGAGCACGTCGATGAAGTTGGTGCCGTTGACGGGGTCGCCGCCAATGCCGACCGCCGTGGTCTGGCCGAGGCCTTCATTGGTGGTCTGGAACACGGCTTCATAGGTGAGCGTGCCCGAGCGCGAGACGACGCCGACGCTGCCCTTGGAGAAGATCTTGCCCGGCATGATGCCGATCTTGCACTCGCCAGGGGTGAGGACGCCGGGGCAGTTCGGGCCGATGAGGCGGCTGTTCGACCCTTCGAGCGCGCGCTTCACCTTGACCATGTCGAGCACCGGAATGCCCTCGGTAATGGCGACGATCAGCGGCACTTCGGCAGCAATCGCTTCGCAGATCGCGTCGGCGGCGAAGGGCGGCGGCACATAGATGACGCTCGCATCCGCGCCGGTCGCGTCCTTGGCTTCGGCGACGGTGTTGAACTGGGGGATGCCGAGATGCTCGGTCCCGCCTTTGCCCGGGGTCACGCCGGCAACCATCTGCGTGCCATAATCCAGCGCCTGCTGGGTGTGGAACGTGCCGGTATTGCCCGTCATCCCCTGGGTGATGACCTTGGTATTCTTGTCGACGAGAATGCTCACGCTGCGCGCTCCTTAAGCGAGGGTTTCGTCCATGCCCTTGCAGGCATCGACCAGTTCTTCGACCGCGTCGATCGAGACCTTGAGGTTGCTGGCTTCCTCGTCCGACAGCTCGATCTCCACGACATCCTCGATACCGTTCGCGCCAATCATCGCGGGCACGCCGACATAGAGGCCGTCGACGCCATATTTGCCTTCGACATAAGCGGCGCAGGGCAGGATGCGCTTCTGGTCACCCAGATAGGCTTCGGCCATCGCGATGGCGCTGGTGGCGGGGGCGTAGTAGGCGCTGCCGGTCTTGAGGAGACCGACAATCTCGCCGCCGCCGCCGCGGGTGCGCTGGACGATGTCGTCAATGCGCTCTTCCGAAATGCCCTTGATCTTGGCGAGATCGTTGACCGGGATGCCGTTGACCGTCGAATAGCTCAGGACCGGGACCATCGTGTCGCCATGGCCGCCCAGCACGAAGGCGTTGACGTCCTTGGTCGAGACACCGAATTCCCATGCGAGGAAGGTGGCGAAACGCGCGCTGTCGAGCACGCCGGCCATGCCGACGACCTTGTTGTGCGGGAGGCCCGAAAATTCGCGCAGCGCCCAAACCATCGCATCGAGCGGGTTAGTGATGCAGATGACGAAAGCGTCGGGGCAGTTATTCTTGATGCCCTCGCCCACGGCCTTCATGACCTTCAAATTGATGCCGAGCAGGTCGTCACGGCTCATGCCGGGCTTGCGCGGCACGCCGGCAGTGACGATCACCACGTCGGCGCCGGCAATGTCGGCATAATCGTTAGTGCCGCTGATCTTGGCGTCGAAGCCTTCGATCGGGCCGCACTGCGACAGGTCAAGCGCCTTGCCCTGCGGCAGGCCTTCGGCGATGTCGAATAGGACGACGTCGCCCATTTCCTTCTTCGCGGCGAGATGGGCGAGCGTGCCGCCGATCATGCCGGAGCCGATCAGGGCGATTTTCTTGCGGGCCATTTGGGGTCCTTTCGGGTCTTCGAAACGGGAATGGGTCACGGGCGCGACTCTCTTGCCCGCGCACCTAGCTTGGCGCGCGCCCCATCGCAACCGCTTACACGGCCAATCCTTGCCTAGTCGGCCCGGGTCATGACGAAGGGCACGTCGCTGACGGAGCCGTCGCTGCGCCGCATCGTCACGGTCGCCGTGAACTGCCCTTCTTCATCGAGTACGAGCGTCAGCCCGCGAAAGGCGAGGCGCTGGCCATATTCCTGGTCGGGAATGGCGGCGAACGTGACCCATTCGTCTTTCTCTTCCCATGCCGTGAAGTCGGCATCGAAATGCTTGACCAGGAATTCGAGATTGCCCGCTTCGTCGGGGCGGATCAGCATGATTTCGTAGAAGACCGGCGCGCCCTCGCGCGCATAGGTGAAGTGGCCGACCATCTGTCCTCCGTGCGCCGGCGACCAGACTTCCTCGACGCTGCCGCCCATGCCTTCGCCGACCCAGCGACCCTCCAACCATGCCGCCGCCTCGATCGGCTGCGGGGCTTCCTCGACGATCACCACCGCCGAATGCAATGCCAGTGCAAGACCCAGTGCCATCATGATATTGTCTCCCTCTTGGAAATGTCCCTACGCCTTGAGACGCCGGAGCGCGAGCCGATGCGACAATTGCGTTATTTTGCGCCGTTTACGCCGAACCGAGTGCTGGCGCGGGCGACCTGAGCGTTTTTATGAGATTTCCAACGTTTTTAAGGGCAAGTTCAGCACGAACAGTCTAGGGAAGAGACCATGAACAAGATCATTTTTTCGCTGATCGGCGCGGCCAGCTTTGCGGCCGTTCCGGCGCTCGTCGCCGCCCCGGAACCTGCCGAGGCCAAGCCCAAGTGGAAGGCCGCCAGCCTCTACCAGCCCGCTTGCCCGCCGGGGCTCGCCAAGAAGGATAATGGCTGCCTGCCGCCCGGCCAGGCCAAGAAGCTGTACGAGCGCGGCCACCGTTTCGACCGCGATTTTCGCGGTTATACCGATTATGAGCGCATCCCCTACGACCTGCGCCGTCGCTATGACCTCGATCCGCGCGATCGCTATGTCTATGACGACAATTACATCTACCGCGTCGATCCGACCACGTTGATCGTCCGCGAAGTGCTCGACGCCATCTTCTAGGCCGGGCACATTAAATCACGGGAAAGGCCGTTCGGTTGAGCGGCCTTTTTCTTTGACAGGGCGGGTCCGATTCAGCATCTTCGCCGCCATTCACATTCAAACACGTTTTCAAGGGGTTGGGGGATCTCACCATGGATAAGGTACTTGCGGTCGGCACGATCATCTTCGCAGCGGCCATCATTGGCAGCATTGCGGCCTGGCTAATGGGCCAGGGCAGCGGCGACCCGATGGCGATGCGTCGCAAGAAGCTGCACGGGCTGGCCACCTACCTGATGGTCGGCATCGTCGCGGCGGGCAGCGTGCCCTTGCTGCTGAGCCTGGTGCGCTCCGATCTCGTTTCCGGAATCTTCAACGCCGAATGGAGCGCGATCTACGAGAATCTCGTCATCCTTTTCGGCCTCGGCCTCGTCGCCGCCTACCTGTCGCGCTTCTTCATCGAGAGCTCGTCGCGCCGGGTGGTCGAGGAAATGAGCCGCATGGAGATGGAGCTGAAGGACGCGCAGGCGAAGAACCGCGCGCTGGCCGAATATGTCGATGACCGCGCCGCCGCCCCGCGCAAGGACGCCAAGGGTGCCGCCGCCAAGAAGACCGCCGAAAAGGCCCGCGCCGCCGCCAATGACCTGTCCGAGCACCAGCAGCTCTTCATCAAGAGCCTGTCGAGCGACGACCAGAAGATGCTCAAGGCCGTGACCGAGCGCGACTATCGCACCGCTGCGGGCGTTGCCGCCGATCTCGAGCTGCCGCGCTTCAAGGTCGAGGAAAAGCTGGACGACATGGCCGAAGCCGGCCTCGTCAAGTCGAGCGAAAGCCCGGTCACGCACGGCACGCGCTACGCGATCAGCCCCATCGGCTGGGCCGCGCTGGCCGGCGAGCACAAGGCCGAAGCCTCGACCGGCAGCCTCGTTTAAAGGGTCTCGCGCCCTTCGGGGCGATGGCCTGCCTCGAGATAATCCTCGCTTAGCATCTCCTCGATACGGCTGACGGTACGTTCGAATTCGAAGCTGCCGTCGCCCGAGGGGTAGAGATCGGCGGGCGCTGCATCGGCGCCGACGATGATGCGCACGCCATGTTCGTAGAGCGCGTCGATCAGGCTGACGAAGCGGGCGGCTTCGTTGCGATCCTCCTTCGTCATCTTGGGCACGCCGACGATGAAGAGCGTGTGGAAGGTTTTGGCGATGGCGAGATAGTCGGCGGACCCGCGCGGTTCGCCGCATAGCCGCTTGAAGCTCGACACGCCGACGCCCCCCAGCGCCTTGGGCATCACGAAATCGCGCCCGCCGCCCAGGTCGATGCGTTGCGATGGCACCATATGCGCCTCGTCGGCATCATGGCCGGTGAGCGCATAAAAAGCCGTGCGCAACTTTGCGGTGGTGTCGTCGCCCAGCGGGCTGAGCCACAGGTCCAGCCCCTTCATCCGGCCGACGCGATAGTCGCGCGGGCCGTTGAGGGGCACGACCTTCATCTGCGCTTCGATGAGGCGGATGAAGGGCATGAACAGGTCGCGGTTGAGGCCGTCCTTGTAAAGGTCGATGGGCGGGCGGTTGGATGTCGTGACGATACCGACACCCGCCTCGACCAAGGCGGTGAACAGCCGGCTCATGATCATGGCATCGGCGCTGTTGGTGACCATCATCTCGTCGAAAGCAAGGAAGCGCGCTTCGCTGGCAATGTCCTCGGCGACCTTTGGCAGCGCGTCCTTGTCGACTTCCTCGCGCTTTTTCTTCAGCCGCGCATGCACGTCGAGCATGAAGGGCGCGAAATGGGCCCGGCGTTTGCGGGCGATGGGGATGGCCTCGTAGGCAAGGTCCATGAGCATCGACTTGCCGCGCCCCACCCCGCCCCACATGTAGACGCCGCAAGGCGCAGGCGTTTCCCGGCCGAACAGGCGCGAAAGAAAGCCGGTGCGGGTCTTGCCGAGATCGGCGGCAAAGCGGTCCAACGCCTCGACGGCAGCAAGCTGGTCGGGATCGGCCTCGATCTCGCCGGCAGCAATCTTCGCGTCATAGGCGGCGCGGACCGGGCCCTTATCGCTCGTCATCGGCTTTCTTGCGCGGATCGCGGACGCGCTTGGCCATACCGCTGAAACTGTAGCAGGGCCGCCCGTCCTGCTCGACATGACCCTGCATGAAGGCGATGCCGCCGGGCGTCTGGCGCAGCAGCTTCACATGCGCGTCCAGTGGCTTTCCGGCGCGGGCGCGGTCCATGAAGCGGGTCTGGCAGTCCAATGTGACATAGTGAGCGCGCTGCATGCCCGCAGCGAACCCGCCCGCAAACATCGCCATGTCGATGAAAGTCATGATGCAGCCGCCATGCACCGAGCCGCCCGGATTGAGGTGGCGTTCCTCGGGGAACATGCGGACGATGCCGGTCCCCTCTTCATCGCCCTTCTTGAAGAGCATGAGGCCGATCTGGGCGGCGAAGCTGTCGGGGTTTTTCCACCCACCCCACCAATACCAGCCTGGATGGTCGGGATGTTCGCTGACGCCGCGACTATCTTCGGTTTCCGGTGTCGTCATGGCCTAAGCGGCTAGGCCGTTCGGCCCGTCACCGTCAAGCGCTGCGCTCGGCGATCATCTTCTTGG
Source organism: Sphingomicrobium sediminis (assembly GCF_023805295.1). Taxonomy (NCBI): domain Bacteria; kingdom Pseudomonadati; phylum Pseudomonadota; class Alphaproteobacteria; order Sphingomonadales; family Sphingomicrobiaceae; genus Sphingomicrobium; species Sphingomicrobium sediminis. Next base: position 1,317,125 of record NZ_JAMSHT010000001.1, read on the forward strand.
TTTCGGCGATCGCCTTGGCGGGGTTGAGACCCTTGGGGCAGGCATTCGCGCAGTTCATGATCGTGTGGCAACGATAGAGGCGATAGGGATCCTCGAGCTGGTCCAAGCGCTCGCCGGTCGCTTCGTCGCGGCTGTCGGCCAGCCAGCGATAGGCCTGCAGCAGGATCGCCGGACCGAGGAAGCGGTCCGAATTCCACCAATAGCTGGGGCAGCTGGTCGAGCAGCAAGCGCACAGGATGCACTCGTAAAGACCGTCCAGCTTGGCGCGGTCTTCCGGGGCCTGCTTGCGCTCGGCGCCCGACGGCTCGGGGCTTTCGCTCTTCAGCCAAGGCTGGATCGAGGCATATTGCGCGTAGAAATGGGTGAAGTCGCCGACCAAATCCTTGACCACTTCCATGTGCGGCAGCGGGTGGATGGTGAGCGTGCCCGAATAATCCTCGATCGCGCTGGTACAGGCGAGGCCGTTCTTGCCGTCCATGTTCATGGCGCACGAGCCGCAAATGCCTTCGCGGCAGGAGCGGCGGAAGGTCAACGTCGGGTCGATCTCATTCTTGATCTTGATGATCGCGTCGAGGACCATCGGCCCGCATTTGTCGAGGTCGATGACATAATGATCGTAGCGCGGATTTTCCCCGCTCTCGGGGTCGTAGCGATAGATTTTCACCGTCTTGAGATTGGTACCATCCTGCGGGGCATGCTTCTTGCCCTTTTTGACACGGCTATTCTTGGGAAGACGGAATTCGGCCACGGGATAGTCCTTACGCTCTCAAAGTGTTGGGCACCCTATGGCAAAAGCCTAGCGCCCCTACAAGACAGTCGAAGGCCCTAAAGCCCCTTCACTGCCTCCAGCACGTCTTCGACATGGCCTTTGACCCGGACCTTGGGCCAGACCTTCTTCACTTCGCCATCCTTGCCGATGATGAAGGTGGCGCGGTGCATGCCCATGAACTTGCGGCCATACATCTGCTTTTCGCCCCAGGTGCCGAAGGCGTCCGAAACGCTGCCATCCTCGTCGGCCACCAGGGGCACGGTGAGGTCGTGTTTCTGCGTAAAGCGGTCATGGCTCGCCATCGGATCGCGCGACACGCCGATGACCTGCGCGCCAGCTTCCTTGAAGGCATCGAGATGCTCGGAAAAGCCGATCGCCTGCTTGGTGCAGCCGGGCGTATTATCCTTGGGATAGAAATAGAGCACCGTCGTGCAGGTGGGGCTGGCCAGGTCGACCATCTCGCCCGTGCCCGTCTTCACCGTGATCGACGGCACCTTGTCTCCAGCTTCAAGCATCACGCACTCCCTTCCAAAATTCGCGTATCCTTTGCCGTGCGGCATCGACCGCGTCCAGCAAAGAGGGCCAATCGTCCGCCCCCAGCCGCTTGGCCACCAATTCGCGCGCTGCACGCGCCGGGCTGGCGCTATCGGGGGCGACCAGCCGCTGCAACACCAGCATCCTGGTCAGCAACGCATGATCCTGGCCAAGCGATGCAGGCGCATGTCCTGCCTCGATCAGCGCCTCGACAGCATCGCCCAAATCGGGGCACAACCCGTCGCGCGTCACCAATTGCGTCACGTGAACGGCAAATTCCATGTCGACCAACCCGCCCTCGCCCAGCTTGAGGTCGAGCGGACCGGCGGAGGGTTTGTGCAGCGCCATGTCGGCGCGCATCGTCGCTGCGTCGGCGCGCACCTGCGCGGGATCGCGGTCGAGGCCGTAAATGCCCGCCAGCACATCGGCGATACGATCCATGGCCGCCTCGCTGCCGAACAGGGGCCGGGCGCGGCACAGCGCCATATGCTCCCACGTCCATGCCTCGCCGCGCTGATAGGCATCGAACCCGCCGATCGACACGGCGAGCGGGCCGTTGGCGCCTTGCGGCCGCAGCCGGGTATCCACCTCGTAGAGCGGCCCGACGGCGGTCGGCACGCTGAGCGCGGAGGAAATGCGGCTGGCGAGGCGGTTGTAATAGTCGGTGGGGCCGAGCGGCTTGGGACCGTCCGATTGCGCGCTCACCGGCTCGTCGAACAGGAAGATGAGGTCGAGGTCGCTGGCATGGGTCAGCGCCTCGCCGCCCAGTCGGCCCAGTCCGAGAATGGCGAGCCCCTCGCCATCGTGCCGACCATGCGCGAGCTCGAACTCGGCGATCGTGCGGGCGGCCAGCGCGCGGATCGCACCTTCTGCAACATGCGCATAGCCGCGTGCGACATCGAGCGGGTCGGCGCTGTCGTCGATAAGCTGCACGCCCAACGCGAAACGCTTTTCGTTGATAAGCGCACGCGCACGGTCGAGCGCGACGTCATAATCGAGCCCCTCCATCGCCGCCTCGATCCGCGCCGCAAAGGCGGCGGCGGAAACGACCGGGTCGAAGGCCGACTTGTCGAGCAATCCGTCGATCAGCCCGGGGCGCCGGGCCAATTGCTGCGCCAGCGCCGGCGATTGCGACAAGAGAGTTGCCAGCAAGCGCGCCAGCCGCGGTTCGGCCTCGAGCAGGCGGAAGAAGTTGATGCCGCTCGGCACGCGCTCGACGATATCGGCGAAGCGGTTGAAGGCATGGGCGGGATCGGGCGCCTCGCCGATCGCCTGCATCATGCCGGGGAGCATCGCCTCGAACGCTTCGCGCGCAGCTTCGGACCGCAAGGAGCGCGCACGCCCGGTCCGCCAATTGGCGATGAGCCGCGCGGCCGACGCGCCATCCTTGAGACCCATTCGCCCAAGCGACGCTTCGAGCGCCTCGGGATCGGCGGGCAGCCGGTTGCGATCTTCGGCAACCAGCTTGTCGAACCGCTGCCCCACTGCCTCGACATGGTCGGCGAGGTCGGCGAGCCAAGCATCGCCATCGCTTGCGCCAGCGAGCTGCGCCGCCCCGTCGAGCGCGTCGCCATCGCGCGGCAATTCATGGGTCTGTCGGTCGCCGACCATCTGCAGGCGATGTTCCGCCGTACGCAACGCTCGATAGGCGTCCGAGAGGATCGTCGCATCCTGCTCCTCCAGATGCCCCGCCTCGCATAGCGCCTTGATGGCATCGAGCGTGGCGGGTGCGCGTAGCGCTTCGTCCCGGCCGCCATGGATCATCTGCAGCGACTGGGCGAAGAATTCGATTTCGCGAATGCCACCGCGCCCGCGCTTGAGATCGAAACCCGGGCCGAAGCGCTGGCCGGAGGCATAATGGTCGCGCACCTGCGCCGCGATCCCGCGAATTTCGTCGAGCACGCCGAAATCGATGGCGCGGCGCCAGACGAAGGGCTGGATGGCCTCGAGGAAGGTCGCGCCGAGCATGCGGTCGCCGCCGGCCACGCGCGAACGGATGAAGGCCGCGCGCTCCCAGCCCAAGGCCGCGCTCTCATAATGCGAGATGGCCGCGCCGACGGGGATTGCGATGGGTGTGACCTCGGAGGCCGGGCGCAGGCGCAGGTCGACCCGCGCCACATAGCCTTCGGGCCGGCGCTCCTGCATCAGCGAGACGAACTCGCGGGCGATGCGAACCGCGCTCTCGCCGGGGTCTCCGCCCTCGCGCACCGGCACGCGGGCAGGGTCTGTCAGGAGGATGAGGTCGACATCGCTCGAATAGTTGAGCTCTCGGCTGCCGAGTTTGCCGAGAGCGAGGACGGTAATGCCTTCCAAGGGCGCGTCCGGCACGCGCTTGCGGATCGCCGCGGCCAGCGCGCGATCGATGGCATCGTCGGCGAATTCGGACAGCGCCGCAGTGACCTGTTCCAAACCCCACTCGTCCGACAGGTCGGCCAGCGCGACTGCCAAAGCCAGCGCGTCGCGACGCAAGCGCAGGCCCCGCCCGACATCCTCGTCGCCAATTTCCAGCGCAGCCGCAACGGCGGCATCGCTGCCTTCCTCAGCGAAGATCTCGACAATCGCCGGATTGCGCATCGATGCGCCTTTCAGGAAGGGCGAATGGGCCGCAACCCGGTCCAGTGCACTTCGTCGATTGGCGGCGAATTCATCCATGCGACCCCCATGCACCATTCGTCGCTTTTCCGAAACAATCCGGAACCCGCGGCGGGTTTTTGCCGTTTGTCAAGCGAGATGAACAGCCATGCCCGCCTGAAGCCCGCACCCTGCAGGGACGAGAAACGCAATATGTCGACCATGTTCGACGATTGCGACCGTCGCCGCTTGGCCGGTTCGCTGCGGCTGATCTACGACAACCCAAATTATGGGGTGCCCGAGGACATGCAGGCATTGCTCGAGGAATTGGACAAGGTCGCACTCTAGCGGCGCGTACCAAGGTCATGGGCGATCAATTGTCGCCCGACAGCTCATCCACCTGGTTCATGATATTCTGAAGCGCCGTATGCTCGGGATCGCTATCCTGGCTTTTGCGCGGCGGTAGCTCCTCGCTGTTGAGGAGATTCTCGAGCGCCACGCGGCCGCGTGCGACACGGCTCTTGATCGTACCCACGGCGCAGCCGCAAATCTGCGCGGCTTCCTCATAGGCAAAGCCACCCGCCCCGACGAGGATCAGTGCCTCGCGCTGCGGCTGCGGCAATTGCAACAAGGCGCGCTGCATGTCGCCAAGGTCGATATGCTTGTCCTGGTCCGCGGGCGCGGCGAGGATCTTGGCCGCCGTCACATCGTCCCACTCGCCCTTGAAGCGCGCGCGGCGCATCTGGCTGAGGAACAGGTTGCGAAGGATGATGAAGGTCCAGGCCCGCATGTTGGTGCCCGCCTGGAAGCGCTTGCGCGCCGCCCAGGCCTTTAGCAGCGTCTCCTGGACGAGATCGTCCGCGGTGTCGCGATTGCCCGAGAGCGAACGGCCGAACGCACGCAGGTGCGGAATGACCTGCGCCAGCTGCTCCTTGAACTCGTCGTCCGGCAGCGGAATCGGATCGGGCTTCTTGTCGCCCTCGTCCTTTGCCTTGTTCGACTTGGCCAATTGCTTCCCCCGGGGGCCTTTGAACCCCAACTAAAACGACTCGGTACGCTCCCGCGCCATCATCATTGTCGATCAAGATGACAGGATGAAGGTAGGCATCGGGAATGAACGAAACAAGTCGCAAGCGACGAAGTTCCATCCATTACCGATATGTAACAAGCCTTGAAAATACAGTCTTTTGTCGGCTCCCCGACTTAAGCGGGCACCGTCGCGGCATCGAAGAACAATGCCTGGCTGATCGCCGCCTTCACCGTCGAGCGCTGGAACGGCTTGGTGATGAGGAAGGTCGGCTCGGGCCGTTCGCCGGTCAGCAGGCGTTCCGGGAAGGCGGTGATGAAGATCACCGGCACGCGGAATTCGCCGAGGATATCCTTTACCGCATCGATGCCCGAACTGTCGTCGGCCAGCTGGATGTCGGCAAGGACGAGGGTCGGACGGTCGGCCTTGGCCTGCGCAACGGCCTCGTCGCGGGTCACCGCCACGCCGGTCACGTTATGGCCGAGGTCGCGCACGATCGTCTCGATATCCATCGCGATGATCGGCTCATCCTCGATGATGAGGACTTCGGCGCGGGTCTGCTTCTCGATCTCTGCCAGCGCTTCGCTGACGAGGTTTTCGACATCTTCGGGGCTGCTGTCGATCAGATAGGCGGTATCCTCGTTGGAAAATCCCTCGAGGCTGGTCAGCAGCAGGGCCTGGCGCGACAGCGGCGTGATCTGCGCGAGGCGCGCCTGCGCAATATGCTCGGGGCCATCGCCGGCAACCGCGCCGGGATCGCTGTCATCGTCGATATGTGCGGTCGACCAGATGGCGTGGAAGATCCGGTAGAGACCAAGGCGCGGGTCGCGGTCGCGCGGGAATTCGTCGGGTTCGGCAACGATGGTTTCCAGCGTCGTGCGCACGAAATTGTCGCCATGGACCTGGCTGCCGGTCAGCGCGCGCGCATAGCGGCGCAAGAAAGGCAGATGAGGGGCGAGTTCCTGACCGAGAGACATATAGACTTGCACTCCTGATTGGCGATGCGACCCTTCAACAGTGGGACCGTTTCGCCAGCGTTTCAATACCGCGCCTGCCCGAATGCGGGGGATCGGGACCATTCGGCGCGGCCTGATTGCATTGGGTTCCCCGCAACCATTCTTGGTGTGGAACAAAGCTGGGCGCGTTTGGTTTCCCCATCCAACACCGCAGCGACGAATAATTCTCGCAGGTCGGTGGGCAGGAGGGAATCGACGCGCTTGACGACAAGAAGCGCGGATGCTTTCTCGCCATCCGATGTAAACGGTGAACGTTCTCGCGATCCGTTGGTTAGTAAGTCGATGCGTACAGGAGTTGCACTATGGCGCGCGACAATCCGCGCGAAGGGGATGTGAGGTTGAGTGGTAAAAAAGACAGCGGCACTGCGGACGCCAAGTCCGGCGCAGCGCGCCGCACCACGACCGCACGCCCCAAAAGCGAACAGGTCAGCAGGGCATTGAAATCGGTCTATGACGACACGCTGCGCGAAGACATTCCTGCCGAATTGCGGGACCTGCTGGGCAAGCTCGACTAAGGCCCCGGGGGCCATCGCATGAGCACTGACGACAACAAGATTGCGGGCCGCATCTCGACGCCGTTCAAGATGCTGGTTGCGATCGCGCTCGCGCTGCTTCCGATCGGCGGGCTGATCATCTGGAACGCGGTCGCCGAATTCAACGACAGCCGACAAGCGCTGCGCGGCCAGGCGCAAGCGGAAATGTTTGCCGCGGCGCGTTCGGCCGAGACACTGATCGCCCGCAACACACTCGCACTGCGCGTCGCAGCTTATGGCGCGGTCGCTGCGGGGGAAGCCAATCCGTGCATGGCAGCACGCGAAGCTCTTTCGGTCGCTCCGGCTGTCGCTCGTGACTTCGTCATCTCGGACGCCGATGGCAACGAGATATGCGGGGACTTGCCCACCGTGCCACCGCCCAACGGCGTCGCCGATGCGCGCGATCCGATCGCTTTGTGGGTCGACCCTGCAAATGACGGCATCGTCCTCCAGGTCGCGGTGCCCGGCGCAACCGCGACCGGTCGAATCCAACGGCAGGAAATCCTCGAAGCCGTCGCGGCAGACGGGACATCGATCGATGAATTCAGTATCGGTGATGGCGAACGCCGGCTCGCGGTTGCCTCAGCCGAGCCGACACGCCGCCCCGGTATCGCAACGGAACAGCTCAATGTCCCCATCGCGGGCCAGCGGCTCGAGATGAATGCGGCGACCAGCTACCAGGATTTCACCAATCGTGACCGTTTGAGCTTCGTCCTGCCGGTCATCATGTGGGCCTTTGCCGCCCTCCTTTCCTGGGTTTTGGTCCATTTCCTGCTGATCCGACCGCTGCGCCGTCTCAATCATGCCGTGCGCGAATATGACGTCGATACCGACGATTTCGCGCTGCCCGAACGGCTCGGCCCGGCGCGCGAAATCCATGAACTCGGCAACAGCTTCATGGCAGCCGTCGGTCGCATGGAAGAGAGCGAAGACGAGCTGCGGACCGCGATCGACAATCAGAAGAAACTGGTTCGCGAAGTCCACCACCGCGTGAAGAACAACCTGCAGGTCGTCGCCAGCTTGCTCAACATCCACTCGCGCGGGGTCGAGGGCGAGGAGGCCAAGGCTGCCTACACCGGCATCGGGCGGCGGGTCGAAGCGCTGGCGGTCGTCCACCGCAACCACTTTGCCGAGATCGAAGAAAGCCGCGGGATCCAGCTGCGCCCGCTGCTCACCGAACTGGCCGCCGGCCTGCGCGCCTCGGCGAGCAATGCGGGCCATGCCTTCGACCTCGACCTCGACGCTGCGGCCACGACGCAGGATGCCGCCGTCTCGGCTGCCTTCTTCGTCACCGAGGTGGTCGAGCATGCCTTGCTGTCGGGCGGCGATGCAGCGATCGAAATCGGGCTTCGCCGCACCAGCGAGCTGACCGCGCGGCTGTCGGTCGCGAGCGCCGACCTCGTCAGCGGAGAGGATGCGCCGCCGCAACAGGCGCAGTTCGAGCGGATCGTCGAAGGCCTGTCGCGCCAATTGCGCTCACCGCTCGACAAGAAACTCGGCAACTACAGCGTGGAAATCCCCGTTTTCCCTGAAAAATCAAGCGACTAACGGTTCGTCGCAAATCGCCCAAATTTTTTGGCTAGGCTGGAACCCACTTCCAGAAGGGGCGTTGTATTGCATGGATAGTGACCTTTTGCCCCCCCGCTCTCGCTATCCACTCAAGTGGGCCCGGAACCGCCAACCCTCCCCCCCCCCGGTGGCGTTTCCGGGCCCAAATTGTCTCCAGCTTCCGTAGAAACAGTCTGGGCCTCTTCCACCGAGGCTTCGGTTGTCGCGTCCGCATCTTTCGCCCCCTCTTTGGCGCTGCGCCAATGGGTGAAGCGGATGGCGAGAATGGCGAATTCGTAGAGCAGCACCAACGGTACCGCGAGGATGATCTGGCTCACCGCATCGGGCGGCGTCAGGACGGCCGCGATCGCGAATGCCGCCACGATCATGTAGCGTCGGCCCGCAGCCAGTTGTTCACGCGTCACCAGCCCTGCACGCTCCAGGAGCATGACGAGGATGGGTAGCAGGAAGGCCAGCCCGAAGCCGAACAGGAATTTGGTCGAGAAGGAGAGGTAATTGCCGATGGCCGGCATGGCTTCGGTCTCGACCCCGCCGACCTCACCTTCGAACCCCAGCAGGAAGTCCAATGCGATCGGCATGGCGACGAAATAGGCAAAGCTGGCACCGCCTGCGAAAAAGAAGGGCGTGAGGATCAGGAAGGGCAGGAAGGCCTTTTTTTCCTTGGCGTAGAGGCCAGGTGCGACGAAGCGCCATAACTGCGTCGCCAGCACCGGGAAGGTGATCATCAACGCCGCGAACAAGGCCACCTTCACCTCGACGAAAAAGGCTTCGAAGACGTCGGTGAAGATGAGACGGCCCTCGCCTGCCTCGAGCAGGGGCTGGACCAAGACCGAGAAGATCGGCTTGGCGAGGTAGAAGCAGGCGAAAAAGGCAACGGCCAGCACCGCCACCACCAACACCAGCCGCTTTCTCAGTTCGATCAGATGATCGAGCAGCGGCATCTTGGTGTCATCGATATCGGAGAGCGGCATCAATCGCCCTCCTTTTTCGCGGCATCGGGCGCATCGCTTTCCGCATCATCGGCGGGCTTGCGCGCCTCTTTCGGCAGCATCTCGTCGGCATATTGGTCGGCGGGGAACTGGGCCATGATGGCCTCGTTCTGCGCCTTCCACTGCTTTTCCATTTCCTCCAGCTCGGCCTCGCGCACGATATTGTCGATGCCCGCGTTGAAGTGGCGGACATAGGCGCGCATCTTGCCGACCCAGCGGCCGACCGTGCGCATCACGACAGGGAGCTGTTTGGGGCCGACGAAGAGCAGGGTCGCGATGGCGACCACCAGCAATTCGATCGTGCCGATGCCGAACATTGCTGGCGCGGCTTAGTTCGACGCCTGGTCGCGGTCGCGCGTCACCTCGGCATCGATGGTCTGATTGTCGCCCGGAATCTGCTTGGGCGGCTGCGGCTTGCTGTCATCCTCGTCAGCCATGCCTTTCTTGAAGCTTTTCAAGCCCTTGGCGACATCGCCCATCATGTTGGAGAAGCGATTGCGGCCGAATAGCAGCAACACGAGAATGGCGAGAATG